>JAGZFB010000009.1:0-89467 GCA_018368055.1 Collinsella sp. | reverse complement strand
GGCATGGGAGCCTCCCAACCTCGTTGCGGCGCGGCTGCGCCTATGGCACTTCAACATCATTGTCGCAGCCCCGACCCGCGGTCACGAGCGGGGGCTCCTGCCTTTTTAGTGCCCTCGGATTGGGTCATAGTGTCTGTCGTGGCCGGGAAAGTGGGTCTTCCGTTCTTTTCACTAATCGGTCGATTCGTCCCAGGAGGCTTGAACCCGAGAGGGGGCGATCGTTTTGGGGCGTGGCTGTGGCGTTGTTTGTCGCGAATGTCCGCTTTGGGCGTATCATCGTGGGCATCTCGCATAACCTCGTTGCAAGGGAGATACGCCCCATGGCTACAGAAAAGTCTTCTTCGCGCTCATGGATGTCCGATGCCGCGATCTATCAGATCTACCCGCGCTCGTTTAAGGATTCGACTTGTTCGGGTCTGGGCGATATCGCGGGCATTACCCAGCAGATGGACTATCTTGAGCGGCTGGGTATCGAGGCCATCTGGCTGAGCCCGTTTTACCCATCGCCTCTTGTCGATGGCGGCTATGATGTGGCGGACTACTGCGATGTCGACCCGCGTCTCGGCTCGCTTGACGACTTCGATGACATGATCGCTGCGGCTCACGCGCGCGGCATCAAGGTCATCGTCGACATCGTGCCCAACCATTCATCCAACCAGCACCCCTGGTTCAAAGCCGCTCTTGCCGCCGGCCCCGGATCGCCCGAGCGCGCCCGTTATATCTTCCGCGATGGTCGCGGCGAGCATGGCGAGCTGCCTCCCACCAATTGGAATGCCAACTTTGGCGGCCCCGCATGGACGCGTGTTGCGGACGGTCAGTGGTATCTGCACATGTTTACGCCCGAGCAACCGGACTTTGACTGGTCATGCCCCGAGGTTCATGCGCTCTTTTGCGACGTCCTGGCGTTTTGGAGCGATCGAGGCGTCGACGGCTTTCGCATTGATGTGGCGCAGGGTCTCGCCAAGGATCTCGACCGCGATGACCTCGACCGGTGGCATCTCGCCGAGGGCGATGACATGGTTGACGACGGCACCCATCCGCTGTGGGACCGCAATGAGGTCCACGAGATCTATCGCGAGTGGCGCCGCGTGTTCGACCGCTATAATCCGCCGCGCAGTGCCGTTGCCGAGGCGTGGGTGCTGCCCGAGCGCCAGTATCTCTATGCGCGTCCCAGCGAGCTTGGCCAGACATTCAACTTTGAGTTTGCCAAGGCCACTTGGACCTATGATGACATGCACACTGCAATCGAGAAGGGCTTGAAGGCAGCCGTCGAATCCGATTCCGCCTCGACCTGGGTACTCTCCAACCACGACGTGCCGCGCGTGGCGACACGCTATGCCCTGCCGCAAATCAAGGCGACGCGCTACCACCAGATTGCGCTCGACTGGCTCTTACGCGATGGGTCGTCTTATGACGAGGACCGTGAACTCGGCGAGCGCCGCGCGCGGGCGGCCCTTTTGCTTGAACTGGCGCTTCCGGGCTCGGCATACGTGTATCAGGGTGAGGAGCTCGGCCTTTTTGAGGTGGCTGACATCCCGTGGGCTGCACTCGAAGATCCTACTGCGACCAATACGCGCGGACCGAAGCGTGAGAAGGGGCGCGACGGCTGCCGTGTGCCCCTGCCGTGGGTGGCGGCGGACGATCCCGCGCAGGGCGGATCGTTTGGGTTTTCGCCGGCGGACGCCGATGCGGCGCCCCATCTGCCGCAACCTGCATGGTTTTCCGATTACGCTGCCGATAGGGAAGAAGCGGACCCGACATCGATGCTTGCGCTCTATCGTGACGCCCTCTGGCTTCGGCGCAAGCTGCGCGGTTGCGCCAACGATCTTGCGTGGCTCGATCTTGACGGGCGCACCGGTCTTGCGGATGGTGCCGAGGGCGCCGAGGGCGGCGTTATCGCCTATCGCCGCGACAACGGCTGGGCGTGTGTGACGAACTTCGGCGCAGCGCCCGTGGAGCTGCCGGCGGGCAGGGTCCTGCTCACCTCATCACCGCTTGCAGACGGCAGGCTCGCGCAGGACAGCTCTGCCTGGATCATGCTCGGTGAGATGTAGGGGTCTCTTGCGGCGAGATTGCGTTTGCCCGCGCCTTCCGTGGTGGCTGATGTCTTCGCGAGGTTCGCGAGGGCGTTGCAAAACTTTTTAAAAAAAGTTCTTGCATAGGGTGCGGGCATCACGTAAGATTAATCCTTGTAAGCGGACATGGCTCAGTTGGTAGAGCACAACCTTGCCAAGGTTGGGGTCGCGGGTTCGAGCCCCGTTGTCCGCTCCATTTGGGCGTTTAGCTCAGGGGGAGAGCGCTTCCCTGACACGGAAGAGGTCAGAAGTTCAAATCTTCTAACGCCCACCAAATGTTCGCAGCTCAGAGGCTATGTCCTCTGGGCTGTTTTGTTTTGCCACCAAGCACGCCGTCAAATATGCCACCAAATATTGATCCAAGGTCCCCGTAGAGGTGCCGGCAGATTGCATACGTTCTGGCCGACCGTGACCGCAACATGTTGGTCAAGCATAATCTTTTGGATTCTTTTGGCGTGAGCGGCTTGGTTTTGGTAGGATTTGTCGGCGGCTTGACTAAGGGGGTTTTATAACTGCCATGCAGGTAGCCGTGTTGGTAACGTTTTACCGACTTGCCAAGAACCCCTCATAATTAATGCGTCTGCAAAATGACTAATTGCTTTGACCTGCTGAAACACTATATGTTGTGTTTGACCTAAAAAAAGAATACAGGATATAGATGCCTCTTTGTCGTATGATAGATGGCGGACAGAGAACGAAGACCTTATTCGTCCCATTTGGACACGCCTTTGAGCCGCTTGATCGGCCGCGAGGATTGTCCGCATGAGGACTTATGGTTTATCGAGAACACAGATTGCGCGACGGCGCCGCAAGACAGGGGCAAGCCCTGCCGGGCATCGTTTGGCTCTGAAGCGCAATGAGGCTACGACGCGAAAGAGGCAAGAGGATGAAGATCATCAAGCGCAGCGGCACCGAGGTTGTCTTTGACATCGATAAGATCGTCAATGCCATCCGCGCCGCAAACTTGGAGGTCGAGGAGAGCTCTCGTCTTACCGACCGCCAGGTGGTTTACGCGGCACAAAACGTCGCCGAGGCATGTGAGAACGCGGGCCACACCGTGTCGGTCGAGGAGATTCAGGATCTGGTCGAGGACGAGATCATGCGTCTCGACTGCTACGAGGTTGCCCGCCACTACATCATCTATCGCTATGTTCAGAGCCTGAAGCGCCAGAAGAACACGACCGACGACAAGATTCTGTCGCTGATCGAGTGCAACAACGAAGAGGTCAAGCAGGAGAACTCCAACAAGAACCCGACCGTCAATTCCGTTCAGCGTGACTACATGGCCGGCGAGATCTCCAAGGACCTGACTCAGCGTGTGCTGCTGCCCCAGGAGATCGTGGATGCCCATAATGAGGGCCTGATTCATTTCCACGATTCGGATTACTTTGCCCAGCACATGCACAACTGCGATCTGGTGAACCTGGAGGACATGCTCCAGAACGGCACTGTTATCTCGGGTACGCTGATTGAGAAGCCGCACAGCTTCTCGACCGCCTGCAACATCGCGACGCAGATCATCGCTCAGGTTGCTTCCTCCCAGTACGGTGGCCAGTCGATTTCGCTGACCCATCTTGCCCCGTTCGTCGAGGTGAGCCGTCAAAAGATTCGCGGCGAGGTCGCCCGCGAGCTCGAGGAGCTCGGCGTTTCCGCATCTCCCGAAAAGGTCCGCGAGGTTGTTGAGGACCGTCTGCGTGACGAGATTCGTCGCGGCGTCCAGACGATCCAGTATCAGGTCGTGACGCTTATGACCACGAACGGCCAGGCGCCGTTCGTGACGGTCTTTATGTATCTTAACGAGGCCCGTACGCCTCAGGAGAAGCACGACCTTGCCATGATCGTGGAGGAGACGCTTCGCCAGCGCTACGAGGGCGTTAAGAACGAGGCTGGCGTGTGGATTACCCCGGCATTCCCCAAGCTCATCTATGTACTCGAGGACGATAACGTTCACGAGAATTCCCCGTACTTCTACCTGACCCAGCTGGCCGCTAAGTGCACCGCCAAGCGCATGGTGCCCGACTATATCTCTGAGAAGAAGATGCGCGAGCTCAAGCTGTCGAAGGGCGAGACCGCGGGCAACGGCGACTGCTATACCTGCATGGGTTGCCGCAGCTTCCTGACGCCCGATCGCTCCGGTAACGGATTTAACAACGTGGCCAACGCGCTGAACTATGACCCGAACAAGCCCAAGTACTACGGTCGCTTTAACCAGGGCGTTGTGACCATCAACCTGCCCGATGTCGCGCTGAGCTCGCATCAGGACATGGACAAGTTCTGGAAGATCTTCGACGAGCGCCTTGAGCTGTGCCACCGCGCCCTGCTGTGCCGTCATGAGCGTCTGATGGGTACGCTTTCGGATGCCGCACCGATTCTTTGGCAGTACGGTGCCCTCGCCCGCCTGAAGAAGGGCGAGACGATCGACAAGCTGCTCGTGGGCGGTTACTCCACCATTAGTCTGGGTTATGCCGGCCTGTATGAGTGCGTCAAGTACATGACGGGCCACAGCCACACCGAGAAGGAGGGCACGCCCTTTGCCATGGCCGTCATGCAGCGCATGAACGACAAGTGCGCGGAGTGGAAGGCCGAAAGCGATATTGACTTCTCGCTGTACGGTACCCCGCTTGAGTCGACGACCTACAAGTTCGCCAAGTGCCTGCAGCGTCGTTTTGGCATCATCCCGGGCGTGACGGACAAGGGCTACATCACCAACAGCTACCACGTCCACGTGTCCGAGGAGATCGACGCATTCGACAAGCTCAAGTTTGAGGGCATGTTCCAGCAGCTTTCGCCGGGCGGTGCCATCTCCTACGTCGAGGTTCCCAACATGCAGGACAACCTCAAGGCTGTCATCCGCGTGATGCAGTACATCTACGACAACATCATGTACGCCGAGCTCAACACCAAGAGCGATTATTGCCAGGTGTGCGGTTACGACGGCGAGATCAAGATTGTCGAGGATGACGGCAAGCTGGTGTGGGAGTGCCCCAATTGCGGCAATCGTGACCAGGAGAAGATGAATGTCGCCCGTCGCACGTGCGGTTACATCGGTACCCAATTCTGGAACCAGGGCCGAACCGAGGAGATCCGCGACCGCGTGCTGCATCTCTAATAACCATCCCAGGCCGCCCCGTAGCGAGGCCCCGGACCTTTACTCGCTATTTCGGACAGTCCTGGCTCACGACGGAGGCGCCACTGGCGCCTCCTGTTCGTGCGGAACTCATATCGAGCAAAGGTCCGGGGCCTCGCTACGGGGCGGCCAAGTTGACGTAGCTGAGATGCAGCATGAGGCCTGCTCACTCCTCGAAGTTCTTAGCGGAAATAATTTGAGCTGCAGCTGCGATTTACTTGCGATGGCGGTTGAGCTGCAACAAAGTTTTTATTGGACCTCGAACCCTATACTCGATGTTCGCTTCGTTCATTGAGTTACCCTTTGCATGAGGCCGGGACATATCGTCCCGCCCGCAGTTTCGCAGGCCGAAGGCCGAGAATGTTTGAGGACGGGATGATATGTCCCGGCCTCCCGGGAGAGTTACCTATGAACTACGCGAACATTAAGTATTTCGACATTGCTGATGGAGAAGGCGTTCGTACTTCTCTGTTTGTGAGTGGGTGCCGTCGTGGGTGCAAGAATTGCTTTAACTCTGTCGCGTGGGACTTTGCTGCGGGCGAGCCGTTCGATCGTGCCGTCGAGGACAAGATTATCGAGAGCCTCGATCATCCCTTTATCGATGGCTTGACGATTCTGGGCGGCGAGCCTATGGAGCCCGAGAACCAGGCGGGGCTTGTTGACTTTATCGAACGCGTGCGTGCGGCCTATCCTGCAGGGTCGGGCAAGACCATTTGGTGCTTTACCGGCGACGTGCTCGAGGAGCTTATGCCGGGTGGTCGTCACCATACCGAGGCGACGGACCGTATCCTTGCCTGCCTCGATATGTTGGTGGATGGCCCGTTTGTTCAGGATCTGTACGATATCTCATTGCGCTTTAGGGGCTCGAGTAACCAGCGTGTGATCGATATGAACGCTACGCGCGACCGTGCTGAGCGCGAGGGCGTTGCGCTTTGTGATGCGGTTGAGCTTTGGCGTGATGATCCGGTCTATTCGACCCATACTATGTAGCTTGTGGCCGATGCCAAAGGGCGTGGTACCATAGCGCGAACGTGAAATCGGAAAAGTGAGGCCCAGATGGTCGATCAGGAAAAAGTTGAGGCCGCCATTAAGCTGTTGCTTGAGGGCATAGGCGAGGACCCAACTCGTGAGGGCCTGCTGGAGACCCCGGCGCGCGTCGCCCGTATGTATGGCGAGATTGCTGGCGGTATGGACCAGCGTGCCGAGGAGCACCTGTCCAAAACTTTTGCCGTCGCTTCGAACGATTTAGTTATCGAGCGCGACATCACGTTTTACTCGCTGTGCGAGCACCATCTGCTGCCGTTTTATGGCAAGGCTGCGATCGGCTATATCCCTAACGGCCGCGTGGCGGGTCTGTCTAAGCTTGCTCGCACGGTTGAGGTCTATGCCCGTCGTCTGCAGCTGCAGGAGCAGCTGTGTACACAGGTTGCCGATGCCCTCATGGAATATCTTGCCCCCCAAGGGGCAATCGTGCTGATGGAAGCCGAGCACATGTGCATGACCATGCGCGGCGTGCAAAAGCCCGGCACCAAGACCGTGACGCTCGCTCGCCGCGGCGTCTTTGAGACCGATCCCGCGCTCGAGGAGCGGTTCTTTAGGATGCTGGGACGCTAACTATGAGAGTCGTCAACGACTTTACATCGAATACTGACGAGGGAACGCCGCGTCGCGGTTTTATGGCTTCGGGCCTGGCGCCTTTTGGTGCCATGCCTCGCATTGATTACATCTGTGCCAACGGTCTGTTCCGGCGGCACCTGGGCAACATTGCACAGTTGGAATCGGGACGCATCTTCTGCCGCCACGGTATTGACCATCTGCTCGATGTCGCTCGTATTATGTGGATCAAGAATCTCGAGGAACAGCTCGAATTTGACCGTGAGGTCATCTACGCCACGGCACTTCTTCACGATATCGGCAAAGATGAACAGTATGAATCGGGTATATCCCATGATGTTGCAAGCGAGCGCGTCGCTGATGCGATTCTCGGCGGCATGCCCGATGACGTGGCGTTTGAGCCGGCCGATGCCGCAGCCATTAAGACGGCCATTCTGGGCCATCGAAAGCTGCGCGTGAACAGCCAACCGCTTGAGCGTCTGCTCTATGCAGCCGACAAAGCGTCGCGCGCCTGCTTTGCATGCCCCGCGCGCAATGCTTGCAACTGGAGCGATGATAAAAAGAACCTATCGATTCGCGTGTAGTTAGTTTGCGCGGTCGGGGTTCTAAACGAAGGAGACGATCGCGATGAGTAACAAGAAGCTGCCCGAGAATGCAACCAAGACTGAAGGTGCCGAGCTCGCCCGCCGTGGAAGGGGCGAAATATCCACTGCAACGGCGGTGCCCCACGTGAGCTATGACGATCTTCGCCATGCCGATCGCATTACTATCGACGGTCTCGAGGTCTTTGCCAACCACGGCGTGTATCCCGAAGAGAACGCGCTGGGCCAGAAGTTCATCGTGTCCCTGGTGCTCTATGCCGACCTGCGTGCAGCGGGGGAGCACGATAACCTGGACGCCTCGATTGACTACGGCTCGGTGTGCCACGATGTCGATGGCTATCTGCGTGAGCATACGTTTAAGCTCATCGAGGCTGCAGCCGAGGGCGTGGCGCAGATGCTGCTACGTCGTTACCCCCTGATGCTTGGCGTGCGTGTTAAGCTCGATAAGCCTTGGGCACCCGTCGGTCTTCCCCTGGCAAGCTGCGGTGTCGAGATAGAGCGCGTGCGCTAACCGGTTCTAATACGTCTCTATGGGTGGCTGCTTGAGCCGCTGGGACAGTGCACTATTGTTGGGGCAGTACGTGTCGAGCAGGGCGTGAAACCGCCGATTGTGGCTTGGCTCGAGCAAGTGGACGAGCTCGTGGGCGACAACCATGTCGAGGCATTCGACGGGGTAGGCGGCAAGTTCTCGTGCGATGCGAACGGTGCCGGATTTGGGCGTGCAGGAGCCCCAACGCGTTTTCATGCTGCGTACGGAAACGCGGGAAACGGCGACACCCATTGAGATTTCGTATGCGTGCACCATATCGCGCAGCGCCGATGTGACTTCGGATGTATAGAGCTGGTCGATGTGGGCTTGGAGCTCATTGGGCGTTAGGCCGTCGAGGATTGCGTGCCGCTTGGCCTGTGGGCCTTCGTCCGATTTATCGGTACCCATAAAACTTGCGAAGGTGGCCTGTTTGGGTCGCGGTGCGGGTGATGCAAAGTTGTGATCGAGCGCATCCTGTACCGTGATGGGCTTGCCCCAAAGTGCAATGATGGACGAGGGACTGAGCGGCTCTCGCGCCGTCGCCTGACGTTGCTCGCGCTGGGCAAGTCGGCTGATAATCCAGGCGCTGTTGCGCTTCACAAACGCTTCGATACGCTCGCGGCTGGCGCCGAGCGGTGCGCTGGCGTGGACCTCGCCGCTCGATGTGACGCGTAGGTTGAAGTTCTTGACGCGCTTTTTGGTAACGACGACGGGGATGGGCGTCCCATCCGGTCGGGATACGGAAATCGTAAACTGCTGCGTCAAAAGCGGTCCTTTGGATTGGAAGCGGGCCGGCATGTCGATCGTTCGGCATGCCGGCCCGCTCAAGGGATATGAAATTAATAACGCTCAAAGAAGGCAAGCGCGTTGTCGCTGCAGAGCTTTTGCATCACGGTCTTGCCAAAATGCTTGGAGAGCATGTTCTGGAACTCGGGCATCTTGCTGGCATCGGAGAGGAAAGCGGGCACCGTGGCACCGTCCCAGTCACCGCCGAGCGCGATGACGTCCTCGCCGCCCAGGTCGAGCCAGTGCTCGATATGTGCCGCCAGCTGGTCGAAGGTGACGTCCGCGGCGGTCTCTTTGGTCGCTTCGTTAGAGAGGAACTCGCTGCAGTAGTTGAGGCCGACGATGCCGCCCATGTCGCGAATGGTGCGGAACTGGTCGTCGGTGAGGTTGCGCTTAGCGCCGCAAACTGCACGGGAGTTGGAGTGGCTGGCGACGAAGGGGCGCGTGGCGTGGGCGACAACCTCGTCAAAGCACTCGTCATTGAGGTGGGAGACGTCGAGTACCATGCCGGCGTGCTCCATCTGCGTAAGTGCCTCGATGCCGGCGGCGGTGAGGCCGGCGTGGGTATCGTGTCCGCTCGCGAGCGGTCCCTGCGCGTTCCAGCTGAGTGATGACATGAGTACGCCCAGGCTCTTGAGCACCTCGATCAGCGCGGGGTCCTCGGCAAAGAACGTGGCGTTTTCGATGGTGTGGATGCAGGTGACCTTGCCGTCCTTGAGCGCGGGACGAATGTCTGCGGCGCTGCGTACGTTGACCATGCGGTCGTGGTTGAGCATGGCCTGGCCGCTCATGTGCGCCATGATCTGTGCCTGGAAGCGCGCGGCGTGGGCGGTGGGAATCTCGTCGGGGACAAACGTGGCGAAGCACTGTGCCCACGGCGTGTTGCCGATCTTTGCGAGCGAGATGGCACAGGCGTTGCCCTCGATGAGGTCGAAATCTTGCGGATGCGTTTCGTCGCCGGGGAAATAACCGTCGGTGCCGGCGGTAAAGCGCAGGTCGAGATCGAGCGTGGCCCAGCCGATGCGGTCGGCGGTGTCGCAGTGTAGGTCAAATACGGGATATGCCATGGTTCCTCCGGTTGCAGCGTTTCTTTGCAAACTGTCTTTGAATTGTATGACTAGGGTATAGTTAGCGCCATATGTTCATGGCGGCCCACGTTGTGCGCCGCCCTTATCACGGAGGTTTCCATGTCCAACCAGGGCAAGAAGGTCAAGACTCATTATCGCGGCACGCTCGACGACGGCACGCAGTTCGATAGCTCCTACGATCGCGGCGAGCCGCTGGAGTTCACCTGTGGCGCCGGCCAGATGATCAAGGGCTTCGACGCCGCTGTTGTCGACATGCAGGTGGGCGAGAAGAAGACCGTGCACATTCCTGCCGCCGATGCCTACGGCGAGCACAATCCCGAGATGGTTCTGACCTTCCCGGCCGAGCAGGTTCCCAACATCGAGCAGATCGAGAAGGGCATGAAGCTCTTCCTGTCCACGCCGAGCGGTATGCCCGTCCCCGCCGTCGTCATTGACGTGACGCCTGAGGCCGTGACGCTCGACGCCAACCACGAGCTGGCCGGCAAGGATCTCAACTTTGATATCGAGCTCGTCGAGGTCGAGGGCTAGAGTATGCCTGAACGCTTGGTTTCGACGACATGCTTGGGAAATCTCAACGATCCGTCCTATGAACTTCTGCTTCGCCGGAAGTTGGGCGGCGTCTTTGAAGTTGACGGGCTACTGCTCGATTGGGACCAGGCTGATGTGTGTGCGTTTGTGGGCGTGACGGAGCTGGGGCGTACGGTCGATGTTCGGCTGGATACTGCCGACGGCAGCCGTCTTGCCGACGGCGACGTGCTCGCCATCGACCGTTCGGGCATGGTGCCCGTGGCGGTTGTCGTGCGCCTGCGCAGCGCCGAGGTTTATTTGGTCGAAGTTGACCGCATGGACCCGATTGCGCTCGCGCATGCGTGCTGGGAGATCGGCAACATGCATGTGCCGCTCTTCCGGGGTGACTCGGATGACCATACCGTGCGCATGTATACGCCGGTGCAGCCTGTTTTGGGCCGCATGCTCTGGGGTATCGAGGGCGTTCGGCTCTCGGTGGTTACCCGTGAACTCGATGCGGACCGGCGCTTTGTGTCGAGCGCGGCGGATGCCGTTGTATGTATGGCTCCCGACTTTACGATCGTAAAGAAGGCGCGCGGTTAACGTGCGTATGAGCAAGACGGACTTTGAGAGGCAACTTTTCAAAGTCCGTCTTGCTGTTGATGAGGTGCTTTGGGGGAAAGCATATGGGTCTTGAGGGAATCAAGCTGATCGCCTGCGATTTGGACGGCACGTTGCTGCATCCGGGGGAGCGCGAGCCGCGTTCCGAGGCCTTTGAGCTCATCGATGAGCTGCATCGTCGCGGCATCGTGTTTATGCCGGCGAGCGGTCGTCAATATGCGAGCTTGCGCTATCTGTTTGCCCCGGTGGCCGATGAGCTCGCCTATGTATGCGAAAACGGAGCCCTGGTGATGAGCGAGGGACGTGCCGTTGTCAAGCGTTCCATGGAGCGTAGCCTTGCTATGGATATCGCGAATGCCGTGGTTGCATATCCCCATGCCGACGTGACCCTTTCGTGTGAGGGACACCTCTACACCATGAGCGGCAACGATGCGTTCGTCGACCATTTGCGCTATGAGGTCCACTGCGATGTGGCGGTGGTCGACCGCCCCGAGGACATCGACGAGGACGTCATTAAGATTGCCTTCCAGACGCCCGAGGTGGATCAGCCGGCGGCCCTGGAGTATTTCGAGCGCCTCTTTAGCGACCGTGTTGACGTGATGACGTCGGGAACCGAATGGACGGACTTTATCGGTTTCGGTTCGGGCAAGGGCTCCGCGCTTGCCGATTACGGTCGTGCCCTGGGTATTTCGCCCGATGAGATGATGGCGTTTGGCGATAACGAAAACGACCGCGACATGCTCAACGTAGTGGGCCATCCTTATCTAATGGAGAGCTGCAATCCCTCTATGCGTGGCATCAACGACCGCGTCCGTTACGTGCGCACGGTCGAAGAAGAACTGCGCCGTCTGCTCGCCGAGTAGGTTTTCGCGACATACCTAGAAATCTACCTACAGTCGGGGCAGAGACCCTCGAAGATGGTGTAGTGCGACGTGACGTGCCAGCCGATTTGCTCGGACGCCTTGGCGTCGAGCTGGGCATCGAAGGGGAGCGGTACGTCGATGACGCGGCTGCACGAGGTGCAGATGATATGCGCATGCGGCTCGATCGTGCGATCGAAGCGGCTGCCGCCCGGCGTCTTGATGGAGAGGATTTCGCCTGCGTCGGCCAAGAGATTGAGATTGCGGTAGACCGTACCGCGGCTGATTTTGTCATCCTGCGCGCGCACGACGTTGTAGATTTCGTCGGCGGTGGGATGGTTATAGCTTTGGCGCACGGCGTCAAGAACCAGCTTTCGCTGCCTGGTATTCCTTCTTTGCACCGCCATGCGCCTCGCCTCTTTTCTATTAACGGTCGTAGGTAAATGATACCGTATTTAGCACACAATACTAATAATGAGGACTGAAACCGTCTTCATTGGCAAGTGGGGCTCGGGCCTGGGCGTCTACGAGGCGAAAACGCGTTCCCATGCGCTCATAGGAGGCATGAAGCGCCTCGAGATGAGATAGGATGTTCGCCGGAGCTCCCTGTATCTCCATCTCGACTGAACCGTCTTCCATGTTACGTACCCAGCCGGTGAGGGAGCGCGCCTGTGCGAGGTTGGTGTTGGTGAAGCGGAAACCGACGCCCTGGACCTGCCCCTCCCACCGCAGGAAATAGCGCTGCGGGGCGTCTTGAGTGGCCTTGTCGCTTGCGAGCACAGTAAGTCTGCGGCGCAGCTCGAGCTCGACGTTTGATGGTTTTTGAGGTTCTCGACTGCCGCCGGTGACGCTGGAGAAGAACGTATCGAAGAGACCCATCGCTATGCCTGCTTGCCTGCGTCGGCCGGGAAGATAATGCCGGCCTGCTGGCGCACGGCATCCATGATGCGCAGCGAGACGAGCGTGACATCGCGGTAGTGGCCAAGCTCGTGACGTCCCGCCGGGGTCTCCCAAATCTCTTCCTTGACGTTATCGATGCCGCCGATGGCGGTGATAAAGTCTGCGAGTTCGTATTCCATGGTGTTGCTCGATTTGGGCAGGTCGAGCACGCGGCCGTTGTCGCTCTGTTCGCGCGGCACCTCGGTCGCCGAGCCGCGTACGACGTCGCCGCGATAGTCGATGCGGACGTTGCGGGGCGTGGACAGATGGTCAATCTGGATAGTGCCACGCTCGCCTTCGATCTGCGAGGGCAGTAGGTCATTCGTAATTTTGGAGTGCGCGAGCTCGACGGAGATACGGCCACCGCCGTAGCTGGCGAGGATGGAACCGCAGCCGTCGATGGGGCCGTGCGTGAGCTGTCGCGTGGTGGGGTCGAGCAGAGTAGTCATGCTCGTAAGGCCGGAGGGCATGCCGAAAATCTCGACCATGGGCTCGACGGTGTAGACGCCAATATCCATGAGGGAACCCGATGCCATGTTGCAGTCGAAGATATTGGTGGCGCGTCCCGCGAGAATCTCGTTGTAGCGCGAGGAATATTTGCCAAAGCGCAATGAGGCGCGGCGGATGGGGACGATCTCGCCCAGGGCGTCCTCGATGGCGTGGAAGGCGGGATCGTGGAGGGGGCGCATGGCCTCGAGGGCTACGACACCTGCTGCCTCGGCAGCGCGGAAGACTTCCAGCGCCTGCGCTTCGGTTGCGCAGAAGGGCTTCTCGACGATGACGTGCTTGCCGCCGGCGATACAGGCGAGCGCCTGCTCGTAGTGGAGCGCATTGGGGCTGCCGATGTAGACGGCGTCGACGTCGTCGGCGGACGCAAGCTCGTCAAGTGCGGTGAAGTTACGCTCGCCGCCGCGCTCGGCGGTAAAGGCAGCACCGCGATCTGCATTGCGCGAGAGCGTGCCCACAAACGCGGCTTGGTCGTTGGCGTTGACGACCTGGATAAAGTCGTCGGTAATCATGGATGTGCCGATGGTCGCGATGCGCAGCATACGTCCCCCTTGCGTTGTTTGGTCTACAGGATGAGTGTAGCGCGTGGGGATATAAAGCTGCGCGAAAACGCTATTACAGGTCGCTCTCGTTGAAGCCGGTGTCGATATCGAGGTTGCTGCCGTCGGCCGCCGTGGTGGCGAGCTCATCGCAGCGCTCGTTGAGCTCGTGACCGGCGTGACCCTTAACCCAGATGAACTCAACCTTGTGCTTGCTCTTGGCGGCGAGCAGGCGCTCCCACAGGTCGCGGTTCTTGACGGGCTGCTTGTTGGCGGTTTTCCATCCGCGTTTTTTCCATCCGTCAATCCAGTGCTTGTTGAAGGCGTTGACGACGTACTGCGAATCGGAATGGACTTCGACGTCGCAGGGGCGGTTGAGTGCCTCGAGCGCCACGATGACCGCCATGAGCTCCATGCGGTTGTTGGTGGTCTTGGCGTAACCGCGCGAAAGCTCGGAGGTGAAGGTCTTGCCGGCGGGGTTGGTGTATTTGAGCACGGCGCCGTAGCCGCCGCGTCCCGGATTTGATCGGGCCGAGCCGTCGGTATAGATGATGACCTTCACGGGCTTCCTTTCATTGGGTACGTTTCGTGTGAGTGACCATTGTAGCGCCATGCCCGCCGGGGGCTAGCAATCTACGATTTCTACCCCGTCTTCTGACAGTTAGTTGGCATGGATGATGCGGTTAAGTTCGTCGAGGTATTGCTGCAAGAGGGGAGAGGGCTTGCGCTCGTCGTGCATGATATAGCCTACGTGCATCGTTGGGGCGTCTGCTAACGGGATCGATGCCATACCCCATTGCATTTCATTGGAGAGGACACCGGTCGACAGGGTGTAACCGTTCGACGTGATAAGTAAGTTGGTAAGTGTTCCACGGTCCGAGATTCGTATGTTGCGGTCGCAAGGGATATAGCTAAAAGGTTCCTCGGCGTAATAGAAGGAGTTCGAGGTTCCCTGCTCAAAGCTGTAGCGCGTATAGGGCGTGAGGTCGGCAAGGGACAGCTGAGGGCGGCGTGCGAGCGGGTGACGCTCGCTAACGAACACGTGGACTTTCGCATCAAAGAGGGGATGAAAGCTCGCTCGGGCATCGGTAAAGGCCTTCTGCAAGACACGGGTATTAAAGTCGTCCAGATAGAGGATGCCGATGTCGCTGCGAAACGCGCGCACGTCGTCGATGATCTGCGCTGTGGTGGTCTCGCGCATGATGAACTCGAACTTGCTGTCGCGGCAGCGCTCGACCACGTTGACAAAGGCCTCGACCGAAAAGGCGTAGTGTTGGGCCGAGATAGCAAGGCGGGCTTGCGGGGTGCCGCCGTCCTCGTAGCGCGCCTCGAGCATATCGGCCTGCTCTACGACCTGGCGTGCATAACCCAAAAGCTCGGTGCCGTCGTTGGTGAGTGCAACACCGCGGCAAGAGCGCGTAAAGATTTCGATATGAAGTTCCTGTTCCAGGCTTTTGACGGCGTTTGAGATGTTGGACTGAGCGGTATAGAGGCGCTGAGCTGCGGCGTTGATTGAGCCGGACTCTGCCACGGCGATCAAAAAGCGAAGCTGCTGGAGGGTCATCGGCGCCCGTTCTTTCGATAGCTATCTATAAAACCGATAACAGGTTAGCGCTTTTAAGTGATTGACCGAGGGAAACAATGTTCGTACTATTCAAAACACACAAAGGCGGTAGGTAATTAAGCCAACCACGGAACCGGGATGCGAAAGGAGGCCCGCATATGAATTGCTTACCAAGACGAATGCCGGGCTCCTGTTTGCGCCCGTCGGCGTGATCAGGAGACAGCGACTTACTTCTCTCTTATTTATTTACTTTTATTTGATCAAGGAGATCATCATGAGCCAGTTCATCAACAACCCCGAGCACACCTTTGGTTTCGATACCCTGCAGCTGCACGTTGGTCAGGAGAGCGCCGATCCTGCATCCGACTCCCGTGCCGTGCCTATCTACCAGACCACGAGCTATGTGTTCCGCAACTCCCAACACGCCGCCGACCGCTTTGGTCTTGCCGACGCCGGTAACATCTACGGCCGTCTGACCAACTCCACCCAGGGCGTCTTCGAGGACCGTATCGCCGCCCTCGAGGGTGGCGTGGCAGGTCTTGCCGTCGCCTCCGGTGCTGCTGCTATCACCTATACCCTGCAGGCTCTTGCCCAGGCCGGTGACCACGTGGTGGCTCAGAAGACCATCTACGGTGGTTCCTACAACCTGCTGGAGCATACGCTCTCCCAGTTTGGTGTCGAGACCACGTTTGTCGATGCCCATAACCTGGAAGAGGTCGAGGGTGCCATCAAGGACAACACCACGGTCATTTACCTTGAGACGCTCGGCAACCCCAACTCCGACATCCCCAACATTGACGCCACCTCCGAGGTCGCCAAGAAGCACGGTCTGCCGGTTGTTGTCGACAACACCTTCGGCACCCCGTATCTGTTCCGTCCGCTGGAGCATGGTGCCAACATCGTCGTCCACTCTGCAACCAAGTTCATCGGCGGCCACGGCACCTCGCTGGGCGGTGTGATCGTCGACGGCGGTAACTTCGATTGGAAGGCGAGCGGAAAGTACGCCCAGATCGCTGAGCCCAACCCCTCCTACCACGGTGTTTCGTTTGCCGAGGCTGCCGGTCCCGCTGCCTTCGCAACCTATGTCCGCGCTATCCTGCTGCGTGACGAGGGCGCCTGCATCAGCCCGTTCAACGCCTGGGTCCTGCTCCAGGGCACCGAGACTCTGTCGCTGCGCGTTGACCGTCATGTCGAGAACACCAAGAAGGTCGTTGAGTTCCTGACCGGTGACAGCCACGTCGCCAAGGTGAACCACCCGAGCCTGCCTGAGCACCCCGATCACGAGCTCTATCAGAAGTACTTCCCCCGTGGCGGCGCCTCGATCTTTACCTTTGAGATTAAGGGTGGTCAGGAGGTAGCTTGGAAGTTCATCGATCATCTGCAGGTGTTCTCGCTGCTCGCCAACGTGGCCGACGTCAAGTCGCTCGTCGTGCACCCGGCTACCACCACGCACTCCCAGCTCTCTGCCGAGGAGCTCGCCGAGCAGAACATCACGCCCTCCACGATCCGTCTTTCCATCGGTACCGAGAACGCCGAGGATATCATTTGGGATCTGAAGCAGGCCTTCGCCGCGCTGGACGAGTAAGGCGACTTGTGCAAGGACCCCTTGCGACTCGATAGGTATAACTGCATAAAATGCCTGCTCAAGGCGCCTGTGCGAACAATGGTTGCACAGGCGCCTTTTTTGCATAGAGAGGGTGCAAAAACAGGGTTTTTGATACGATTTATGCATTTGAGTTGTGGAAAACTCCTGTTGAGAGGATGTGAGTTTTACGCAATTGACGTGCGCCTTTTGAGTAAAACCGCAGGTCGCGATTTGCTCGGGGTACTATGCAGCGCGATCGAATCACACGCAGCCCAAACGCAGCAAAAACACACTACGGAGGTTTCCAGCTACATGAGGATCGATTCACGAAAACCGAAAGCCGCCGCCCTTTCCGCCGCTCTGACCGTGGCACTTTTGGCGGGCGTCGGCGCAACTGATGCCCACGCGGCAACACTATCCGATACGGTCGGATCTACGCCGTCCGAGGCGACGCTGGTGCAGCCCGTCGACTACCGCGGTGACGGTTACGGCTCTATGCAGGAGTGGAACGCCTCGATGGGGGCGAAGCGCGATTCCCTGGAGATGCGCGCTCAGATCATTATGAATATGTATGGCGACTATGCTACCGATGACGAGCGCGCTGTGTTGCAGGGCTGCATCGACGGCGCGAGTAGCCTGTTGACGATGGGGGAGGTCGACGCCAAGTCGACCGAGCTCGACGAGCTTCGCTCTACGCTAGAGGATGCCAAGCGCGAGGCGCTCGAGGCTGCCGCAGCCGAAGCCGAGGCCGCTGAGGCCGTTCAGGCTTCGTATTACAACGCCGGCTCCGGCTCGTCTTACGCGTCTGCTGCGTATTACGCGAACGGCTCGGGCCTGACGCGCTCGAGCGGCGTCAATAACTATAACGGCCGCCGCGAGACTTATTACAGCAGCAACGTGTTGTATCACCACCGCACGGGCGAATGGACGCAGGACGCCGAGGGCTTTTGGCGCGATTCCGATGGCTACTACGTCGTTGCCGCGGGCGATAAGGCCCAGGGCTCCACGTTTACCGGGTCCAAGGGCGAGTGCAAGGTCTATGACTCCGGCTGCGCTGCCGGAACCACCGATTACTACACTGGCTGGTAATTTTTCTGCATCACGGATATTTGACGGACGGGCGTCTTTACCGAGCTTTAGGGCAACGTAAGGACGCCCGTTCTATGTATGCGTTTGAGTTAACAGAGCGCTTACCGTGGCAGTACGCCGCGCATATGGGCGCGGGGCACACTAGTTCATGAGAAATAAGGTCTTTCTCGTGGAGGAAGTGGTCTTGTGAACGCTCGAGATATTGCTATTGCCGCCGTCGCATTGGTGCTTGGCTGCCTTGGTCCTACGGCCGCGCTCGTTGTGGGCATGCAGGGGTCTTGTGGGGCTGCCTCTATCGTGGTCAGTGCGTTGATCGCGGCCGCACTGCTGGGAAGTGCGGGTGTAGTCCTTTGTCGCGACGATGAGGACCAGGCGTCGGAGTCGCAGCTCTAACCGTCGGGACATCGACTACTGGTTATAGATGAAGATGAAAGCCGCCGTAAGGGGAGTGCTCCTTGTGGCGGCTTTGCTGTTGAGCCTGTTGACGTGGTGAGCCGGGCGCTACCAGCTTTTCTCGATATCGCGGATGCGCTGATAGAGCCAATCGTTTTGCGGCACTTGGATATCGTGTTTGACGGCCAGGCGGCAAATGGTGCCCGCGAACTCCTCGACTTCGGTTTTTCGTTGTGCGATGCGGTCCTGCGCCATTGAGGGCATACCGGCGGGGTCGATTCCCTCGATGAGGTGCACCATCTGCGTCAGGTCTGCCTCGGTCAGCTCAATGCCCTCGGCGTTGGCGACCGCAAGCGTTTCGCGCATGGCAGAAACAAAGCAGCGACGCTGCTCGGAGCCCGGCTCCGTGGCGCTTCCGTAGGTCCCGCCGTAGGCCATGCACGTCTGGTTGATGCCGTCGTTGAGCATGAGTTTGGCCCACATGCGGTGCGTAACGTCGCTCTCGACGGTATGGGCGATGCCGCAGCGCGTGTAGAGCTCGTCGATGGCGGTGACGGTTGCGAGCTCAGTGCCGGCCGCCGCGCCAAAGCGGATTTCGCCCGCATTGGTAAAGGTGAGCTCTCCGTTGAGGAACACGGCGTCCATGCCCTGGCAAATACCAAGAACGGTATGCTCCCAGCCAAAGCGCTCGGCAATCTTCTGCTCGCTCGTAATGCCGTTACACAGCGAGGCGATGAGCGTATTGGGTCCCACGACGCGCTCCATAGTCTTGAGTGCTTGGTTGAGTCCAGTCGTCTTGACCGTGAGAATGACCAGATCGGCGGGCGTTGCCTCGCTGGCGCGGACGGACTTGAGCGCACAGGGCTTGCCATTGACGGTGAGCGCATCGCCCGCGTGACGCTCAAAACGGGCGTCATCCATAACGTATTCGACGGCGTCGTTACCGAGTGCCTGGGCGATCATACTGCCGTAGAGTAGCCCGACGCCGCCCTTGCCGATAAAGGTGACCTTGTTGATCTGCATGTGAATTATCTCCCCATATAAAAGGTGCCCGCGTAAGGGGCGCCTGATGGATTGTATGCCGCCAGCGCACCTTGTGCATGCAGGGTGGCGATTTTTAAATGAATGGACGCGTGGAGCTTACGCTGCGGGGCAGACCGCGAAAACGCGTGCGGGATATCCAACGCCATCGCGCACCTTGGGGAAGGTGCAGAAGATGACGGCGCCTGTGGCGGGAAGCTCGTCCAGATGGTCCATGACCTCGATCTGATAGCGGTCGACCGAGAGGATGTACTGCTCGCCGGGGTAGGGGCAGGCGCCCTCGCGCGTGGTCACGTTCGTCTCCTTTCATCGGGCTTTTTGCTGATGTTAAAGCGGTGCCGTGACGGCTCGATTTCTGCTGCGTTACGATACGTTCTCGATTGCGATTCCAATGTGTTTCGATGACGTGGCCGTTGTGTTTCGCCTCATTAGGGCTTCGAGGGGAGAGGAGGGGCAGTGCAATACCGCGTTGACCCCAAAAGTGGTAACCGAATATCTGCTCTGGGCCTGGGCTGCATGAGGTTTCCCGGTGCGCCGGGACGCCCGGACGCGAAGACGGCCGATGCCATCATTTCCCGTGCGGTGGAGCAGGGGATTAACTACCTGGACACGGCCTATCTCTATCCCGGCAACGAGGCGTGCGTGGGCGCTTCGCTTGAGCGCATGGGGCTGCGTGACCGGGTGTTGCTGGCGACCAAGTTGCCGCACGCTTCGTGTGCATGCACAGGGGATTTCGACCGTTTCTTTGACGAGCAGCTGCGTCGGCTGCGGACCGACCATATCGACTATTACCTTATGCACAACATCACCTCGCCCGCCCAGTGGGAACGTGTGGTGGCGTTGGGCATCAAGGACTGGATCACGCGTCAAAAGGCGGCGGGGCGCATTCGCCAGATTGGTTTTTCGTATCACGGCAGCGAGGCGGATTTCCTGACGATGCTTGACGCATATGACTGGGATTTTTGCCAGATCCAGTACAACTATGCCGGCGAGCGTTACCAAGCGGGAACGGCGGGACTCATGGCGGCTGCGGAGCGCGGGCTCGCGGTGTTTGTGATGGAACCGCTTTTGGGTGGACGCCTGGCGG
Organism: Collinsella sp.; assembly: GCA_018368055.1. Classification (GTDB taxonomy): domain Bacteria; phylum Actinomycetota; class Coriobacteriia; order Coriobacteriales; family Coriobacteriaceae; genus Collinsella. The sequence goes on along the minus strand of JAGZFB010000009.1, from coordinate 68,914 downwards.
GCAAACTGCCGCCGCGGGCACGCGCTGTGCTCGATGACGCCCGTGACCCGCATTTGCTCACTCCAGCTGCCTGGGGGCTTTCGTGGGTTTGGAACCATCCTCAGGTGACGATGCTGCTTTCGGGTATGACCGATACCGCGCAGGTGGATGAGAACGCGGCGCTGGCCGATCGCGCACTGCCGGATTCGATGACAGCTACTCAGCTCGATGCCATCGCACGCGTGCTGAGAGAGTTTGAAAAATCGAATCGCGTTCACTGCACGGGATGTGGCTATTGCATGCCGTGTCCTAAAGGCATCAATATCCCTGGGTGTTTTGCCGCCTACAACGCAAGCTATGCGCATAGCTGGTTTACGGGGTTGTCTCAATACTTTACGGCGAGCGCGGTGCGGACGAACGAGCCCAAGCTGGTGAGCAATTGCGTCAAGTGCGGCAAATGCGCACGTCACTGCCCGCAGCACATCGATATCCCCGGGCGCTTGGACGACGTACGCCGCCGTTTTCAGCCTGGCCCCGTGACGGCGGTGCTTAAGGCCTTCGGCAAAACGCGCTCCTCATGACCCTTTTATAACTTGCGGTGGAATAGTTCCTGTTTGCGGCAGAATAGGGCATCGACAGGAACTATTTCACCGCAACTGAAGGGGGCTGTCGTGGGCTATCGGGATTCATGTGATGGTTTGCGTGATGTTCGCTGGGGCGTTTTGGGCGCTGGACACATTTCGCATCGATTCGCATCGTCGCTCAAGGAGGTGGACGGGGCACGGCTTGTGGCTGCCGCCGGTCGCACTCCTTCGCATGTTGAGGAGTTTTGCAGGGCGTTTTCGATTGACGCCGCGCGCAGTTATGCCACGGCTGACGATAGCGGCGATGCGGCTTATGATGCGCTGATTGCCGATCCCGATGTCGACGCAATCTACTTGGCTCTTCCGCATGGCATGCATACGCGTTGGGCCTGTCGCGCGCTGCGCGCTGGAAAGGCCGTGCTGTGCGAAAAGCCGGCCGTTTTGAGCGAGGAAGAGGCTTTCTCGATTGCCTCCACCTCTCGCGAGCGCGGCGTGCTGTTTATGGAGGCGATGAAGAATCGGTTTTGCCCGATGCGCGCTCGCATGAAGGACTTGCTTGCGTCGGGTGAGCTTGGCCGTATTGTCTCGATTGAAAGCGTGCAAAAGCTCGATTACGGCGAGTCTCCTTCGGGCTATCTGCTTGATCCGTTGCAGGGCGGCTGTCTATATGACATGGGCTGCTATGCAGTCGGGTGGTTTGAGGATCTGCTTACGGGCGCGTGCGATGTTTCGTCTCGTGAAGTTCGCTGGCGTGACGTATCGGGCGGCCGCGTGGATTGGGCCGATGAGATCCATATGAGTGTCGGCGGCATACCCATTCATATGGTGTGCGACGGCAAAGCAGCATATGAAAGCCGCTTAACGATTGCCTGCGAGCGGGGTTCGTTGGAAATCGAGCGCCTCCATCGCCCCGAGCTCGCTCATGTGAAGTACTCCGACGGACGAACGCTAGAAATAAATGCCCCGTTTGAGATCGATGATTTCTACGGCGAAATCCAGCATGCGACGCGGCTCATTCAGGCGGGGAAACTCGAGAGTCCCATCATGCCCCTTGCCGCCACGCAGCGCTGTGCGCGCATTATCGATGCGATTCGCTTGAAACTTTAGTGCGTGGGGGCATGGCGCCAGCGCCTGGAATGCCTTGGAGGCCTTTGCCCCTGATGCCCCTTTTATAACTTGCGGTGGAATACGGTCTGTTTGCGCCAAAATAGGGCACCAATAGACCGTATTTCACCGCAACTGATGAGGAGGGAGCTGGAGATGCTGACGATCGGGTGTCATCTTTCGACGACGAAGGGCTATCGGGCAATGGGGGAGACGGCGTTGTCCATTGGCGCCAATACCTTTGCGTTCTTTACGCGCAACCCGCGCGGTGGCAAGGCAAAAGAACTTGACATGGATGACGTGGCGGCTCTGCGCGAGCTTATGGAGCAAAACGACTTTGGCCCGCTGGTGGCGCATGCCCCGTATACCTACAACCCCTGTTCTGCCAAAGAGCGGGCGCGCGAGTTCGCCTTGGAGGCTATGGCAGAGGACCTGCGGCGCATGGAGGCGCTGCCCGGCAACTACTACAACTTCCATCCCGGTGCGCATGTGGGGCAGGGCTCCGACGCCGGCATTCAGATGATTGTCGACGCCCTGTGTCAGGTGATGTTTGAGGGCCAGCAGACGACGGTGCTGCTCGAGACCATGTCGGGCAAGGGCACCGAGGTGGGCCGCAGCTTTGAGGAACTGGCGCTCATCATTGAGGGTGTTGCCGGCAAACGCCCCGAGCTGTCGGCCAAGCTGGGCGTTTGCCTAGACACCTGCCATGTGAGCGATGCCGGCTACGACATCGTCCACGATCTTGACGGTGTGCTCGACGAGTTCGACCGCGTGGTGGGTATCGATCGCTTGCATGCCGTACACATCAACGATTCGAAGAACTCTTGTGGCGCCCATAAAGATCGTCACGAGTGCATCGGCAAGGGATACCTTGGCAGTGAGGAATTTGGTGGAGGTATGCAGGTTATGCAGAATATTGTATCGAATGGCCACTTGCGTTCGCTGCCGTTTATTTTGGAGACTCCGAACGAACTTGCAGGTTATGCAGCTGAAATTAGACTATTAAGGTCATTGCAGCAGTAATGACTGTCACAAAGTAGAGTATTCCATTCACGTTATGGGTTTGTTTCAATCAGTTTTCTCATTGCAGATTCGTAATTCCGGGTGCATAATAGCCAACAGTTTTTGCAGACCTCTGAATCAAACGAGGTCACCGGAAGGAGACTGATTATGAAGCTGAAGAAGCTTGGCGCATTTGCCGCCACGGGTGCTATGGCGCTCGCCCTTGCTCTGACGGGCTGCGGTTCGTCCAACGCCACCTCTGGTTCTGATGCCGGTTCCAGCAGCTCTGACGACGCTAAGGTCGAGAAGGTCGACGGCTCCAAGGAGTACGCGCTCGTCAAGGACGGCACGCTGACCGTCGGCACCTCTGCCGAGTACGCGCCGTTTGAGTACAAGGATGACAACGGCGACTACCAGGGCTTTGACCTTGAGCTCATCAAGGCTATCGGTGACAAGCTGGGCCTGGATGTCGAGTACGTCAACAATGACTTTGACACGCTGGTTCCGGGTGTCGCTTCGGGCGCCAAGTACGACGTCTCCATCGCGGCTATCACCGACACGCCCGAGCGTGAGAAGGAAGTCACTTTCTCTGATTCCTACTACATGGACGATCAGGCTATCGTGACCAAGGTCGATAACACCGACATCACGGCCGACAACTACAGCGAGAAGCTCAACAACGCCGACGCTACCATCATCGTCCAGTCTGGCTCGACCGCCGAGGCCTTTGCCCAGGAGAACTTCCCCAAGGCCAAGATCGTCCCCTACAAGGACGCCACCGAGTGCTTCAGCGCCCTGCAGTCCGATAAGGGCGACGCCGTAGTCACCAACCGCTCCGTTGCCAGCCAGCTGACCGCCGAGCAGTTCAACACCTGCCAGACCATCAAGCAGATCAGCACCGGCGAGGAGTACGCCATCGCCATCAACCAGGGCAACACCAAGCTCAAGGACGACATCAACCAGGCTATCAAGGACCTGACCGACGACGGTACCGTCGACGCCCTCATGGCTAAGTACAATATCAAGTAAAATAACTACTTGATTGCGCGCGGGCCCTTTCCGTTTTGGCGGAAAGGGCCTTTGCGCTTCTCTTGACGGAGAGCGTTTCCGTCTCGTTTTGCCGGCAACTTCTACGATAGGAGCCACCTTGTCTCGACTGAACAAAGGGGCCGCGGAGCAGCGTTTTCCACTGCCCTCGATGCTCCAAAAGCTGGCCTGTGCCCTGGCTGTGGCGCTCGCCCTGGTATGCGCGGGGGCCTGCGTGCCCACGACCGCCCAGGCGCTTGAGACCGCAAAGATTACCGCCCGACCCAATACCGGTTCGGGTAGCGATGTGGTCGGCGGCACCGAGACGCGCATCACCTGGGAGGTCCAGGCCGATGCCGACGAGGAGCTGAGCGGTCTTTCGCTGACGTTTGTCGACGGCACGACGTTTGGTACCGATGACACGCGATTGACGATGCTCTCGGGCGAGGACCTCATGGATCGTACGCCCATGAAGCCCACGTGCAAGGCTGACGGCCAGACGCTCAAGATTGACTTTGGCGAGACGGCGCCTGCCGGCGGCTATTTCCGCGTCGAGGTTTACGGTGTGACGTTTCCCGTCGAGGGCGGCGATGAGGCCTTTAGCGGCACCTATACGCTCGCCGACGGTTCGACCAAGAAGATCTCCAAGATTCCGTCGGTGGAGATCAAGGGCGTGACGGTCTTCGATAACTTCCTGGCCGACCTTAAGGAGCAGCCGTGGGTCGAGGCGTGGAACTCCAATATGTTCCTGCGCCTGTTCCTGAACCCGGTCATTTTGGTCCAGAGCCTGCCGATCGTCTTCAAGGGCTTCCTTATGTCGCTTTCGATCGTGCTCGTGGCGTTTCCGCTGGCAATTCCCTTTGGCTTTGCCCTGTCGCTTATGCGCATCTCCAAGTCGCGCATCCTGCGCTGCCTCGCCGGCATCTACGTGAATATCATTCGCGGTACGCCGGCGTTCCTGCAGATCTATATCGCGTTCTTCGGTCTGCCGTTGGCCGGCGTCAAGGTGGACGACTATGTTTTGGGCGTTATCGTCATGGCCATGAACTCGTCTGCGTACCTGTGCGAGATCTTCCGTGCCGGTATTCAATCGATCCCCAAGGGCCAAAACGAGGCTGCTCGCTCTCTGGGCATGAATGCCTTCCAGACGCTGCGCCGTGGGTGTGGTCGAAATCGTCATGAACGCCCGTACCATCGTGGCCACGACGGGCTCCATTACACCGTACGTGGTTGCCGCCCTGTTCTATCTGGTCATCACCCTGCCGCTCGCTCGCTTGGTGAGCGGTCTTGAGGCGAGGCTTTTGGGTACGACCGAGACCAAGAAGAAGCGTCCCGCTAAGAGCGCCGGACAGGTTGTCGCGATGCCTGCCGATCACATCGCCGGTCTGTAAGGAGGTCCTATCATGAGCGAAACCAATAACTCGAACGAGGTCGTCGTCAGCATTAAGAACCTCCAGAAGGCCTTTGGCGATAACGTGGTCCTGCGCGATATCGATCTGGATGTGCATAAGGGCGAGGTCGTCGTAGTTCTGGGTCCTTCGGGCTCGGGCAAGTCGACGATGCTTCGCTGCATCAATCGTCTGGAGCATCCTACGAGTGGTTCGATTGTCGTCGAGGGCGTGGATGTGTGCGCCAAGGGCGTTGACCTCAATAAGGTGCGTACGCACTTGGGCATGGTGTTTCAGCAGTTCAACCTGTTCCCGCACCTATCGGTCAAAAAGAACGTCATGCTTGCGCAGCAAAAGGTGCTCAAGCGCAGCAAGGAAGAGGCCGAGAAGATCGCCGTCGAGGAGCTGACCAAGGTCGGTCTTGCCGAGCGTATCGACTTTATGCCGAGCCAGCTCTCGGGCGGCCAGCAGCAGCGCGTTGCCATCGCCCGCGCCCTGTCGATGAACCCTCACGTTATGCTCTTTGACGAGGCCACGTCGGCGCTCGATCCCGAGCTGGTTCGCGACGTTCTGGGTGTCATGCGCGACCTGGCACGCGATGGCATGACCATGATTGTCGTGACGCACGAGATGGGCTTTGCCCGCGACGTTGCCGACCGCGTTGTCTTTATGGACGGCGGCGTTATCGTGGAAGAGGGTACGCCGAGCGAGGTCTTCGACCACCCCAAGAGCGAGCGCACCAAGGCGTTCTTGGGCAACATCTCGTAGCCGCTTTATATGACTGACATAGCAGAAAACGGGAGCCGGATGTGATCCGGCTCCCGTTTTTGTTGGGACGCGAATGTGTTTTGTTGCAATGCGCGTTGCGGGCGGAGCTCATTGCCGCTAGGCGAGCTCGGCTCCAAGGGCGCGGCAGGCCGCTTCGCTCTCATCATCGGGGGCGTCGTAGCAGATGACGGAATCGACGACGTTGACGCCCTCCTCGTCGGCGTCCGCCTTCCAGTTGTCCATCCATTCGCCCTCGGCCCACGAATAAGAGCCAAAGAGGACGACCTTCTTGTCGCCGAGGGTCTCCTTGACCTCATCCCACATGGGCTGGAACTCATCATATTCAAGCTCCTCGGAATCCATGGCGGGGCAGCCGAAGGCGATAGCGTCATAGCCAGCGGCCTTGTCTGCGGAGAAGTCGGCGCAGGAGATGACCTCTGCCTCGGCGCCGGCATCGGTTGCACCTTCGGCAACGAGGTTTGCCATGGCCTCGGTGTTGCCCGTGCCGCTCCAGTAGACGACGGCGATCTTGCTCATGTTGAGTCCTTTCAGTTGTGCGGCAGGTTGCCACGGCTTCTATGTTCTATCGGGTTGCCTGGGCAAGTTGCGCCAAGCTGTAGCCCTGCTGATAGACAAAGGTGAAGTATTGGGTGCAGGCGCGGTAGGCATCAAACGTCGCAAGTGCCTGCTCGACATTTGCGTAGACCTTCCAGGCCCCAAAGACCTTATAGTTCTCGCCGCGCTGGACGATAAACTCGTGCACGTCGTCGTAGGGATATCCTAGGAAGTAGCCTATTTCGTGCGGAAACTCGCAGGTGCAGTCGTTGCTGCAGCTAGCTTGCTGGGGTAGTGCGCATCGAGTCTGGCTACAGGCGCATTCCGCGACGTTATTACTCGCGAGCGTGATGCGTGATGCCAAATGCACAAGGCATGTCGAAAGGTCTCTCGTGTCGTAGCCTTCCGAGGCGAGCGCCGTTTTGGCGCGAGGGTCCGCGAAATAGGTGGTGAGGCTTTTGGCTCGGTACACGTACACGAGCGCTCCGCAGGGCCGCCAGACCAAAACACTCAGGTGGATGCCAAGCGGGTCAAGCTCGCGGTTGCACTGGGCGATAACGTTGAGCAGGCGTGCTCGGCGTTCTGCGATGGTTTCTGTTGCGGTCGAGCCGTCCCCGTGGGCGTAGGTGCCTGGATAGGTAAAGAGCGATGCCGGCTTGATGCCCGCGAGCGTGGGGGAGCAGTTGCGCACGACTGCTGCCTGAAACGTTGGGATGTCTATGGTTCGAGTCACGTCGCTCCTTACGGATCTAAACTGTTAGCCTAGGAAAACTTATACACGAAAGTAAGCCATGGTCAACAAAAAAGTTTGAAGAGGAAAACTAATTGACCGAACGGACATGATTTTGGGTTAAGATGGGGACACCCCATGGGGGTATCTAGATAGTGCTACTGAAAGGGGAACGCATGAGTGACTTGCTCAACCCTGCGAATCTCATCGTGCTGACCGTCATTGCCGTCGGCATGTTTTTTGGACTGCGTCGCATTGCCGCTTCGACACACGGGAAGAGTTGCTGCAGCGATGGTGCGAGCGGCAAGAAGGCCAAAAAGGTTGTGGTGGCAGACACCGACGAGTCCCACTACCCCTATCGTGAGGAACTCCTTATCGGCGGCATGAGTTGCGACGGCTGCGCCCGGAATGTGACGAATGCCCTCAATGCGCTTGATGGCGTGTGGGCTACGGTAACGTACGCGGACCACACGGCACGCGTGCGCTCGAAGCGCCCGGTTGATCGCGACACACTCGAGACGGCAGTGAGGGGTGCGGGCTATTACGTTATGAAAATGTAGGCGTTGCCCTCTCCGGTGGGTACCAGCCTCCTGCCCATTGTGACTATCGGCATCCAAAAATTTGCGCAAAAATAACCTTTAGATGCGGCAAAAGTGGAGTTTGGTGACGGTTTGCGCGGAATTCGCTACCAATCGAGCATCTATGAACCCCTCCAAAAAATTACAGGTGTATATTTATACACTGATTATTGCTGTGCTCAGATTGCAATTAACCGTGGACAGAAATGAAGAATGCTAAAACTGGGCTTTAGGACAGGGGAGGCTATAACCTTATGAGACGAGTGGGAACACTTGGCTTGGTGGCAGCGCTTGCCGCTATCTTGGTATCGCCGCTGCCGGCGCACGCCGAAGACGCATCGGGTGCCGTTACCTACAATGCGGGAAATGGGTATTCCTTTGAGAAGCTCTCGCATCCTACGGTAGGAACGTCGCAGCCGGATGGCATCGTCGACTACCAGGGTAACGGTGCCGTTGCCGTTCCGGGCGCCGATGGTAATACGGCCAACAACGAAGGCGATCGCGGCCAGAGCTACACTTGGGCGGCTGCGAGCTATGGTGACTGGCTTTATGTGGGCACCTGCTATGCGGCGATGGGCAACACGCTGACGCTCATGAACAGCACGCTGGGCGATTCCTTTGATGTCGAAACCATGCGCCTGACGCTGGAGGCCATGTTTAACGGTACCTTCTTCTATGGACAGCAGTAGGAGGACGGCACGGCCGACAAGGACAGCGGCGGCATCTTGGTCAAGATCAATACCAAGACCGGTGAGACCAAGCTGCTACTCTCTGAATCGCTCAACGGCGTCGCTCCTTTGTTCCGCAATGCCGTGAGCTATAAGGGTAAGCTCTATTTCTGCGGCAGCGTCAGGACCAATGACGGCAAAGGCGGCCTGCCTGCTGTATACGAGATCGATCCTAAGACGGATGAGTACAAAGTTGTCTATCAGGGCCTTTCGAGCATGCAGGATTACGGTGCTGCCTACAAGCAGGGCATTTCTACCGGTATCCGCGGCATGTGCGTCCATGATGGCCAGCTCGTCATCAGTAATGTGGGTAAAGACGCGAACGGTAATTTTGTGTCGACAATCCTGACGTCGTCTGACCCCTCGAAGGCCCAGGACAGCTTCACCGAGATTGCCAACTCGGAGACGCTGTTTGGCTATCCGGCGATTCGCTATCAGGACAGCATCTACGGCGGCGCCATTTGGGATATGGTCTCGTACAATGGCCATCTCTATGCGACCATCTGCACCGGTACGCCCGAGAACGCTCCCGATGATAATTCCATGCAGTCGTTTGCCATGGTCCGTGGCGACAAGAATGCCGACGGCAGCTATTCGTGGACTCCCATTGTCGGCGATCAGAAGACGGACGGTGCAAAGTACTGCTTTGGCATCGATCCTGCCCGTACCCGTTCTGGCGCTGCCAACCTCATCGTCTACAACGACTACCTCTATATCGGTGAATACAACGACGAGGAGATTGCCCTCGAGCGCATCCTGTTCAACAAATCCAACACCGAAGAGGGCGGCAAGAGCAGCATGGGTGGCGTTGACTGCTCGTTTGTGAATGCCAATCTTGAGCAGTCGGTTAACATCTATCGCATGGACAAGGACGAGAACATGGAGCTCGTCGTTGGCGATCGCACCGACATGTTCCCCGAGGGCGGTATTTCCGGCCTGACTTCGGGCTTTGGCCGAAACGAGAACCAGTACATTTGGCGCATGCAGAAGTTCGACGGCAAGCTGTATATCGGTACCTTTGATACCGCGAGCCTGCTTGAGCCGATCGGCCAGTTCTCCAATGGCGACATTATCGATATGACGCCCGAGGAGTGGGACTCTCAGGTTCAGCGCCTTAGGGACCTGCTCGATCACCTGCTCGACAAGAAATCGCCTGACGACCCCATCGTTCCCGTGAACACGCTTGCGGACGATGATTCAAACGAGGCCGTCGAGGTCGATGATTCGAACGAAGCTGCTGAGGTTGATGATTCAAACAAGGCCGTCGATGTCGATGACGAGAAGACCGAGGTTGCTAAGGGCTTTGGCGATCTGAGCGATGCGCTGGAGGATGCCGCGGGCGGTCTTTGCGATCAGGCCGCGACGATGTCCCAGGACTTTGAGGACGACGCCGCTTATGTCCAGAAGATCGATGGCGAGATCGCGTACTTCAAGTCCTTTGCCGACCAGTATCAGGACATGCTCGATAGCTATGAGAGCCTTAAGCAGCAGTACGAGGATGCCTATGGCACCGAGCTGCCGAGCGATATTCAGGATGCGCTCGATAAGCTGCTGAGCGAGGAGAACCTCAAGAAGTTGCAGAGTGTCCTTACGTGCATGTGTTACCTGCGCGATGCCGAGCGCGGCTTTGATATGTATGTGACCGAGGACGGCGTGAACTTTACGACGCTGACGACCAATGGCTTTAACGATCCGTATAACCATGGTCTGCGCACCTTTGCGGTGACCAACCAGGGTCTGTGCCTTGGTACCGCCAACCCGTTCTATGGTTGCCAGGTCTGGATCCAGCGCAAGGAGAATTCGGAGAATCCGGTTGATCCCGGTACTCCGGATCCGACGGAACCCACCGATCCTTCGCAGCCGGGTGGCGGCGATCAGCCTGGCGGCAGCCAGACGGGTGGCAACGACCAGTCGAGCAGCACCACGACCACCGTCACGACGACCGCTAAGAAGACTCCGAAGGACGGCTCGCTGCCTCGCGCTGGCGACTCGACCCTCACGCTGGTCTTGGGATTGCTGGTTGCAGCTGCCGCAGTGCTTGGCATTGCTCTCGTCTTGCGCAAGCGTTCTCGTCGCTAGGCTCGTCCGCGTAGCTCAATGTCCTGGATATCGTCGAAGTTGATGGCGATATCCCTGAGTTTGAGCAGCTTGAATGCGGGTAACGCTTCGTCGAGAATGCCCGTGCGGCTACGATAGCCGTACGTATCGTAATAGGTGACGCGCACCAAGTCGCCGCGTTTGAGGCCCTCGAGCTTTTGCGAAAGCTCGAGGGCTTTTTCTTCCGTGAGCTCACGTTTTTGCTCGACGGTGATTTCCTGCTTGCGCACGAGTTCGTAGTATCCCGTGAGGGCGGCAAAGGGCATAAACTGTGCGGCGCGGTTGGCGCGCACGGCACCGTTGGCAGTGAGGTTGGGGTCGGCTGCGCGGCGTCTGCCCTCGGGGTCCGCCAGGCGCTCGAAGGCGGTCGGCGGGCGCATGGGCTGTTGTTTGGGTTTAGGCACGGTGTCCTCCAACTTGATCGTTGCGCTCGCGCGCGGTGGCGCCGGCGGTAAAGCTTAATCCCTTGACGAGCGCGTTCTTGCCGTACTTGCCTTTCACGGCCAGGACGGCGCGCGCCAGGTCGCGCTCGCGCTCATCGGCCTCGATATCGCTGAACAGATCGATGGTGGCAAATTCCTCGGGCACAAGATTGCTAAAGCCCAGGTTGATGCGCTTGACCGGTCGTTTGGGATCGACAGTCTGCGCCCAGAGCTCATCGAAATAGCCCATGATCTTCTTAAACGAATTGGTACGCTCGGGCAGCTTGCGCGAGGCGTTGGAGTGCGCAAAGAGCGCGGCATAGCCACCACGCGGTTTGCCACCATGCTCTCCCACAAAGATGCCATCGATTGCCTGCGCTTCGCGCACCAGGCGGCGCCGTTCGTCATCGCGCTGGACGGGCTTGGGAGCACGGGGCGCGAGCTCGGGGCCGGCGGTTGCGGTGGGTTCGATGCTCGACGTACTCGAGCGCAGGTGTCCGCATCCGTCCACATATTGTGCAGTACCGCTGGCATCAAGCCTGCGTATGTCGGCGCGCTCGCTCGCGTAGCCCACAAAGAGCGAGATGCTGTCGCAGACCACGTGCTTATCGACCAAGTCTAAAACGGCGTTGTCGACCATCTCGCGCAAGACGGTATAGGCCTGTTCGTAGGCATAACCCTTCGAGAGCACTTGTCCTGTGGTGGTTGAGGTTGCCTGCGGGCGATAGGCTTGGATATCGGCGATGGTTGTCGGCTCGCGCCCGAAGGCGTGGTCGATGAGATACTCGGCATTGACGCCGAGCTCGTCGTAGAGCAGGTTCTCGTCGAGTGCGGCGACGCCCATCAGGTCGTAGACGCCATACTTTTCGAGTCGGGCTGCCACGCCGGGGCCGATGCCCCAGATATCGGTGATGGGACGATGGGGCCAGATTTCCTTGCGAAAGGTCTCGTCGTCGAGTATGCCGATGCGGCTGGGTACGTGCTTGGCGGTGATATCGAGTGCAACCTTGGCCTGGAATAGGTTGGGGCCGATGCCGACCGTCGCCGTGATGCCGGTGCGCGCCAGGATCTCGTCGCGCAACATGCAGGCGAAGCCTTCCGCATCGGTGTGATAGAGGTCCAGGTAGGGTGTCACGTCGATAAAGCACTCGTCAATTGAGTAGACGTGAACGTCTTGCGGACTGACGTATTCCAGGTAGATACCGTAGATCTGCGCCGACACCTCCATGTAGTGCTGCATACGCGGTACGGCCTTGATGTAGTCGATGCCGTTGGGAATCTCGAACAGACGGCAGCGGTTGTGAATCCCTAAGTCTTTCATAGCTTGTGTGATGGCGAGGCAGATGGTCGTGCGCCCGCGCGATTCGTCGGCAACGACCAGGTTGGTGGTGAGCGGATCGAGCCCACGGTCGACGCACTCGACGCTGGCATAAAACGTCTTGAGGTCGATGCAGATATAGGTGTGCTGCTCGTGCGCCATCCGTGCCCTTCCATCAAACACATGTTCTTATCGAATACCTGTTCGATAATACCCGCTTGCACGGACACCGTCAAAATCTGTCCCTTTTTGGCAAGTATGGTCGTGCGGCTTCATCGGGGTTTTAACGCAGCCCTAAAGAGCGCGAAACAGCTCGGAAAAGCTCGCTTCGTAGCATGAGCCTAACGATCGATACCACCATAAAGCACGGAAGGGTTGTGGGGATAATGGTCAACTATGGGTTTGGTATGCCGACGCGCTTGGTTGCGGATGGGGATGTGGCTCGCTGGTGCGGGCGATTGGTTGCCCACTATGGCGGCACCAAGGCACTGGTCGTGCTGGGAGGCGACAAGCACACGCGCGATGAGCTCGTTTCGGCGGCGCTGGGCTCGCTCGATCGTGCCCTGCTCGAACGCGTACTCTTTCGTTGCGGTTCGGCCGGGGGCGACGGGGGAGACGATTTGGTCGATGAGGCCGTAGCCCTGGCAACCGATGAGGGCGTGGACTTTGTCCTGGCGATTGGCGATGCCGATACTGCCGGCTTTGCGCGCGAGCTCGCGCGTCGCATGGCGGCGCTCGATGCCGGCGAAGACGGTTTTGTCCCTTATGGATGCATTCTCTCGGAGGGCAAGGCGCCTGCTGTCGTGGGCACCGGTGAGGTTCCCGTTTTTGCCATTATCGCGCCCGAACTGCTGGAGGGCATCGGGTCTCCTCTGCGTGAGTTGCTCGGTAGCATCTGCGCCGCGGCCTAATATTTGCCATAAAAGGACGGGTTATTTTTGGTTGGTAAAGCGTTTGACCTGCCAAAATAAGCCTGTCCCTTTTTAATCGGTTGCCGTTTGGGGGCCGATTGGCAACGCTCGCTGATTGTAGTCTTGACCTGCGCTAGAATAGTGGCATCTGAATGTCCGGGCGCATGGAGGCGTGCGCCCGTATGCTGAGGAGGACTCTATGGCAACTGTTGCCGCACCTATCGATGCTACGTCGACTGCCGCTTGGAAGGCGCTCGAGGCTCATCAGGAGAAGCTCGAGGCCGAAGGTATCGACCTCAAGGCCTGGTTCGCTGCTGACGCCGACCGCGTGAACAAGCTGAGCTTTGACGCCGGTGACCTGCACTTCGATCTGTCGAAGAACCTGGTGACCGATGAGACCGTCAAGCTGCTGTGCGATCTTGCCCGCGAGGTGAAGCTCGAGGAGCGCCGCGACGCCATGTTCTCTGGCGAGCACATCAACACTACCGAGGACCGCGCTGTCCTGCACACCGCGCTGCGCCGCCCGGCAAGCGAGAAGGGCCAGCTCATCGTCGACGGCCAGGACGTCGTCGCCGACGTGCACGAGGTCCTCGACCGCATGTATGCCTTCGCCGAGCGCGTGCGCTCCGGTGAGTGGAAGGGCGTTACCGGCAAGAAGATCGAGCATCTGGTGTCCATCGGCATCGGCGGCTCCGACCTGGGCCCGGTCATGGCCTACGAGGCTCTGCGTCCCTATGCCGACGCCGGTATCGACTGCCGCTACATCTCCAACATCGACCCCAACGACCAGGCCGAGAAGCTCAAGGGCCTGGATCCCGAGACCACGCTCGTAATCATCGTCTCCAAGACCTTCACCACGCTCGAGACCCTCACCAACGCCCGCGAGGTCAAGACCTGGATGCTCGAGCAGCTCAAGGCTCAGGGCGCCATCGACGGCTCCGATGAGCAGAACGCCGAGGCCGTGGCAAAGCACTTCGTCGCCGTTTCCACCGCACTCGAGAAGGTCGAGGCCTTCGGTATCGACCCCGCCAACGCCTTCGGTTTCTGGAACTGGGTCGGTGGCCGCTATTCCGTTGACTCTGCCGTGGGCCTGTCGCTGATCGTCGTGCTCGGCCCCGAGCGCTTCCAGCAGTTCCTCGAGGGCTTCCACGCCATCGACGAGTACTTCTGCAACACCCCGCTCGAGAACAACGCCGTCGCGCTGATGGGCCTGCTCAATGTCTGGTACGTCAACTTCTTCGGTTCCAAGAGCCACGCCGTGCTGCCGTACTGCCAGTACCTGCACCGCTTCCCGGCCTACCTGCAGCAGCTCACCATGGAGTCCAACGGCAAGCATGTCCGCTGGGACGGCAGCGCCGTGACCTCCGACACCGGTGAGATCTTCTGGGGCGAGCCCGGCACCAACGGCCAGCATGCCTTCTATCAGCTGCTGCACCAGGGCACTGTGGTGGTTCCGGCCGACTTCATCGCCTTCGCCAATATCGCCAACCCTGCGACCGACGGCGGCCAGGATGTCCACGAGCTGTTCCTGGGCAACTTCCTGGCCCAGACCAAGGCGCTCGCCTTTGGTAAGACGGCCGATGAGGTTCGTGCCGAGGGCACGCCCGAGCAGATCGTCCCGGCCCGTTGCTTTGAGGGCAATCGCCCGACGACCTCGATCTTCGGCGACACGCTGACCCCGTTCGCACTCGGCGAGCTCATCGCCCTGTACGAGCACATCACGTTTGTCGAGGGCACGGTCTGGGGCATCGACTCCTACGACCAGTGGGGCGTCGAGCTGGGCAAGCAGCTTGCCAAGCAGATTACCCCGGCCTTCCACGATGACGCCGCCAAGGCCGAGCAGGACGCTTCGACCCAGGCGCTCATCGAGTTCTATCGCGCGCATCGCAAGTAGTCGCTGCTGTTAACGCATCGCGCCTTATAGTCAGGGGCCCGTATCCTATCGGATGCGGGCCCCTTTGCTTTGCCGTAGTCCCGGGGCGCACGGCCTTTGTGGAACATCGCTGGGGCGCCGCGCGCCGCGAGAACCCTGCGCCTAGATCTCGGCCTCCGCATGGTCTCGCTGCGCCTCGGGCAGCTCCCCGTAGAGCGGATGGTCTTCGAGCCTAAAGCGCTCGACCTGTTCGGGAGTGCGACCGCGCACAAAGAGCCACGAGCGATCGATCGGCGTCGCCATGAGCGTGCTGGGCAGCGCGTCGGCGCGGTCGGAAAACACCCGGGCACTCTCGGGATCCTGGAACGCCAGCACCAGATGCGTGTCGCAGTTGCCCATGATGGAGCGTGCGCGTGCCTCGCCATAGAGCGCATCGAGCTGGTTGGTCGACTGCAGCAGCAGCGTTGCCCAGATGTTGCGGCTTCGGATAATCGAGAGCACGTTGTCGATCTGGGGGATCTGCAGATTTGCGAAGTCATCGAGCATAAAGCGCACGGGCACGGGCAGGCTGCCGTCGGGCTGCCTATCGGCCTCACGAATGAGGCCCATAAACGCCTGCGAAATAAAGAGGCCGGTCAGCGGATCGAGATTGCGGTCAATATCGCTCACGGTTACAAACAGGACGCAGGGGGTGTGTCCCATGGAAGCGAAGTTCACCTGATGGCACTCACGATAGAGCTGTGCCGCACCGTCGAATCCCAGACACATGACCTTTTCGGCAAGGATGCCGACGATGCTCGCGTGCATGCGCTCGGCATTTTGCGTAATGGCGTAGCGCCGCCATAGCGAGAGGGCATAGCTTTGGGGGTCGGTCGTGATCAGGTCGTCAAACAATCGACCCATGGCACCGTCCTGCAGGTGCTCGATCAGCTTGATGACCGAGCTGATCGTCTGCTCGTCGGCGGGTAGCTGTTCGGTGACGTAGGCGATAAGACACGACAGCAGGTTTGCCGCCGCATGATCCCAAAAAGGCTGGTTGTTGTCCTCGATGGGGCAGATGGCCTTTGCCACCGAGAGGATGTCCTGCTGGTTGGGCCTGCCGTCCGCCTTGCGGCGAATGTGCCTCAGGGGGTTGTAGCCGCAGCGCTCGATGCCGGGCGCAAGGGCCGGGACGGTGTTGAGGTCGGCGAAGTTGAGGCATTGCACGCGGTAACCGTGGGCTGCCAGCACGGGTCCCACTTCGCGACAGAGCGTGCCTTTGGTGTCGAGCACGATGTAGCTTGCGTTCATTTGCAGCAGGTTGGGCTTGAGGACGTTTCGGGTCTTGCCGGCTCCCGAGGGGCCGATCACAAGTGCGTTGTTGTTGAGTCCCGTTTGACGGGTGTCGCAGGAGAGCGTTCGATCCTTGGCGAGGATGGTGGACGATGCGGACTCAGATGCGGCGAGGCGGCTGGCGAGGTTAGACATGGGCGACCTCCTTGGTGGTCGAGAGAATTTCGTGGGCAAAGCCGAGCTCGACGGCGCGCTCGGCCGAAAGGTAGGTGTCTTTTGCAGTGAGGGACTGGATGCGCTTGGGCGTGAGGCCGCTGCGGTCCGAGAGGATTTGCGTGAGGGTCTTGCGGGTCTGCATGAGACGCCGGCTGGTTTCCTGCAACGCAAGTGCCGAGCCGCCTGCCCCCTGGGGGATCAGCGGGTCATGAATCATGAGCTCTGCATGGGGCGCCATACGGCGATCGTCGCCGCCCATAAAGATCACGGCGCCCATGGACGCGGCGAATTCCAGGCAGACGGTGCGGATGGGGCACGATGCGAGGCGCATGGCGTCATAGATCGCAAGACCCGATCGCACGCTTCCGCCGGCGCTGGCGACAAATATGGTGATGGGGCGGCTGGGGTCGGTGGCATCGAGCAGACGAATCTGCTGGCATAGGTCGTGGGCCATCGGGGTTTCGATGTTTCCCATGACGGAGAGCTCGCGACGGGCGAGCATCTCATCGTAAATGCTGGTGAGCGTGATACCTCGGGCGGATTCACGCATGGTGAGGGGGCTGATGATGGGGGAATGATTGGTGTCCATGAGGACTCCTTTCTGTTGGTTGTGTTGTGGAATAGGATTGTTGCCCGCGGAGGGGCTGGCGGGCTACAGGGTTCGTCCGAGCCTGAGATCGAGCTCGGTTGTGGGGCAGGCTGCCTGTTCGTGCGGCTCGCAAGCGCCAAGGGCTCCAAAGCGATGGAGCGTTGCGACGGGCGTGGTGTAGGCGAGCCGCAGCTGATGCTCGATAGGGGCACATCCGTCATTTTTGTAATGAGCCGCGTAGTACTGCGCGATGCTGGCGTTCATCTCGCTGCCATTGCGATGGCGCTCAAACTGGCGTCTGCAGGTCTCGATGATCTTTGCTACCGACTTGGGTGCCGTCGCGGGAACAAGGGCGAGATAGCCCTCAAATAGTTCGTTGATGCTCAGGAGGCACAGCAGGTCGATCAGCGTCCTTATGGCTGCTCCCTCGGCAGAAAAGTGCGCGGTCATGCGGTTATATCGGTTGCGGTCGACGATGGCCACATGGGGTCTAGGAGTTTTCTGCCCCGTGGTCCCGGGCTTTTGCCGCGCCTGTGAATTGAGCTCGACGTTGCAGCGCTTGAGGTCGTCCAACGGAAGGAACAGTGCGGTGCGCAGGGTGTTCCGCTTGCTTTCGAGTTCATGCCGCTCGTCGGGTTCCCATTCGAGCTTGAGTTTCGTGTCGAGCGCCGTAAGCATATGGGCTAGGCAGTCTACGGTAAGAATGTGCGAATCGTTGTCGCGTTTTGGGGCATAGGGGTCTGTCAGCTTGCGAATGTCGGGGTCGCCCATGATCTTTGTGCAGCGCTTCAGCAGTTGAGGGTGGTCGGCCAAGATCGTCGCGAGCGGTAGCGACGCGTAGTTCTTGATGGTCGCGGCGGCAAAGGCGGCGTCATATTCGTTTGCATATGCTCGCTCAATGCGGGCATCCAGAATGCTTTTCTTATCGCCGTCTTCAGCGTGGTGGTTTGTCATAGCTTCTCCAATCGGTTGATGTTCGTGCTGTTTGTTGATGTGTTGGTTGTCGTGAGTGATGTGCTTGCCGTGGGTGATGTGCTGACGTTGGGGTGCTATGCGGTTTTCAATGAGCCCGTGAGGCAGTTGCTGCAGGGGCGGGATGGAACGGCCCATGCAAGGCGGAAGGCATCGTGCTCAAAATCGAGACAGCAATGCCCTGGGTGCCTCACATGTGGCAGTTACCTCATTAAGTTGTCATTGCGTTTGGGGTTGTACTTTGCCGATCTTCCTTCTCTTACACGCTAAAACTCAAACTTCATATGCTCGATCTACTTAAAACCGCAACGGCGGTCTTTTATCAACTTATATGTCGGAACGCGTCTTTGCAAGTACTTTTTTGTCTTTGTTTCAAATGGGGTGGTTTTGCAACCGTCATACGCGCGCCGTGCGAACGTGCCCCGGCTCGGATAAGATAGTGCGCGATAAAAACGATGCAAGGAGGCACATATGGCAATTAAAGCCATCGCAATGGATATCGATGGTACGCTCACCAACGATCAGAAGGTGATCAGCCCGCGTACGCGCGAAAAGCTGCTCGCGGCGCAGGAGTCGGGCATTAAGCTCATCTTGGCTTCGGGTCGTCCCGCATGGGGGCTACATGCTCTGGCACAGGAGCTCGACCTCCAAAACCATGACGGTCTGCTAGTCGCTTTCAATGGCGCGCATGTTGTCGACGCTCAGACCGATGAGGTCCTTTTTGACCAGGCCATGCCAGCTGACGAACTGCACCGTCTGATTGATCACCTGCAAAACTATGATGTGATCCCCATGATCTCGCTCGGGCGCGACCTGCATGTAGAGGACTCGTATCGCTGCATGATTACACTGCCGGACGGCTCGCAGAAGAATATCGTCAAATACGAGCGCGATGCCTGCGACCTTAAGATTCGCGAGGTGGAGAGCCTGCATGAGGTCGCTGATGCTTATCCCGTGGACAAGCTGCTGACGGCAGGCGATCCGGCCTACCTGCAGGCACATTACGAGGAGATGTATGCGCCCTTTACCCAGACGCTTTCGGGCATGTTTACGGCCGACTGGTACTTTGAGTACACGGCGCCTGGTATCGACAAGGCCCGCGCGCTCGAGGGTGCCCTGCCCAAGCTCGGCATCGATGCCAGCGAGGTCGTCTCGTTTGGCGACGGCCAGAACGACAAGTCCATGATTGAGTGGGCCGGCACCGGTGTTGCCATGGGCAACGCCGTCGATGAGGTCAAGGCCGTGGCCCAGATGGTGACCGCCAATAATAACGAAGACGGCATTGCGGTGGCGCTGGATAAGCTGTTGGGTTAGAATCGCCGATAGTGCATGGCTCGGGCGTCCGCTTGCGGGCGCCCTTTTGTTAGGGAGGGTGCCGTGTCCGCATTTCCGTTCGACGCCGTTATCTTTGACATGGACGGCGTGATTGTCGATACCGAGTATTACTACCTGGGCGAGACTGCCGCGTTTGCCAAGGAGCTTGGGCTTAACCTGACTCAAGAGGAGTTGAATGGGCAGGTCGGTACTTCGCACCAGTTCTTCCTGCATATGCTGGTCGATTGGTTTGAGCGCGCCGGTAAGGGGCATTTCACTGGCGAGGAAGCGTTGGCCCGTTGGAACGAGTGGGCGCATAAGCGTCCGCGCGACTATCAGGCTTTGATTAACCCAGGCGCCGTGGATACGATTCGAGAGCTGCCGCGTCGTGGCGTTCGCGTGGCGCTTGCCAGCTCGTCTCCCATGGATAGCATCGAGGAAGTGCTCAATGCGTGCGGGCTGTCGGATGCCTTTGAGTATGTGGTGAGCGGCGAGCAGTTTAAGGAGAGCAAGCCCGAGCCCGACATCTACCTGCATGCGCTGGACCTGCTGGGGCTGCCCGCGAATCGCTGCTGCTGCGTTGAGGATTCGGTGCCTGGCATCACTGCCGGCAAGCGAGCCGGCCTGACAGTTATTGCCAAGCGCGAGGAGCGCTTTGGCTTTAGCCAGGATGCCGCGGACAAGATTATCGACCAGCTGCCGGAGCTGCTCACGCTTTCTTAGGAGCGCGGTAGTTGCGCGTTTTTCGGGTCAGATGAGTAAATACCCGACATTTTGGTGCGGCAGCAAGCATACTTTATGCTAATGCGGGCTTAAGGGCTTGTTGAATGCCCTTAAGCCCGTTTTAGAATTAATTGTGCTGGGAGAGGGTATATGCCACCGACTGAAGGACTAACTGACGGTAAAGCAGCGATACCGCTGTACCAACAGGTTATCGATATCATTAAAAACGAAATCAATTCCGGTGCCTACAAGGCGGGCGCGCGGATACCCAACGAATTCGAATTGGCTGAGAGCTATAAAGTTGGCCGCGTTACCGTGCGACGCGCTATTGGGGAGCTCGTCCAGCAGGGCTATCTAACGAAGCGACAGGGGAAAGGCACGTTTGTCAATGCCCCCAAGCTCAAGCGCAAGATTCGCCAGAAGGATGACGTCCAGAGTTTTTCGGACGCATGCCGCGTTAACGGAATGGAACCGGGGGCGTGCGTCATTTCGAGAAAGATACTGCCAGCAGATTCTACCGAAGCGCAGTTCTTTGGTGTTCCCGTTGGAACTGATTTGATTTGCGTTGAGCGTGTACGTACTGCCGATGGAGTCCCCGTCATGCTCGAGAACAACATATACGTTTACGAGGACAACGCCTATCTATCAACGGCACCTCTATCTAACCAATCCATTTTTGAGTTCGTGCGCAACCGAACGGGCCGCACGCCCGCGTTTACCGACCCGTGCACGCTCGAGATCGCGTGCGCGTCGCCCGAGGTCGCTCGGCTGTTGGCAGTTCCCGTTGGCGAACCCTTGTTTTATATGGAAGCCTTCTTTTTCGATGAGCAGCGGCGGCCGTTTATCATCGGTCGTCAGCGGATCGTTGGGTCTCGCTACGTTTTTGACATCTAGGACATTGCGAATGGAAGCGCCCGGTGGATCATCTCACCGGGCGTTTCCATACCGTTCACGGCGCGAACACAACCGTTCAACCGCGTTGCGGCAATCAGTTTGAAATTATCTTGATGAAGGAAAAAAGCTGCTGGTAATATATGGGACGTCATAGAACGTTTGCCTTATGCAAACGTTGAAGCGAGATGCGATGCAGTCTCGAGTTCTTTGGAGGTATCTATGTCAGATACGAAGGCGAAGAAGACAAACAGACGTTTTAAGTTCAAATTACCGCATGTCTATACGATCATGTTCTTGCTGATCGTTGTCTTTGCGGTCCTGACTTGGATCGTTCCCTCTGGTCAGTATCAGCGCAAGACGATTTCGACAGCGGCGGGCGAGCGTGAAGTCGCTGTTGCTGGAACCTATGAACAGGTCGATAAGAACTACACCGATTCCGAGACCGGCGAGACCATCAATCTGGGCCAGGATATCTTCGCGGTTCTGCAAGCGCCCACCAAGGGTATCCAAGAGGCTGCCGACGTCGTTGCGTTCGTCTTATTGATCGGCGGATCGTTCGCGATCATCACCAAGACCAACGCTTTGAATGCCGGCATGAGCCGTGTGATTAAAAAGCTCAAGAACAAGGACATCCTCATCATTCCCATCACGATGACATTGCTG
This sequence comes from Collinsella sp., assembly GCA_018368055.1. Taxonomy (GTDB): domain Bacteria; phylum Actinomycetota; class Coriobacteriia; order Coriobacteriales; family Coriobacteriaceae; genus Collinsella. The sequence continues at coordinate 47,208 of JAGZFB010000009.1, read as the reverse complement.
TCCATTTGCGGCACTACGTTTGGTATGTCTGAGGAAGCCCTGCCGTTCTATGCCATCTTCATTCCCATCATGATGGGTATCGGTTATGACTCGATGACGGCATTCATCATCTGCTTCCTTGGTCCTAACCTGGGATATTGTGCTTCGACCATCGACCCGTTTAATGTTTTGATCGCCCAAGGCATCACTGGCATCGAGGGTAATCCGCAACTGTGGCTGCGCGCCGTTTCTTGGGTCATCTTCACTGCCGTCGGTATCGCATGGGCCATGCGCTACGCCATGCGCGTCAAGAAAAACCCCGAGTCGTCCATTGTGTACGAGGACGATAAGCTCAAGCGTATTGAGTTTTCCGTGACCGATGCCTCCATCGAGGAAGAGTTCACTATCCGTCAGAAGCTCGTGCTTATCGATTTTGCTTGCGGTATGGGCATTATCGTCTGGGGTCTTGTTACCCAGGGCTGGTACATGAATGAGATTTCCGCCGTGTTCCTTGGCATGGGCTTGCTTGCCGGTATCCTGGGCGGCCTTGACCAGCAGACGATCGCAGAGGAGTTCGTTAAGGGTCTCGCCGACTTTGCGTACGCTGCCATCGTTATCGGTATCGCTCGCGGTATTCTGGTCATCGCCGAGGGCGGCATGATCATCGACACCATCCTCCAGGCGCTCGCTACCGCGCTCGCCGGTGCACCCGCCGCCGTCTACACCACGTTTATGTATATCGTCCTTGGCCTGCTCTCTTTGCTGGTTCCCTCGAGTTCTGGCCTGGCGGCGCTCACCATGCCCGTTATGGGCCCCCTGACCGAGCTCATGGGCCTCAATCCCGAGGCGGCCGTCACCGCGCTCCAGTTTGCCAACCAGACCATCAACACCATCAGCCCCGTGGCGGGCATGACGGTCGCCGGTCTTGCCTTGGCTAGGATTTCGTTTGGCCAATGGTGGAAGACCATTTGGAAGTTCTTCATTTTCATGGTCGTCTTTGGCGTGATTGTAACGGCAATCTCTGGCATGCTTCCGGTGTAGGTGGTTGTGATGTCTGATCGTTTGACGGTCCTGACGTCTAAGAGCGTCTTTACCGGTACGGGGGACCTGCCGTTTGAAGGTTTCGTAGCGGTCCGTGGCAATCGAATTGAGGCTGTTGGCACCAAGTGTGAGGTAGCTTCGTATTTGACCCAGGCGGACGAGGTAGTTGACCTGGGCGACCGCACTGTCATGCCCGGCCTGATCGATGTGCATACCTTCTATACAGGTTGGGCGCTGCGGACGTTGGGGACTGATCTGTCCGGCATCGATGATGCCAAAGAGGCCGTGTCGCTCTTGCGTGCATGGAAAGAAGATCATCCGGATTGCGCGGCGGCTTTTGGCCACAACCTACCCGAAACGTTGGCATCGGATGCCGAGAACGCAAATACGGCAGCTGTGTTTGACGATTGTTTTGGCGATATCCCTGTCGTCTGCTTTACACCGGGTGCGGAGACCTGCGTTCTCAATGCTGCCGCCAGTGCGCGATACGGCTTTACACCCCAGGCGTGCTATGCCGAGAAGATCTGGCGCATGATGAGCGATTTCCTCGCGCTGCCCGAGGTGCGTGCCGGGTATTCGGACTACATGAGCATGCTTAACGAGCGCGGCGTTACCGCCATCAAGGAGATGGCGTTTGATGACTACTACGGCTTTGCCGACGAAATGGCTCGCCGTGAGGAATCTGGTGAGCTGACGGTTCGCGTCTCTATGATGTCGCAGCCGGTGGGTGCCGGTGCAAATCTGGCATATGCCCGCGAGGCGCGAGAGCGCTTCCGGGGACCGTTCGTTCGTTTTTCTGGCTTCAACCGTATGACCGATCGCGGCGTATGGGCGGGGCTTGCCGAGATGATTGATCCCTATGAGGACACGGCCGATGCGGGCGCTGCCGGCAAGACGGTCGTCGAGGAGCCAGAGTGGGATCTGATTGAGAACGAGCTGCGTGCAATTGATGCTGACGGCTTCCGATATTCCTTGCATTGCCAGGGCGATGGCGCCGTTCGTCGCACCGTGGCGCTCTATGCCTCGCTGCCTCGAGACGAGCATGGACGGATGCTTCGTCGCCATGCGATTACCGATCTCGAGAACTCTGACCCGACCGATCTTGTCAAGTTTGGCAAGTTAGGTGGAATTTGCGAGGTCTATCCGCAGATTCTGACGCTGGACCGGCGCGAGGATTGCCTGTCGATGATGCGTCGACAAATTGGCGAGACGCGACTTTTGCACAGCTGGAATCGCCGCGGCATGGAAGATTCCGGATGCGCAGTGTGCTGTGGCACGGATTTGCCGCTGTTGATTCCGAGCTTGGGCGAGTCAATCTACAGTGCGTGCGGCGGATACTTCGACGATGGACTGCCCGTGAATGAGGTCAACACGCTGACGCTTGTCGAGCTCTTGTGCGCTTGGACTGCCGGGGGCGCGTACGACCTGATGCGCGAAGACGAGCTGGGTACGCTCGAGGTTGGCAAGCTTGCCGATATCTGCGTGCTCGATCGGGATGTGTTCGACCTCGATTATCGCGACGCACGCGATCTTGCGGTTGACATGACGATGTCGGACGGACAAATCGTGTTCGATCGAAATAAGGAGGCATAAGATGTCTGAATCCAAACCGACGCTGCACCGCGAACAGATTGCGGGCATGAATATCCACTACATCATGTGGTCGCTCGATTACTTCCTTGATGTGCAGCAGCGCTTGGGCTTTGAGTCCATTGAGCTGTGGTGTGCGGAGCCGCATGTGACGCTCGACCACACGGGCTACTTTGAGGCTGAGGTCCTGGCGAAAAAGGCTGCAGACCGTGGGCTTAGGTATCGTACTCTGTGCCCCGAGAATGTTGTCTATCCTTGGCAGTACTGCGCACGCAAACCGCTGCATGAACAGCGCAGCCTGGCGTACTTTAAGCACGGCATTGAGCTTGCCGAGGTACTTGGGTGCGACCGTATGTCCGTCAACTCGGGCTGGGGCGACTGGGACGAGGACCGCGAGGAAGCCTGGAAGCGCAGCCGCGAGCACTTGTCCATTCTGGCGGAGTATGCCGGCGAGCACGGTCTGGTGCTTACGATGGAAAGCCTGCGTCCCGAGGAGAGCAACCTTGTGACGACGGTTTCCGATGCGAAGCGCATGATTGACGAGGTCGCGAGCCCGTATTTACAGCCCATGGTTGATACAACCGCGATGGGCGTTGCTGGCGAGACGCTCGAGGACTGGTTTGCCACCTTTGGTGATGGGGCAATTCACGAGATGCACTTTATCGACGGTGACCCGTATGGCCATCTGGTGTGGGGCGATGGCAAGCACGATATGGACGCCTTCGTTGCCACACTCAACGTCCATGGTTTCGACGGCATGCTGGGCCAGGAAATTACGGACGGCCGTTACTACGATGACCCGGCGGCGGCTGATGCCAAGAACATGGCCGCATTCGAGAAATATCTGATTGACTAAAACAACTATCGGCCACGCAACCAACGTCATTGATTGCAGCCCAAACAAGAAAGGAACTGGATATGAACGCACGCGATCTGATCAAAGAGGCAATTGCCGAGAAGGGCAAGTTCGACAGCGTCTACTGGATTGCTTGCGGTGGCTCCATGATCGATTTGATCCCGGCTCATGAGCTTCTGCAGCGCGAGGCAACCACCTTCACTTCGTATATCTATACCGCGCGTGAATTCGACATTATGCGTCCGCGTCGTCTGGGCGAGAAGTCCCTGGTCATCGCTTGCAGCCACAGTGGCAATACCCCGGAGGTCGTCGAGGGCTGCGAGATTGCCCTTGCCGCCGGCGCTACGGTGATCGCCCAGACCGACAACGCTGGATCCAAGATCGACTCCGGCAAGTGGACCACGTGGGTCTACCCATGGGGCGAGGGTGTGCCGCAGGCCGAGGTCCCCGCTGGCATTTCGCTGTCGCTTGCGGCCGAGCTGCTCGATCAGCAGGAGGGCTACGCCGATCTTGCCGATATGTATGCCGGTATCGCCGAGATGGATAAGATTCTTCCCCCGGCACGTGAGAAGGTAAATGCCGAGCTGGGCGATCGTTTTGCCAAGCTTTGCCAGGAGCACGAGTTCTTCTATATTCTGGGCAGCGGTCCCAACTTTAGCCAGACCTACGGTTTCGCTATCTGCTCTCTTATGGAGATGCAGTGGCAGCACTGCAGCTACATCCACTCTGCCGAGTACTTCCATGGCCCCTTCGAGGCTACTCAGGATGGCGTTTTTTACTTCCTGCAGATGGGCTCCAGCGAGTGCCGTGCTATGGACGAGCGCGCCCTGGCGTTCCTTAAGACGCATACCGATACGCTGATGGTGCTCGATGCCAAGGAGTACGGTATGGAAGCCGTGCCGGCGAGCGTCCGTGCCTATCTGGACCCGGTGCTGTTCTACGCCATGAACTGCGAGTTGCGTGCTGCACGCGGCAAGGTGTTTGATCACGATCCCGATTTCCGTCGCTATATGGGTGTTGTCGAGTACTAGAAGGAGCAAAGGCCATGGCATTTAACGTTAACGCGCTCGGATTTGGCGACAACGTCGTCGATCGCTACGAGCATATCCACACCATGTATCCCGGCGGCAATGCGGTGAACTTCGCCGTTTATGCCAAGAAATGCGGTGCCGCACGCTCCGCATACATGGGCATTTTTGGCAATGATGCCGCTGCCGAGCATGTCATTGCAAGCCTCGAGGATGAGGGTATCGAGCTTGACAAGTGCGAACAGATGATTGGCGAGAACGGAGCGGCTCGCGTGACCGTCGTTGACGGTGACCGTGTCTTCCTTGGCTCCAACGAGGGCGGTATCCGTGGCGATGCGCGCTATGTCCTCGATCGCTTTGACCTTTCGTACATGAAGCAGTTCGATGTGGTTCATTCGGGCAACTATTGCTTTACCGAGCGCGAGCTGCCCAAGTTGAAGGCTGCGGGCGTCACGGTCTCTTTTGACTTTTCGGACGACTCTACCGACGAGTACTACGAGCAGATTGCGCCCTACGTCGATTTCGCTTTCTTTAGTGCGGCGGATGCTGCGAGTGAGGATGAGGTTCGCGAGCGTCTGGCATGGGTGAAGGGCCTGGGTCCGCGTTTTGTGTCGGCTACGGCGGGCGCCGAGGGCTGCATTGCTTACGACGGCGATCGTTATTACCGCCAGCTGGCTAAACCGGTAACGGACATGAAGGACACCATGGGGGCGGGCGACTCGTTCCTTACCTCGTTTTTGATGTGCTATCTCGATTCCGCCAAGCGTGGTGAAGATGGCGCCGAGGCCATCGAGCGCGCGCTCGACTTTGCTGCCGGGTTTGCCTCGACCGTGTGCGGCATGGAAGGTTCTTGGGGCCACGGAGCACCAATCGTCGAATAGCCGAGCGGTCCCGGGGAGGTGCAGGCGCCTCCTCGGGACCCGGTGTGCAAAAAATGCCAAATATGAGTACTGTGACTAATTTAGTCGCAGCAAAATCAACCCCTTCAGACGTGATTTGAGCGTCTGGAGGGGTTTAAGATTTGTGAAAACGCAGGATGAATGACTGTAAAAGCTTTAATTAGCGGACAATCGAGGATTATTCTGGCGGTTGGAAAGTTAAAAGAAATGTATCCATTCCGGTAGCAGTACTCATATTTGGCATTTTTTGCACACCAGGGGTTAGCGAAGGTCAAAAACAGAGCGCGCATTTGTTAAAACTATCGACTCGATGCGCTTTGCGTCGCAGTTTTTGAGCGAGGTGATGCGTTCTGAGGTCCTTGTGAGCGACCTGATGAGCGACTGCGTGCTTGTTTCTGTGTTTGGCTCGGCCGGCGCATCGGTCTCGAGCAGTAGGCGGTCGAGTGGAATCTGTCGTGCGTATTCGCGACAGCGCTTGGTCGCGAGCATGCGTTCGTTGACGGAAGAATAGCAGCCCGCATTACGCGCGCGGGTGAGTTCGTCCGAAGTGCCGCTAAACCAGTGGAAGATGATAGCGGGGGAGTCGGGGTTTGGGATGAGTAGTCCATGCGATTCGAGGACGTCCAGTACGGCTCCTGCCGAACGAACGGCGTGAATTGATATCACGCGCCCGGTAAGAGGATGCTGCACGAGCGCATCGCAGAGCCGGTTAAGTGCCTGTATTTGTAGCGGCTCACTTCCAGCAAAGCGCGCGGAAAAGTCGAGTCCGACTTCGCCGATGTAGCGTTCTTGGGCAGCAACTTCGCAAAGCAGATTGACTTCGGCAAAACCGCAGTGGCCATCGGCGAGCCACCAGGGGTGAAGCCCAACGCCGGCGATGATGCCCGGGTGGCGACGAGCGCGCTCGTTTGCGGCCGAAAAGTCGCGTGGATCGACGCCGCAATCAAATAGACCCAAGCCCAGCGCCGTTGCCTCATCGGCAACGGCGTCCGGGTGAGCCATTAAATCAAGATGGCAGTGTGCATCAAATAACCGGGGCTCCATCTCGGCGCGCTCCGCTAGTCCAAGCGCTGGCCATCGGCGCGCACGCGCTCGGTGCCGCGGCCACTGATCTGGCGGATAACCTCGCCGGCAATCATCTGGCCCATGATGGGCGGCATAAAGCTGGCGGTTCCGAGCTCGGTGCGCTCGTGGATATTGGAAGGGTCGCGGGGCTGTGTCTTAACCGATTCCTCGCAGCTAAACAGTACATGTAGACTCTTGATTCCGCGCTTCTTGCATTCTTTGCGCATGATGCGGCTCATGGGGTCACGTACCGTATCGAAAATGTCGGCAAAGCGGAGGCACTCGGGATGGAGCTTGTTGGCCCCGCCCATGGAGCTAACCAAACGAATGTCGTGGTCCTGAGCATATTTGGCAATGGTGAGCTTGGCCGAGATGGTGTCGATGGCGTCGACGACGTAGTCGAGCTTGCCGTCCGTCTGCTCCAAAACGCGCGCGAAAAATTCGTCGATATTGTCGCTCAACAGGTATTCGGTGCGCTTGATGACGGTAGCGGCTGGATTGATGTCGTGGATCATGGCTTCCATAACATCGACCTTGCGCTTGCCGATGGTGCTTTGAAAGGCGATGGCCTGGCGATTGATATTGCTGGGCGCGATGATGTCCTTATCCAGAATGACGAAATGACCAATGCCGCCGCGGACAAGTGCCTCGCAGCAATTGGAGCCCACACCTCCGCAGCCGAGCACCAGCACCGTGGCGGCGGCGAGTTTGTCGAGTGCCTCGCGGCCCATGATGATCTCGAGCTTGGTGTCGCGTGTCTCGTTGGGGGTTGCGGCTGTGGTTTCGGTCATAGACATCCTCCGATGGGGAAGCGAATCGTGTTTTAGCTATCGTCATTATAGGTATTATCGCGATTCCATTTGAGCCCTAGGGGCTTGTTGAAATGAGGCAGTGATTCGCATAAGATGAAGCAGATGGCACCCGTTGCCGCGGGTTGGCCAACTCCCAAACACGTTTGTAGCGTGAGAAGTGGCCGTCTTCGCATTACGCGGGGGCGGCTATTTCATTCGACCTCCAATGTGGATGCCGAGCTCCACAGCCGCGATTACAAGCAATAACAACGTCAGGACATCGTCAATACTCATAGTCCATCTCCTTCTCGGGTAGAGGGAGCTGGCCCATCTGCTTCAACTTCCATTGTAGCTAAATACGAACGAATGTTCTATAGATGTTCCTGTATTAGATAGTTAGACAAACATCTAAATATCGAGTATAGTGTGCGCGTCATGAGAGATGATGAAAGGGGGTCTTATGCCGGGAGAGGGTTTTAAGGCGCTTGCCGATCCAACGCGACGGCGCATTTTGGAGTTGCTGCGCGAGGGCAATTGCACGGCGGGGGAGCTTGCCGAGCATTTCGATATCAGTAAGCCGTCGCTGAGCCATCACTTGGCGACGCTCAAAAACGCCGGGTTGGTAACCGACGAACGTCATGGTCAAAACATCGTATACAGCTTAAACACTACCGTCATGCAGGACTTGATCGGTTGGTTTATGGGCTTTACAAACACGGAAGGTGATAAGGATGAATAACGAAAACAAGGGCATTCACCCCACGGGGGTATCGTCGCGCGTGTGGATTGCGCTGGTCGCTCTGTGCGTCGCCAATGTCGCAGCGCATCTCATGGTGATGCCGAGCTTGCCTGGGCAGATTCCCACGCACTGGGGCGCGAACGGCGCCGTCGACGGTTGGGGTCCCAGCTGGATGGCCTCCGCGCTCGGCGTGCTGCCTCTGGTGCTTCTCGCAATGTTCTGCGTGGTGCCGCGCATCGATCCCAAAGGTGAGGCATATCGAACCTCGGGCAAGTTCTATCAGGGCTTCGTAATCGCCTTCACATTGTTCATGTGCGCCATAAGCTGGCTGGGAGAGCTTACGGTCTGGGGCGTGGTGCCGGCGGTCGGTTCGGTCAACGTGCTGATTTCCGGTGTTGTCGGTTTGCTGTTCATCGGCGTAGGCAACTACTTGCCGCGTGTGAAGCAGAACTATACGCTCGGTATCAAGACGCCTTGGGCGCTTGCCAATCCCGAGAACTGGCGCCGTACGCAGCGCTTTGGCGGTGCCTGCTTTATGGTGCTGGGCTTTGGCCTGATTGTGATGGGCGTGGCAGGCAGCGTGCTTTCGAGTGAAGTCGTCGCCGCGGTGATTGCGGTTCTGGCGTTTGGTTCGGTTGGAGCCGTCTACGTCTACTCGTATCTGCTGTGGCGCAAATCGCAGCGAGCCGCTCGCTAAGGTTGCGGAAAACTAGCGTACGCAGTTCATAGTATGTTCCGGGGGAACTTTTCCCAGGTAGTATTAGGGGATATGGGCAACCATGCCCCTTTTTCGTTACGTTTCAGAGCTGGTTTTTCCATTTCGTTTCCACTTAGGCGAAACAAGAATAGGGAAACAGCAGGTAGAAAGGATAAAACAGGCAAATGGCGGAGTTTATCTACCAGATGTATCAGGCTCGTAAGGCCCATGGCGACAAGGTAATCCTTGACGACGTGACCCTGAGCTTCTACCCCGGTGCCAAGATCGGCGTCGTGGGCCCCAACGGCATGGGCAAGTCGACCCTGCTCAAGATTATGGCCGGCATCGAGGAGGTCTCCAACGGCGATGCCAGGCTCACCCCCGGCTACACCGTGGGCATCCTGCAGCAGGAGCCGCCGCTCGACGACGACAAGACCGTTATCGAGAACGTGCGCATGGCGTTTGGCGATATGATCGCCAAGGTCGATCGCTTCAATAAGATCGGCGAGGAGATGTGCGACCCGGACTGCGACATGGACGCCCTCATGGCTGAGATGGGAAAGCTCCAGGACGAGATCGACGCCGCCGACGGCTGGGATATCGATTCCAAGCTCGGCCAGGCCATGGACGCCCTGCAGCTGCCCGATTCCGACATGCCGGTCAACGTGCTTTCCGGCGGCGAGCGCCGCCGCGTGGCCCTGTGCAAGCTGCTGCTCGAGGCTCCCGACCTGCTGCTGCTCGACGAGCCCACGAACCACCTGGACGCCGAGTCGATCCTGTGGCTCGAGCACTTCCTGCACAACTACCAGGGCGCGGTGCTTGCCGTCACACACGATCGCTACTTCCTGGATAACGTTGCCGAGTGGATCTGCGAGGTCGACCGCGGTCACCTTTATCCCTACAAGGGCAACTACTCCACGTATCTGGAGACCAAGGCCGCCCGTATCGAGGCACAGGGCAACCGCGACGCCAAGCTCGCCAAGCGCATGGAGGCCGAGCTCGAGTGGGTGCGCAGCTCGCCCAAGGCCCGTCAGGCCAAGAACAAGGCCCGTCTGGCTCGCTACGAGGAGATGGAGGCCGAGGCCCGCGCAAGCCAGAAGCTCGACTGGACCGACATTCGCATTCCCGTTGGACCGCGTCTGGGCAACAAAGTGCTCGAGGCCCATCACCTGCACAAGGAGTTCGATGGCCGTGTGCTCATCGACGACCTATCGTTCACCCTGCCGCGCAACGGCATCGTGGGCGTCATCGGCCCCAACGGTGTGGGCAAGACCACGCTGTTCAAGACTATCGTGGGCCTGGAGCCGCTGACTTCGGGCGAGCTCGAGGTGGGCGAGACCGTCAAGATCTCCTATGTCGATCAGAACCGTTCCGGCATCGACCCCGATAAGAACCTGTGGGAGGTCGTCTCGGACGGCCTGGACCACATGATGGTGGGCGAGACCGAGGTCCCCAGCCGCGCGTACGTGGCGAGCTTTGGCTTTAAGGGCCAGGACCAGCAGAAGCGCGCTGGTGTACTCTCCGGTGGCGAGCGCAACCGTCTGAACCTGGCGCTCACGCTCAAGCAGGGCGGCAACCTGCTGCTCCTCGACGAGCCCACGAACGACCTCGACGTCGAGACGCTGTCCTCGCTCGAAGCGGCGCTGCTCGAGTTCCCGGGCTGCTCGGTGGTCATTAGCCACGACCGTATGTTCCTGGACCGCGTCGCCACGCACATTCTGGCGTGGGAGGGCACCGACGAGAATCCGGGCAACTGGTATTGGTTCGAGGGCAACTTCGAGGCCTATCAGGCCAACCGTATCGAGCGCCTGGGCGAGGACGCAGCCCAGCCGCATCGTATTCACCGCAAGCTGACGCGCGACTAGTCGAGCTCAGGTGACCTAATGAGAAAGGGACGATAACCTTGAGGGTTATCGTCCCTTTTTGTTACTTGGTGGAAGGCTCGACTTTGTCGATAGCCCAGGCGGCTCCGAGGCCGCCGGTGGTGTTGCGGCGGATGCGCACGGTGACTTCGTGGCGCTCGCCTGCCTGCGTGTAACGCAGGGGGAAGCTTGCGCGGTTTCGCGCGGCCTCGATGGTACCGCGTTCGCGGGCGATCCAGTAGTACTCGCCGACGATGCCGAGCGTGTCGGCGCCGTAGGGGAGATAGGTCGACAACTGGTGTAGCAATGGGCCGGGGCAGAAGACCTCGGTTGCGAAATCGATGGGGAAGTCCTCGGGGATGGCGGGCGCTGCAGGTGCGGGGGCTGGGGCCGCTACGGGTACCGAAGCCGGTGCCGGTGAGGGAATTTGGTCGCAAGCAGAGGCGGGCACGGATTCGATGACGGGTGCGGGCTCCGGCGTCGTTTTCGGCTTGATCGTGGAATCTGCGGGCTTCACGGTGACGGGCGCGTCTGCAGCTGCAGTTTCAACCTCAACCTGCGTCGCGTTCTCGTTCTCGACGCTCGACTTTGCGTCGATGGGCGTGGATGCCATGGTGGTGATGCCGGCGTTGGCGTTCTCGGGGTCATAGACGACCGTGAGCGAGATGGCGGGCTGCGGCGTCTCGGGCTCCGGCGTCGACTCAGTAGCGCCTTGATCGGCGGGCTCGTCGGGCTGATCGTCCTCGGCCTCGTCGCCAAAGACATCGCTGTTTTGGAACGCAGACGTCTCGGGCTGGTCAGCGGCTTCTTCGGTTGTCGACTTGGGAGCCTCGTTGAGCTCGGCAGTGGCTTCCTGCTCGGATATGACTTCGGGATCGGTCGTGGCGGCGATTTCGGTTTCGGCTTCTGCCGTTACCTCAATAGCGACTTCGATCTCTGCCTCGGGCTCGGGCTCCGGAGCGACTTCGGCCATGGGCTCGGGCTCGGCGCGCTTAACGTGCTTGGGGCGCACGGCCTTGAGGTCCTTCTCGCCGCGCTTTTTCTTTTTGTAGGACTGCTTGGCACCCTTGGCAGCCTTGGGCTTGTCCTCGCCCTTGGCAAGGGCGGCATCCCAGGCCTCGTTGGCGATGACCGTGGCATACAGGCGACCGCCCTTAAAGACGGTCAGCTTAATGCAGTCGTCGAGCTCCTCGAGCAGCTCGCGCGTGGACTCGAAGCCCAGGTCATAAGCGGCCATGTCACCAGCGGCGAGTGCCTCCTCGACCTGCGTCATAAACGTTTGCTTGCCGCATCCGATTGCGTCGCGCAGCAGGCGATACAGATAGATGTGGTTGCCCAGCGAAAGCGTGGGCGTAACTATTGTCTTGCTCATGGCAAATCTCCTCTTTACACACCAAAGCAACTTACCATCGCGCGGGGCTTGCCATCTCGTCGCCCAAGGCAAACGGGCGCGAACCGCTATCGATTCGCGCCCGTTGTACAGGTTGCCTATCTGGGGATGCAGCGCCTAGTTGTCCGATGTCGTGCCTTGGCTTGAACTGTCAGATGCCGTGCCCGATGTGGTGCCACTCGAATTGCTGTTGTTGCTGTCTGCTGTACCCGTTCCCGACGTGGTGTCGCTCGTCTGGCCTCCCGTGTTCGGCTGCGAACCGTCAGTCGTTTGGCTTGAGTCGGTCGTGCCGGATTGCGCGCCGCTGTTGTTCACAGAAGAATCGGCGCCCTGCGATTGGTTTTGGGTATTCGAGGACGAATCGGTAGAGGTGGAACTGTCTTGCGTGCCGTCCGTCTGTGCCTGCTGGTCTTGCGACTGGGTGTTGCCATTTGCATCGCTTTCCGTCGTGCGCGACGAAAGGATTGGCTCGGGGCGCTCGCCCAAACCCTCACCGGCGGTGGTGATAAGGATGGCGCCGGCGCAGGCGATGACCGCGACGATGGCGATGGCGATCGAGAAGACGATGACCTTCTTTTGCGTCTGACTGCGCTCTGCCGCCGCCTTGGCGCGCAGGCTGTCGGGAGCAACGCGCGCCGTGGTCGCGCGCCCCGCAATCTGGCGCATCTCCTGCGTAGTCGCGGCGCCGCCCAGGTGCTCCTCGGCATTAAACTCAACGGGCTCGTAGGCGCCGGCGGGGTAGTCGACGGCGGCGTGCGTACCTTTGATGGCTTCGGCGCTGGCAGAGATAAAGTGGCGGTAGACCTGCGATGACACAACGGTGATGACCGAGCTCACGGCGGCGCCAATTACTGAACCAGCGATACCAATCTTGGAGGCAAGTGCGACGCTCGTGGCGGCAGCTGCGGCGCCGGCGATGATCTGGGGAATGGAAATGTCGTCAAACAGGCCCTTTTTGGGCGCGATGGCCATGGTCTGTCCGATGGAATGGTTCTCGTGCACGCCGTTGTTGAGCGCGGCCGGTGTCATGACGCGCGTGTGCGGCGCGTCGGTGTACTTGGTTGTCATACGGGGTCCTCCCGGTGTAAATCTGCTTCGTTTCATGTAGCCATCAGGGTACCCACCAGATGTGAATCGTACGTGACATTTAACAGATACCATCAACTCATCAAGGGGGGGGCTTGCTGTCTTTGGTGCAATAGCTTGATGCTAAACTGGATTTACGATTGTGAGGTGGTTTACGTGATGTACCCGTATATGACATTCGAAGACGGTACCGAGGTCGTTCATTCTGACCTGATAGCAGATGGGGATATCGAAAAGGTTATCGTGCATTTTGAACGACCGACGGCAGAGGGCTTCGACTCCGCTCGTTGTGAGTTGCCTTCCTGTTCGTGGACTGACTGGGAAGGGCATTTTACTCAAAGTGAAAAACGAGCTTTCGAAGAGTGTTTGAGCAAATCATTTAGATTAGTTCGAGTTTAGTTCGAATATAGAAGCCGAATGCGATGACCTAAAGCGTATGCATTTCTAGTATTAGATGCGTATGAAATGGAGGATGTGAATGGATGAGCTAATAGACTTTAAAAAACGATTTCTCAAGAATGGCGAGCTGGTTTCAATTCCAAAAAAGGAAAGCTATAAAAGAATCATGCTGCTATGGGCCGTCTCTTTCTTTGAATTAAATACAAGTTATACGGAGCTTCAGGTTAATCGTGTGCTGTCACAGCTCTATCCTGATTATGCCGTGTTGAGGCGGTACTTGGTTGATTATGGATTCCTATTAAGGGATAAGCGAGGCCTGAAATACGAGGTTAATCGTGATGTTCACGGTATTGAGAGTTAGCCGTCCGGTTCGGGTCCTATATATTGCTAGAGGGATAAGCGAAATAGGCAATTGGTGTGCGAATATTGCTTTGCCAATGCTGATTTACGAGGTAACTCACGATGTTTCTGCAACTGCTTTGATGGTCTGCTGCAGATTTGCCCCCTCTCTGTTTTCAGTTGCGCTCGCGCAGCTGCCTCAGAAGATGGGTATCGGGACACTGCAGGCCATGAGATTGGCAGACTTAATTCGCGCGGGATTATTCGTTTGCTATATTTTTGTTGATAGTAAATGGAGTATGTTTGCTATTACGTGCGCGGTATCGCTTTGCCGAACGGTTGAAATGCCCTGCTTTTACTCGTTGTTAAGAGCCAATACGAATAGTATCAATCGCGACGTAATTAATAATTCGTTTGGGTTTCTGCAGAATTTGATGATGGTTCTGGGGCCAGTTGCCGGCGGTTTTGTTGTCGCTCAATTTGGGGCGGAGGCTGTTCTTGCATTAGACGCGCTTTCTTTTGCCGCGTCGTTCTGGTTGCTGCGAGATGTTCCGTCGGTTATCGAGGTTAATGATAAAGAGGGGATAAGCAAAAATGAAAAAAACAGGACTGCATTTAGTGATCTTAGCGCGAAGCACTTGGCAATTGGTTTCCTATTAATCGATATTTCTAGTGGCGTGGCATTCGGCTCTCTGAATTCTCTTTTGCCAGCTATAGCGCAATTGCAATTTGACTCGTCATCGATACAATACGGATTCCTTCAGAGTAGTCTTACAATCGGACTGTTGTTCGGAAATACAATATATGGTCGTTTAATCAGTGGTTCCGATTGCGTTAAATCATATTGTTTTGTGACGTATCTTGCGCTCGGTGCGTATCTGGCGTTTGGCTATCGCTATGCGTCTGGGATATCGTTTATTTTCCTTTTTATCGTCGGTGCCGGAAACGCCATTCAAGATGTGCTTCTTATAACATCGCTGCAGGATTTGGCGAGAGACGGATCTGAATCGATAAGCCTGTTTTCAATTAGGGAGTCTTTGCAATCGGTTGCTGTTGTTATTTCAACACTCCTTGTTTCGCTGTTCACGAGCATCGCGATGTTCTCAATTCTCGTTACAGGACTTGGTGTATTTTCAATTATGATGGTAGTTGTGTTTCAATTGAATTATTTGCGAAAGATGTGACGTTGATATGCCTAAAACGCTTTTAGTATTTCCCCCAGGATGGAGTCCAGTGGGGCCGTATCTTGCCTTGCCTGTTTTGAAGTCATATCTTCAAGAGGTTGAACAATACAAAGTTGACATTGTTGACTTAAACGTGGAATTTTACGATGACCTCCTATCTTTTAGACATGTCGAAGAGTGCTGTAAAAGGTATCGGGAATCAAAGGATTCGTTTAGTTCGAATGTTCAATTAACAATCGAGTTGATACAAAAGTCAGCACTTAATGTTGACGAAGCAAAAGATATTTTCAGATCAAAGAGATACTTTAATCTAAAAGAAAGACAATATGCTGAAAACATTTTTAGAAATGCACTCTATATCATAAATCACGTCTCATATGGAGTTAAATACACGTTCAACTCCATAGATCTGCCCTATGATTATTATTCGACACCAGAAATAATGAAATCGCTTGCGGATACCTTGCATAATCCGTTTATTTCCTTCTATGAAACTGCCTTTCTTAAGCGTATTCAGATGGAAAAATCGAGTTTATTGGGATTTCGGTGAGCGGCTGTTTCCAATTGATTTCCGCAGTTACGTTAGCGAAACTGATTAAAGAAGAATGTCCATCTGTTAAACACGTCTCATTGGGCGGCAATTACATTACTCTTTTAGCAGATGACTGCATGAAAGAATGGCATCCCTTTTTTGAATAAATTGATTCGATAATGATGTATGACGGCGAAGAGCCGCTTGCACGTCTTCTTGAGGCTCTTGACTCTGGTGATGACAATCTCGACTGTGTTCCAAACCTTTGCCATGCTAAAGGTGGAAAGATATATAAAAACCATCGGATTGAGCAAACATTTATCAACGATACAGTTCCCGATTTCGATGGCTTCGCCCTTTCTAAATACTTCATGCCTGAGTTAATATTGCCGGTTTATTCCTCTAGGCAGTGTTTTAATCATTGCGCCTTCTGCACCATTCCCGGTGCTACTGGTGGTTGTTACCGAAAGATGCCCATATCGAGAGTATTTGAAATAATGTGTCGGTTAAATGAAAAATACGGCACGAGAGTTTTCTCTTTTGTGGATGAAACATTCGAAGGCAAAAGAATGGAGCAACTCGCGGATGAAATAAACGCATCGGGAAAAACGTTTTTCTGGCATGGAGAAACGAGGTTCTCTCCAACCCTAAGTACAGACGTTTTCAACAAGATATACCAAAGTGGATGTAGGCAGATTCAGTTTGGCCTCGAGTCATACAACCAAAGAGTTCTTGATCTAATGAAGAAGAACACGAGAGTTGATTGGATTGATCGCAATATCCATGATTGTCTCAATGCGGGTATTCCTGTTCATCTATTCTTTATGATTGGCTTTCCGACCGAAACTAAAGAAGAGGCTCTGAACACCTTAGCTTATACAGAGAATGTTTTGAATTATTCAAAACAGGTATGTGGTGTTCCATATTCCACGAGAGGATTTACGAATTTTGGTCTCGTTATGGGGTCGGATGTTTGGAATCATCCCGATAAGTATGGTGTCTCTGTAATGCCGAAGTCCCAATATGAGGATTTGCGCCTCGAAGTGGATTATGTTTCAGGCACTGGTTTAACTTTAAATGAAGCAAAATCCTTATCTGATGAGCATCATATTGATTTTTATATGCAAGAGGTCATAAACGGTAGCGACACAATTGACTTGCCCCAGCGGCTTCATATTTCAGAGGTGACCTGGATCCTAGATTCTATTCACGCTGTCAGGTATAAGGGACATTTGACCAAAGTAAAGCGACGGCTAACTAGTCTAAATCCAGCTGATCGAATCTGGCTGGATTCCAAGACCTCTGTCGTGCTCGTTGAGCCATTTGCCTACATCTATAATTCTGAATACCATCATGTCTATGCTGTTTCCCAGTTGGTATACCTTAAGTTGGCCCGTTTATTGGAGGCCGATTGTAGCATTTCTCTTATCCTTGATCAAGGCGACCTCGAGCTGACAAGGACGATAGAAGAACTGTTGCATTATGGATTGCTGAATACAAATATCGATGCCGATTATGTAATGCACGATAATGGTTTTCAATTGGTTAAAAGTTCGTTTGTGAAAGAAGTCGGACGCTCAAAAGAGGGGTTAAGAGTACTGCTGAGTTGTGCCACCCATAGAATGTGTGCGGTTAATGATTTTTCGTTCGCTTTGCTTTCGTTGTTTGAAAAGCCGATTACTAAGAACGAGGTGCGCGACATTTTGAAAAAAGAGGGACTATCGGCAAACGAGGAGCAATTAAACAAGTTGGTTGATAATTGCATGAAAGCAGATATACTACAGTTGATTGGATAGAGGAGGTTTCTGCATGGACGTTATTAATAAAGATCTCTTGGAGCAACTGAAAGAGTTTCCGGAAGAGGGCGTCGTGGTAGAAGTGTTCGACTTTGAGGACTACATGGATAAATTCTGCCATTAGTTTCGGAATTTACTCGCCTCGCTTAAAGGAGAAGTCGATTATCGATTTCTCCTTTTTTAATTAAAGATATTATTGAAATACATGCTCCTAGCACAGGTTGGCCTCTCAGTAAACTGGGAGGTTGCTTTGGCTAGTTAGAGATATGTGAACGTCCGTTAGACTGAATCTCAGGGTAGAAGGGGCCTCCAGTGTCCAGATCAACTAGGCAATGCTGCGTTTCGGCTAATAAGAACGATGGCTTTTTGCGTGTGGCGGCGGCTTCGCCGCAGATTCGCGTGGCCGATGTCGAGGGCAATGCCGAGGTTGCGCTGGCGGCTGTTCGCGAGGCTACCGAGCGCGGCGTTCGCGCGCTGGTGTTGCCCGAGCTTAACCTGACCGGCTATACCGCGGCCGATCTGTTCCATAACCGCACGCTGCTGCATGCCTGCGAGGCTGCTCTAGTGCATATCCTCGATGAGACTCGTGAGCTGCCGGTTGTCTTTACCGTTGGCTTGCCCGTTGCGGTGGCAGAAAACATCTACAACTGCGCCGCCGTGTGCTGCGCGGGCGAGCTTTTGGGCCTCACGGCCAAGAAGTATCTGCCCAACTATGGCGAGTTCTATGAGCGCCGTTGGTTTGCTCCGGCGCCTGCGGATCCCGTGTGGGTCGAGTTTGCCGGTCAGGGTCCGGTTCCGCTGGGTTCGGGGCTTATCTACCGTTGCTGTGATGAGGGTGCCGAGGATATGGTGCTGGGCGTTGAGGTCTGTGAGGACCTGTGGGTGCCGGCGCCGCCTTCGACCGAGATGGCGCTTGCCGGTGCGACGGTGATTCTCAACCCGTCGGCTTCGGACGAAATCATCGGTAAGGCAGACTATCGCCGCAGCCTCATCTCTAACCAGAGCGCACGCCTGTACTGCGCCTATGCCTACGCGGACGCGAGCGAGGGCGAGTCCACGACCGACATGGTCTTTGCGGGCGAGAACCTTATCTACGAAAATGGCTCCAAGCTCGCCGCCACCAAACTGCTTACCTGCGATATGGCCATCGCCGACGTTGACCTTGACCGCCTGGTTGCCGAGCGCCGTCGCTCGACGACATGGACGCGCTCGGACGATGCGCCGGAGGCCGTGACCGTCGAGTTCTCGTTTGAGGGCTCGCTCGCCGAAGAGCCTGTCCTGCGCGATGCGCTCGACATCGACCGTGTCTTCCCCCGCGCGCCCTTCGTGCCTGCCGACCATGGTGACCTGGCTGAGCGCTGCAAGACCATCCTCGACCTGCAGACCGCGGGCCTCAAGACCCGCCTTGCCCATACGGGTACCACGGCCGCAGTCATCGGTCTTTCAGGCGGCCTGGACTCCACGCTGGCGCTGCTCGTGACGGTTCGCGCCTTCGATGCACTGGGGCTGCCGCGCACCGGTATCACGGCCGTGTCCATGCCCGGCTTTGGCACGACGCATCGCACCAAGTCGAATGCCGAGTCGCTCGCCCGCGACCTGGGTGTGAGCTTCCGCGAGGTTTCGATCCACGCGGCTGTGGAACAGCACTTCAAGGACATTGAGCACGATCCGGCCGTGCAGGACGTGACCTACGAGAACAGCCAGGCGCGCGAGCGTACGCAGATTTTGATGGATCTGGCCAACCAGGCTGGCGGTTTTGTCATCGGCACGGGCGATCTGTCGGAGCTGGCGCTCGGCTGGGCTACCTATAACGGCGACCACATGAGCATGTACGCCGTCAACGCGAGCGTGCCCAAGACGCTTGTGCGCCATCTGGTGCGCTATGCGGCCGATGTCTTTGGTGGGCGCATTGCCGAGGTCCTGCTCGATATCCTCGATACGCCAGTGTCCCCCGAGCTTCTGCCGCCCACGGGCGATGGCGAGATTGCGCAGAAGACCGAGGATTTGGTGGGGCCGTACGAGCTGCACGATTACTTCCTCTATTACCTGCTGCGTTTTGGCTTTGAGCCGGGCAAGATCTACCGCATGGCGCTCAAGAGCTTTGAGGGCGTCTACGACGCCAAGACCGTTCACACGTGGTTGCGTACGTTCTACCGTCGCTTCTTTGCCCAGCAGTTTAAGCGCAGCTGTCTGCCTGATGGTCCCAAGGTGGGCTCGGTGACACTCAGCCCGCGCGGTGATTGGCGTATGCCGAGTGACGCCAGCTCGCATCTGTGGCTTGCGCAGATCGACGCGCTCGATGCAGTTGACTAAGGTTGGCTAAATTGAACCAATACGGGGGTTGCAAGCGTTACACTTTTGCAATCTGATGGCCCGTATCGCGCGGCGCTCTTGTCAGAGCGCCGCGTTTTTCATATCGAAAGGTGGCACCATGCAGGCATCGCAGCGTCTCGACCGCTTTGGCGCGGAGGTCTTCGCCTCGCTCAACAACAAGCTTCTCGCGCTGAAGGCTCAGGGCAAGACCATTTACAACATGAGCGTGGGCACGCCCGACTTTAAGCCGTACGACCACGTGGTCGAGGCGCTCACGCAGGCGGCCCAAGATCCCGAGATGTGGAAGTACGCCCTGCGCGACCTGCCTGAGCTTAAGCAAGCCGTGTGCGATTACTACGAGCGTCGCTTTGGCGTTTCGGGCATTACGTCGTCCATGGTGCAGTCGTGCAACGGCACGCAGGAGGGCGTGGGTCATTTGGGCCTGGCTCTGCTCGATCCGGGTGACACCATTCTAGTTCCCGATCCGTGCTACCCGGTCTTTGAGGCGGGTGCGAAGATCGCCGATGCCAAGCTCGAGTACTATCCGCTGGTTGCCGAGCACAATTACCTGCCCTATGTGGCGGGCATCGATCCCGAGGTGGCCGATCGCGCCAAGTACATGATCGTTTCGTTGCCCGCGAACCCGGTCGGCTCGGTGGGTACGCCCGAGGTCTACGAGGAGATTATCGCCTTCGCGCGTGAGCACGATCTACTGATTGTTCACGACAACGCGTACTCCGACATCGTGTTCGACGGCGAACCGGGCGGAAGCTTCTTGCAGTATCCCGGTGCGCTCGAGGTGGGCGTTGAGTTCTTCTCGCTCTCCAAGTCGTTTAACGTCACCGGTGCGCGTATCGGCTTTTTGGTCGGCCGCGAGGACGTGGTCTCGGCCTTTGCCAAGCTGCGCAGCCAAATCGACTTTGGTATGTTCTTCCCGATCCAGAAGGCTGCTATCGCCTGTCTGAACGGTCCGCGCGATGAGGTCGAGGCGCAGCGTCTGAAGTACCAGGAGCGCCGCGATGCCCTGTGCGACGGTCTTGAGGGCCTGGGCTGGGAGCGTCCCAACGCGCATGGCTCTATGTTCGTGTGGGCCAAGCTTCCCGGTGGTCGCACCGATTCCATGGCGTTTTGCGAGGAGCTTATGGAGAAGGCCGGCGTTGTGGTGACGCCGGGCGCGAGCTTTGGTCCTTCGGGCGAGGGGCACGTGCGCATGGCGCTGGTCTTGCCGCCCGACCAGATCGCTTTGGCTGTCGAGGCCATTCGCGAGGCGGGCCTGTATTAGAAAGTTGTTTCGGCTCGTCAATAGCTCGAAACCGATTTCGTGCAGTTATTTTACGAATTCTGCAAATAATTTCGGTAAGCGGTCGATATTTGGCTGCGAATAGGAGCATAATCAAAGTCCCGATTGGATGTATTGGGATTACGGCAAGCCGCTCGGGTCGTTCCCGAGCGGCTTGTTTGTGGAGAGAGATGGGAGTTTCTAATGGTTAACGAGAAGAAGGTCGCTATTGTCGGCTGCGGTTTCGTCGGTTCGTCTTCGGCGTTCGCGCTGATGCAGAGCGGTCTGTTCTCCGAGATGGTCCTCATCGACGTGGACAAGAACCGCGCCGAGGGTGAGGCCCTGGATATCGCGCACGGCATGACGTTTGCCGAGCCGATGAAGATCTACGCCGGCGATTATTCCGATGTCGCCGACGCCGCCATGATCGTCGTCACCGCTGGCGCTGCCCAGAAGCCCGGTGAGACCCGCCTGGACCTGGTCAATAAGAACGTCAACATCTTTAAGTCCATTATCCCCGAGATTAAGAAGTCTGGCTTCGACGGCATTCTGCTCATCGTCTCCAACCCGGTCGACGTTCTGACTTATGCCGCTATCAAGATGTCCGGCTTGCCCGAGGGCCATGTCATCGGCTCCGGCACCGTGCTCGATACCGGCCGTCTGCAGCAGATGCTCGGCGCTCACGTTGAGGTTGACCCGCGCGACGTTCAGGCCTATGTCATGGGTGAGCACGGCGACTCCGAGTTTGTCGCTTGGTCCAGCGCCCAGGTTGCTGGCGTGCCGCTGAACACCTTCTGCGAGCTCCATGGTCATCTGGAGCATGAGGCTGCCGAGAAGCGCATCGCCGAGGACGTCAAGAACTCCGCCTACACCATCATCGAGAAGAAGCACGCCACCTACTACGGCGTCGCCATGGCCGTTAAGCGCATCTGCACTGCCGTCATGCGCGATGAGCAGACCGTTCTGCCCGTTTCCTCGCTCATGGTGGGCGAGTATGGCCTGTCCGATCTTGCCATCTCCATGCCGACCGTCGTTGGCCGCGACGGCGTCGTCTGCCGCGTCCCCGTGCCGCTGAACGATGACGAGCAGCATGAGCTCACCGTTTCTGCTAAAGCCCTTAAGGACATCATCGACAGCGTCGACTTCTCCTGCTAAATTCGGCTCGTTTAAGCAACAGGCTACAATGAAGGCGTCTGGGTCCATGTGACCCGGGCGCCTTTTTGGTGCATCGGGGACAGGTTTGTTTGCGTCAAATGAGGTGCAAACGCTGCAAAACCAACCTGTCCCCCCTTGCACCGTTGTTGATGGGAGGGCCATGTCTGATTCGCCTAACTTTTTGACCTATGCCCAGACGGCCTTTGACTCGTTTGATGAGCGGCCGTTCTGCGCGGTGGATAGCCTCGTCTTTGCGTGGTTGTCGTATTTGCGCCTGCCGCAGGACATGTCAGAGCTTGAAGGCTGGCAGGGGCTTGATGTGCGCGAGCTGCTGCGCGCCGAGTGCTATCGGGACATGATTGACGACTTGTGGGACCCGGAGGGGAGCAGGACCTTGTTGGAGGCCGTGGCAGCAAGTCCTCGCTACCGTGGCGTGCACGTTTGCGGCTATCGTGCCGTGAGCGATGTGGTGGCGACAGAGCAGTTTGCAGCCATGGCGTTCCGGTTTCCGGCGGGGTTTAGTTATCTTTCCTTCCGGGGGACCGACAGCACGATTGTGGGCTGGAAAGAGGACTTTAACATGGCTTTCCGGTGCCCTGTGCCGGCCCAGGAATCAGCGGCGCGTTATGTGGACGAGGCAGCGGATGCAGTCGACGGGCCGCTTTTGTGTGGAGGTCATTCCAAGGGCGGAAACCTTGCGGTATACGGTGCGGCGATGTGCTCCGATGTCGCCCGCGAGCGAATCGAACGGGCGTATTCCCATGATGGTCCGGGCTTCGTCGAGGAGTTTCTGAGCAGCAACGCCTTTGTCGATCTTTCCGGTCGAATCGACAAGACGCTACCTCGGTCGTCGATCTTTGGCATGATGTTCGAGACACAGGAGGACTATGCCATCGTTGAGAGCACCGAGTTCAGCCTGCTGCAGCACAATCCCTTTAGCTGGGTGGTTGATGGTCGCGACTTCGTGTACTGTGAGCGCCTGTCCGCCGGTGCTCGATACGTTGATGGCTCCATTCGCGAGATGCTGCTTGCAGTGTCGCCTAGCGAGCGCGAGCGTTTTGTAGATGCGTTGTTCTCCGTGTTTGAGGCTACGGGTGCTGAGCGGTTTGCAGATATCGCAGGAAATCTGCGCGAGAGCCTGCCCGTGATGCTCCAGGCTGCGCAAGGCTTTGACAAGGATACGCGACGCTTTGTCTCTCAGACCATCGTGGCAATTCTTAAGTGTGCGCTGCTGCCCAAGCGTCCCGAGTTCAGCATGCCTTCTAGCGGTAAGAGCCTGACAGAACAGCTCGAGGTATGGCAGTCCGAGTTCCTGCGCTAACCATTGGTGCAGAGCAACCTGTCCCCGATGCACCAATCTTCGATACGCCCGGGGCGGGCTCGACCGCTATACTGGTTCGTGCCGAAATCGATCTAGAACGGAATGCCGTATATGAAAATCAATCACGCGATTCTGCATATCCTGGACTTTGACTCTGCCGTCAACGTTATGAGCCAGCGCGAGCTCGATATCGAGAGTCGAACCGTGCGCAACTTTGTGACCACGCACCTGCGCCGTGCCCGCACCTCTGCCGATAACAAGCGCGCCACGTTTGCCGAGAACTCCGCATTCGGCGGTGAGCTCAAGGGCTATTTCTTTGGCGAGCGTGAGTTCGTGGACCTGTCGCAGCAGATTGCGGAGTTTATCTCTTCTGAGCTCACCAAAGCCGAGAAAGCCGAGTCCACCGACGTGCTTGTGGCGGACTTTGACGATGATGAGGATGCCCGCTGGTTTGCCGTGATGCTGCTGGGCTCTAAGCAGGCATTCATGCACGAGGTGGGTCGCGAAGAGGGCGAGGTGCGTAACGACATCGCGCGCCACTACGCCATTCTGCCGAACCCCTCGCAAAAGGTGCCGAGCTATGCAATCGTGCGTGCAAGCACCATGGAGATCGGCTATGTGGATAAGAAGCGCAAGATTGCCGGCGAGGATCGCATGCTCATTCCCGACGGCCTGCTGCAATGCGACACGGGTGTTTCGGGTAAGGAGGTCATCGACACGGTGACGCGCGTGGTCGAGGAAGTTGCCGAGGAGCACGGCGCCAATACCGCCGTGGCGCTTGCCAAGGTCAAAGCCGCCGTTGCCGAGAAGGTCGAAGACGACGAGGAGCTGCCGCCTTGGGATATCGTCGACGAGGTCTTTGAGGACGAGCCGGTCATCAAGGAGAGCGTGCGCGCGGCACTGACCGAGGAGAAGGTGCCTGAGCGTGTGCCCGTGGAGCGCAAGCAGGTCGAACGCGCGGCGGTGCGCAATCATAAGATCCGTACCGACACGGGTATCGAGATCAGCTTCCCGGCCGAGATGGGTTCCAACTCCGAGTACATCGAGTTCGTCAATGAGCCTAACGGCCTCATCTCCATCGAGCTAAAAAACATCGGGTCAATTGAGAATCGATAAACTGCGCTTGAACTTCAGACAAAGCAAAGGCCGAAACCCTTCGGGACTTCGGCCTTTTTGCTTGGAGCTGAATTGAGTTGCAGACTGAGCATAAGTCAGCGAAAACGCCCCTAGGCGAGCAAGGTGACGTGAAAGAGGAGGGAAGCGTACTTCGGTACGCGACCGACGATTGAACGTCAGATTGCCGCTTAGGGGCGTTTGCAGCGTCGAGAGATCCGTCGTTCGTTAGAACGACGGAACCAAAGGTGCAGCGTCGACTAGTTACGCGGTTTGGTAAAACTGCGCAGCCCTAGAGTTGACGTAAGCCCTCTTCCAGGCCGGTCTTGCTGTCGGTCTTCTCGTCGCGCATCTTGATGACGCGGGCGGGGACACCGGCCACGACGGCACCGGCGGGGACGTCCTCGACGCACACGGCGCCGGCGGCAACGACAGCGCCCTTGCCTACGTGCACGCCCTCCAGGACCACGGCATTGGCGCCGATCATAACGTCGTCCTCGATGATGACGGGCGTGGCACTGGCGGGCTCCACGACGCCTGCCAGCACGGTGCCGGCGCCGATGTGGCAGTTCTTGCCCACGGTGGCGCGGCCGCCCAGCACAGCGCCCATGTCGATCATGGAGCCTTCGCCAATGACGGAGCCGATGTTGATGATGGCGCCCATCATGATGACGGCGCGATCGCCAATCTCGACACGGTCGCGGATGATCGCGCCCGGCTCGATGCGGGCGTTGATACCCTTGAGGTCGAGCATGGGCACGGCGGAGTTGCGGCAGTCGTTCTCTACGTCGTAGTAGTCGATGGAGTCGGCGTTGGCGTCGAGGATTGCCTTGAGCTCATCCCAGTCACCAAAGACGGTCTTGCCACGACGACCGCCGTAGACGTGCGCATTGCCCCACTGGACCTTCATGCCCGGCTTTTCGCGCACGTACAGTTTGACGGGCGTTTTCTTGGGCGCGGTTGCGATGTAGTTGATAATCTCCTGTGCGTCCATCTCGGCTGCATTACTCATTTGCTGTCTCTCCTTTGAGTGGATCCGGTTGATACCTGGTTAGGCAAACATGACCTGGTCGAACGTATAGAAGCCAGGCTCGCGGGTGACGAGCTTCTGCGCGGCTGCCAGGGCGCCGTTGACGAAGATCTGACGGCTCGTGGCGCGGTGCGTGAGCGTGACCTCCTCGTCCTGGCCGAAAAAGCTTACCTCGTGCACGCCGGCGACGGTGCCGCCGCGCAGCGAGTGCATGCCGATCTCCTTGGGGTCGCGCGCGCCGCACATGCCCTCGCGGCCATAGACGGGGTGGTAGCCTGCCTCGGGCTCGGCTTCGACGACGGCGTCGAGCAACAACTTGGCAGTGCCGCTGGGGGCGTCGACCTTTTGATTATGGTGCGTCTCGACGATTTCGCAGTCAAAGCCGGGCAGCTCGCGCGTGGCCTGGGCAACCAGATGGCGCAGGGCGGCGATACCGATAGAGTAGTTGCCCGAGTGCATAACACGGGCGTTCTGACCCAGCTCGCGCAGGCGATCCACCTGCTCGGGCGTATAGCCCGTGGTGCCGGAAACGAGTGCGGCACCCGTGCGCTCGACATAGGCGACAACGGCATCGAAGGTCACGACGTTCGAGAAGTCGATGATTACATCGGCGGCCGGTGCGCTCTCGAGCTCGGACAAGTCGAAGCCGATCTGGGCGACGATGTCAAAAACGGGCTCTCCAGCGGTGTTGACAATGCCCTCGGCGGTGGTGCGGATGAGCGAGCCCATGCGGCCCGTTCCCATAATGACGGTCTTAATCAAGCAGACCAGCTCCTTTCAGAGCATCGGTAAGTGCGGAGCGCGTGTCGTCTGCCATGGGGCACAGCGGCATGCGGTAGTTTGCCTCGATCATACCCATCTGGGCGAGTGCTTCCTTGACGGGGATGGGGTTGACCTCGCTAAAGAGGGCATTGATGAGCGGCTGGCCGGCAATCTGGATATCGCGGGCGCGCTCCACGTCGCCGTCCAGATAGGCGCGGCACATGTCGTGCACGAGCTGCGGCTGAACGTCGGCCCACACGCTGATGGTGCCCGAAGCGCCCAGGCTCATGAGCGGCACGGTGAGGGCGTCCTCGCCCGAGTACATGCGGAAGTCGTCGGACAGCAGGTGGGCGATCTTGGCCGCGTAAGCGACGTTGCCAGAGGCTTCCTTAATACCCATGATGTTGGGATGTGCGGCCAGGCGCTCTACGTTGCGCTCGCTGATGCCGCAGCCGCAACGGCCGGGGATGTTGTACAGGATGCAGGGGATGTCCACAGCATCGGCGACGGTCTTAAAGTGCTGATAGATACCCTCTTCGTTGGACTTGTTGTAGTAGGGGGTAATGAGCAGCAGGCCGTCGGCTCCCAAGCCCTGGTAAGTGAGCGACTTGGTGAGCATGGTTTGCGTGGAGTTGGAGCCCGAGCCGGCGATGACGGGGACGCGTCCTGCAACATGCTTGACCACGGCGGCGACGACGGAGTTGTCCTCGTCATCGGTCATCGTGGCGCTCTCGCCGGTGGTGCCCAGGGTGAGGATGGCGTCGGTGCCGTTTTGCAGGTGGAAATCGATAAGGCGCTCGAGTGCGTCAAAGTCGACGCTGCCGTCCTTTTTAAACGGCGTGACGAGGGCGACGATTGAGCCCTCGAGGTTGCGGATATCCATGTTCTTCTCCTTCGCTTCCGCGATCTGGATGCGCTTATTCCATTGGGCGGTGACGGCCAAGCGCTCGTCTTGGGCGCGACGGCGGGCACTTTCGGCGCGCGACTTGGCCAGCAGCTCTCGGCCGCTCGGCAGCACGTCGAGCGTGGCAAAGTAATCGCCCGGGCGCTCGGCACGGCGGATGAGGTCGGCTGAGCCATCGGGGCGCAGCAGAACCTCGGCGGAGCGCAGACGTCCGTTGTAGTTGTAGCCCATGGAGTAGCCATGCGCACCGGTATCGTGGATCACAAGCAGGTCGCCCATGTCGATATGCGGTAACTCGCGATCGATGGCGAACTTGTCGTTGTTCTCGCATAGGTTGCCCGTGATGTCGTAGGTGTCCGTAACGGGTACTGTGGTCTTGTCGGCGCCACCCGGCTGGCCCATCACCGTAATGTGGTGGTAGGCGCCATACATGGCAGGGCGGATCAGATCGACGGCGCTTGCGTCGACACCGATATAGTCCTTGTAGATCTGCTTCTCGTGGATGGCCTTGGTGACCAGGCAGCCGTAGGGGCCTATCATATAGCGGCCCATCTCGGTGCAGATGGCCACATCGCCCATACCGGCGGGAACCAGGATCTCGTCGTATGCCGCGTGTACCCCCTCGCCGATGGTGTGGATGTCGTTGGCCTGCTGCTCGGGCAGATAGGGGATGCCGACGCCGCCGGACAGATTAATGAAGGCGACATGTGCGCCGGTCTCGCGCTCCAGGCGCGCGGCAAGCTCAAAGAGGATGCGCGCGAGCTTGGGGTAGTAGTCGTTGGTGACGGTATTGCTGGCAAGGAATGCGTGGATGCCAAAGTTTTCGGCGCCCTTGGCCTTGAGCGTGCGGAAGGCCTCGAAGAGTTGCTCGGTGGTCATGCCGTACTTGGAATCGCCGGGGTTATCCATGATGCCATTGGAGAGCTGGAACAGGCCGCCCGGATTAAAGCGGCAGCTGACCGTTTTGGGGATGGGCCCCGCAACACGCTCAAAGAACTCGATGTGGCTGATGTCGTCAAAGTTGACGATGGCGCCCAGCTTGTCGGCGAGCTCAAAGTCGGCAGCTGGCGTGTCGTTGGACGAGAACATGATGTCGTGTCCCGTGATGCCCAGCGAGCGGGCGATCATGAGCTCGGTATAGCTCGAGCAATCGCAGCCGCAGCCGTATTCGTTGAGAATGGAGATGAGCGCCGGGTTGGGGTTGGCCTTGACGGCAAAGTATTCCTTAAAGCCCGGGTTCCATGCAAAGGCGTCGCGCACTTCTTGCATGTTGCGGCGGATGCCCGCCTCGTCGTATAGATGAAACGGCGTGGGGAACTGCTCGACGATATGCTCGAGTGTCTCCTTGTCCACAAACGGCTGCTTGGCCGCATATGCCTCGTTGGGGGTCAATGCCATGTCCCGTAAACCTCGCTATCCAGACGGCGCCATCTGCGCATCGAATCCGCATAGCGTGGACCCAATGTCCGGATAGCGCTCCCGCATTGCTGCAGACAGTCCTGTGGGTGTTTCCCGCAGGCCCACCAGGTTGTTCGTGCCCGAAAAACCCAGTTCGGCGGGTTTCGCCTCCCCACGGGGTCAAAGCCTGCCGGCTCGCCCGCGGCTCTTCGTGCCCGCGCCTCTATCAAGTGGTAACGACCCTATCACGTTGCACTTTACCAAACAAGAGTATTCGTATATAACGTTTAAAAAATGCAGCAATATGCTGGAAACATGTGTGCCACAATCCTGTATCACAATAAGTTGCAACAGATGTGCCTCACGAAGGGATTCTCTATGACCGAGCTCCAAGAACTCCGTCGCTATCGCCGCGATCTCCATCGCATTCCGGAGCTCGATTTCGATCTTCCGCAGACTATCGCCTATATCGAGGGCGTGTTGGCGCCGCTCGCTTGCGAGGTGACCCATCCGTGTCCCAGCTGCGTCTGCGCTTTCTTCGACGCTGGCGTTGGTGCCGCGCGTGCCACGGCGATTCGCGCCGATATGGATGCGCTGCCCATCGCGGAGGCGACGGGAGCGGCCTTTGCCTCGATCCATCCCGGCAAGATGCACGCTTGCGGACATGATGGACACATGGCCATGGCACTTGCCGCCGCGACGTATGTCGACCGTACGATTCGCGAGCAGCCGGGCGCCATGAGGCGCAACGTGCTCTTTGTGTTCCAGCCGGCCGAGGAAACGACCGGTGGCGCCAAGACGGTGTGCGAGAGCGGCGTGTTCGAGCGCTACGGGGCAGATCGCATCTTCGGGTTCCACGTATGGCCCGACCTGCCTGCAAACACTTTGGTGAGCTGCTCCGGTCCATTGCTGGCGCGCTCGAGTGAGACGCACGTGCGCATTCACGGGACAAGTATCCATATCGCCAAGACTTACGGCGTTCCCGTAAACGAATCACACGATGCGGCGCTGGCGGCTGCCAAGTTCTTGGTCGCCGAGCGCGAATTGATGGACGAGTTGGGTGCCGACGAGCCCTGCATTGGTAAGTTCGGCCTGCTGCAGGCCGGCACCGTCTGCAACGCGGTGGCGGGGGAGGCCCATGTTGCCGGCAGCCTGCGTGTGTTTACAGACGACATGTTCGACCGTGCACGCGAGGGCGTGCACCGCGTGCTTGATGAGGCATGCGCTGCAACGGGCTGCACGTACGATCTCGACTTTGCCGAGGGCTATCCGCCGGTTGACAACGACCCCGAGCTATTTGCCAATGTCGCGCCTGCTTTGCCCGAGCTGCAGCTCGTGGATGAGCCTTTGCTGATTGCCGAGGACTTCGCTTTCTATCAGCGCCATCTGCCGGGTGTGTTCTTCTTGCTGGGCACGGGTGTGCCAGAGGGGCAAGAAAACCCGATTGACGCTGATGGCTGCCCAGCCTATGCGATGAGTGCCCTTCACACCGATACCATGCTCTTTGACGAGGAAGTCCTGCTCAAAGGACTCGATGTCTACAAACGATTGCTTGACTTGGAGTGACGATGGAACGACGTCGACAGTCTGCCGTGTATAGTCCGGGTGGGTGCGGGTGCGGCTTGCTGCTGCTCCCGGTTATTGCTGTGAGCATTGGCGTGATGTTTGCGCTTGCTGGACTGGCGGCAGCGGCACTTGTGCTGTTGATTGTGGCCATTGGCGTGACGATTTGGCTCTGCCGCAATCGCGAGCAACGCCGTGCCGACGGTAACACCAATGTCGGCTGGGTCGTCTTCCTGATTATTGCGTACCCGCTGAGCATCAGTTACTTGGCGTTCTTTATCCTGCTGCTCATCAGCACCTTTACTGGGGAATCCATCACGGTGGGGTAGGCTTCGACAAGCTTCTTGAGGATGAAACGAAAAAGGGGTCGGATGGGCGCTTTGCCCATCCGACCCCTTTCGCACGGTAGTTAATTCGGTCTCCTACTTTGCTGCCTCGCGGCGAGCGACCTCGTCGATCAAGATGGCATCGCCGTGCTTGGCGGCGGCAATGCTCGCGGCCATAAACATGCCCATTGCCGTGATGTAGGCGAAGAGCATCGACGGCGCCACGTCCATAACGATGCCGGAGAGAATCGGTGTCGCCACCTGAGCCGCCATGCTCACGGTGTAGTAGTAACCGGAGTAGCGACCCACGCTTTGGGAGCTGCAGCACTCCAGAATCATCGTGTACACGCACAGGTCCACGCCGCCCAGCGCAACGCCCATCAACAAAAAGACGCCGTACAGCACGGGCGAGAAACCGGGTGCCAGCCAAAGAAGCGCGGGGCATAAAACCATGATGACGGCGGTGCCCAGGGCGACCTTTTTACGGCCGATTTTGAGCGAAAGATTTGCCAGGGGTACGTAGCTTAGCAGCGCGCCTGCAATCGTCACGATATTGATGATGGCATAGGAACCGCCCTCCATGCCGTAGAACATATCGGCATAACGGCTGATATTGGTGGTCATGGCGTTATAGCTCATGTAATAGAAAAACGTTGCGGCGAGCAGCATGATGATGGAGCGGCGTACGCCGGCGTCTGCAATGCGATTTTTACCGCCGGCCTCGGGGGAGTCATCTTTGTCAATCTGATCCTCGTCGATGCCCATGGACAGCGATTTCTCGCGCATCTTTTCGACGAGGGCGGGCTCACGGACAAAGACGCCGTAGACAACGGCCGACACGAGGATAAAGACGGCCTGCAAGATAAAGAGCGGGAGATAATCGGGTTTGTCGGCCTTGGGAACCATGACCGAGATGGCGACGAGCATAAGGCCCGTTCCCGCATAGCCGACGATCTTTTCGATTGAGTCCGCCTTGGTTCGAAGTGGGCGAGGCGTAATATCGGCCACAATGGCAACCGTCATGGTGCGGTAGGCGCATATTGCAAAAAGCGTGAGGATAATCGCGCCAATGAGCAGAGGTAGGCTGCCCATGTTGTTGGCAATCGCGATGAGCGGGACGGAGAGCATTGCTACCGCGGAGCCGCCCAAGATAAAGGGCGTTCGGCGCCCGAGTTTGCTTGTGCAACGGTCCGAGAGGATGCCAAAGAGCGGAAGCAGGAACAGGCCAAAGACATTATCGATGGCCATGATCGCGCCGGTGAGCGAGTTGGATAGGCCAAAGGTCCCTGTGAGCATCTTGGGAACGATGCCGTCGTAGACCTGCCAAAAACTGATCATGCCCATAAAGGGTAGGGAGGCGAGGGCGACGGCCTTGGTGTCGAGCCGGGCCGCCCGCTTAAGATTTGGTTGGGTCATGCTGGTTCTCCTGGTCGGTAAAAACGGGGAGGGGCGCTATCGGCCCCCGTTCTACAGTTGTTCAAGGTTGGCAAGAAACGCCACATAGAATTCGATGCCGCGCTTGTAGACGTCGACGCCGATGCGTTCGTTGGCGGCATGGATGAGCTTGCGTGCCTCGCCCGAGTAGATAAAGCCGCAGAAGCGGTAGACGCGATCGCAGATCTCGTTGAACTCGCGCGAGTCGGTGCAGGAGTTCTGCACGTAGGGGGCAAAGCCGGCCTCGGGATAGACACCAGACACGCAGCGATGGATGTAGTTGAAGGCGGCATCGTTTTCGTAAGGCGAGATGGGCGCGGGCTCGGTGTAGGGAATCGCCTCGTTGATTTCGACGGTGACATGGTCGGGGCTTACGCCCGAGGCACGGCACTGCTGAGCGGCGAGCCTGCGAGCGCGCTCAACGGCATCGGCGATGGTCTCGAACGGAGCGATGCGAACGTTGAAATTGGCGCGAGCGATCGGTGGCAGCACGTTATGCGCGTTGGAGCCTTCGAGCTGCGTGAGCGCATAGGTTGTGCGCAGCATGGCCGAGGTCTCGGGGCTGGCGGCCATAATCTTGGTAACCGCGGGGCGTGTGAGCCAGAGGTTGCCAAAGATTGCCTGAAACGTCGCGCTGCTGCGGGCACCCAGCTCGGTCAGTGTGGCCTCGACGGCGGGCGTGAGCTGCGGCTTGCCGGGGTTGGCCGAGATAGTCTCGCATACACGGCAGAGAAGACGGCAGGCATCGTTTGCCGCAGGCGTAGAGGCATGGCCGCCGTCGGCGCGCGCCGTGACGGCAAGGTCGACGTGGCCCTTCTCGGACACGCCTACCATGGCAACGGGTTCGGTGACGCCGAGCGGGGCGTCGGTTGCCACGGCGCCACCCTCATCGAGCACCATGTAGGGATGGATGTTATGCTCGCGAAGCCACTGCACTGCATGGGTTGCAGTAGGTGCGGCGATTTCCTCGCCATCGCTCGAGAAGAACCAGACATCGCGCGGGGGAACGAAGCCCTGGGCAATCAAATGCTCGGCGGCCTCGAAGAAAGCCGAGACGATGCACTTGGTGTCGAGTGATCCGCGGGCCCAGATCTCGCCGTCGAAGATCTCGGCTCCAAAGGGATCGTGCTTCCAGTCTTGGCCCTCGACGGGCACGACGTCCTGATGCGCCATCATGACGATGGGGTCCAAGGCGGAATCGGCGCCAGGCCAACGCAGGAGCATGCCAAAGTCGTCGACGCGTGTGAGCTCGGCGACTTTAAAGAAATGCGGATAAAGTCGCTGAAGCGTGGGAATCCACTGGCTGAAGGGCTCATCGTCGCGCTCGGCGATGTTCTCACGCGAAACGGTGGGGATGCGCAGCAATTCGCAAAAGCGCTCGACGGCTACCTCGTCTGCCTTGTAGGTGCCTGCATCAAGAGGCGCGCCCTGTGCGACCGATACCGATGCTCCCATGGTGGGACTCCTTTCGTGTTGTATATCGAATACGTCAAGATTATCGCCCGCACCGCGCGTGGGAAATGGCGAAACACGTTGTTCATCTGCGGGCGGCGGGTCGGATAGCCTTAGCCGACGATGACCGTGCCGTCTTCGGTCACGGTGATGGCGTCTCCCGTCGACACAGCATCGAGAAACTCATCGCCCAGGTTGTCAATGGTGGGCATGGGGGTGTCGGTCCATACACCCGAGAGGATCGCGCCAGCGGCGGCAAGGCTGTCAATGGGTTTGGAAAACAGCAGGCATGCGGGTTGGCGCCCCATTTTGGTGGCGCAGAAGAGCACCATGCCGCCTGTGGTGGAGCCGATAGTCTGCGGAAGACACAAGGCACATCCCGCCAAAGGTTTGCCGTACAAGTCGGGATTGTTTTGGTCGGAACACGTGGCCTTTTTGTCGCCAAACATCAGTGCCTTCTGAAACGATGCGAGCGTGTTGAGCCCTCCGTGAGAGACAAGTGCCTTGGCGTGGGCAGTTCCGGGGACAACGACGCGGCCGTGAAAGATTTTTTCCATGAGGAGTCGCCTTCCTATTTGATTGGTTTTCCGGTGGTGACGTAGGCGAGCACCTCGTCGTCGGTGTAGTAGCGCGATGCCGAGTACGTACGCAACTTGTTGGAGTTGGTGATGATGGGCATGCTGCCGCACAGCGGGTTGTTGGTGTACATAAGCGGGCAGATGCTCGAGACGACGGCACCGGTAGTCGAGAGGCGTCTGTATGCCGCAGTCTTGCGGAAGGCGTCTGCCACGGATGGGGCGGCGGTCAGTACGGTGGGTACTTGCACGCGGCACTTGCCGGAGGCGCTCAGCCCATCGCAGATGGCGTCTGCCCAATGGGCGAGTTGTGCAGACGAGAGGTGGGGGCAGCCGATGAAGGCAAGCTTGGGGCGTGCGCCCGGGTTCTTCCACATAACGGGGTAGCTCGAGCGGATGCGTTCCAGCTCGGCGTCGTCAATGCGATAGATTTGGGCGTCTGGTGCTATGAGGTGTTCGCCTTGTTCGACGGCCTCGGGCGTGATGCCGTCCACGTGGTAGAGCCCGACAGCGCCGTTCGATGCGCTGGCGGCGCCCATGTCCTTAAGGTAGTCCTGCGTGCCGGGTGTGAGTTCGCGGCCAAGCCAGCGGTCGAGGCCTTTAATGTAAGGGACGTCTTCCATCACCTTCATGCCAATGGCGCTGCCAAGCACTTGCGCTTCGGGCTTGCGCTTACAGTCGACTTCGATGATCCAGGTCGCCTTGCGGCCCTCATCGGTGAGCAGGCCGAATTCCGGGACAAAGCCGGCAATTGAGCCGAACATCTCGATGATGCCGGAGTTGCGATTGCAGCGAGCGCCCAACACGGAGTTGGCAAAGACCACGGCGCTGCTTTCTGCCCAGCTTAGGATGTCGCCACGCCGAGGTCGATTGCCAACCTCGGGCTGGTAACAGGTGCAGGTGAAAGCATCGTTGTCCAATAGACCCATGCTGCGCAGCTGTGCCTCATAATCGTCTTGTTTGGAATACATAATCTTGAACAGCAGCTTTTGCAGCGGGTTGGCCGGGACGGCGGGGTCGAGGGGCCTCGGGTCGACCGAGAATGACTGACCGGACAGGGCGCCGTCTTTCAGCAGCTCATCCATAAGGTCATAGACTGGACCGAGCATGGAGAGGCCAAAACTTGTGACAAGATGACCGTTTACGCCGGTCACGGGAACCATACGCTCGGCGCCAAAGCATTCGCCGTACATAACGAGGGTCTTGACCACTTTGGCCATGGCGGGGCCCTTGGCGCCGTCGAGCAGGGCTTGTTGTTGGGAGGTCAGGTTCATCTGTGAGCCCATCCTTTCGTGTTAGATATTGGTGCCGAGTCGGTATGCCGCACGGACCGCTTCGAGCACACGGCCGGGTGCAAACCCATCGCCGATGTTATGCAGCTCGTCAGCGGCGTGCGTCTGCTGCAGTTTGTAGAACAGCGCGTCGTCGGGGTGTCCGCCGCAGGCAATGATTACCAAGTCGCAGGTTAGCTCGAGTGACTTCCAGTCGTTGCCGATTTTGGGTGCAAGCGGGTTTTCGACGTTCTCGGGCAAGACCGGTGACCACGAGACGTAGGGGTCGGGAACGTTTTTGTGGCAGTTGCGACTCAAGTGGAGACGCGCACACCTCGATGGGGCTCCAGACTCGCGTTTGCCGCCGACTTCCGCGCGCTCGACGCGTGTCATATTGAGGAGCCGCACATTGCGTCCCCTGAGCGTATGGAGTAGGTGGCCGCGATTTGCCGTGCAGGCGCCCTGCATCATGTGAGGCAGCATTTCAATTACGCTGACCTGTGGTATGCCGTGTTCGACGGTGAGCCATTGGGCAACCTCGCAGCCCACGGCCCCTCCGCCAATGATGGTGACGGTTTTGGCGTTGCCAAGCAGCGCGGGTTGGCGCAGTAGCTGCGTTGCCAGCACGGCATGACCCGATGCTGCAAGCTCCGTAAGACCGGGGATGGGCGGTATTGCATTGGAAGTGCCTGTCGCGCACACGATTGCGTCGAAGCCTGCTTTTGCAAGATCTTCGGCGCGTGCTGCCCGTCCAAGTTCGAGTGTCAGGTTCCCGTTGGGTTTTTCTGCCTGCTCGCGCACCTGTCGAACAAGATATGATCGGTAGTTATCGAGGTCGAACTTGATCCGGGCGGCGCTGGCGGAGAGGAGTTTTCCTCCAAGTTCATCTTCGGCATCGATGAGCTTTACGTCGTGGCCACGACGCGCGGCGATTAGCGCACAGACCATCCCAGCGGGTCCGGCTCCTATCACCGCTATGCGTTTGGGTTCTTTGGCGGGAGCGGGTGTCTGGGGCATGAGGTAT
The DNA here is from genome assembly GCA_018368055.1 of Collinsella sp. Classification (GTDB taxonomy): domain Bacteria; phylum Actinomycetota; class Coriobacteriia; order Coriobacteriales; family Coriobacteriaceae; genus Collinsella. Next base: position 11,015 of record JAGZFB010000009.1, on the reverse strand, counting down.
TCAAAGCTGCAGCGTGGATTGACGGCACACTGCGGATGGCCCCCTTCGACAAACTCGTTGAGGCATCCTTCCTGGCATCCGATGCAGGGGCGAATATCTGCCACGCGACCGGCGTACGCCTTGTTAGGCCACTCGGGATCCGCAAGCAGCGGGCGTCCGAGCATGATCATATCGGCGTCGCCATTGCGAAGGGCACGTTCGGCAATGTCGGGGTAGCCCAACTTACCCACCGCGACAACGGGTACGGGAAGGCCGGCATTGGAGCGGATATTGTCGGCGGCAAAGCGCTCTCGAACGGCGCGCGCCACGGGAACGAAGCAGCCTGCGGGCATGCTCGCAGGCGGGTGGGGCATCCACCAGTTGTCATAGCAACCAAGGTCGACGTCAAAGATGTCTACTCCCGCCGCCACGAGCTCTTCCATATAACCCAGGGTCTGTTCGACTGTGCGGCCGCCGCGCATGCGTCCCAGATAGGTCGAATTCATGACCTGCTCGTCATAGGTTTCCTCGAGTGCAAGCGAAAGGTCGATGCGGTACATGATGGGGTAGTCGGGCCCAACGCGGCGACGGATTTCTTTGATCATATCGAGGCCAAACTGACGCCAATCGGCATAACGTCCGAGCTTGCGATGGTTAAAGGCGGGGTTTCCGAGCTGCTCGATAAGATAACCCTCGTGCCCGTGCAAATAGACGCCATCGATGCCCATGGCATGAGCATCGGCCGCCGCTTGGCCGATATTGTTTACGATACGGCGCAGCTTTTGATTCGAGAGGCGCATGCATGGAATGGCGGGGATGTAGTAGTTAGGCAAGAAACTCGCCGAGACCGGAAACTTTTTTTGCGTGATGAGGCATTGCGGGTTGCCCACGCGGCCGAGTCCGGCCGTAAGCTGGACAAAAATGCGCGATCCGAAGGCATGGACACCTTGGGCAAGGTCGCGCCAGCCTGCCATAACGGTTCGGCTTCGATCGATACGCGGGAAATAGGTGAGCTTGTCCAGCTCGGTGACCGTGGTATCGATGCCGTGGCTTACCGGTACGAGTCCTGTTGTGATGAGGCCGCAGCCGCCTTTGGCGCGGGCGAAAAAGTACTGCAGCATCATGTCGCTGGGACGACCAGTTTCCTCGCACATGTCGATATTGCCCATCGGCGCCATGACAATGCGGTTTTTGACGGTGAGCTTGTTAATTTTGATGGGAGAGAAGAGCTTGTCAAAAGGATAGAGCTCTTGTGTCATGCGGGACGATCCGCAACCGGAGTTTTTGGCGGGCCAGCTGTCGAATGAGTCGACGAGTTGCTGCACCAGTACGTCTTTTCCCAATGAGGTTCCTTTCAGATGTTGACAAGGTAACAAAGCAGTTTACGTCTAAATGTTTAATAGTCAACAACAAAGGCATGAGTTCGGTGAAGGAAAAAAGACTCAATGAGTGCCAGGTGGCAAGCTGTGCTGCGACATTAGCTCCCAGCTAATGAATTTGAGCTCGCTGCCTCCTACGATGTGCTGTGTGCCGGCACGGTAGCCGGATCGTAGGAAGGATGCATAATGGCAAAAGAGGGAAAGAAGCCGATCGGCAAGATCGTTTTGGGCGTCATCGTGGTGCTCGTTGTTGCCGGCGTCGTGGGTTCTATGGGCGGTAACTCGTCTGATTCGTCTACGGGTGATGCAGCAAAGCCTGCCGAACAGACCCAGCAAGTCGAGGAGAAAAAAGAGGCACAAGAACCCTATACGGTTTCGGATGAGGCCGGGGATACGTCTAATCAGTTCGCGTATAAGATCACGGGCACGTTGACCAATAATACGGATAAAGAGCAAAGCTACATTCAGATTGAGTATGTTCTGTATGACGTAGACGGCAATCAGGTGGGAACGGCTCTTGCGAACACCAACCATCTCAAAGCGGGCGGCACCTGGAAGTTCGAAGCGATGAGCACGGTATCTCCCGACCAGGTTGCCAGCTGGGAACGTTCTGACGTGAGCGGTTTTTAACTAGAATTAAAAACATGGTTACTATGCGAGCTGGGGGGTGAGGCCATATGCCCGATAAGAAGCTAACCGAAGAGTTGCTCAACGAGCTGCTCGATGCTCCGAGTATCGAGGGCTATATCAAAGAGCACGACTTTACCGCCCCGTCGCTTTCGGGGTATCTGAAACAGCTTTTGGAAGAAAAGGGGCTGGAGCGTTCGCGCGTGGTGCGTATGGCCGACCTCAACGAGACGTTTGGCTATCAGATCTTTACCGGTGCGCGGCATCCGAGCCGCAATAAGGTGCTGTAGATTGCCTTTGCCATGGCGCTGACGCTCAAGGAGACCAACCGCGCCTTGACGGCGGCGGGCGTCAATGTCCTCAACTGCAAGGACCGCCGTGACGCCATCATCATTTTCTGTATCGATCGTGGCTGCAGCCTGCAAAAGGTGAACGAGGAGCTGTATCGCTTTGGTGAAGAGACGGTGAGCTAACAGCTAGCTGCCGGCGGAAGCGGTGTTCACGATATTTAGAACGTGCAGGGCACGGGCGTCATGGGGCGTCCGTGCCCTGCGTTATTATGGACGCTATGGATACTCAGAGCCCAACATATTCCGATGATGAGCTGACTGCTGCGCTCGCCGGACACCTGGCGTCACTTGAGCGTGATGACAGTTATCGCGTAGACCGTGTGCTCAAGCACTCCGACGTCGAGACGACCGAGTTCGTGTACTTTGAGGGCTCCGGCGGAGGATCTCTTGGCCCCTTTGTTCGCAAGCGCATCGACGCGTCGGCCCAGATTGGCGGGGCGTATGAACGCCTGTTTGCGGCCCAGCATGCTGGGCGACGTTACGAGCACTTGCCTCGGATTGTCGATTGCCGCCGCGTGGGCGACGAGCTTTGCGTGGTCATGGAATACATCGAAGGCGAAACGCTCGGGGCCCTGGTGGGGCGTTTGGGTGCGACGCCCGATTATGCTTGTGAGCTGTTTGGCGCCCTTTGTGATGCAGTTGCGGAGCTCCATGCCGGCTTTGCGTCGGCGGGGGAGATGGCCGCTCCGGTGATCCATCGCGACCTAAAGCCCTCGAATATCATCGTGTCGGGCGCAAACTATACGCCCGATACAGGCATGACGTTTTCATCGCTGGTGATTATCGATTTGGGAATCGCTCGCGTGTGGCGCGAGGGAGCCGATGCCGATACCGTTAAGTTTGGCACGCGTCCCTATGCGCCGCCCGAGCAGTATGGTTTTGGCCAGACGAGCGTGCGCAGCGATGTCTATGCGCTCGGTGCCCTGCTGTTCTTTTGTCTGACGGGGGCCGATCCCAAGCCAGGTCGGAACATACGCGAGCAATGCGAGGCACGTGACGTCCCCGCCTCGCTTGCCGATGTTATTTGCATGGCGATGGCGCTCGATCCGGACAAGCGCTTTGCAAGCGCGAAGGCGCTAGGGCACGCTGCACGCGCATCGTATGCGTCGTCCGCGCCGAATGCTGCTTCCTTTCAAGAGCCTCCGGAGCGGCGAGCCGTGTGCCCTGCGCCCGTGCTCCCCACGGATCAGTCTCAGGGTGGATTGCCGTTGGTGCCTGAGCGCCCGAATTTACTCTCCCGCATTCCCGACACCGTTGGGCGCATTTGGAACGCATTCGTCTATCTTTCGCTACTTGTTTTCTTTGCCGGAAGCCATTTTGCCGTTTTTCATCCTACGGGCGCCAACCAAAACTACCCGATGTGGTTTCTCGCGATTGAGTATTTTATCTTCGTCGACGGTCTCGTAGTGCTCATCCATTTTGTGATGCTCGACAAACGCCGCCTTCGCCGGCGGTTTGAGCTACTCGATAGATACCGCGGTAAAAAGCTTGCAAAGCTCTGGCTCAAGGCTATGGGTGTGCTCTTGTTGGCAATGATTATCATTGTTGCCATTGCAAACGCGACTGGCGTCGTCGATACCTCCGTCGCGTAAAAGAAAAAGGGCCCCAATTGGGGCCCTTTGACGTTGATCTTAGATGCGGTTCATCTGGGTTGCAACCTTGTTGTACCAGTCCTGCCACGTGGGCGGGCAGTACTTTTTGGCGGCTGCCGGGGTAAGCGTGGAGCCATAGTTGGCGCCCAGGTAGGCAACGTGGGCAGAGACGCCCTCGCTCCAGCTACCAAAGCTCCGCCAGCCGCCGCCGCGGGCGCTCCAGCCCCAGGCGTTATAGGAGCCGGCACAATAGAGGCCCTTGCTGCTCTCGATGCAGGCGATGGCGGGAGACCAGCGAGGGTCAACACCGGTGTTCCAGGCTGCCACGGCAAAGTTGTAACCCTGGCCTGCCATGGGGGAGCCGGCGAGGTAGTTGTCGATGCGACTCGTCCACTCGTTGATAAACGAGTCGTAATCGGAGTTGCCGGTATTGGAGTTGTTCACCGTGGTGTCGATAGTGGTGTTGGCGTTATTGGCCTGGCTGTTGGAGTTGTTGCCGCTCACGCCCTCGCCCGAGAGCTTCTCGGCGGCAGCGGCCTTGTCGGCCTCGAGCTTGGCCAGCTCGGCGGCATTCTCCTGCTCGGCCTTTGCCTGGGCTTCGCTGCGAAGCTGCTGGGCCTGTGCCAGTGCGTCCTCGGCGGTTTTCTGCTCGGTCTCGAGTTGGGACTTGGCCTGCTCGAGCTCGGTCTTGTTCTGCTCGAGTTCGGTCTGCATCTTGTTGAGCTCTTCGATCTCGTCGACGCTCGAGCTCGTGATCTGGTTGGTGTACTTGCAGGTGGTGATGAACTCGCCCAGGCTCTGCGCGTTGACCAGGAAGCTCACGATGGGGTTGGTGCCCTTCTGGTACTTATACAGATCGCGCATGGCGGAGCTCGCCTTGGCCTGTTGATCGGGAAGTTCGGCTTCGATCTTCTCGATGCTTGCCTCGTTAGTGTCGATTTGCTTCTGCAGATCCTCGAGCTTGGTGCGGGCTTCGTTGTAGGCACTCGTGGCGGTTTCGATTTTCTGCTGGGCAGCGGAAAGCTGATCCTGCGTTGCCTGCGAGGCGGCATAGGCTGCGACGGGGGAGAGCATCGGCGCGGCCGTCAGTGTAACGGCAAGCGCGGCGCTCGTGATGATACGAGCCGGCTTCGACGCGATGAGCGCTGCGGTGCGATGGTTCGAATGCTGCATCCAGTCCCTCTGCAATCAATCGTAGGTTATAGTTCGAAAGGTATTCTACTACTGCTTTCGACCTCAACTTGAACCTTAAAGGTTCTAAAGGGTCAAGTTGAACTTGAGGTTTTGGCCTTGACCTGCAGTTATGATGAATTGTTGAGAAACCATAGAGTTCAACTTTAACGTTACAGAGCTCTGTTTGAGAGGAGTTTTGGGCTGTAAAAGCCATCTCAACGTGGGGTTTTATAACTACAGCGTGCCCTTCTGGCGAGCCTGCTCAATCTCTTCGAGGGCCTCGGCGGGGGTGAACGAACAGGTGCCGTCGCCGAGTTTGATTACCTGGATATCGTCGCCGGCGTAGACCTCTCCGCCCTTTAGTACCACGCCAAAAACGCCCTCGTGGGGAAAGATGCAGTCGCCGGCGAGATAGTAGATGGCACAGCGTGTGTGGCAGACCTTGCCGATTTGGCTGATTTCGACAAGCACCTCGCTGCCAAGCTTGAGCTGTGTGCCCAAGGGGAGCGAGAGCAGGTTGATGCCCCGGGTTGTGAAGTTCTCGCCAAAGTCGCCCTCGTGCACATCGAGCCCGCGCGCCTGCGCCGTCTGGATAGACTCTGCAGCTAAAAAGGAAACCTGGCGGTGCCAATGCCCGGCGTGCGCATCAGAGGCGAGGCCAAATTGCTCTATAACGGTGTCGTGCCCGTCGGCGACGGGCGACTTGCGCGTGCCCTTGTGTGCCGACGTGTTGATCGAGACAATGCGGGCGGGTCCGTTGTAGGCGTCGTTTGCCGTGCACAGGGGAGCGGTCGCTTTCGCACGTTCTGCCAGCTCGCGCCTCGCGGCATTGAGGATGGGATTATCGGTCGGATGGTCTTGGGGCACGTGTGCGCCTTTCGCTCGAAGATGTCAATACACTGAATCCTACAACAATGGTAGGTTCATTGCCCATTGTCATACAACGGCGAGCGCCGTCTTCGTGCTGGCCTTCGTGCTGGACGATTACGTCGATTGCCATAGATACGGTGGAGCTTTGGGCGCCGGCGGCTTGGCACGCTAGAATAATTCAGCTGCGCAAAAACCGCCCGTTGTGTGGGCAGTTCATGATAGGAAGTTTCCATGGCATTGCAATTTACAGAGCGCGAGTTCATTCCCGTGCTGCTCGGTGGCGACATCAACGCCTATTCGGTGGCGCGCGCCTTCTACGAGGAGTACCAGGTCAAGAGTCTGGTCTTTGGCAAGTATCAGACGGGTCCCGCGTACCGCAGCCAGATTATCGACTACACGCCCAACGTGGATATCGACACCATGCCCGTGATGCTCAAAACCGTCAACAGCATTGCCCAAGCGCATGCCGACAAGACGATTGTCCTTGTGGGCTGTGGCGATAACTATGTCGCTCTCGTGGCTCAAGCCAAGGATGCTCATGAGCTGGCGGATAACATCGTCGCTCCCTACGCGCCCTACAGCATGCTCGAGCAGTGCCAGAAGAAGGAGATCTTCTACGAGCTGTGCGAGAAGCATGGCGTGCCCTATCCGCACACGTTTACCTTTACCAAGGCGATGCTTAATGCCCAGGGTGAGGCGCCTGCCGAAGTGCTCGACCAGATCGATTTTCCTTACCCGATGATTCTGAAGCCTTCTGACGGCATCATGTGGTGGCAGCATGAGTTCGAGGGCCAGAAGAAGGCCTATGAGATTGCCGACCGCGCCGAGCTGGAACAGGTCATTCGCGATTCGTATGCCAGCGGCTACACCGACGACCTGATCTTGCAGGATCGCGTGCCCGGCAACGACGAGTACATGCGCGTGCTCACCAGCTATTCCGACCGCAACGGCAAGGTGCGCATGATGTGCCTGGGCCATGTGCTGCTCGAGGAGCATCAGCCCCACGGTGTCGGCAACCATGCCTGTATCATTACCGAGCCCAACGACGAGCTCATGGGCGGCGTGCGCAAGTTGCTCGAGGACCTTCACTTTGTGGGCTATTCCAACTTTGACGTTAAGTACGACGAGCGCGACGGCTCGTTTAAGTTCTTCGATTTCAACACGCGCCAGGGCCGCAGCAACTACTACGTTACCAACAGCGGCTTTAACGTTGCCAAGTATGTGGTGGACGAGTATGTGTTCAACCGCCCGTTTGAGCCGGAGTTTGTGACGGCGCAGGACGAGGCCCTGTGGATGGTCGTCCCCATGGGTGTCGTCGACAAGTACGTCAAGGATCCCGAGCTGCGCGCTAAGGTGCATCGCCTGGACAAGGAGGGCAAGGGCGCCGACCCTTCGTTTATGAAGGGCGACTTTGTCTTTAACCGCTGGCTGCGCATGTGGCACACCAAGCTGCGCCACTTTAAGCTGTTCAAGACGTATTACAAGTAGATGAGCGCGGCGCCCGTCCGGTTTGCATCGGGCGGGCGCGGGTATGATACGCGCAATTGCGCAAGCGTCACCAAGGAGGCGGCGATGGAAAAGCTGGGAGTTATCGGCGGCATGGGCGCCGAGGCCACGTCGTATTACTACGACCAGGTGGTGCGTCATACGGCTGCTGCCTGCGATCAGGAACATATCGACATGGTGGTACTCTCCAAGTCGACCATGCCCGACCGCACGCTGGCCATTAAGACCGGCGAGCATGCCAAACTGCTGGCGACCATGAAAGAGTGCGCCCAGGCACTCGAGTCGCTGGGCTGTGCACACATTGCCATTCCCTGCAACACGTCACACTACTTCTATGACCAGATCCAGTCGTTTACGAAGGTGCCGATTATCCACATGCCGCGTGAGTCGGTGCGCTATGCTCTGGCCGGTGCGGTGATGGGGGAGTGCGAGTTCGACCCCAACCTGAGTATGCCGGCCGAGCCGGTGCATAAGATCGGCATCATGGGAACCGATGGCACCGTGGGCGCGGGCGTCTACGGCCGCGAATGCGAGGCCGCGGGTGTCGAGGTTGTCTATCCCAGCGAGAAACGTCAGAACGATGTGATGTCGCTTATCTACGATGATGTGAAAGCCGGACGTGAGCCCGATATGGATAAGTTCGACCGCGTGATGTGGGAGTTCGCCCGTAGCGGCTGCGACCGCGTCATTCTGGCCTGCACCGAGCTCTCGGTGTTGCAAAAGTACCGAGAGATGCCCGAGATCACCCTCGACGCCATGGATGTCCTGGTGCGCGAATCCATCATCCGCAGCGGCGCCCCCTACCGCCTCTAGCTTCCGACCTGCCAAAAAGGGACAGGTTTATTTTGGTAGGTTTTATCTGGTGAAACAGTAAAGGCCTCGGCTCGTTTGGTGCGAGCCGAAGCCTTTTGCGTTGGGGCGGTTGCTGTCGGTGGTGAACTAGAACAGGAAGCCGATGACGATGAGGGCGATGCTGACGATGAGCACGGCGATGTCCAGGCCCTTGATGGGGTAGCGCTTGTACGAGCTGGCGCGCGTACGCAGATAGAAGCCGCGCTGTTCTGCCGCCAAGGCTGTGGCATCGGTCTTGCCCACACTCGAGATGAGCAGCGGCACGCACAGTGGCAGCATGAGCTTAAGCTTCTTGATGGGGTTCTTGGTGTCGTACTCGACGCCGCGTGCGGTCTGCGCCTCCATGATGGCGTTCATCTCCTGACCAAACACCGGCACAAAGCGCAGCGCCGTGGTAAAGGTGAAGGCATAGCGATACGGCACGTGCAGCACCTCGACGCAGGCGTTGGCAAGGTCGTTGAGCTTGGTCACCATGAGCATGAGGATGAGTGGTAACGCCACACCCAGCAGGCGCAGACAGGCCTTCGATCCCGCGATGAGGCCCGTGTCGGTGATAAAGCTCCACACCACGTTGCCATCGCGCATAAAGGCCAGCTGGAGCACCAGCATGATAAGCGCGAGCGGAATCAGCAACTTGAGCAGCGAGAACAGACGGTCGACGACGCCGGCATAGGCACCCAGTGCAAGGGTGAGTGCCAAAAAGCCCAGCAGCGCCACGTAGGTGTCGGACAAAAAGATGCCGACGATGATGGCGGCGGCGAGGCCCAGTTTGACGACGGGGTTCAGGCGATGCAGCAGCGTATCGCCCGGCATGTAGTCGATGACGTTAACCACGGTGGACCATCTCCTTGGTAATTCGAACGACATCGGTGACCTCGCTCACCTGCGCAAAAGCGGGCGAGACGGAAGATGCCAGACGGCGCGAGAGTTCAATAACCTGGGGAGGCTCCACGTAGGCACGCCGCATGAGATCGATGTTCGAGAATAGCTCGTGCGTGCGGCCGCGGTCGAGGATGCGACCGTCGGCCATTACCACAATGCGCTCGGCAAAATCCGAGACGACTTCCATATCGTGGCAGACCATGATAACGGCGCAACCGCGCTCGGCCATGGTGCGCACTGTTTCCATGACGGTCATGCACTCGCGGTAATCAAGGCCGCTCGTGGGCTCGTCGAGCACGACGATCTTGGGCTCAACCACTACGACGGAGGCAAGCGCCACCATTTGTCGCTGACCGCGCGAGAGCGAGAAGGGCGCCTCGTCGGCCGGCAAGCCAAAGCGGTCGATGACGAGCTGGGCGCGACGCAGCGCCTCGGCACGGTCGATGCCGGTAAGCTCCAGGCCAAAGGCGACCTCGTCGAGCACGGTGTCCTTGCAGATCTGGCGGTCGGGGTTTTGGAAAAGGGTCGCGACCTCGCGAGCGATGCGGCTCGTGGGAACGGCTGCGGTATCCAGTCCCGTGACGCGCACGCTGCCCGAGGCGGGCTTAAGCAAGCCTGTGAGCAGTTTGGTGAGCGTGGTCTTGCCGGCGCCGTTCTGGCCGACGATGCCCACGAGCTCGCCAGGATAGAGCGTCAGGCTAAGGTCGTGTACGGCGGCGCCGCCATTGGGATAGGCAAACTCAACATGGTCGAAGGTGAGTACGGGTTCGGCGTCCTTGGCATGAGGGCGCAACGACGGTGCATGCGGGGAACCGGCGGGCGCCTGGGCTTCGATGGCCACGTGTGCGGGGTCGACGATGCCCGAAATCAGGCGCTCGGCCTCATCGACATCCAAGCAGGGGGTACCGCTTACCAGGCCATCGGCCTCGAGGCTATTGAAGATACGCGTGACGCGAGGGCAGTCGACGCCGATGGCACGGAGCTCGTCGGTATGCGCGAAGACCTCGTGTGGCTCGCCCTGCAGCGCGATTTCGCCATGGTTGAGCACGAGCACGCGGTTGCAGTACTCCGAGAGCAGGGCGACCTTTTGCTCAACGACGACGATGGTGATTCCAAGTGCGCGGTTTGCCTCACGCAGCGTCTCGAAAACCAACGTGGAGCTGGCGGGGTCGAGTGCCGCGGTGGGCTCGTCGAGAACCATGACGCGCGGGCGCATGGCGAGGATGGCGGCGATGGCTACCTTTTGCTTCTGTCCGCCCGAGAGCGTGGCGATCTCGCGGTCGCGCAGGTCGCTGATGCCGACGGTCTCGAGCGTTTCGCTCACGCGCTGCTCGATCTGGTTGTGGGGAACGCCAAAGTTCTCGAGGCCAAAGAGCATCTCGTCCTCGACGACCGAGGCGACCATCTGCGTGTCGATATCCTGCAGCACACTGCCGACGATTTGCGAGACGTCGGTGAGCGAGACTTCGCAGGTGTCGTGGCCGTCAACCATGACGGACCCAAAGAACGTGCCGGTGTAGTGGTGGGGCACGGCACCCGACAGACAGGCGGCAAGCGTGGACTTGCCGGCGCCCGAGGGCCCGATGATGCCGATGAAATCTCCCTTGTTCACGCTGAGCGAGATGTGGCTGAGCGCCTGCTCGGTCTGCGTGCCATAGGAGAACGAGACATCGTCGACGTTGATGATCGTTTCCATGGATACCTTTCATAGTCATTGGGTGTTCCTATAGTTTTGTCAACCGTCGGGGCTACTCCCGGTAGGGCACCCGGTCGCGCATCACGGCGTATATCGCCCTGAGCCGCTT
>JAGZFB010000032.1:0-3891 GCA_018368055.1 Collinsella sp. | reverse complement strand
CTCAGGCAGGCCGCCGAGGCCTACGGCAAGTCGGTCTACGGGCGGCACCTCAAGAAGGTCGCCGCCGGCGAGATCGTCAACAGCCCGCGCGAGTACTAGCGCAAGCTTGTTTTCTTTAGGGGTCACCGTTTATCTGGTGGCCCCTTTCGTTATGATTACGTTGACCATAAAGACAATATGATTGGGAGTGGATGTGTTAAGCGTCTACTTTGGCGATATGCCAGAAGCGATTTACAACACAGCGACATATTTCAAAAACTCTTACCGGTCTTCTTGGATTACGGATCCCTATGCAGTCTCGATAATTAAAGATGTCGATCGATCGGTTGTTGTCTCCGAAAACGTCATCGAAAGCCCTGTGCTTGGATCCATCTCCCCACTCCAGCTTTCTGGTGGCGTGAAAACGCTGCTGCTTATGAGATTTGATCGTAAGCATATTTTTAACGCTTCTACCTGTGGTGACAACTGTGCCAAGTGGATTCTCGACATGGCGAAAGACCGCAAGCTCGTTGTGAATCTCTATCATGTGATGGACTTTGGTCGCGAGGATTTTAAAATTAAAGTCGTGAATAGCGGCCGAATCGTTCACAGCATGGCCGATTTGATTCACGAGTCGATTCCGTATCTGTAGGTGCTGCTTATGAACGGTTCGCATCTCGTTAAGATTTCCCGCCGCAGGGGAACCAAGTACACATTTACCATTAAACGGAACATTACTATTGTGCGTGGGGATAGTGGCACGGGTAAGACGACACTGTTTAACATGGTCGCAGACTACATGCGAACGGGCGAGCAGTCGGGTGTTTCCTTGCAATGCGATTGTCCCTGTGTCGCCCTGACCGATTATGATTGGCGAAACCAGCTTTCGTCCGTTCATGACTCGATTGTATTTGTCGATGAGGGCTTAAAAGAGATTCATTCTGATGAGTTTGCCCATCATGTGCTGTATTCCTCGAATTATTTCGTGCTGATCTCAAGGGCTGATTTCCCCAATCTTCCGTATAGCGTGGATGAGATTTACAAGATTAAGACGAGCGGAAAATACCATTCTTTCGTCCCTGTTTATCAAGATCGCGGGAATCATCGTTATGCTATTTCCCGGTCGGCGCCAAAACAGGACTTTTCTATCCTTCTATGCGAGGACAGTAAGTCTGGTTTCCAGTTCTTTGAACGGCATTTCGCTGACAGTGAGCTTACCTGTACTTCGGCCATGACGAACAGCGCGATTTTGGGCTGGTTGGATCAGCATCTCGACGATCGCGTGTTTGTTGTCGCGGACGGGGCGGCATTTGGGTGCTATGCGGACCGCGTCCTTAAGCTGCAAGACATTCACCGCGATACTGTTACGGTTTGTCTTCCCGAATCATTCGAGTGGCTTCTACTGAGCTCCGGCGTAATTTCAGGGCTAGATGCCAAAGCAGTTCTGCAAGAGCCGGAAGCGTTTGCAGACAGTGAGAAGTTTAAAAGCTGGGAGGACTTCTTCTATAAGTACTTACGCGATAAAACTGGGAATTCGGTCTTCCGGTACGACAAAGACTGCATTCCGGAGGCGTTTTGTAGGGGAAGTAATTCTGCGAAGGTTATGGCTCTTATCGCGTGCCGAAATGTCCGATAGTTTTGTTGAATAGTGTCGCGGCATCACTTCCTGCGGCATACTAAAGAAGCTGTACATGCTTCAGATTGGATTTTCATGTCTGAGATTTTTGAACCTAAGAACATCATCGTCACGGGCGGCTGCGGCTTCATCGGCAGCAACTTCGTGCACTACGTGGTCAACAACCACCCCGGGGTGCACGTGACCGTCCTGGACAAGCTGACCTACGCCGGCAACCCCGAGAACATCGCGGGGCTGCCGACGGACCGCGTGGAGCTCGTCGTCGGCGACATCTGCGACGCTGGGCTGCTCGATGAATTGGTCCCCGGCCACGACGCGATCGTCCACTACGCCGCCGAGAGCCACAACGACAACTCCATCGCCGACCCTGAGCCGTTCCTGCGCACCAACGTGGAGGGCACCTTCCGCCTGCTGGAGGCCGTCCGCAAGCACGGCGTCCGCTACCACCACGTCTCCACCGACGAGGTCTACGGCGACCTGGCGCTCGACGACCCGGCGAAGTTCACTGAGGAGACGCCCTATAAGCCGTCCTCTCCGTACAGCTCGACCAAGGCTTCCTCCGACATGCTCGTCCGAGCGTGGACCCGCACCTACGGGCTTCGCACCACGATCTCCAACTGCTCCAACAACTACGGCCCCTACCAGCACGTGGAGAAGTTCATCCCCAGGCAGATCACCAACATCGTCGACGGCGTGCGCCCCAAGCTCTACGGCCGCGGCGAGAACGTCCGCGACTGGATCCACACCGAGGACCACTCCAGCGCCGTCTGGGACATCCTCACGAAGGGGCGCATGGGGGAGACCTACCTCATCGGAGCCGACGGGGAGAGGAACAACATCACCGTGCTGCGCATGATCCTCGAGGCCATGGGAAAGGACCCCGAGGACTTCGACTGGGTCGCCGACCGCCCCGGCCACGACCGCCGCTACGCCATCGACTCCACCAAGCTCCAGCGCGAGCTGGGCTGGAGGTCGGCGCACACCGACTTCGCCGGGGGCCTGAAACAGACCATCGACTGGTACGTCGCCAACGAGTCCTGGTGGCGCCCCGCCAAGGAGGCCACCGAGGCCCGCTACCGCGCGCAGGGCCAGTAAGACTGCATTCCGGCGAACCGCACCGCGGGGCGCCCGCGCGGGGATGCAGGGCATGGGGATGATCCTGCGTCCCCGCGCGGGCGCCCCCGGTTATACAACCTCTTCGATAGGAGCTTTTCCCACATGGCTGACATCGCATTCGAGAAGGACCTCTCCGTCGCCGAGACCGGCATCGGGGGCCTGAAGGTCGTCGACCTCGCCGTCCACGGCGACTCGCGCGGCTGGTTCAAGGAGAACTGGCAGCGCGCCAAGATGACCGCCCTGGGCATCCCGGACCTCAGGGTCGTCCAGAACAACATCTCCTACAACGACAGCCGCGGCGTCACCCGCGGCATCCACGCCGAGCCCTGGGACGGCCATCTACGTCCCGCGCGGCGTGGGCAACTCCTTCCAGGCCCTGGAGGACGGCACCGCCTACACCTACCTGGTGGACGCCCACTGGTCGCTCGAGCTCAAGAGGACCTACACCTTCGTGAACCTCGCCGACCCCGAGCTCGCCATCGAGTGGCCGATCCCCCTCGACGAGGCCACCGTATCCGAGGCCGACCTCAACCACCCGTACCTCAAGGACGTCGTCCCCATGGCGCCGAAGCGCACCCTCGTTATCGGCTGCAACGGCCAGCTGGGCCACGCGGTGCGCGCGCTCGCCGAGGAGCGCGGCGTGGCCAAGGACTTCGACTTCTGCGACATCGACACCTTCGACATGTCCGACCCCGACGCCTACGCGCAGTACGACTGGTCGCTCTACGGCACCGTGATCAACTGCGGTGCCTACACGGCCGTGGACAGGGCGGAGACCCCCGAGGGCCGTGTCACCGCCTGGAAGGCCAACGCGACCGGCCCGGCGCTTCTGGCCCGCACCTGCGCCGGGCACGGCATCACGCTCGTGCACGTCTCCTCCGACTACGTCTTCGACGGCACCGCCGAGGTCCATGACGAGGACGAGCCCCTCAGCCCGCTTTCCGTCTACGGCCAGACCAAGGCCGCCGGCGACATCGCCGTGGCGGGGTGCCCGCGCCACTACATCATGCGCAGCTCCTGGGTCATCGGCGAGGGACACAACTTCGTGAAGACGATGAAGGCGCTCTCCGACCGCGTCGCCGACCCGGAGGACGGGCTCACGCAGGTCACGGTCGTGGACGACCAGCTGGGCCGCCTGACCTTCACGCGCGACATGGCCG
>JAGZFB010000008.1:0-80852 GCA_018368055.1 Collinsella sp. | reverse complement strand
AGGGCCTGGACCTTCTCGTCGTGCCCTCCGCCGAGCTCTCCCGCGGCCGCGGCGGCCCGCGCTGCATGAGCATGCCCTTCTGGCGCGAGGACCTCTAAGTCTTTCCGTTTCCGGTGCGGTCCCCCTACAACCGCACCGGCTTCGCCCGTTAAACGGGCAACACTAATACTTACGTAATTCATTTCTTCGAAAGGAATCAAACCATGGGTGTTAACCTCTCCGGCCGTAGCTTCCTCAAGCTTCTCGACCTCACCACCGAGGAGATCGAGTACCTGCTCAAGCTCTCCAAGAACTTCAAGGATATGAAGCGCGCTGGCGTTCCGCACCGCTATCTCGAGGGCAAGAACATCGTTCTGCTCTTCCAGAAGACCTCCACTCGTACCCGCTGCGCCTTCGAGGTCGGCGGCATGGACCTGGGCATGGGCGTTACCTACCTCGATCCCGGTTCGTCGCAGATGGGCAAGAAGGAGTCCATCGAGGACACCGCCCGCGTTCTCGGCCGCATGTATGACGGCATCGAGTTCCGTGGCTTTGCCCAGGACGACGTCGAGGAGCTCGCTGCTAAGTCCGGCGTGCCTGTCTGGAACGGCCTGACCACCGAGTGGCACCCCACCCAGATGCTCGCCGACATCCTGACCGTCCAGGAGAACTTCAACTACGACATCAAGGGCAAGACCCTCGTCTTCATGGGCGACTGCAAGAACAACGTCGCTCGTTCCCTCATGGTCGTCTGCTCCAAGCTCGGCATGAACTTCGTGGCCTGCGGCCCCGAGGAGTGCATGCCCGCCGACGACGTCATCGAGGCCTGCAAGCCCATCGCCGAGGCCAACGGTTGCACCATCAAGCTGACCACCGACGTCAAGGACGGCGTCACCGGTGCCGACGTTATCTACACCGACGTGTGGGTCTCCATGGGCGAGCCCGACGAGGTCTGGGCCGAGCGCATCGCTCAGCTCACCCCGTATCGTGTCACCTCCGAGGTCATGGCTATGGCCAACCCGGGTGCCATCTTCCTGCACTGCCTGCCCAGCTTCCACGACACCAACACCACCATTGGCGCCGAGAAGTGCGAGCAGTTCGGCATCACCGAGCAGGAGGTCACCGACGAGGTCTTCGAGAGCCCCGCTTCCAAGGTCTTCGACGAGGCCGAGAACCGCATGCACACCATCAAGGCTGTCATGTACGCCACGCTCAAGTAAGAGCATCTAGCATCTCGCTCGGGGTGTCTTGCTGCACACCCCGAGCAGTTTTATCTGGTAATAATCTCGCATCAAGCGGCAGGCACGGCACGGAAGAGCCGCTTCTGGCGAGATCAGTAAATGATTTATGAAGGGGGGATGAGAACTATGACTGAGACCGCTAAGAAAAAGCGCGGTATGCCTTCATCGTTCACCATTCTTCTTGCTCTGCTGGCAATTGTCGCAGTGATTACCGTTATCGTCTCCGGCACGTCCGGCGGCGCGGTTACTGCCGCCCGTCTGAGCGATTTCTGCACCGCCCCGATTAAGGGCTTCGCTGACGCTCTGCCCGTCTGCCTCTTCGTTATGATCCTGGGCGGCTTCCTCGGTATGATGACCGAGACCGGCGCCCTGGACAACGGCATCGCCGTTCTGGTGCAGAAGCTTAAGGGCAACGAGATTATGCTCATTCCCGTGCTGATGCTCATCTTCTCCCTCGGTGGTACCACCTATGGTATGTGCGAGGAGACCGTTCCCTTCTACGCCCTGCTCGCCGCTACCATGATGGCTGCTGGCTTCGACCCCATGGTCGGCGCTGCTACCGTCCTGCTCGGCGCTGGCTGCGGCTGCCTGGGCTCCACGGTTAACCCGTTCGCCGTCGGCGCTGCCGTCGACGCTCTGACCGGCGTTGGCATTGAGGTCAACCAGTCCATCATCATCGGCCTCGGTGCCGTCCTGTGGATTGTTACCACTGCCATGTCCATCTTCTTCGTCATGAGTTATGCCAAGAAGGTCAAGGCTGACAAGGGTTCCACCATTCTTTCGATGCAGGAGCTCAAGGACGCCGAAGAGGCTCACGGCAAGGCTGCTTCCGAGGTCCACAAGGAGGTCAAGCTCACCGGTCGTCAGAAGGGTGTTCTGATCGCCTTCGCCTTCACCTTCGTCGTCATGATCGTCGGCTTCATCCCGCTGGCCGACCTCAACGAGGGCGTCGCCAACTTCTTTGACGCTGGCGCTGTCTACGATGCCGACGGTAACGCCATCGTTCAGGGCTGGTCTGCCCTGATCACCGGCCTGCCCATTGGCCAGTGGTACTTCGACGAGGCTTCCACCTGGTTCTTCCTCATGGCTGTCCTGATCGGTATCATCGGTGGCCTGTCCGAGAAGCAGATTGTGAACACCTTCATTACCGGCGCTGCCGACATGATGTCCGTTGTCCTCGTCATCGCTCTCGCCCGCGGTATCTCCGTCCTCATGGCTAACACCGGCCTCGACGTCTACGTCCTCGACGCCGCCGCCAATGCCCTGGCTGGCCTGTCCGGCGTGATCTTCGCTCCCATGAGCTTCCTGGTCTACTTCGGCCTGTCCTTCCTGATCCCCTCGACCTCCGGTATGGCCACCGTCTCCATGCCCATCATGGGACCGCTGGCTGTTAAGCTCGGCTTCTCGCCCGAGGTCATGGTCATGATCTTCTCCGCCGCCATCGGTGTCGTGAACCTGTTCACCCCGACCTCCGGCGCCATCATGGGCGGTCTCGCCCTGGCCAAGATCGAGTGGACGACCTGGCTCAAGTTTGCCCTTAAGCTCATTGTCGCTCTCTCCGTCGTCTGCGCCGTCATCCTGACCGTTGCCTGCGTGCTGATCTAAGTACCCAACGGGTACCCCACGGAAACCTTGACGATCCTGTAAAGGATCACCTGGTCATCGTCTGTCCGGTGGGGTCAACCCACCGGTAGACTCCTACCTTTAGCCCCCTTCCGTTCCGTGCGCGGGAGGGGGCGCTCTTGTGTTCCGGCGTTTTACCAAACGCCGGAACCGCTCGACGCTGCAAGCCCGCCAGAGCGGCAATCTGACGTTCAATCGTCGGGCATGGCCAAAAGGCCTATGCCCTCCTCTTTCACGTCACCTTGCTCGCTCTGGCGGGCTTTCGCTGGCTTATGCTCAACCTGCGGCGCTGCCATCGTTGGTGCTGAGCGACTTGTTCCCCGCCTCAAATTAGCCATCCTGGGTCCCCGGTGGTTGCGGTGGGCGTGTTTGGTTGGTGCCTGTTGATGGTTTGGGTATCGGGGAGGGCGGGCTCCGTTATAATCGCCTAGAACATTAAATGGAAACGGGACGGGAGCCATACATGCGCCAGGGTTTCGACAACGCGAAATATATCGAGCTGCAGGCCGCTCATATTAAGGAGCGCATCTCGCAGTTTGGCGGCAAACTCTATTTGGAGTTTGGCGGCAAGCTGTTTGACGACTATCACGCGAGTCGCGTGCTGCCGGGTTTTGAACCGGACAGCAAGTTCCGCATGCTCAAGAGCATTGCCGATGACGTTGAGGTTATCATCGCGATCAACGCGAACCACATCGAAAAAAACAAGGCTCGTGGTGACCTCGGTATTACCTATGACGAGGATGTGCTGCGCCTGGTTGACCTGTTCCGCGGCAACGGCTTTGCCGTCGCGGCTGTGGTCATCACCCAGTACGCCGGCCAGCCTGCTGCCGATGTGTTCCGCAACCGCCTGAACGCGCTCGGTATTCCCGCCAAGCTGCACTATCCCATCGAGGGGTATCCGCACGACGTCGATCTGATCGTGTCCGACGATGGCTACGGCAAGAACGGGTTTGTCGAGACCACCCGACCGCTCGTCGTGGTCACTGCCCCCGGTCCTGGCTCGGGCAAGCTTGCCACCTGCCTGTCTCAGCTCTATCACGAGCACAAGCATGGCACGGCCGCCGGCTATGCCAAGTTTGAGACCTTCCCGGTCTGGAATCTTCCTCTGACGCATCCGGTCAATATTGCCTACGAGGCCGCCACGGCTGACCTCGACGACGCCAATATCATCGATTCGTTCCACCTTGAGGCCTACAACAAGACCACAGTCAACTACAACCGCGACGTCGAGGCCTTCCCGGTGGTCCGTGCTCTGATGGAAAAGATCCTGGGCAAGAGCCCCTACCAGAGTCCTACGGACATGGGCGTCAATATGGTCGGCTTTGCCATCACCGATGACGATGCCTGCCGCGACGCTTCCAAGATGGAGATCGTCCGCCGCTACTTTACCGCGGTCGAAAATGTGCGCCGTACCGGCGTGGGCGATGAGCAAGTCGACCGTCTCAAGATTATTATGAAGAAAGCCGGCATCGATAAGAACTACTCACCGGCGCGCTCGGCGGCCCTCACCAGGGAGCAGCTGACGGGTGGTCCCGTGGGGGCCATGGTCATGCCCGATGGCTCCGTGGTGACCGGTAAGACCTCCACGCGCCTGGGCGCCGCAAGTTCGCTCATTATGAACGCCCTCAAGCACGTCTCGGGCGTCGACCTTGAGCTCGAGGTTATCAGCGATGAGGCGATCGAGCCCATCAGCAAGCTCAAGACGCATTTCCTGGGCAGCAAAAACCCGCGCCTCCACACCGACGAGACGCTTATGGCGCTGTCGATCACCTCGGCCACGAGTGAGACGGCCGCTCGCGTCCTTTCGGGCCTGGAGCAGCTGCGCGGTTGCGATGCCTTTTTTAGCGTGATTATCTCGCCGACGGACGAGACGGTACTGCGCAAACTGGGTATCAACGTGTGCTGCGAGCCCAAGTTTGAGCGCCGCGGTTTCTTCCATCGCTAAGTTTGAAGCACCGCGGTAATTGCATTGCATTTTGGCCGTATCGGGTTAGCGCCCGGTACGGCTTTTTGATCAATAAAGCGCCTATTTCGGCGAAAAATAGCTGTTTACCTGCCTAGAAACAATTTGAGCGGTATACAATAACCATAACTGTTTCATCCTTAGCGGGATGCCGCATGATGGATATTACCTGCCATCGTGAGGTGTGTCGGTCGCGCACGGCGCGTTAGATGCTCGTGCTCGGTTTGAGGAGGCTGCTATGGCGGGCAAGGGTCGTGCGAGCGTCAACGATATGAGGCGTGTCGAGGTGCTGGTGTTGATGGAGATCGACCGGCAAACCGAAGACAATGGCGGGCCGTATGGTTTCTCGCGCAAAACGCTTGCCGAGCGCGTGGGGGTTTCGCCGTATCGTGCCCGCGCCGCAATCGATCGCTTGGATTCCGAAGGCATGATTGATGTCGTCTCGCGTTATAGCGACGACGGCGGTCAGCTTGCAAATGGCATTTGCCTCACCGAACATGGCAAGTGGTATCTTGAGGGCGTCCGTACCGGCATGCTCGTTCAAGAAATGCTCGAGGACGAGGTTGCTGATTGATAGCAGCATGTAACCCTTGCCATAGCGACGCCGCCTGGGAAACCGGGCGGCGTTTTGTTTCAAGATTGAGAAATGCAATCGCACGCGAGAAAAATTGCGAACGGTCCGCGGCGCGAGTATTACAATGAAGACCCGTAAGATGTGGATAAACAACTTCTACGGGAAGCGCAGGTAACTCAATATGACCAAGCATGTGTTCGTAACCGGTGGCGTGGTTTCGTCCCTGGGCAAGGGTATTACCGCGGCCTCGCTGGGCCGTCTGCTCAAGTCGCGTGGCTACAAAGTAACGATGCAGAAGGCCGACCCGTATCTGAACGTCGACCCCGGTACCATGAGCCCCTTCCAGCATGGTGAGGTCTTCGTTACCGAGGATGGTTACGAGTCCGACCTGGACCTGGGTCATTACGAGCGCTTTATTGATGAGAACCTGACCCGCGATTCCAACTTTACGACCGGCGCCATCTATAAGAGCTTGATCGCCCGCGAGCGTCGCGGCGACTTTTTGGGCGGTACCGTGCAGGTGATTCCTCACGTCACCAATGCCATTAAGGACAAGTTCCGCCGCATCGAGGAGCAGACCGGCTCCGATGTAGTCATCACCGAGCTGGGCGGCACGATCGGCGACATCGAGTCGCAGCCGTTTGTCGAGGCCATCCGCCAGTACCGCAAGGAGGCCGGCCCCGAGAACGTCTGCTACATCCACGTGTCGCTCGTTCCCTATATCGCCGCCGCCCACGAGGTCAAGACCAAGCCCACGCAGCATTCCGTCAAGGAGCTCCGCAGCTTTGGCATCCAGCCCGATATCATCGTGCTGCGCTCCGACCACCATATCGATGACGCTATCCGCGGAAAGATCGCAAGCTTCTGCGACGTTGACACCGATTGTGTCTTTACCAACGAGGACTGCGCGAGCATTTACGATGTTCCGCAGCTGCTTGCCGAGCAGGACTTTGACCTGCGCATTTGCGAGCGTCTGGGTCTGGACCCGCGTGAGCGCGACATGAGCGAGTGGAACGAGTTCCTGCGCAAACAGAATCACGCCAACCATCACGCCGACAAGGTGAAGATTGCCGTCGTGGGTAAGTACACGCAGCTGCCCGATGCGTACCTGTCGGTTATCGAGGCCCTGCACCATGCGGGCGTCTTCTACGATCGCCATGTGGACGTCCAGCTGGTCGACGGCGAGAGCCTCGACGAGCAGAATGTCTCCGAGGTTTTGGGCGACGCCTCGGGCATCCTGGTCCCCGGCGGCTTTGGCAAGCGCGCCCTGGAGGGCAAGATCCTCGCGGCCGAGTTTGCCCGTGAGCACAAGATTCCGTATCTGGGCATTTGCCTGGGTATGCAGGTGGCCGTGTGCGAATTTGCGCGCAACGTCGTCGGCCTTGCCGGCGCCAGCTCCTCCGAGTTCGATCCGGATGGCCCGTATAGTGTCATCGATCTGATGAGCTCGCAGGAGGACGTGACCGAGAAGGGCGGCACCATGCGCCTGGGCGCCTATCCGTGCAAGCTCGCCGCCGATACCCTCGCTCGCGAGGCATATGGCGAGGAGCTCGTCTACGAGCGTCACCGTCATCGCTTTGAGTTCAACAACGCCTTCCGCGACCAGCTCGAGGACGCCGGTTTGGTTATCTCGGGCCTGTCGCCCGACGAGCGCCTGGTCGAGATGGTCGAGCTGCCGCGCGACGTGCATCCGTGGTATGTGGCAACCCAGGCTCATCCCGAGTTCAAGAGCCGCCCGACCAACCCGCAGCCGCTGTTCCGCGAGTTCGTGCGCGCTTCGATCGGCCAGCACGAGGGTGTCGACCGTCTGCAGGTGACGCCCATGAACCTCGCTACGGACTAAGGGTGCCGTCGAATAAGGAACATACCGAAGCTACTCCCTCGTCGCTCGCCGTGGCGGCGGGGGAGTATCTCGATTACCTCGCGGTCGAGCGGGGTTTGGCGCGCAACACGATTGCGGCCTATCGTCGTGACCTGACGACGTACTGCGCCTATCTGGAGCGGGCGGGTATTGTGTCTTTTGAAGAGGTGACTCGTCAGGTCGTGGAGGGCTTTGTCGCCGACCGTCGCGATGGGGGCTATTCCGATGCCTCGGTGGAGCGTGCGCTTGCGGTCGTAAAGGGCCTGCATGCCTTTTTGGTGCGCGATGGGGCTGTGGCCCAAAATCCAACGACGGCGTTGCGCCTGCCTAAAAAGGCTGAGCGTTTGCCGGAGTATCTATCGGTGGAGGATGTCTCGGCGCTGCTCGATCAAGACTTCCCCGAGGGCGAGATGGGCTTGCGCGACCATGCCATCTTGGAAGTGCTCTACGGATGCGGTTTGCGTGTGAGCGAGTTGGTGGGGCTCGATGTGGGCGATATCCATATCGACGATGGTTTTGTGCTCGTTCGCGGTAAGGGCTCAAAGGAACGCCTGTCCCCGCTGGTGGGAAGCGCGGCGCGAGCTCTGATGCTCTATGTAACTGAGGGGCGTTCTCGCTTGGCGGCCCATGCCCGCGGAACCGAGACCTCGGCGGTCTTTTTAAATAAGAACGGCCGCCGTCTGTCGCGCCAGGGCATCCATGCCATCTGTGAGCGCTACGGGCGCCAGGTGGGGCTGGTGGGACTCCATCCCCACACGCTGCGTCACTCCTTTGCTACCCATATGCTTGCGGGCGGCGCAGACCTCCGTGTGCTACAGGAGATCTTGGGACATGCCGATATATCGACCACGCAGGTCTACACGCATGTCGATCGTACGCAACTGACCGAGGTCTATCTGGCGGCGCACCCGCTGGCGCATCGTTAACTCATCGCTGACCTGCAAATTTATAGGTATTTGGGGACGGGCCCCAGATTGCCACGGCGTGCTTTTGCGCGCGCATGGGCAATCTGGGGCCCGTCCCATTTTTCGCCACTTGGCATCGCGGTGGTGGGCCGCACGTGCCTTGGGTGGGGGAGTTTGGGGGCGATGTGAACGGCATGTAAAGGGACGCAAAAATCGCCTCAAGGTCAACTTGAAGGTTGAGGTTGAACGGCGGGGTGCCACAGGTGGCATCCCGCCGTTGCTGTAAACACAACATATTGTGTTTTCGAACATATGCTCGGGGGTGTTTTGCAACATATAGGGGGTGGAGTGGTGGGGTGGGGTGGGGGAAGGGGTGGGGAAAGATGTTGAAAAATGGGGCGGTTCCCCATATTATTGATGACGTCGACAGGCGGGGTGGTTCCCCGCGTACGTGCCATCTGAGTAACCGAGGGGAGGGCGCACATGGGAATGACTGGTGCATACGAGCGCAATCTCGATGCAAAAGGTCGTCTGTCCCTGCCTGCACCCCTTCGCGAGGAGCTTGGAGAGCACGTTCGCGTGTTCAAAGCCCTGGATGTCGATGCTCTGTACGTGTTCTCTGCCGAGGCCTTCGATAAGTGGGTCGAAGGACTCTTCGCGGGTCGTGAGGGCCACGAGGGTTTTAACCCGCGTGACATTAATGACCAGAAGCTCATGAGGGCGATCAACAAGCGCACCACGTCGATGGACGTGGACAGCGCCGGTCGTATCGGTCTTTCCGAGTCTCTCCGCAAGCAGGCGAACCTCGACCGCGAGGTCACGGTTGTGGGCAACTACGACCACCTTGAGGTTTGGGATCGCGCCGCGGCCGATGAGGACGATGACGATGAGGCCCTGCTGGACCTCTTCTTCTCGTAAGGGCAAGGCACGGGTAACGGATGGAGCGTGGGATCTTGACACAAGAATATCGGCATGAACCTGTCATGCTCGGCGAAGTGCTTGAGTCGCTGCGGCTAAAGAGCGGCTCCGTTGTCTGCGATTGCACCCTTGGCGGTGCCGGCCATTCGGTAAAGATGGCCGCGCAGGTGGGGGAGACGGGCCTTTTGCTCGGCGTCGATCAGGACGACATGGCCCTCGAGGCCGCTGGCGCCCGTCTGGACCGCGAGGTTCCCGGCGTTCCGCACCAGCTGCTGAAGGGCAACTTCGGCGACTTGGACGAGCTACTTTGCTCGGCCGAGGTGCCCGGGGTCGATGGCTTCCTGTTCGATTTGGGCGTTTCGTCGCCGCAACTCGATATCCCTGGCAGGGGCTTTTCGTATAACGAGGACGCCCCATTGGACATGCGGATGGATCCGGGTAATAACACCTTAAACGCAGCTGAGGTCATCAACACCTATAACGAACACGACCTCGCCCGGATTCTACGCGTCTACGGCGAAGAGAAGTTCGCCTCGCAGATCGCGCGCGAGATCGTGCGCCGCCGCGAGCAAGAACCGATCGAAACCACCGGCCAATTTGTCGAGATCATCAAGGCGGGTATCCCGGCTGCCGCTCGTCGGCATGGTGGACACCCGGCCAAGAAAAGTTTCCAGGCCATTCGCATCGAGGTCAATCACGAGCTCGATGTGCTCGAACGAGGGCTTGATGCCGCCACCAGGTGGCTCAACCCGGGCGGACGTATCTGCGTCATCTCGTATCACTCGCTCGAGGACCGTATCGTAAAGAACCACTTTAAGGAGATGAGCCAGGGGTGCACGTGTCCGCCGGAGATTCCGGTGTGCGTGTGCGGCAACGTGCCGATACTCAAGGTCATCACCCGCAAACCCCTGGTTGCCCAGCCTGATGAGGTTGAGCGCAACCCTCGGGCGAGATCAGCCAAAATCCGCGTGGCGCAGCGTCTGTAGGCGCGACCGCGCGATATTGGACCTCCCGCTCGCACCATAAACGAAGCTTAAACACACTACCAACGTACTCGGGATGGGAGGCGGCATATCATGGGCTACAACACTTCAAGCGCAGCACTCGCCTATGATATGAACGCCATGCCCGCCTATCGTGAGACGCCGCAGGCCCCCGTTGCTCCCCGTGAGCAGCGCACGCCGCGCTTTGATGTCTACACGGGCGCGGGCCGTCAGGCAAACCAGGCGGTAAGCCCGGTTTTCATGAGCGTTCTTAAAACGTTTTGCATCATTGCGGCTATCTTCATGACGATCGGCGTCGCCCGCGTGGCGCTCGCCGGCGTTACCGCCCAGGTGCTCAACAGCAACGCCGAGCTTACCAACACGCTCGAAAAGGCGACCGATGAGAGCTCCGACCTGGAGGTCATGCATTCGGTCTATGGCGCCGACACGCGCATTCGCGACCTTGCGGGCGCTTATGGCATGGTGGAGCCCAGCGAGAGCGTTACACTTGACTTTTCGCAGGATGCAGCCGCGGGCGCCAACGCGACCGCGACCGCTCAGTAGCAAGACGGTAGCTGAGTATGACAAATGACTATCGCCGCGGTTCCGATAGGGGCCGCGGTTCTGGACGTCCCTCGTCGCGGGGACGTTCTGGTTATCAAGGAACGGGTCGGCAATCTTACAACGCCGGGCGGTCCCGTGGCAACGACCCGGCGTCGCGACTTCGCGGCTCGGGCGGCCCTCAAGTGCATAACACCAGGTCGCGCAAGAGTTCGCCGACCGAATGGCTCACAGGCACGCCTCTGCCTCGCCGCAAAGCCGTCATGGGATTCATTGGGCTTGGCTTGGGCTTGGGCGTCTTTCGCCTTGCCGACTATCAGGTTGTCGAAGCCGATAAACTGCGCGAGCGTGCCGATGCGCGTCGCCTGCTTGCGCAGACCCTCTATGCCAAACGTGGCACCATCTACGACCGCAACGGTAACGTGCTGGCGTCGTCGGTCGAATGTCGCAACATCGCCGTGAACCCGCAGCTTGTCGAGGACGTTGACAAGACGGTGTCGGCGCTGGTCAAGGCAACTGGAATCGATAAAAAGACCTGCCGCAAGCTCGTTGAGTCCGATGGAACCTGGGTGTATATCAAGCGCCAGGTGGACGAAGACGATGCTGCGACGCTGGAGAAGAAGAACCTGCCCGGTGTGCTTTTTGAGCAGGCCATGAAGCGCGTATATCCATACGGCAATCTGGCATCGCAGGTGCTGGGTGTAGTGAATGTGGACAACGATGGCTTGACGGGTCTCGAAAAGCAATACAACAAGCTTCTGACCGGCACGAACGGTTCTCTCGTACGCGAGCGCGCGAGGGACGGCAGCTATATCGCGGGCGGTGCCTATAAAAAGGTGGCTGCGGTCGACGGCGTTGATATCGTGACGACGCTCGACGTCAATATCCAGCGTGCGGCCGAGGATGCCCTGGCAGAGGCAGTTGAGAAGACTAAGGCCAAGAACGGCTCGGCGCTGGTCACCGATCCTACGACAGGCGAGATCTTGGCAGCCTGCTCGTATCCGACTTACGACCAGACCAATCTGGAAAACGCCAAGACCGAGGATATGAACTTGCGCCTGGTCACCGACGCCTACGAGCCCGGCTCGGTCTTTAAGACGCTCGTGGCGGGCGCCGGCTTCGACTTGGGCGTCGTGCGATCGAGTACGTCGTTTGAGGTGCCGGCGAGCATCAAGGTGGGCGACGATACCGTCACCGATGCCGACAAGCGCGACTACGCCATGACCATGGATGTGCGCGAGATGATGCGCCGTTCGTCCAACGTGGGCTTTGTCCTGGTGGGGCGCAAGATCGGTGCCGATGACTTTGCCGCTTATGTGGACAAGTGGGGCATCGGTCACAGCTCTGGTGTCGATTTTCCGGGCGAGAGCCTGGGTATCGTCAAGGAGCGTGACCAGTATGACGGCGCCACGCTGGGCTCGATGAGCTTTGGACAGGCGCTGTCCGTCTCGCCGATTGAGATCGCACGCGCCGTGGGCGGCATCGCCAACGGCGGCGTGATGATGACACCGCACTTCTATAAGTCCAGCAAAGGCGACGAGAAGGACTGGGGCGAAGGCGAGCGCGCGATTTCGGAGGACGCCGCATCCCAGGTGACATCGTGCATGCAGACGGTCGTGTCCGAGGGAACGGGCGTTGGCGGCGCGGTTGACGGCTATGACGTGGCGGGTAAGACCGGTACGGCCGAACGTGCCGACGAGAACGGCGGCTACCTCAAGGAGAACTACATGTCGTCCTTTATGGGCTTTGCACCGGCACAATCGCCCAAGGTGCTGTGCTATATCACGCTCGACGGAACGCCGAGCGGCTCAGATGCCGCCGCGGTGCCGTTCCAGTCCATTATGGCCAACGCGCTCGACGTGCTGGGTATCCCGCACACGAAGTAGGGGGTTACAATCTTTGGGGCGTGGTTTGTTGTCCCATATGAGGGTGTTCACATGCCCTGCACCACGCATGTGCGGCGCTGGGATACAATACGCCGATAGCATTATTAGGTTTACAGGGGAGCTGCAATGATAGAGATCGCCGTCAACAACCTCGCGGCCGCAACAGGGGCCCGAACCGTGACGGGAGAAGCCGATCGGGTATGCCGCGGGTGCGTTATCGACTCGCGCCAGGTCGAGGAAGGGACGATTTTCGTCGCCTTTCCCGGTGAAAACGTCGACGGCAATGATTTTGCTTCCCGTGCCGTCCAGTCGGGTGCCGGCGCCGTCGTGATGACGCGTGAGCCCGAGGCCGAGCTGGTCTCGCTGGCGCAGGACAAGGGGTGCGCCATCCTGCTGACCGATGATCCCGAGGAGTTTCTGCTGCGTTTGGCGCACACGTACCGTCTGGAGCTTGGCTGCCTGGTCGTTGGCATTACCGGTTCCATCGGCAAGACGACGACCAAGGACGTGCTCGCCGCCGTGCTCGCCAAGCGCTATCGTGTCTGGGCCACCAAGGGCAATTTCAATAACCTGATCGGCATGCCGCTCACGGTGCTTTCCGCTCCG
This sequence comes from Collinsella sp., assembly GCA_018368055.1. GTDB lineage: Bacteria > Actinomycetota > Coriobacteriia > Coriobacteriales > Coriobacteriaceae > Collinsella. The sequence goes on along the minus strand of JAGZFB010000008.1, from coordinate 67,752 downwards.
GCCGATACCGAGGTCCTGGTGCTCGAGATGGGCATGAACCATTTCCACGAGATTGAGCGCCTGTCCAAGTCCGCCAATCCCAACCTTGCCATCGTGAGCAAGATTGGTACCTCTCACATCGGCATTTTGGGCAGCCGCGAGAACATCGCCCGCGCTAAGGCCGAGATTGTCCAGGGTATGTGCGCCGCCGGCGACTTCTTGCCGCTGCTGGTTTTGGGCGGTGAGGACGACTTTACGCCGTTCATTCGCGATACGTTCGCCCAGCCTGCTGGTATCGACGTTATGCTGGCCGGCGTCTCGGACGACGATGAGGTCCGTGCCCGCGACATTCGTGTTGATGACGAGGGACGTCCGGTCTTTACGCTCGATTTTGGCCAGGGTGAGACGATCGATACCATGCTTGCCATCCCCGGCGTGCAGTCCGTTCCTAATGCCGTTAAGGCCGCCGCGGTTTCCTATCGCCTGGGCGTGACGCCCGAGCAGATCGATGCTGCCTTTAGGGGCCTCACGATCACCGGTCACCGCCAGGAGATCAAGCGCGCCAAGAGCGGTGCCCGCGTCATCGACGATTCCTATAACGCCAGTGCCGAATCCATGGCTGCTGGCCTCGATCTACTGTGCTCGCTTTCGTGCACGGGGTCTCGCATGGCGATCCTGGGCGAGATGGGCGAGATGGGCGATGAGGCTCCTCGCATGCATGAGCTCGTGGGCGCCTATGCCGCCGCCAAGAAGCTCGACATGCTGGCGTGCGTGGGTGGTGAGCTGGCCCAGCTTATGGCCGATGCCGCGCGCATGATGGGCATGGACGAGGACCGCATCCAGGTGTTCTCCGATTATCAGCAGGTGCTCGACCGCATGGGCGGCGCGCTTGAAAAACATGATGTTGTACTGGTCAAGGGTTCCCGCTTTGTTGAGCTCGACCGCTTTGTGGAAGGTGTGTGCTAGCCCATGTTCGGCAATCCCTCGTATCCAACGTATCAGGCTTTTTTGGGGCTTGGCATCGCCGCTGCCATTGCGCTGCTGCTCATGCCGTGGTGGATCAAGCTACTCAAGGTCGAGGGTATCGGCCAGCAGGTTCGTGCCGACGGCCCCAAGCGTCATTTGGTTAAGCAGGGAACGCCCACCATGGGTGGCGTTGTCATCCTCGTCGCGATCTCGCTGACCTGCCTGCTGATGGGCAAGCTCACCACCGAGCTCGTGCTCGTGCTGCTCGCCACGCTGGCGACCGGCGTGCTGGGCCTGATCGACGACCTGACCTCCGTTACGCATGGGCGCTCGCTCGGTCTGACGCCCCATGCCAAGATGATCGGCCTAACCATTATCTGTGTCACCTTTACGGTGCTCGCCGTCAATTGGTGCGGCGTCGCCCCCGAGATTCGTTTTCCCGGCGGCCTGACGATTGACCTCGGTGTTCTTTCGACCACCATCTGCGGCCTTTCGTTCCCGTGGCTCTACATTGTCTTTTGCTGGCTGATGATCGCCGGTCTTTCTAATGCCGTGAACCTGACCGATGGCCTTGATGGTCTTGCTGGCGGCACCTCGATGATTGCCATGCTCGCCATGGCTGCCATGGCGTTTTTGCACGGAGACGTGAACCTGTCCATCTTCTGCACCGCGTGTGCCGGTGCCTGTTTGGGCTTTCTGTGGTTCAACTGCTATCCGGCGAGCATCTTTATGGGCGATACCGGCTCGCTTGCCCTGGGCGCCGCGTTTGCCTGCACGTCCATCATGACCAACACCGAGGTCGTCTCCCTCATCATCGGCGGCCTGTTTATCGTTGAGACCCTGTCGGTCATGATTCAGGTTGTCTACTTCCACTTTACGCACAAGCGCGTCTTCCTTATGGCGCCCATCCATCATCATTTCGAAAAGAAGGGCTGGGCCGAGACCAAGGTCGTCATCCGCTTTTGGATTATCGCTGCGGCCTTTGGTGCCGTTGGCCTTGCTTTGTTCTTCCAGTTGGGATAGTGGTCTTTCATGCCTCTTGCTGATGTCTTTAGCCTGCTCGTTTTGGGTCAGGGCAAATCCGGTCTCGATGTCGCCCGCTGGGCGCTGGCACATCCCGAGCGCGTAAGTGCCGTTACCGTGTATGGCGGCGGCACCTCTGAGCCCAATGACGCCACGCGTGCGCTCGAGGCTGCTGGTGCGTCGTTTGTCTATGGGACCGAACAGGTCGAGGGCGCCTATGACGTATGCGTGACGTGCCCGGGCATCTCGGAGTTCTCGGGCTTCTTTAAGGCCGGGCGCGAGCATGCCGCCCAGATTATGGGTGAGCCCGAGTTTGCCTATCGCCTGTCGCCCGATAACTGGATTGCCATCACGGGTACCAATGGCAAGACGACTACCACGTCGCTGACTGATTATCTGCTCAAGGCTGCCGGCGAGGCCAGCGTTGCTGTCGGCAACATCGGCGAGCCGCCGGTCAACGAGATTGACGGCCGAGCCCACAACGAGTGGTTTGTGGCTGAGCTCTCGAGCTATCAGATTGCTACGACTACCGAGCTCCATCCTCGCGTGGCGGTGCTGCTCAACATCACTTCCGACCACTTGGGCTGGCATAAGAGCCATAACAACTATGCGCTTGCCAAGATCAAACTGTTTGACAATATGGTCGATGACGATCTGGCGGTTGTCGACGTCGAAGACGCCGGCATTCACGAGTTCGATGAGTACATCTACACGCCGGGTCGTCGCATCTGCAAGGTTGCCTTTGACGAGCCTGAGGGCGAGGATGCCGCCTTTGTGCGCGATGGCAAGATGATCGTGCGTCTGAAGGGCGTCGAGACCCCGCTCATCGCTACATCCGAGCTCAAGATCTCGGGCCATCACAATGTCATCAATGCCTTATGCGCCGCCACGGCTGCTCTGGCCGTCGGTGCCGATCCCGAGGGCATTTGCCGCGGTTTGGCATCGTTCCAGCCGCTCGAGCACCGCGTGGAGCCGTGTGGCGAGATTGACGGCGTGCGCTACGTCAACGATTCCAAGGCGACCAACACCGATGCGGTCGAGAAGGCACTGACGGCATTTCCCGATGACGACGTGATCTTGCTGCTCGGCGGCCACGATAAGGGCACGCCGCTCACGGACTTCGCGCGCGTCGTTATGGACAACGTGCGCTCGGTCGTCTGCTTTGGCGATGCGCGCGAGCGCTTCACCGCCGCTATGGACGAGGCTGATGTCGATGGCGATGTGGATATCGCCCAGGCGGATGACCTGCGCGACGCCGTGGACGTTGCCCGTTCGCTTTCGAGCCGTGGCGATGTGATCTTACTTTCTCCTGCCTGCTCTTCGTTCGATGAGTTCTCGGGCTATGAGGAGCGCGGCCGCGTGTTTAAGGACTACGTGGCTCAGCTTGCCGCTACAGCGAAATCACAAATGGAATAGGGGTTGCGGTGAGAGAGGAGAGCCCCCGACAAGGTATGAGGAGGCCCGACTCGGACCGTGCTTCCTCACGTCGCACCACACCGCGTTCCGGCCGCGGCGGGCAGTCGTTTAGCGAACGCTATATTGCCGGCGTTCCCGCCCGTATCATGCGCCCCCGTTTGATATTCATGGCCTGCTTGTTTACCTTGGTATGCTTTGGCCTGCTGATGGTGTACTCGGCGTCTTCGGTCGAGGCGCTGCACGAGAATGGCTCGGCGACGTTTTTTCTGGGTCGACAGGCCGCGTTTGCCGTGGTCGGTGTTCTGGCGCTGATTGCCATCGTGCGCGTTTTGCCGGACAGCTGGTTTGGGGAGGATGTGCTCAGGATCTTTCTTATCGGCATGATAGGGCTACTGCTTCTGGTGTTCTTGGTGGGCAGCGGCAGCCGCGGCGCCACGCGCTGGCTCAATATCGCCGGCATTCAGTTCCAGCCTTCCGAGTTTTTAAAGCCATTTGCCATTGCGTATTCGGCCATCATGCTTGATCGCTTCTTTTCGCCCGGTGGCAACATCAACGAATTCCTTCGCAAGATGGGCATCTACCTTGGCATTTCGCTCTTTCTGATCTTTATCCAGCCCGATTTCGGTACTGTCCTGATCATCCTGTTGACCCTCATGTGCATGGCGTTGTTTGCGGGTCTCGACCCCAGATTTATCATCGGCGTGCTAATCTTCGGCATTCTCGTGATCGTGATTGCGCTTGTCGCAGAGCCGTACCGTATGGTGCGTATTCAGGTTGCCTTGAACCCTTGGGCCGACGAGTATGGTGACGGCTATCAGGCCACGCTTGCCATCATGGCCTTTGCCTCGGGCGGTCTGTTCGGCCGTGGCATCGGCAACTCAACCATGAAGTACTCGTATCTGCCCGAGGCACACAACGACTACATCTTGGCCATCATTGGCGAGGAAGTCGGTTTTGTCGGAACCGTGCTGTTCTTCTTGGTGTTTGCGATGCTGATCTACTCGGCGTTTCGCATTGCCGAGCAGGCGACCGATCGTCGGGGCGCGCTCATGGCGTCTGGCTCCGCAGTCATTCTCGCGGTGCAGTTTTTGATTAACGCGCTGGGCATCCTCAACGTATTTCCCATGACGGGCAAACCGTTGCCGTTTATTAGCTACGGCGGTTCGTCGATTATTGTGTCGCTCATGCTTGCCGGGTTGATCCTGCGCGTTTCGTACGAGAGCGCCCGCCGCGATGAGTATGACCGCCGCCGTGAGAGCTTTGCCGTTATGGATGAGAGCACCGCCGGCGTGCCCCACGTGCGCGGCGAGCGATCTTCGCGTAACGGTTTTACCGTCCTGGATGGCTCTGCGACCGAGCCGGCAGCCCGCCCGCGTCAGCGAACGGCGCCGCAAGGTCGTCCTCAGCGCTCCAGCCCTCGCAATGCGGGCGGCGGATATAATCGAATCGATTTGAACTCGGACCCGTCGGCGCGTCTGCGCACCGACGACCAGGGACCGCGTGTACGAAGGGACTACCATGACCGATAAGATGACCGTTGCTATTGCAGCCGGCGGTACGGCAGGACACATCAACCCCGCGCTCGCCTTGGCCGAAGAGCTGCGTGATCGTGGCCACCACGTTGTGTTCGTGGGCCAGTCGCGCAAGCTCGAGGGTCGTCTGGTCCCTGAGGCTGGGTTTGATTTTGTGCCCATTACGGTCACGGGCTTCGACCGCTCCCGTCCTTGGACGGCGCTGACCTCGCTATGGCGTGTCAACAAGGCCAAGCGTGCGCTCGCCAGTCATTTCTCAAAGGTCGGCAAGCCCGATGCCGCCATCGGTTTTGGTGCCTATGTCGAGGTTCCGCTGCTGGGTTGGTGCAAGGGCGCGGGTGTTCCGTATCTGCTGCATGAGCAGAACTCTGTTCCGGGCCTGGCCAACAAGATGATGAACTCCCACGCCGCCCGCGTGTGCATCTCGGTGCCGGCAGCGCGCTCGGTCTTTGAACGCGAAGGTGACCCTGACCACGTGCTCATGACCGGCAACCCCGTACGTCGCTCGGTGATCGAGGGCGATCGCGCTCGCGGCCGCAAGGCACTTGGCGTTCCCGAGGACGCTACGCTGCTGCTCGTCTTTGGCGGTTCACTTGGCGCCCAGCACCTCAACGAGCGCGTGGTCTCGCTCAAAAACGAGCTGCTTTCGCGCAAGAACCTCTATGTGTTGCATTCGACGGGTGCCGACGGCTTTGAGGAGACCGAGAGCGCTTTGGCGCTGACGCCCGAGGAGGCGAAGCGTTACCGCGTCCAGCCTTACATCGACAACATGGGCGATATGCTGGCTGCTGCCGATTTGGTGCTCTCGCGTTCGGGCGCATCGAGCGTGGCCGAGATCGCTGCACTCGCCGTGCCTTCGGTGCTCGTGCCGTACCCGCATGCGACGGCCGACCACCAAACCACCAATGCCCGGTATCTGGTCGACGCCGGGGCCGGTGTGCTCTGCGCCGATGCCGATATCGACGGTTCTGCCTTTGCCGATGAACTGCTGCACCTGGTCGATGACGCGGCGGCGCGCGACGCCATGCGTCAGGCGGCGCGTGGTCTGGCCCAGGATAGGGCCGCCGCTCTTCTGGCGGATGCGGTAGAGGGTTTGCGTTAGTTAGACGGGATATCGTCGGTCGCCCTCGCGCTGATGCGGTAGGTGCGGTACAGTTAACGGGTTACAGGCAGTGTTTACGCAAGGAGTACACGAGCACATGGCTGATTCCCAGACTGCAACCTCCGCGCCCGAGTTTAAGAGCGCCCACTTTATCGGTATCGGCGGCGCCGGCATGAGCGGCATCGCCCTCGTTCTGCACGAGCGCGGTTATGCCGTTACCGGCTCCGACCTTAAGACGTCACGTTATATCCGCCAGCTTACCCGCGCTGGTGTGAAGGTGCATGTGGGCCATGAGGCCGCTACGATCGACGAGGTCAAGCCCGACGTGGTTGTTGTCTCCACCGCTATTCCGGAGTCCAACCCCGAGCTCGTGCGCGCTCGCGAGCTTGGTATTCCCGTGTGGCCCCGTGCCAAGATGCTCTCTGCTTTGGGCCACGGCTACACCACCGTCGCTGTTGCCGGCACGCATGGCAAGACCACCACGTCTTCGATGTGCGCCACCATGCTCGACCGCATGGGTCTGGATCCGAGCTTCCTGATCGGTGGCATCGTCGAGGGCTATGACACGAACGGCAAGAACGGCTCGGGCGACTACTTTGTCGCCGAGGCCGACGAGTCCGACAGCTCCTTCCTGTTCCTGGACCCCAACGTGGTCATTGTGACCAACGTCGAGGCCGATCACCTCGATCACTACTCGGGTATCGAGGAGATCGAGGCGACTTTCGCCAAATTCATGAGCCTGGTGGGCGAGGACGGCACCGTCATCGTCTGCGGTGAGGACCCGCATCTGGTCGAGCTCGCCAAGTCGACCGGTCGACGCGTGCTTTCCTACGGCTTTGCCGAGAGCAACGACATCGTCTGCATGCACCCGGATGTCAAGGGCATCCAGAGTGACTTTATCGTTCGCTTTGAGGACGGCACTGAGCATGCCGTGGAGATCAAGAGCAATCCCGGTCGCCACAACATGCTCAACGCCACGGCGGTGCTCACCGTCGCCCATGTCCTGGGCCTTGACATCGACGCCGCCGCCAAGGCGCTCTCGAGCTTTGAGGGCGTCCGCCGTCGCTTTACCCACGTGGGCGATATCGATGGCATCACCGTGGTCGATGATTACGGCCATCACCCCACCGAGATCAAGGCGACGCTTGCTGCCGCTTCGTCGCTGGGCTACAAGCATGTCGACGTCGTGTTCCAGCCGCACCGTTATTCGCGCCTGCAGGCCCTGTGCGACGACTTTGCCGACGCATTTGCCAATGCCGATAAACTGCTGCTGATTGATGTGTTCTCGGCTGGCGAGATGCCCATTCCGGGTGTCACCTCTAAGATGCTCGCCGATACCGTGCGCGCCAAGCATCCTGGCAAGGAGGTCGTGTACTGCTCCAGCCGTCTTGAGCTCAATCAGGAGCTCGAGCAGATGGTGGGCGCGGGCGACCTGCTGCTCACTATGGGTGCCGGTGACGTTACGACCGTCGGCCCCGAGTTCATTGAGTATCTGACTGCCAAGAAAGACGCTTAAGTCTAATGGGTCTGTTTAACGCCGTCATGGCGCTCTCGGGCATGATCGACACGGATGTGATCGAGGACGAGCGCCTTGCGCGTCATACGAGCTATCGTATCGGCGGCAAGGCCGACCTCTTTGTGACGTGCCATAGCTATCATGCCCTCCGCCGCGCCGTGGCGGTGCTCGATCGCGAGCAGGTGCCGTGGGTCATCATCGGCAAGGGCTCCAATCTGCTGGTTGCCGATGGCGGTTATCGCGGTGCCGTCATTTCGCTCGGACGTGAGTTTCAGCGCACGGTTGTTGCCGATGACGGTTGTACGCTGACGGTCGGTGCGGGCGTGATGTTTGCGCGCCTGGTCAACGATGCCCTGTCGCGTAGCCTCTCGGGCCTTGAGTTTGCCGTTGGCATCCCTGGTTCGGTTGGCGGTGCGATATCTATGAATGCAGGCACACGGACCGAGTGGATTGGCTCGCTGGTTGAGGATGTCGTAACGTTTGACCCGGCATCCGGTATCAAGCATTATGCGGGGTCCGAGATCACTTGGGGCTACCGAGAATGTAGCCTTCCCCGCAATGAGATCATCCTCGAGTGCGTGCTTAAGCTTAAACCGGCGCCCAAGGCCGACATTCGCGAGCGCATGGAGCGGTACCTGACGAGGCGCAAGCGTACGCAGCCCATGGGTCGCGCATCCTGCGGGTCGGTCTTTCGCAACCCGCCCGATGCGAGTGTGGGCAAGCTTATCGAGGATTGTGGATTAAAGGGTTTTTCGATTGGCGGTGCGGAAGTTTCGCCCGTTCACGCTAATTTTATCGTTAATAACGGAACTGCCTCGGCCGATGACGTTGCCGCGGTTATCAGACATGTGCACGGAAAGGTGAGGGAGGCGTATGGCATCGAGCTCAGACCGGAAGTTAAATTCCTCGGCTTCTAGAGCATCGAAACCCACCTTCCGCCGCGCCGGAGGGCGTTCCGGCGCGCCTGCCAAACCTCAACGCAATACCGTCGCGCATTCTAAGTCTGTCGGGCATGCTCGACAGACCAGTCGTCCGGTCGTCGGCTCGCAGCTCGGTAATCGTCCGGCCGCAAAAAAGTCCTCGCGTCCCTCGGTGACGTCAAAGCCTGTTATGGGCGCCAAGCCTGCCCGCCCCATGGCAACTCCTAAGCCCTCGACGGGAACTAAAGCGGCGCGTCCAGGTCGCACGCTGGGCGCATCGAAACCGCGCTCGCTGACATCGGTGCCGGCTACCGCCAAGAAGCCTTCGGGTAAAAAAAGCGTCAACCCGTTGTCTTCACTTGGGGCGATGGTAAATAAAACATCAGACGCCGCTTCTGTCGTTGCAGGCAAAGGCAAAATCGTGGGCGGCGTTCTGGCCGCCTTGGCCGTGCTCGTCGTCGTTGCCATCGTGGTGATCAACTCTGGATTGTTTACCGCCACTGATATTCAGATTCAAGGCAGCGAGCATGTGACGAAGCACGATGCTATCCAGCTGATCGATTTGCCCGAGGGAACGTCGCTTTTTAACGTCGATCCCGACCAGATTACCGAGGACCTCAAGCAGAATCCGTGGGTCTCGGGCGTGGATGTCCAGCGTCAGTTCCCGCATACGCTCATCATTACGCCGATGGAGCGCAAGGTCATCGCAATTGCCTATATCAGTTCCGATGACCTTGCCTGGGCCATCGGGGATGATGACACCTGGATCGCCCCACTGTCGACGTCGGTCGAAGTGGACGACCAAGGCAACGTCATCACGACAGGGCAGGGCTCAAATACCTTGACCGGAATCGATGCCGCGCTGGCGCTCGCTAAGCACTATGGCGCGGTGTTGTTGACTGATGTCTCGGCGGATGTCGCTCCGGTTTCCGGCCAGGCAGTGAGCTCCAAGGCCGTTAAGGCTGGCTTGGATTATGTGCGTGGTTTTTCGAGCGAGTTCTTGGGACAAGTCAAGGATATTTCCACGCCTTCGGTCGAAGCCATCTCGGCAAACCTCAATAACGGCATTGAGGTGTCGCTGGGCGATTCGAACGATATCGTCAAGAAGGAGCGCGTAGTCACCAAGCTGCTTTCGCAGGTAGAGGGCGTAACGTATATCAATGTGCGCTCTCCGGGTAACTATACATTTAGGAACGCTCCGACCTCGTAGCGCTGGTTGATGCTTTGTTGAGGGGCCATACCACGCCGTTTATCTGGTTTGTTTGGTTTTCACGGTCAATTATTTGACTGATACGTTCATAATGTGCAAGCATAATACGGTTTACCTTTGCATTTACTTTCAACCTGAAGGTTAATGTGCGCAGGGGTCGACCCATGCTATGGCTATAACCTTTGTTCGGAGGACCGACATGCACGAGACAGAGATCAACAACTACCTTGCCGTCATTAAGGTGGTCGGCGTCGGCGGCGGCGGTACCAACGCGGTCAATCGAATGATCGAAGAGGGCATCCGCGGCGTCGAGTTTGTTGCCATCAACACCGATGCTCAGGCACTCGCGATCTCTGATGCCGATATCAAGGTGCACATCGGCACCGACCTTACCCGCGGCCTGGGCGCCGGCGCCAACCCCGAGGTTGGCCGCAAGGCTGCCGATGAGTCCCGCGACGACATTGCCGAGGCGCTCGCTGGCGCCGACATGGTGTTCATCACCTGCGGCGAGGGCGGTGGCACCGGTACCGGCGCTGCTCCCATCGTTGCCGATATCGCGATGAACGAGGTCGGTGCGCTGACCGTCGCCGTCGTGACCAAGCCCTTCACCTTCGAGGGCCGCAAGCGCAAGAAGAGCGCCGAGGAGGGCATTAAGACCCTCTCCGATTGCGTCGACACCATGATCGTCATCCCTAACGATAAGCTGCTCGACATCGCCGAGAAGAAGACCACCATGCTCGAGGCCTTCGCGATTGCCGATGGCGTCCTTTCCCAGGGCACCCAGGGCATCACCGACCTCATCACCGTCCCCGGTATCATCAACCTGGACTTCGCCGATGTTAAGACCATCATGAAGCAGGCCGGTACCGCCATGATGGGTATCGGTACCTCTTCTGGGGACACCCGTGCCGTCGACGCTGCCCAGCAGGCCATCTCCAGCCCGCTGCTCGAGAGCTCCATCGATGGTGCCACGCGCGTGCTGCTCTCCATCGCCGGTTCCAAGGACCTGGGCATCCAGGAGATCAGCGACGCCGCCGACGTTGTCGCCAACGCCGTCGACCCCGAGGCCAACATCATCTTCGGTACCGTTGTCGACGAGTCCCTGGGCGATCAGGTGCGTATCACCGTCATCGCTACGGGCTTCTCCGACTCCAACGTCAACCGTCAGGACGAGCTCTTTGCTGCTCAGCAGTCTCAGAGCAAGGCCGCTGCCTCCGCTGAGCCGCAGCGCACCGCTCCTGCCACGAGCCCGGCTCAGGCCGCTCCGACCCGCAACGTCGGTGGCACCGAGCTTCCTAACTTCGGCAACGATCAGTTCGAGCTTCCCGACTTCCTGAAGCGCGGTAGCTTCTAAGTCGTTCTTTGCATTGTTGTGCACAGGGGCGTGTCCGTATGGACGCGCCCTTTTTATTTCGACTTTGTAAACTAGAACCTCCAATCTCTTTACGTTCCCTTTACGATTGCCTCCAGCGCAGCAGGTATCCTTTTAGAGAAGTATGACAGCCGTATAAACGCGGGCTGTAGCGGCGATGCCGCGGTACTTGTGTTATTAGGAGGCTTTAGTATGGCAGCACGTGCGGACAAAGTTTCGCGTGTCGACCATGATGGAGTTACGTTGGTGGAGGGCGCGACATCCGATGTTCGCTTTGCCTTCACCGAGCGCGCCGGTGGCGTTTCCGAAGATGCGTACTCCTCACTCAACTTGGGCTCGCATGTTGGCGATGACCCCTTTGCTGTTCAAGAAAATCGTCGTCGTGCGCTCGAGGCTATGGGTGCCGCCGAGTGCGAGCACAACCTGCTCGTTCCCAATCAGGTCCATGGTGATCATATCGTTGCGGTGACCTCGAACGGCGCCGATGACCTTGAGGACGTTCGCGAGCAGATTGCCGAGGGCTGTGATGCCATCGTCTGCACGGCGCATAACGTGCCCGTGCTGCTCTGCTTTGCCGACTGCGTTCCCGTGGTGCTGGTGGCCCCCGGCGGATTTGCCGTGGTGCACTCCGGTTGGAAGGGCACGATTGCACGTATTTCCGCCAAGGCGTGCCAGGCGCTTTGCGATGCTGCCGGTTGCGATGCGAGCGACGTTTCCGCCTATATCGGCCCCCATATCTTGGGTGACGAATATGAGGTATCCCAGGAACTCATGGATCGCTTTGCCGCCGAGTTCTCTTGCATCGATGCGAATACCTCTCGCATGCTTGATCTTTCCGCTGCCATTCGCGAGGCGCTGGTAGATGTCGGTGTCGACGCGGATAATATCGTGGATACCCAGCTTTCGACCGTGCGTCAGAACGACCGCTTTTATTCCTACCGTAACGAGGACGGCACCTGTGGGCGCCATGCTGCGATCGGCGTGATGCTATGAGAAAGATCGTATCGGTCCTGAGCGCCGCTGTGCTTACGCTTACGCTGTGCGCCTGTTCTTCGGGATCTTCTACCTCTTCCATTACCGTGGCCGGCTCCACGACCTGCCTTCCTATCGCCGAGATTGCGGCCGAGGGCTTTAAGGAGGAGACCGGCATCGACGTGCTCGTTTCCGGTTTGGGTTCTTCCGCTGGGATCGAGGCCGTCAGCGCCGGCACGGCCGATATCGCCAGCTCCTCCCGTGGACTCAATGCCGACGAACAGGATCTGGGCCTGACTCCCATCGTCATTGCCCACGACGGTATTGCGGTCATCGTGAACGACGACAACCCCGTCGATAACCTCTCGACCGAGCAGCTCCGCGATATCTACGCCGGCAAGATTACCAATTGGAAAGAGGTCGGTGGCGAGGACCTGAGGATTCAGGTCATCAACCGAGACGAGGCGTCCGGTACGCGCGAGGCCTTCCGTACCATCGTGATGGATGGCACGCCGTTCGATCGCCGCTCGGCTGTTCTTTCGGGTACGGGCCAGGTGCGCGACGTGGTATCTCGTTCGCGTGGGGCCATCGGCTACATTTCGCTGGGCTTCGTCGATAGCCTCAACGCCAAGACCTCGGTCAAGGCTGTCTCGGTCAATCATGTTGAGGCGTCCGAGAAGACGGTCGCGAGTGGCGGCTATCCCATCTCGCGCGACCTTTACTTCTTTGTGAAGGGTGCGCCTTCGCAGCAGGCGCAGGATTACATCGACTACGTGACGTCCGAAAAGATGGACAAGCAGATTCGCGAGGCGGGCTTTATTCCCGTCACCAACGACGAGAAGGGGAGTGAGTAGCATGGAAGCACAGGAAAACTCCCAGACTGAGCAGAATGCTCAGGCACCCAAGAAGCGCGAGCTGGCGCTCGTATCGCGCAGTACCTATATCAAGGAGAAGGCGCTGCAGTGGATCTTCTTTGCCTGCGCGTTCTTGGCGGTCGTTACCGTCATCCTGATTTTTGTCTTTACCACGTACTCGGCGCTGCCCGTCTTTACCGACATCGGTCTGGCGGACTTCTTTAGCTTTACGTGGGCGCCCTCTGAGGGCCACTACGGCATCATGTCGCTGCTTGCCGGCTCAGGTCTGGTGACCGTCGGTGCGCTCGCCATGGGCGTGCCGCTGGGCGTGGGTACGGCCGTTTACCTGGTCGAGATTGCCAGCAAGCGCGTGCGCAAGCTCATCAGCCCCGCCGTTGACCTGCTGGCGGGCATACCCTCCATCATCTACGGCTTTTTCGGCATGATCATCATCCGCCCGTTTATCGCACAACTGACCGGCGGCCTTGGTTTTGGTGCGCTGACGGCGTGGTTTGTGCTCGCCATCATGATCGTCCCTACCATCACCACGCTCACCATCGATGCCCTCAATTCCATTCCCATGGGCATTCGCGAGGCATCGTATGCCATGGGTGCTACTAAGTGGCAGACCATCTATAAGGTCGTGCTACCTGCCGCTAAGCTGGGTATCGTGGATGCCATCGTGCTGGGTATGGGCCGTGCCATCGGAGAGACCATGGCCGTGCTCATGGTCGTGGGTAACGCCCCGGTTATTCCCGACAGCATTGCGAGCCCTATCTCGACGCTCACGAGCCAGATCGCGCTCGACATGAGCTATTCCTCGGGTCTGCATCGCTCGGCGCTGTTCGGCATGGGCGTGGTCCTGTTTATCATCTCCGCCACGCTGGTGGGCATCGTCCGTCTGATTTCCAAGAAGAAGAGGGGGTAGGCTATGTCCGATTCCGTTGACACGACGGTCGATACGACCTCGTCGCGCGAGCGCATCAAGCGTGCCCTTTCCCACGGCAAGAAGGGCCGCATCAACAAGGACCTGTCCAACAAGATCATGCTTGGCGTGTTTCGTGCCGCTGCCTACATCACCACGCTGGTGCTGGTCGCTATCATCGCCTACGTGGTCATCAACGGCCTGCCACACATCTCGCTCGACTTTATCTTCGGTTGGCCCCAGGGCGTCAACGCCGAGGGCGGAATTTGGCCCACGATCGTATCGACCGTCTACGTGACGGCGCTCGCCATGCTTATCTGCACGCCGATCGCTGTGCTGGCAGCCGTCTATCTGGCCGAGTACGCCAAGCAGGGCAAGGTCGTCGAGCTCATTCGCTACGCTGCTGACGCTTTGGCCTCGGTGCCCTCCATCGTTATGGGCCTGTTTGGCTACGCCTTGTTTGTCGAGGCCATGGGCCTGGGCCTTTCGATGGTCTCGGCCGCCCTGGCACTCGCGCTCTTGATGCTTCCCATCGTCATGCGTACCACCGAAGAGGCCATTCGCGCCGTTCCGCGCTATATCCGCTGGGGCGCATATGGCCTGGGCGCCACCAAGTGGCAGGTTGTCTCCAAGATCGTGCTTCCTTCTGCCTTTGGCCGTATTGCCACGGGCATCGTTCTCGCCATCGGCCGTGCCATTGGCGAGACCGCGGTGGTGCTCTATACCATGGGGCAGGCCATCAATCTACCTATTTCGCCGCTCGATTCCGGCCGCCCCATGACGGTTCACCTGTATCTGCTTGCCAACGACGGCATCAACATGAACGCAGCCTACGGCACCGCGCTCTTGCTGATGGTGATCATTCTGGCCTTCAACCTGTTTGCGCGCTTCCTGTCGCGCAAGCGTCGCTAGTTAAGGAGTCCCATGTCCGTTTATCAGTCCGCTCCCACGTTGGAGCAAGCGGCCATTACGGCCAAGGATTTCAACTTTTGGTACGGTGACTTTCATGCGCTGACGGGGCTTGACCTCAACATCGCCAAAAACGCCATCACCTCCTTCATTGGCCCTTCGGGCTGCGGCAAGTCGACGTTTTTGCGCTGCATCAACCGCATGAATGACCTGATCGAGGGCACGCGCGTCGAGGGCACCATGACGCTCGACGGCAACGATATCTATGCCGAGGGTGTCGACCCGGTCGATCTCCGTCGTCGCGTGGGCATGATCTTTCAGCAGCCCAACCCGTTTCCTAAATCCATCTACGAGAATGTCGCCTTTGGCCCTCGTCTGCAGGGCGTGACTAGCAAAAGTGACCTCGATGACATCGTGGAAGAATCGCTCAAGCGCGCCAACCTCTGGAAAGAGGTATCCAATCAGCTCAACAAGGATGGTTTGGCGCTCTCGGGCGGTCAGCAGCAGCGTCTGTGCATCGCGCGCGTGCTTGCGGTGCAACCCGATGTCCTTCTGATGGACGAGCCCTGCTCCGCCATCGACCCCACGTCCGTCTCTAAGGTCGAGGATCTGATGGCCGAGCTGGCGCCCGAGATGACGATCATCATCGTCACGCATTCAATGCAGCAGGCAGCTCGCATTAGCGACTACACCGCATTCTTCTTGCAGGAAGTTGCCGGCGAGCCCGCTACGCTCATCGAGTATGGTCAAACCGACGCGATCTTCACCAGCCCGGTGGACTCGCGGACGGAAGACTATATCACCGGCCGCTTTGGCTGATCGGTGCGACTAGTCCCAAGCCGATCGGATCTGGTCCGGTGCGTATTCACTGTGCGGGCGGCATGACCGCACCCAACTGATTGGAGTGAACCATGCGCAAACTGTTTTCCCGTCAGCTCATCGAGGCCCGTCACGAGATGCTGAGCATCTACGAGGCCGTCGATCTGGCCCTCCACGATGCCGTGAAGGCCTATGTGACCGACGACCGCAAGCTCGCCACCAAGACCAAGAAGCGCACGCTTTCGATTGACGCACGCTGCGCCAACCTGGAGGCCGTCTGCTACAACCTGATTGCCACGCAGTCACCGGTCGCCTCCGACTTCCGCTTGCTGCAGACGATCATCTACGTCGACTTTAACCTGCAGCGCATGACCGATAAGGTTCGCCAGATTTGCCGCGCCACGCGTCATATGATCAAGGCCGACATCTCGCTGCCCAAGGAGCTTGTCGGCACGGTCGAGGCCGAGGCTGAGGCCGTCTACCAGGTGCTGGGCTCTTCGCTTTCTGCGCTCGTCACCAACGACATGTCCATCATCTGCAACTTGGCCGTCGAGGACGAGCCAGTGCACGCCGCCTACGAGAAGTTCTTCCGCACCTTTAACCGCATGGACACGGGCGATTTTATGGACGACGACAGCAACTATGACGACCTGCGCCGCGCCATCATGGTATCGCGCTATCTCGATCGCATCGCCTCGATTTCCATCGATGCCGCCTGCCGTCTGACCTTCCTGTTGATCGGACAGCGTATGACTGCCGGTGATATCGCCTGCACTGATGAGGATGAGCTCGAGAGCATGCGCGTGCCTTCGGGCGAGGGTGTTATCATGAGGCCCGCCGTCGATGCACGCTACGTTGCCAAGGTGCCCGTTAACGAGGTCAGCGAGGGTCTTCGCTACCTGCTCGATCATCTTGAGGATGAGGACGATGGCGAGGACGACGAGGAGTAAGTAACCCCGTTCGTCGAAAGATTGTAAATACCTAAGTGAGCGCGGCCTTGCACATGCGGGGCCGCGCTCTTGCGTTAGCATGGGACTACTTGTTTGGCTGTCAGCGGAGGCGATTGGCAATGGATAACTATTTGGACTTGATGCGCGCTCGCCGCGAGCAGATTCTGGAACGTTTTTATGCGGCGCTCGATCGCGCGGGCCGTCCCCACGACGCCGCGAGCCTCATTGCCGTGTCCAAGACCGTTGGTGTCGATGAGACCGTTGCCGCCATCCAGGCGGGGTATCGCCATTTTGCCGAGAACCGCCCGCAGGAGCTGGTTCGCAAGCTCACGGGTCTGGCGGAGCATCCGGAGCTGCCCGAGGTGCGCTTCGATATGATCGGCAACCTGCAGACCAATAAGATCAATGCGGTGCTGGGCTCAGCCGAGCTGATTCACTCGGTGGGTTCGCTGCATCTGGCGCAGGCGATCTCGAGCCGTGCTGTTCGCAAGATTGAGGCAGGCGAGCTCGTCGGCCCCCAGCGTGTGCTCATTGAGGTCAATGTGAGTGGTGAGGAGTCGAAGGGAGGCTTTTCACCCGATGAGATTCGCGCCGCCGCGGGTGAGCTTGCAGAACTTGAGGGAATTTGCGTACAGGGGCTTATGACTATGGCGCCCCGGGGGAATAAGGATGTGGCACGCCGCACCTTTGCGGGGCTTCGTGAGCTGAGGGATGAGCTGGAGGCGGCGCATCCCGATTTGAACCTGCCTGAGCTTTCCTGCGGTATGAGCGAGGACTTTGAGTCTGCCCTTGAGGAGGGCTCTACGCTCGTTCGCCTGGGCAGAGTAGTATTTAGCCCGGAGTTTGCAGTAAAATAAGGCTCTGAAGTGCGCACTGATTATCGGGGCGCCTGCACTAAACCGCGAGAGGACACAACCATGGGCTTCCTTGACGAGATTAAAAATAAGATGCACCTGGGCGGCCAGCAGGGTTACGACCAGGGTTATGGCCAGGACGACGACTACGGCTACGATGACGGCTACGACGATGGCTATCAGAACAACGGCTACAGTGGTGCTTCGGGCGAGGGCTTCTACACCCAAGACGAGCCGAGCAACGGTCTGCTTGGCCAGACGCGCCGCGGTGAAGCTGAGTCGGTTGCCGTGTATACGCGCTCCGGTCAGCTGGTTGGCGATGACTCCCGCCATGCCACGACGTATAACCCGCCTTCGCGCTCGCAGGACAGTGTTGCGAGCGGTTATCGTCCTGGTGCCTATGACACGCCGTCGAGCTACGCCGAGAATACCCGCGCCCGTGCCGCCGCTGCACCCGCGCCTGCACCGAGCGATGCCTCGGCCTATGCGAGCAATATCATCAACGCCACGCCGCAGCTGCCGGCCTATGTCCTGCGCCCCGAGAGCTATGACGACGTGGAGACCGTGGTGCGCCGCGTTCGCACCAAGCAGCCTGTCGCACTGATTTTTGTGGGCGTACGCACCGAAGTTGCCAAGCGCGTCTTGGACTTCTCTTACGGCTTTGCCTGCGGTCTGGGTGCCACGGTCAAGGAGGTGGGCGACCGCGTGTTCATGGTGCTGCCCGCCGGTTGCGAGGTCAAAGATTCCGATCTCAAGAAGCTTCGTGCCGACGGCTACCTTAAGTAAAGACAAGACGAGGAGATTCCCATCAACATCTACACTATCGTCCAGCTGGTCAACACGCTGTTCAACTTCTATTCCACGCTCATTGTCGTCTACTGCTTTATGACGTGGATTCCCATGAAGCAGGGTGGTTTGCTTCAGGATATTGCCGCGGTGCTTGATAGCGTGTGCGGTCCGTGGCTCAACCTGTTCCGTCGTTTCATCCCGCCGATGGGCGGTATCGATTTTTCGCCGGTCGTTGCGATTATTGCGTTGCAGTTGGTGCAGAGGCTGGTTCTGCAGCTTCTTATAGGTATACTCGTGTAGAACTGACTTAGTAACTTACGTCGGGCGTGTAGCGCCGAGGCGATGAAAAAGGAGACTTGTTATGGCTATTACCCCTGCAGACATCCAGGCTCAGACTTTCTCTGAGGCCAAGCGTGGCTACGATCCTGCCGAGGTCGACGTCTTCTTGGAGACGCTGTCCTCCGAGGTTGACGCTATGCTCGCTAAGATCGTCGACCTTAAGGGTCGTCTGACTGCTACCGAGCAGCAGCTTGCCGATGCACAGGCTCAGCTTGCCCAGGCTCAGGATACCGCCGACCAGGCCGTTCCTGCCGCCCCCGTGGCTGCTCCCGCCCCTGACTTCTCCGCTCAGGAGCGCCAGATTTCCGCCGCCCTGATCGCTGCCCAGCAGACCGCTGAGACCATCGTCAACGATGCCAACGAGAACGCTGAGCGTATCCGCAACGAGGCTGACGCCAAGGCCCGCGAGGTTATCCGCCAGGCTCTGACCGAAAAGCAGGCCGAGCTCGAGGAGATCGATCGTCTCAAAGCTTCCCGTGAGGAGTTCAAGGCTGAGTATCTCAAGCTCATCCAGCACTTTATGGACGATGCCCAGAACTCCTTCCCGGCCGATCTGATGGCCTCTACGCCGGTCGGTTCTGCCGCTTCTCCTGCGGTGACTGTTCCCGCCGAGCCGCTGCCCGTCGCTGACCCGGTTGTCCCCGTGGCCGATCCCTTCGCCCCGATCGACAACTTCGCTGCCGACGACCTGGACTAACATTCGGCCTACAATTTAGTGCCTCGAAAGGACCCGCAGCTTGCGGGTCCTTTTTTATGACTGTGCAAGGGCGCGCAACATAAAAAACCGAGCCCTGCACATGGTGGTGCAGAACTCGGCGAACGGGTGAGCGGTCAAGGGTAGGTTTTAAGGCATGTCCCAAAAATCTACTTGAGGAGGAAGTCGGAGAGGGGAATGGTGCGTGCCTCGCGATGCTCGGGATCGGCGATGTGGTCGGCGGGATAGCCACAGACGAGCATGTGATAGGGATAGACGCCCTTGGACAGATTGAACTGCTCCTGTGCCACCTCAGGCTTGAAATGGCACACCCAGCACGTTCCCAGGCCCTGCTCGGTGGCCTCCATCATCATCTGATCACACACGATGGACGTATCGATTTCGCTGGAATTCATCTGGTCATACGGGCGCACCCAAGCGTCATCGGTAACGCTGCAAATAAGGAAGACAAGCGGAGCCCCAAAGATAGACCCATCACGAGCAAACCGGGGCTGACAAGCAGCAGCCTTCTCCAGAAGCTCAGGCGTATCCAACACCATCACACGGGTTGGATGATTATTACAAGCAGAAGGAGCAATACGCCCAGCCTCAACAATGGCATCCACCACAGCCTGCTCAACAGAACGATCCTCAAACTCACGACAAGAATACCGACCCCGAGCCAGATCCAAATAAGACATACAAGCCCTCCAACAATTAAAAATCAAACAAACCCAAAGTAACCCAAACAGTACCCAAGCAGCAATCAGCCAAACGCTCATCGAGGGCCAAAGTGTCTGAACGGATACCAAAGGTCCCTTCAGCCAAACCCCCATTGCGCTATAACTATCAGCCAAAGTTCCCAATGGTGGTACGTAAGGGAGCGGGCCCGGCCACTAATAACCTTTTGAACGACTCTGCTTGCAGCCGGAGTGAAAAAGGTTATTAGTGGCCGGGCCCGCGACCGCCGGGACACGTACCCCCAATTAACTGTTCTTCATGACAATCGAATCCACAACATCGGCCACATTCTCACAGCAGTCAGCACAGTACTCCAGGAAGGCGTACACGTCACGCCAAGCGATGACCTCGAGCGGATCCTTGCCGTTGACATGCAGGTTGCGCATGGCGTTGATGTAGAGCTCGTCGGCCTCGGACTCGATCGTGTTGATCTGGATGACGAGTTCGCGCAGGGTCTTGGACTTGCGGTAGTTGGGCAGCTCGACCATCAGGTCCTTCATGGCGCGGCAGGCGTCGGTCACCTTGTGGGCGATCACGATGGCATCGGGGTGGATGCTCTGGATGTTGGTGAAGTAGACGCGCTGCACGACGCCCTCGATACGATCGAGCACGGTGTCGAGCGAGCAGCTCATCAGGTCCAGATCCTCGCGCTCAAGCGGGGTGATAAAGGCCGTGAGCAGGGCGTCCTCAAGCTCATGGTGCTTCTTGTCGGCCGCATGCTCGATCGCGTGCATCTTGTTGAGCATATCGTGAATCTTTGCGGGGTCGAAGTTCTCGAAAATCTTGGTGAGCAGCTCGGCGGCCTGGACGGCAAGGTCGGCGCAGGCGACGTAGTTGTCGAAGTAGAACGAATCGGGTTTCTTTGCCATGAGTGGGTCCTTTCGAGGCGAAGACGGGTGGGCGAAGTATTACGGTCCGGATGGACGCTCGGTTTGACTAGATGAACATCATGAACAGCTTGGCCATGACAAAGCTGATGAGTCCGCAGGCGGGGAAGGTAAAGAACCAGGTGAACATCATGTCCTTGACCACGCCAAAGTTGATGGCCGAAAGGCGCTTGACGGCACCGACGCCCATGATGGCGCAGGTCTTGATGTGGGTGGAGGACACGGGGATGCCGGTAAGGGTGGCAAGCAGCAGGTTTGCGGCGCCTGCGAGGTCGGCGGAGAAGCCCTGGTACTTTTCGAGCTTGACCATGCTCTGGCCGACGGACTTGATGATGCGCTCGCCGCCCACGCTGGTGCCGATACCCATAGTGGCCGAGCACAGCAGCATAATCCAGATGGGGATGCCTGCATCGCCGACGCTCGTTTGGCCGCTGGCAAAGGCCACACCTAAAAAGAGCACGCCGATGAACTTCTGTCCATCCTGCGCGCCGTGCATAAAGCTCATGGCCGCAGCGCTCGCGATCTGAGCGTATTTAAAGAAGACATTGGCACGTCGCCTGTTGGCGGCGGCGAAAAGAATCGAGACGAGCTTGCACAGGACCCAGCCCATGACAAAGCCCAAGCCGATGGAGAGCGCCAGACCGTAGATAACCTTCATCCACTCGTGGACGTTGACGCTGCTCGCGCCGCCGAGGGCGATAGCGGCACCGGTCAGGCCGGCGATGAGGCTGTGGCTTTGCGAAGTGGGGATGCCAAAACGCGACGCTGTGGCGCCGTAGACGACGATGGAGAACAGCGCCGCGCATAGGCAGGCGAGCGCCATGGTGCTATTTCCGCCAAAGTCGACGATATGTGAGATGGTGTTGGCGACGCTCGCGTTAAAGTGCGTCATGATGAGTACGCCGAGGAAGTTGAATGCGGCGCTCATGAGAATGGCGGCACGGGCGGGCATGCAACGCGTAGTGACGCAGGTCGCGATGGCGTTGGGCGCGTCGGTCCATCCATTGACGAAGATGGCGCCCAACGCGAGGATCACGGTGACGGCAAGGACTGGGTTCGACACAATTTGGCCGAGGAAGGTTGAGAACGTTACGTCCATATATGGGCTTTCTCGAAGTTTGCAGGCACGTTACAAAAACATGATAAATCGTATCACCTCCTGCGGGTCTCTTTACCGAGTTCTGATGGGAGAAGTGAACTTTTTGGCACTAAAATTGAATATTTGCCCTGTTGACCGCGGGTGTTCTTTTTGCTAACACGCCATGCGGACACGTGTGATTACTACGACACTCCAAAACCACAGTCTGTTCGCTTTACAACATACAAACATGCGTTCGATAATAGGAGGCATGGAATATCGACAGACAGACGGCAAAACTCGGCGCGTACACAAGCAGTATGTGGACGTCGTGGCTCGCATCCTCGCGGGCGGACAGGTTGTGCCGGTTACCGTCTGCTGGGTTGACGGTCGCTGCTTTACGATTGACGAGATTGTCTCGTCTACCGGTTTTGGCCTGACGGTTCACGGCATTCGTACGGCGACTTATAAGGTTCGTTTTGGTGGACATGCGACCGAACTGTATCTGGAAGAACAGGCACGCGAGCGACCGGATGGCTCGCAGGCACACGTGATGCGTTGGTGGGTCTGGGCCTTTGATCGCACGCTCGAGGGCGAGCGCCGTAGGTAAGGACGTACGGCATTCGGGTACAATGACAGGAATCTTGTCACCTACGGTGCCGTCGCGGCGCTTTGTGAAAGGACGAAGTATGAACGATATCCAGGGCTATCAGAACGGCCTCATCGAGACCGGCGCAAGCCGCGCCAAGGAGATGTCGCCGCGCGCGTACAACCTTGTCATGTCTGCCCTGATCTTTTTGGGCTTTTGCGCCATGGGCGCCGGCGCCTATTTTACGAGCACCATGTCGTTTGCGCGCATGATGATGAGCGGCGCCGCTTTGCCGCTGGTCTTTGGCTCATTTATTTTGACCATCGTCGGCATGGTCATGATGTCGGCTGCTGCCAGCAAACAGTCCGTGGGCCTGTCACTCGTGGGCTACGTGGTCTTTGCGAGCACCTTTGGTCTGACGGCGTCGTTTGGTCTTGCAAACTACGACCTGCCTACCATTAACACCGCCTTTATCGCCACGGCCGCCATCACCTTTGTCTTTGGTGCGCTGGGCGTGACCTTCCCCAAGTTCTTCCAGCGTGTGTATGGCATTGGTTTTGGCATCCTGCTTGCCACGATTCTGGTCGAGATCGTGCTGATGTTCATGGGCGTTTCGCAGTCCATCACCGACCTGATCGTGATTGTGGTGTTCGCCGGCTTCATCGGCTACGACACCTATGTGGCAACGACGGTGCCGCCCACGCTGCCCAACGCCGTACTTATGGCATCCAACCTGTTCGTGGATATTATCAACGTGTTCCTGCGCATTCTGAACATCCTCGGCCGTCGCGATTAAAGCGCGGCATTGCGATGCTTCCTGCCGGACACGGTAAAACGATGCGAAAGGCGGTCCTTCGGGACCGTCTTTATGTGTGCGGCGGGGTATCATGGATGGGAAAAGCCGATAGCGGCAGCGACAGGAAAGGTGGCCATGTATGGCAGACGTCGACAGCAGGAACCGTAACCGCAGGTCCAACCGAGCGGGTCAGCCCAATCCCAAGCGTGAGGCACGTGCCAAGGCCGCCGAGTGCCATGTGACGGCTGTGTCCGAGGCCTGTGCCAAGGACATCGAGCGTTCGCTTGCCGGCGTGCGCGAGTTCGATGGTATGCCTGCCGGTTTTGTCGCGGCGATGAAGACCAGGGTCCAGAAGGCAGCGGCTGCTGAGGAGCAAGCTGCCGAGGACGTCGAGGCTGCCGAGGTCGAGGCTACTGAGGCTGCTGAGGTCGAGGCTGCGGTCGATGCCGAGGTGGCGCCCGAGCCCGTCGAGGAGGCCACCGAAGCCGAGCCCGCGCCTGCCGCCGAGGAGCCCGCTCCGGTCCTGCCCGAGGTCACCGTGCTCGACGCCTCTGCCACGCAGGCCATTCTGGATAACGGTCGAGGCTACGCGCAGTTCTGCGACATGGCTGTGCTTGCCTTTGCCTCGTTCACCAATCCGGGCGGTGGCTACATCCAGGGCTATCTGGGCCAGGAGGCCACGCTGTGCGCCGATTCGTACCTGTACAATGTCCTTGATAAGCAGCGTAAATGGTACGGCGAGAACCGTCGCCGCAACATCAACTGTGAGCTGTACCGCAACCGTGCGCTGGTGGTGCCCGCGGTGCGCTTCGACCGCAAGCATGTGCACGCCTATGCCGACGTAATCGTCGCCGCTGCACCCAACGCCAAGCGTGCTCGCCAGGAGTACCGCGTGAGCGACGATGCCTTGCTTGACGCCCTGCGCGACCGCATTCGCTTTGTGCTTGCTATCTGCGATGAGCTGGGCCGCGAGAAGCTCGTACTGGGTGCTTGGGGCTGCGAGAACAACGGCTTTGACGCCGAGGCCGTGGCCGAGCTCTTCCGCAAGGAGCTCGCATCGGGCGACTTCAAGGTCAAGCAGGTCTTCTTTGCCGTGCCCTCTACGCGCTGGGACGAGGATTTTGCCAAGTTCGAGCACGTGCTGGCAAACTTCCCCGAGCGCAACGAGGAGTCCTATGCCCAGGTTGCCGCCCGCGCCGCAGCCGCTCGTGCTGCCGAGCAGGCCCAGGCAGCAGCCGAGGACGATGAGGACGAGGACGACTGGCGCAAGTACCTGTAAGCGGTGCGCGCGATGTGATATGCCAAGCCGACGGGAGGGATTGCTCCCGTCGGCTTTTTACGGAATGGGGAACTCAAGATGAAAAACGTTCTGTGCTTTGGTGACAGCAACACCTATGGCTATGATCCGGCGGGTATGCGCGACGGCACCGCAGTGCGCTATGCGCAGGATGTGCGCTGGTGCGGTGTGGTGCAGCGTGACCTGGGTGAGGGTTGGCATGTGATTGAGGAAGGCCTAAATGGTCGCACGACGGTGCGCGACGATATGTGCCATCTGGACACCAACCTCAACGGCATTCGCGCGCTGCCGATGCTGCTCGAAGCCCATAAGCCGCTGGACGCGATCGTGATTATGCTGGGCACCAACGACTGCAAGACGGTCTTTGGCGTGACAGCCTCCGATATCGCCCGTGGCGCCATGGCACTGATTCGCGCCGTCCGCGCGTTTGCCTGGACCGATGCCGCGCCCTGCCCACGGATTCTGCTGATGGCGCCTATCAAGATTAAGCCGCAGATCGCCGACGTATATATGACCGATTTTGACGAGCATTCCGTAGAAGCCTCGGAACATTTTGGTGAGTACTACGCGCATGTGGCTGAGCAGTTTGGCTGCGACTTTTTGAATGCCGCCGACTTTGCCGAGCCGGGCGATATCGATTATCTGCACATGATGCCCGAAGGCCACGAGAGCTTGGGACATGCCGTGGCAGCCAAGCTCCAAGAGATGCTCGGTGAGTAGCGCAGCCCCAAACCAGTACAAAAGTTTCCCTTGCGGCGGCTTGTTTCGTTGGTTTGTCTCGATCTGTAACAGCTGTAAGGCCGAAAACGGGCTAGATGTTACAGATTGAGATTATTCAGGTTGATATCGGTCGTTTGTCTCGATCTGTAACATCTAGGGTCGATTTTGCCGATCTACTGTTACAGATCGAGATTATCTTCTCGGCAGAATTTGAATGTCTCAATCTGTAACAGGTGGGCCGAAAAATGGACTCTAACTGTTACGGATCGAGATGTCTGTGGGAACCACCGCAAAGGTGTCTGTCCCCTTTGCGGTGGTTTTGGACTGCGAATCTTAGTACTGCCACATGTGGTTGACGGGGCCGGAGCCTTTGCCCATGTCAAAGCCGGCGGCGAGAGCGCCCGTTAGGTAGGCCTTGCCGGCATTGATGGCGTCGGCAAGATCCATGCCCTGCGCCAGCGCACAGGCGATGGCGGACGAGAGCGTGCAGCCGGTGCCATGCGTGTTACCGGTCTCGATGCGCTTATGGCGGAACCACGTGGTGAGCGGATCGCCCAGGTGGTTGCCCTCGTCATCGAGCGGCGCGGGCTCTGCTAGCACATCGTTGGCCTCGTTGACAAAATGCCCGCCCTTAACGAGGGACGCGCAGCCAAAGCGGCGGGTGAGGAGCATGGCAGCGTTTTGCTGCGTGCGCTCGGAATCGACCTCGTAGTCGAGCAGCGCCATGGCCTCGGGAATGTTGGGCGTGATGACGGTCGCCAACGGGAACAGGCGACGTGTGAGCGCCTCGGCGGCATCCTCGGCAATGAGGCGAGCGCCCGAAGTGGCGACCATGACGGGATCGACGACGATATTTTGTGCGTCCCAGGCACTCAGGCGGTCGGCGATAACCTCGATAATCTCAGCAGAGGAAACCATGCCGATCTTGACGGCGCTGGGTCGGATATCGTCAAAGACGGCATCGATCTGCGCCGCGACAATATCCGGGGAGACATTCTGCACGGCGGTGACACCGAGCGTGTTTTGTGCGGTGATGGCCGTGATGGCTGTTTCGGCATACAGACGGTGCGCCGTGATGGTCTTGATGTCTGCCTGAATGCCGGCGCCACCGCTGGAATCGGATCCTGCGATGGATAGAACGGCTGGTACCTTACTGTGATCCATGTTCGCTCCCTTGTCCGGTCGGATTCAAATGGGTCTTTTACCCCGCATTATAAAGATGCCCGGGCCGGCGATATGCCGAACCCGGGCGCGAGATGCAATTTTTACGCAAATGCAGGCAAATGTTCACATGTCAACAATTGACGAACACCTTGTGGCCGTTTGTGGCTCCGGTGACGAGTTAGTCCTCCATGCCGAGGTCGATCGTCGTGCCTTCGAACACCTTGTTAACGGTGCGGACGGCGCACATCTTGCCACACATGGTGCAAGTGCCCTCGGTGGCGGCAGGGGATTCCTCGTAGCGCTTCTTGCCGGTGACCGGGTCAAGCGCGCACTTCCACATGGCGTCCCAGTCGAGCTTGCGGCGTGCCTGGCCCATCTTGTCATCCATGTCGCGGGCGTGGGGCACCTTTTTGGCGATATCGGCGGCGTGTGCGGCGATCTTGGTGGCCATGAGGCCGTCGAGCACATCCTGAGCGTTAGGCAGGCACAGGTGCTCGGCTGGTGTCACGTAGCACAGGAAGTCGGCACCGGAGCTGGCAGAGATGGCGCCGCCGATGGCTGCGGTGATGTGGTCGTAACCCACGCCGATATCGGTCACCAGCGGCCCCAGCACATAGAACGGGGCGTTGTGGCACAGGCGCTTCTGCAACTTCATATTGGCGGCGATCTCGTCAAGCGCCATGTGACCCGGGCCCTCGACCATGACCTGGACGCCGGCTGCCCAGGCGCGCTTGCACAGCTTGCCCAGCTCGATCATCTCGGCGGTCTCGGTGGCGTCGTTGGAGTCGTAGAGGCAGCCCGGGCGGCAGGAGTCGCCGAGCGAAATCGTCACGTCGTATTCGTGGCAAATCTCGAGCAGCTCGTCAAAGTACTCGTAGAAGGGGTTTTCGTTGCCGGTGACCTCCATCCAGCCAAACAGCAGCGAGCCGCCGCGGCTGACGATGTTCATGAGGCGGCCGGTCTCCTTGAAGGTCTTGATGACCGATTTATTGATGCCGCAGTGGATGGTCATAAAGTCCACGCCGTCTTCGGCGTGTGCACGCACGACCTCGAGCAGATCGTTCTTGGTCAGCTTGACCAGCGGCTTTTCCATGTAGCCGATGGCATCGTACATGGGGACGGTGCCTACCATGAGCGGCGTCTCGTCGATGAGCTGCTGGCGGAACTGGCGCGTCTTGCCCGAGTTGGAGAGGTCCATGATGGCGTCGGCGCCAAAGTCCTCAGCGATCTTGACCTTCTTCCATTCCTCGGCGGCATCGGCCTTGTCGCCCGAGATGCCCAAGTTCACGTTGACCTTGGTGGACAGGCCCTCGCCGACACCAAAGGCGCGCATGCCCTTTTTGATGTGCACGATGTTGGCGGGAATGGCGATGCGGCCGTCGGCCACGCGCTCGCGGATGTACTCGGGGTCGCGATGCTCGCGCTCGGCGACTTCCTTCATCTGCGGCGTGATCTGTCCGGCGCGGGCGAAGTCGATTTGCGTGACAAGCTTGGACTCGGTCTGTGTGCTCATTGGCACGGCTCCCTTCGTTGGCATTACCCATATCAGGTTTGCGGGTCAGGGCGGGCGCGCCCAATCTCAGCCTGCCGTCTGGTCCTGCAAGCTCCCCGTTTATGTAGTGGGCTCAAGTATAGCCTGAATGGGTACGATTGGCCTAACGAACGTGCCTGTGGGGAGGCGTACATGGAAGACAAGCATCTATATCGAGAGACGCAATGGGACATATCGGCCGAGGAGGGCCGTGCGCACCATGGGTTGGTCGCGATTGGCTTTGCGGTGCTTGCCGTGCTGGTGATTGCCTTTTGTATTTGGACGTTTGGCGGTCGCGGCGGCGCTGCCTGGGAGTTTGAGGCCGATGATAGCCTACCGATTATGGCGGTGAGGAGTACTGGCGGTAATGCCAATACGCTCGCCATTCCGGGCGATTATTGGTACCCGCGCGATGAGTTTGTGCAGTTGCAGCTGAGTGGTGGGTCCATTCCAGGCGAAGAAATCGAACGCGTGACGTTTGACGCGGCGCTCAAAACGCTGACGGTGAAGCTCAAAGATCAAGGAGATGTGCCCACGACCATGGATATCGCCCTGGCGGAATGGCGTCTGGAGCCTCCGTCGGGCGTCAAGGTGTCCGAGGTTGAGCATGTCAAGATTACCTATCAGGACGGCACGACAAATGAAATTGCCAAAGCCGACGGCTTGGCGGAATAGACGTCGTGCCTAGGCAGTACATTCAAGAGTAGCGGTGGTCCTACAAGGCCCGTTCGTTCAGGAAGACCAAAGTGTTTTTATTTGAAAGCTCGGGAAGGTGACGATAGCCAACGTCGAATGCGGTGAGCCCGCTTACATCCTCGACCTTGTTTTCCGCCATCCAGCGCACCATGGAGCCGCGCGCCTTTTTGCTGGCGGTCGAGCGCTGGATGGGCTTGCCGTTGCGGATGCCTTCACCAAAGAGGCACGTGACGACTGTGGCGTCGCCCGCGAGGTGGGGCAGAACGGCTTTGGCGTACTCCGCGCTGGCGAGATTGACGATCGTAGCGTTGGAGCTCGCCGGAGCGATGGTCCGTGCGAGCTTGTCGCCCCAAAACGCGTAGAGGTCTCGGGCATCGTCGACGGCAAGCTTTGCGCCCATCTCCAGCCGATACGGTTCAACGGCATGAAAGGGGCGTACGCATCCGTAAAGGCCCGAGAGGATCCAGAGATGGTTTTGCAGCCAGTCGAGCTGTGCGGCATCCATGACCTCGGGCGCCATACTTTGGTATTGGATGCCGTGGTAGGACATGACGGCGGGGGAGAGGTGTCGGGCGAGTGCGGGATTGTCGAGATCGCCGTTTTTCAGGATGGGCCCGAACTCATGCAGGGTGTTGAGGCAAGGCCCCAGCAGTTTGTCACTTACGTTCCATAGCGTCTGCAGACCGCCGCTGCCTTCATTTCGTTCGATATCTAGCAGTGCGCGGTGGAGGCGAGCCGTTTCGTGCGCAAAAGGCGGTATGTCCAGGACTTCAAAAGCATCTTGGGCCGCGCGCATCTGCTTGGCGGGCGAAATGATGACCTGCAGCATGGACTCTCCTCTGCCAAAAAGGAAGTTGCGGTGGAATACGGTCTGTTTTGGCCGTTTATGGGCCAGTTTAGTCCGTATTTCACCGCAACTGATGAAGGGTTGGTTAGGCTCGCTCGATGAAGGCCTTGTAGCCGCGGTAGGCCTCGTAGATATCGGCCTTGTTGGCGACCTCCCACAGGGCGTGCATGGACAGGACGGCAACGCCGGAGTCGATGACGTTCATGCCATACTTGGCCATGATGTAGGCGATGGTGCCGCCACCGCCCGCGTTGACGCGACCGAGCTCACAGGTCTGGAAGTCCACGCCGGCCTCGTCCATGATGTCGCGGACGAGGGCCACGTACTCGGCATCGGCGTCGTTGGAACCGCCCTTGCCGCGGCTGCCCGTGTACTTGTTAAAGCACAGGCCACGACCCATAAAGGCGGCGTTCTTCGTCTCGAACTTGCCGGCATAGCCCGGGTCGAAACCGGCGGACACGTCGGAGGAGAGCATGCGGCTGCGGGCGAGCGCGCGGCGCAGGGCCAGCGGGCTATCCTCGCCGGCGAGCGTCATGATCTCGGCGACGGTGTTCTCGAAGAAGCGGCTCGTCATACCGGTGGCACCCACGGAGCCGATCTCCTCCTTATCGACGATGAGCGTGATGCTCGTGCGCTCCACGTTGGCGACGTCGATCTGGGCGAGCATGGACGGATAGGCGCAGACACGATCGTCGTGGCCATAGCCCAAAATCATGGAGCGGTCGAGGCCCATGTCGCGGGCGGGACCGGCGGGCACGACCTCGATCTCGGCGGAGAGGAAGTCCTCCTCCTCGACGCCGTACTGCTCCTTGAGGATGTCCAGGAACATCTGCTTGACGGGCTCCTTGGGAGCGTCCTTGTCGTCCTCGTCAAACTTGACGGGACGGCCGCCCACGATCACGTCGAGGATCTCGGCGTCGACGGCGTCCTTGGCGGGCTTGGACATCTGCTCGCTCGAGAGGTGGATCAGCAGGTCGGAGATGGTAAAGACCGGATCGTCTGCCTTGTCGCCGATGTTGATGTCGACGGTGGTGCCGTCCTTTTTGCAGATGACGCCCACGAGTGCAAGCGGGGAGGCCACCCAGTGGTAGCTCTTGACGCCGCCGTAGTAGTGCGTGTCGAGGTAGGCCATGTCGCCGGCCTCGAAGGCGGGATTCTGCTTAAGGTCCAGGCGCGGCGAGTCCACGTGAGCACCCAGGATGTTAAAGCCCTGCTCGAGCGGGACGGTGCCCAGGTTGACGAGCATGAGGTCTTTGCCGTGATTGGCGGCGTACACCTTGTCGCCGGCCTTGAGCGTGCGGCCCTCGGCAATCACGGTCTCCAAGTCGACGTAGCCCGCCTCCTCGGCCATCTTGATGCCGGTCTTGACGCACAGGCGCTCGGTCTTATTCTCGCTCAAAAACTGCTTATAGCCGCGGCAAAGCTCCTCGAGTTCCTCGACTTGCTGTGGCGTGTACTTTTTCCATGCGCAGGGACGCTCCATGACGCAGGCTCCTTTCGGATCGATCGTGCTGGTTGATGTACCGTGAGCCATCGTATCACGCGCGGGCCCGCGGCGGCAGGGAAGCCTGATGTGCGGTGGCCGCGGGGCGGGGAGCGTGTAAACTGGTGTGAGCAAACCGTGCCCAGCCCAAAGCGAGGTATTCAATATGTCTGACAAGCGCCGCACCTTTGCCGTTATCGACGGCAACTCGCTCATGCACCGCGCCTTCCACGCCGTGCCGCCCACCATGAATGCGCCGGACGGTCGCCCCACCAACGCGATCTTTGGCTTTCTGAACATGTTTCTCAAGATGATCGATGCCTTTAACCCCGACGGCGTCGTCGTGGCGTTTGACAAGGGTAAACCGCGCGTGCGCATGGAGATGCTGCCGCAGTATAAGGCGCAACGACCGCCCATGGACCCCGATCTGCATGCGCAGTTCCCTATGATTAAGGAGCTGCTCGCCGCGCTCAACGTGCCGATTCTGCAGTCCGAGGGCTGGGAAGGCGATGACATCCTGGGAACCATGGCGCGCCTGGGTGAGGAGGCCGGCTGCGACATGCTGCTGGTGACCGGTGATCGCGATATGTATCAGCTCGTGACCGAGCACGTCAACGTGGTCTCGACCCGCAAGGGCCTGTCCGACGTGGCGATTATGACGCCCGAGAGCGTGGACGACCTGTATCACGGCATTACGCCGGCGCTCGTGCCCGATTTTTACGGTCTAAAGGGCGATACGTCCGACAACATCCCCGGTGTACCGGGCATCGGTCCCAAAAAGGCGAGTGCGCTCATTGCGAAGTACGGTAGCCTGGACGAAGTCATCGCGCATGCCGATGAGGTCAAGGGCAAGATGGGCGAGAACCTGCGTGCACACATCGATGACGCACTACTGAGCCGCAAGGTTGCGACAATTCGCACCGATGCGCCCGTCGAGCTCGACTTTGAGGCGACGTCCTTCCCGGCGTTTTCTGCCGATGAGGTTTCCGCGGCGCTGGGTACGCTTGGTATCACCGCCATGCAGAACCGTTTCTTGGCGCTGATCGGCGGCGAGGGCGGGGCTGCTGCCTCCAGTGTGTTTGAGATACCTGCTATGGTTCGCGCAGCCGCCGGCGATGCCGACGCGCTTGGTGCCGTTGCGGCTGAGGTCTCCCGCGCGATTGATGCCGGCGAGTGGGTCGCCGCCGTGGTGGACGACGACAAGGAAGAGGGCGCGCTCTTTGGGCTGACGCGCACGCTGTGGTTGGCGACGTTCAAGGGCCTGTTCGCGCTCGAGGAGGGCGACAGCTGTGCGGCGGCTGAGGTTGAGGGCTTCAACTTCGCTCACGGTGTGATCGCCGGCGTGCTTGCGAGCCTGTTTATGGAGGGCCGCGTGGCGAGCCCGGATACGAAAGCGCTGCTGCACGAGCTTTCGCCCATCGATTCTTCTGAGCCCGAGCTCATGGATCCGCTCGCTGCCGATTCCACGCGTATCTTCGATACCGTGGTCGCTGCCTATCTGCTGGATTCCGATCGCTCCGAGTTCGATGAGGCATATCTGGCCGATACCTATCTGCAGATGGCGTTGCCTGCGGCGCGCGGTGCAGAGGGTGCTGGTGAGGACGCTCCGGCGCCTGCCGCCCGTACTGCGGCTCTGACGCTGGCGCTCGTGGCGCCGTTGCGCGAGTGCATGGCCCGTGAGAACGCCGCCAACGTGTTCGATGGCATCGAGATGCCGCTCGTTCCGGTACTTGCCAAGATGGAGCGCGCGGGCATGCTCGTGGACCCCGACCGCCTGCACAGTCTGTCCGAGGGTCTGGCGACCCAGATCACCGAGGTCGAACGAAGCATTCGCGACCTTGCCGGTGACGAGACCTTTAACATCGGCAGCCCCATGCAACTTTCGCATGTGCTCTTTGATGTGATGGGCCTTCCGACCAAGGGTCTCAAAAAGACTAAGCGCGGTTACTATTCGACCAATGCCAAGGTACTGAGTGATCTTGCCCGTGACCACGAGATTGTTCGTTTGATCTTAGACTGGCGCGAGAAGTCCAAGATCAAGTCAACCTATCTGGACACGTTGGGCCCGCTGCGCCGTGGTGACGGTCGTGTGCACACCACGTACAACCAGACCATCACCGCGACGGGGCGTCTGTCTTCGAGCGACCCTAATCTGCAAAACATTCCGACGCGCTCGGAGCTGGGGCGTACCGTCAAGACGGCGTTTTCGGCAGGCGAGGGAAGCGTCTTTTTGGCGGTGGACTACTCGCAGATCGAGCTGCGTCTGCTGGCACATCTCTCGGGTGACGAGCACTTGGTGCGCGCCTTTAACGAGGGCGAGGACTTCCATGCCGAGACGGCGGCGCGCGTGTTTGGTGTGCCGGTGTCCGAGGTAACGCCCGACCTGCGCAGTCGCGCCAAGGCCGTGAACTTTGGCATCGTGTATGGCCAGCAGGCCTACGGCCTGTCGCAGTCGCTGCATATCTCGATGGCCGAGGCGCGCGACATGATCGACCGCTACTACGAGGCCTACCCGGGCGTGCGTACGTTCCTCGACAACGTGGTGGCACGCGCCAAGCAGACGGGCTACGCCGAGACCATGTACGGCCGCCGTCGTCATATTCCGGAGCTCAAGGCCAAAAACCCGCAACTCCGCGGCTTTGGCGAGCGCACGGCCATGAACCATCCCATGCAGGGCACCGCAGCAGACATCATCAAGATCGCCATGGTCCGCGTAAGTCGTCGCCTGGAAGAAGAAGGCTTTGCCGCCCACATGATCTTGCAGGTACACGACGAACTGGACTTTGAGTGCCCCATCGACGAAGTCGAGCGCCTAACCACCATGGTCCGCGACGTCATGGAGCACGTAGTGGACCTCCGCGTCCCCCTAATCGCCGAAGCCAGCACCGGCATAACCTGGGCCGACGCTAAATAGGGAAGCATCCACAATTCCAAAGTAACCAAAACCAGAAGGGGGCTCCTTGCCAACAAGGAGCCCCCTTCATTCCAAAAAAATCAGCCAAGTATCTAGACGCCAAGACGCCATCCAGGCGGCAAGCAAGTCACCGCAGGACCTGGCCGGGCGAGGCGGGTAAGTTTTTCGTAGATTCCGCACGAGCCGGAAAGCACTTAATGTGCTTTCCGAGCGAGCCCAGGACCTGACCGAACGAAAAACTTACCCGCCTCGCCCGGCCAGGTCCGACGAGCAACGTTAACGAGCCGCCAGGATGGCGTCGATGAGCGTCAGTACGCCCCCGTCGTTGTTGCTCGGAATGCGCCACTTGGCGTGCGCGTTCATGTGCTCCTCGGCATTGTCCACGATAAAGCTGTGACCGACGCGCTCCAGCATGGGGATGTCGTTGTAGGTGTCGCCCACGGCGGCAGCATCGGCAATATCGATGCCCAGGTGCTCGCACAGGTGAGCGACGCCGGCGCCCTTGTCGACGCCCAGGTTCATAAAGTCGATCCACTCGCGCCCAGCGTTGGTGACGTAGAGTTTGTCCGAGAACTCGGGGCTATAGGTCTCGCGGAAAGCGGGCTCGGCGTCGTAGCCGGGGAAGAAGACCGAAATCTTGTTGGACTCGAAATCAATGTCCTCAAAGCTGTCGACGTAGTTGATTGTGTTGTAGTAGACGCTGATCTCGTCGTGGTATTGATGGTCGCGGGCAAGCACGTAGAACTCGTCGAAGCAGCACAGGACGGGGACAGCGCGAGGATCCTCCGAGGCACGGTTCAAGACCTGCTGATACAGCTCCACGTCAATATTGCTCTTATAGATATAGCTGCCGCGATAGATCACGCAAGCTCCGTTGTCGGGACAAAAGGCGAGGCGGTTCTTGATGCCCTCGAACATCTCCTCGAGCTTGGGGGCGGGACGTCCGCTGGCGGGGCAGAATACGATGCCGGCGTCGGCGAGCTTGTCCAGGCGCTCATCAAGACCCTGGGGCAGCACGCGCTCGTCGGTCAGCAGCGTCTTGTCCATATCGACGGCGAGAATCTTAATGTTTCCGATATTGGCGTCCGATTCGTAAGTTTGCATAAAAGCGATCCTTTCGTTTCGAGATTGTTTCAGACGTTATAACCATCAATTCGTAGTCGGGCGTATTTTCGCAGGAACGGAGCGTATTTGCACCACGCTTCACAAAGTAATGAAAAAACTTTTCAGAAATTTGAATTTGTCGCTTGTGCTGCGGGCACTTTAGCGTAATATAGCGACCATCGAAAACGGAGACGGAAAACAACCGCTTACCGAGTAAAAGGTACCGTTTACGATATTTGAATTGCGCCCGGCGATACGTGAAAGGAGAGGCAGATGCAGTTCGTAAAGATCATCACCACTGCAGACAATGCCATCCGACGCCAGCGCGCAATTTCCCGACGACGATAACAATCGTCTCTGTCCGCATGGGGCGAATTGCCTCAACAGAGTCATTTTGAGGTCGTTGGGTCTTAGCACGACATAGCCGCATGTTTCTAGGGCATGCCTGTGATGCATTCTGCTGAATAACCTGATATTGCACGGTTTTTGACCTCAAGGTGACTTGCAACTGACCGATGTTCTAACTAGCTACCAAGGGCGAAAGGAAACAGCCATGAGCAAGGAAAAAGTCGTTCTCGCATATTCCGGTGGTCTTGATACATCCGTATGTGTCAAGTGGCTCCAGGACGAGAAGAATCTCGATGTCGTTTGTGTCTGCGGCAACGTGGGCCAGGAAGAGACCGGACTGGATGCCAAGAAGCAGAAGGCCCTCGACCTGGGCGTTCTTGATTGCCAGGTGCTCGACCTGCGCGACGAGTTCTCCGATGAGTTCCTGACCAAAGCCATCGCAGCAAACTCCATGTACGAGAACAAGTACCCGCTGCTCTCCGCCCTGTCTCGCCCGCTGCTTGCCAAGAAGCTTGTTGAGGTCGCCCACGAGTTTGGCGCGACCTACGTCGCCCACGGCTGCACCGGCAAGGGTAACGACCAGGTCCGTTTTGAGGCCGCCGTCAAGGCCCTCGACCCCGAGCTCAAGGTTATCGCCCCGGTTCGCGAGTGGGACCTGAAGTGCCGTCCCGACGAGGTCGCCTATGCCCATGCCCACAACGTCCCGGTTCCCGAGGGTGCCAACGACAACCCCTACTCCATCGACGACAACCTGTGGGGTCGCGCCATCGAGTGCGGTCACCTGGAGGACCCTTGGAATGAGCCGCTCGATGACGCTTGGGTTATGACTGAGAACCCCGAGGACACGCCGGACACCCCGACCTACACTGAGATTGAGTTTGAGGCCGGCAAGCCCGTCGCCGTCGACGGCAAGAAGATGAAGCTCTCCGAGATTGTCATCTCCCTCAACAAGATCTCCGGCGACAATGGCTTTGGCCGTCTCGATCTGGTCGAGGATCGCCTGGTGGGCCTTAAGAGCCGCGAGTGCTACGAGGTTCCCGGCGCCCTGACGCTCATCACCGCCCACAAGGCGCTCGAGGACATTTGCGTCGAGGGCGACCTGCTCAAGACCAAGATCAAGCTCGAGCAGGATTGGGCCACCGCCGTGTACAACGGCCAGTGGTACAGCCCGCTCAAAAACGCGCTCGACGCCTTTATGGCCGACACCCAGAAGTTCGTGACCGGCACCGTCCGTCTGAAGTTCTTTAAGGGCAACTGCCATGTCGTCGGCCGCAAGAGCCCGTTTAGCCTGTATGACTACGGTCTGGCTACCTACGACCGCGACACTACGTTTGACGAGAAGGCCAGCGCCGGCTTTATCGAGATCGATACGCTGTCACTCAAGACGTGGGCAAAGGTCCAGGGCCCCAGCTCTGCTGCCGCCCAGGCCTAGCGCCTCCTTCCCTTGGTATCCGCGCGACCCATCCGCGTGATACATAACGGGCGCACGGGGTCCCTACCTTTCGTTATGCTTGCTGACACTTCTTAACATCGGTGGCCCCTACGTTCCGCCCGCATATATGATGCCGCGACTGTGGCTGAGTCCGAGCCCCGCCGGGGTTGTCCGGCGGGGCTCCTTCTATCAATTTGGCGGCTCTGCGCCTATATATATGAGGAGTATCCATTATGTTCAATGCTATCGCGCATGCTTTACTTGCCCTCGCGCCCGAGTTCGATGCTGCAAGGGTCGAGGACGTCCCTATGAGCCTGAAGGCCTGGATCGATGGTTCGCAGGGCAACATCCGGAGGGAGACGTTGGGCGCCAAGTGCATGGCGCGTCACTTCTTTGCAAATTAGCTACATGGCTCCGCACACGGTGGGGAATGTGTAAAACTAGCGGTTGAAAAATCGCTTTAGCGATATGGCGCATTGCTTTGGGCGCTTGTTTTGGTATTTGGAGAAAGGGGACGGTTCCATGGCTCTTTGGGGCGGTCGTTTTGAGGCAGGCGTGGCCGAGGTCACGCAGGAGTTTGGCGCGTCGCTGCCGGCCGACAAACATCTCTATAAGCAGGATATCGCAGGCTCTAAGGCGCATGCCAAAATGCTGGCGGCCCAGGGCATCATCAGTGCCGAGGACGAGCAGGCGATTGCCAAGGGCCTGACCGGAATCGAACAGGATATCGATGCCGGCAACTTCACCTTCGACATCAACGACGAAGACATTCATATGTCCATCGAGAGCGAGCTGACGCGTCGCATCGGCGAGGCCGGTAAGCGCTTGCATACCGGACGTTCGCGCAACGACCAGGTGGCGACCGACACGCGCCTGGGCGTCAAGGCGCTGGCCAAGGAGCTCATGGAGGCCAATCTTGAGCTGCGCCATGTGCTGGTGGATGCGGCTAAGAAGTACGACAAGGTGATTCTGCCGGGTTACACGCATATGCAGCACGCTCAGCCCGTGCTGCTCTCGCATCATCTGCTGGCGTATTCCTGGATGTTCGCGCGCGACTTTACACGCTTGAAGGCCGCCTTTGATGCCGCCGACAACTGCCCGCTGGGTGCTGCCGCGCTTGCCGGTACGAGCTATCCGCTCGATCGCCAGATGACGGCTGCCGAACTTGGCTTTGCGGGCGTGATTCCTAACTCACTCGATGCTGTTTCCGACCGTGATTTCCTGCTCGATCTGCATTACGCTGGCTCCGTCATGGCCATGCACCTGTCGCGTCTTTCCGAGGAGATCGTGCTGTGGTCGAGCTCCGAATTTGGCTTTATCACGCTTTCAGACTCCTACTCCACCGGCTCGTCCATCATGCCGCAGAAGAAGAATCCCGACTTTGCCGAGCTTATTCGCGGCAAGAGCGGCCGTGTCTATGGCAACCTGGTGCAGCTGCTCGTGACCATGAAGGGCCTGCCGCTTGCTTATAACAAGGACTTGCAGGAGGACAAGGAGGGCGCGCTCGATACCGCCCATACGCTCATGCAGTGCCTGTCGGTTATGGCCGGAATGATTTCGACTTGGACCGTCAACGAGGATGCCATGGCGCGCGAGTGCGGCGTGGGGCACCTTGCCGCTACCGATGTTGCCGATTACCTGGCCAAGCGTGGCCTGCCGTTCCGCGAGGCACATGCCGTGGTGGGGCATCTGGTTCTGATGTGTGAGAAGCGCGGCTGCAATCTTGAGGACCTGCCGTTTGAGGTGTTCCAGGAGGCAAGCCCGCTCTTTGAGCACGACATTACCGAGGCGCTCGACATCCCGTCGATTGTCGCCGCGCGCACGACCGAGGGCGGCACCGCCCCTGCCGCCGTTGCCGTGCAGCTGCAGCGTGCCGAGGCGCAGCTCGTGGTCGACGAAGGTGTGTTTGGATCGCTAACCAAGGTCGTCGAGATGGGTCACGGGGCAAAGTAGAGGTTTGGCTGAAGACGTATTGTCCATTTATTGATAAATCGTTTTGCTTTTACGGGCGCCTGCTGATGTGGGAGCCCGTATTTTGTTGCTATGGGGGAGGGGCTTGTCGAGAACTTCTGTAGGACCTTTGGGCAGGTTGTGAAGGGGATACGTTCGCGGGCGGCAACCGACCGCCTGCTCTGTTCGGCGCGGTTGATGGGCGGTCGGATGGTACTCTAATCGGGCTTCGAAACAGAAGTGACACATATGGAGCGCTTTAATAAATTGCAACGTTTCAATAAACAGCTTTTTGTTTAACTGCAGCTAAAACTCTGTTACGATGCAGTCCAGGCGGGTGCCGGAATGGGACTTGGGCACGCGCGAACCTACTTGAAAGGCTACTTTTATGGCTATCGAGAAGACCTTCATCATGATTAAGCCCGACGCCGTGCGCGACCGCAAGATCGGCGAGATCGTTGCTCGCATTGAGCGCAGCGGCCTTGTCATCGAGCGCATGGAGATGACCACGCTCGAGCGCGCTACCGTCGAGGAGCACTACGCCCATCTGGCCGACAAGCCCTTCTTTGGCGGTCTCTGCGACTTTATGACGAGCGGTCCGGTCGTCAAGATGGTCGTTTCCGGTCTCTCCGCTGTTGCTAAGATGCGCACCCTCATGGGCGCTACTAATCCGCTTGACGCTGCTCCTGGTACCATCCGCGGCGACTTTGCCGTCGATGTCAACGCCAACGTGATCCACGGCTCCGACTGCCTGGAGAACGCCGAGATTGAGATCAAGCGCTTCTTTGGCTAAACCAGCTTTGACTCCTTAAAGCTGTTAGCGTGTGGCTTGGGCGCCGCGGAACTCCATCCGCGGCGCCCTTTTATTCCAAAATCTATGAAGGGGCCCGCTCGGTCATGAGTTCCGAGCGGGCCCCTGCTGTTAGCTTGTGGCACTGAGTGGTTTAGGCCTCGTCGACGACCTTGAGGCCGCGCGTGTGATCGATCTCGTTGAGGAGGTTAACGCGACGCTCGTGACGGCCGCCCTCAAACTCGGCGTCGAGCCACTCGTCGACGATCATCTTAGCGAGCTCGGAGCCCACGACACGGGCACCAAAGGCGAGCACGTTGGTGTTGTTGTGCATGCGGGAGAGCTTGGCGCTGAAGGGCTCGGAGCACACGACGGCGCGTACGCCCTCGACCTTGTTGGCAGCCAGGCTAATCCCGACACCGGTGCCACAGATGAGGATGCCCAGGTCGACGTCGCCGTTGGCAACGGCCTTACCCACCTTGTAGCCGGCGATGGGGTAGTCAAAGCTCTCGGAGGTGTCGGTGCCAAAGTTCACGACCTCGCAGCCGCGCTCCTTCAGGTGCTCGGAGATGATGTTCTTGAGCTCGACGGCGGCGTGGTCGTTGCCGATACCAATCTTCATGAGTGGTTCCTCTCTGGTCTGTGCGGCGCAAATGCTAAAGGTTTTACCGCGTTCGACTGCATGATAGCGCGACTTTTGCGTAAACGCTCGGGCGTTTTTTGGTCAAACGCTTTAGCATGCAACAAGACCGGCTTCTCATGAATGAATGCTGTCAGTTTGTGCTTGAGCGCCGTCCGCCGGAACCATGGTTGCAGTTTTTGATGCATTGTTATCAAATAAAGGAGCTAACTATTTTTGAGAGCCAAGCCCGTTATGCAAGCAGGAGATACCTATGCCTACCGATTCCCTTCGTGATGCCGCGTTTTGCGATGTTTTGAACCGCGAGCTTGTCTGTGCACTCGGCTGCACCGAGCCCATTGCCGTTGCCTATGCAGCAGCGCTGGCGAGCCAGACGCTCGGTTGCGAGCCCGATCATATGGATGTTGCCTGCTCGGGCAACATCATCAAGAACGTTAAGAGCGTGACCGTGCCCAACTCGGGCGGTATGCACGGTATTGAAGCCGCGGCCGTGCTGGGTGCCGTGGGCGGCGACGCCAAGAGCGCGCTCGAGGTGCTCGAGAGCGTCGATGACGCGGACCGCGCCCGCGTGGCCGAGCTGCTTGCCGATGCGGACTACTGCGATGTGTCGCTTGTCGAGGGTGTGCCCAACCTCTACATCAAGGTGACTGCGACGGCCGGGGGCCATACCGCGGTCGTCGAGATTACCGATCACCACACCAATGTCACGTGCCATACGCTCGACGGTATTCCGGTGTGCGGCAAGTCGGCGGGGGAGTGTGCCGCCTGCGCCGAGCGCGTCGTGGCCGAGCGGGCGGCAGATAACGCCGACACGCCCATGTCGATCGAGACCATCATCGACTTTATCGAGGACGGTGACATTGAGGACGCCCGTGCTGCCGTTGAGCGTCAGATTGAGCTGAATGGCGCAATCAGTGCCGAGGGCCTTGCGCACGCTTGGGGCGCCGAGGTGGGTCGTACGCTGCTGGGTGCTCGTGCCGATGACGTCGCCTGCCGTGCCCGTGCCCGTGCGGCCGCCGGGTCCGACGCCCGCATGAACGGCTGCGCGCTGCCGGTCGCCATTGTGTGCGGCTCGGGCAATCAGGGCATTACCTGCGCATTGCCCGTCATGGAGTATGCCGAGTACCTGCGTTGCGACCACGAGCGCCTGGTGCGCGCCGTGATGCTGTCCGATCTTATCGCCGTGCATATCAAGAGCTATATTGGTGCGCTCTCGGCGTTTTGCGGTGCTATTTGCGCCGCGTGCGGCGCCGGCTCCGCGATTACCTGGCTGTGCGGTGGCACGCGCGAGCAGATTGGCGCGACGGTCTCGAACACGCTCGGTAACGTGGGCGGCATCGTGTGCGACGGCGCCAAAGCGAGCTGTGCCGCCAAGATCTCGGCTGCCGTCGATGCGGCGATTCTGGGCCATGATATGGCCATGCAGGGTCGCGGCTTCCGCGCCGGCGAGGGCCTGATCCAAGATACCGTTGAGCAGACAATCGCCAGTATGGGCTACGTGGGCCGTGTGGGCATGAAAGATACCGACGTCGAGATCCTTAACATCATGATCGGCAAGACTCGAGTCTGCTAGTTACGCGGTTTTACCAAACCGCGTAACCAGTCGACGCTGCAAACGCCCCTAAGCGGCAATTTGCCTTTCAATCGTCGGGCATGGCCAGAAGGCCTATGCCCTCCTCTTTCAAGGCACATTGCTCGCTTAGGGGCGTTTTCGCTGACTTATGCTCAACCTGCGGCGTTATTTTGTTTGGAGCGAGGGGTCCTAAGACAGTTCGTCGGCTATTTGGTGCTCGTAGAAGGCCTCGATTACGGCGTTAAAGTCGCGGGCGAAGTCTTCCATGGTTCCGCGCCAGGTGGCTCGGCTGGGCTTGCCTTGGCCCACAAAGGCGGTTTGGATGCCGCAATCGGGGGACGGGAAGTCGCGTTTGGGATCGTTGCCCACCATAAGGACCTCGTGTGGCTCGAGTCCCATCACCTGAAGCTGCTCTAGATAGTAGGTGGCATCGGGCTTGCAGCGGGTGGTGTTTCCCATGTGCGTGACGAGCTCAAAGGGGGCGTCGGCCAGGTCGCCCCAGCCCATGCGGCACTCGATGGCCCCTTGGGGAAAGCTGGGGTTGGTAAAGAGCGCGCAACGCAGCCCTGCGTCCTGTACGGCCTGGAGCGCGGCGTGTGCGCCCGGCATGGCGTGGGCGTTAATGACACCGTCGTTCTTGTACGGAAGAACTTCGCGGTCATAGTAGGTAAACGCCTCGTAGATGAGGGGATCGGAGAGGCGGATCCCGCATCGGCGCTCGACCTCTTCTTGGTAAAACTC
This sequence comes from Collinsella sp., assembly GCA_018368055.1. Taxonomy (GTDB): domain Bacteria; phylum Actinomycetota; class Coriobacteriia; order Coriobacteriales; family Coriobacteriaceae; genus Collinsella. The sequence goes on along the minus strand of JAGZFB010000008.1, from coordinate 25,290 downwards.
AAGATTGGTGCGGTTGTCCGTGCCGCTGCGGCGATTGGCGTTGAGGTCGACTAGGATGGTGCCGAGGCGTGCCATCGTGCCACCGCGGCTGCGGCGCCCGATATCCGCGAGCATCGAAGAGACATCCTTAAAATAGCGAAGGATGAACGCGTTGAGGTTGATGCTGAGAAGCGTCTCGTCCATATCGAAAACGACTGCTTTGAGCACGCGGGCACCTTTCTCGAAAAATCGATCTAGAATCGTTGGCTCCGGATACTTTACCCCAAAGCCGAATGCCTAGCTGGTTATCGTCAAGTTGCGGAGACGTGTGTTCATAAGATTACGAAAAAGTCTCCACACGAGTAAAAAATCGCAGTTCACGCTTGAAATCGAACTCATTTCCCCGTAACCTATACGAACGTGATTGCATAAGCGTCACATTAGTATCTGTCGGCTCCCGAGTGTTCCTAAACGTTGTGTGCTTGTCGCACCCTTCTGTAGGTCCTAGCAATCGGGGCCCCGTAGTTCGAAAGGGGTCCACCTTTGAGTGAGATTCAGAACTCGTCCATTTTCTCTCTTGACGATGTCAACGAGGAGGAGATGAACAACCTCATCGACGGTACGATTACCGACTTTGATGAGGGCGATCTCGTTAACGGCACTGTCGTTAAGATCGAGCATGACGAGGTGCTCGTTGACATCGGATTCAAGTCCGAGGGCGTTATCCCGGTCCGCGAGCTGTCCATCCGCAAGGACGCTAACCCTGCAGACATCGTTGCACTCGGTGATCCCATCGAGGCTCTGGTTCTCCAGAAGGAGGACAAGGACGGTCGTCTGGTCCTGTCCAAGAAGCGTGCCGAGTACGAGCGTGCTTGGAACCGCATCGAGGAGAAGTTCAACTCCGGCGAGAACGTCGAGGGCGAGGTTATCGAGGTTGTCAAGGGCGGCCTGATCCTCGACATCGGCCTGCGTGGCTTCCTGCCTGCTTCCCTCGTCGACCTCCGTCGCGTCAAGGACCTCACCTCTTACATGGGCACCCGCATCGAGGCCCGCGTCATCGAGATGGACCGTAACCGCAACAACGTCGTCCTCTCCCGTCGCGTCGTGCTCGAGGAGTCCCGTAAGGCCGAGCGCTCCGAGATCCTGTCCAAGCTCAAGTCTGGTATGCGTCTCCAGGGCACCGTTTCCTCCATCGTCGACTTCGGCGCCTTCGTCGACCTCGGCGGTATCGACGGCCTCATCCACATCTCCGAGCTCTCCTGGAACCACGTCAACCATCCTTCCGAGGTTGTCAAGGTCGGCCAGGAGGTCGAGGTCGAGGTTCTCGACGTCGATCTCAACCGCGAGCGCATCTCCCTGGGTCTCAAGCAGACCACCGAGGATCCCTGGCGCGCACTGGTCAAGAAGTACCCCGTCGGCGCTATCGTCGAGGGCACTGTGACCAAGCTTGTCCCGTTTGGCGCTTTCGTCGACCTGGGCGAGGGCATCGAGGGCCTGGTGCACATCTCCGAGATGGCCAACAAGCACGTCGACCAGCCTTCTCAGGTCACCCACGTGGGCGACAAGGTTCAGGTCAAGGTCATGGAGATCGACCTCGACCGTCGTCGTATCTCTCTGTCCATGAAGTCCGCTGCTGAGACTCTGGGCGTCGAGATCGAGGTTACCCCGCTTCCTTCCGAGAAGAAGGACGAGGAGACCGACGCCGAGTAAATCGGTTTGACGATCACTTGTTTTAAGGGATCCGTCCGCAATGGACGGGTCCCTTTTTGCTTTCGCTGCTGATGCACGCGATGCTACCCGGGCTGTCCACAGGCTATTGGGTTGTCGGTGAATGAAAAAATGCCGACATCCCGCCTCGGGGAGGAGGCGGGAACGCACCGAGTAGACGGAGGGGTGCGGAGCGCGGTCGCGTCTCGACTGACGACGTTGCCCATCGACAACCCTATTGTACTGCATGGCGTGGTTCTTGGTTTATCGTGTCGAACGCTTGTGTTGTGCCATTGCCTGCGGCAACGGTGTGCTACACTCTTGCACTGCTGAGTGGGCCAGACGGTCGCGCGATGTGCTGTTTGCAGTACGCGTGAGGAAAGTCCGGGCTCCAGAGGGCGGGATGCCGGCTAACGGCCGGGCGGAGTGATCCGACGGAAAGCGCCGCAGAAAAGAAGACTCCCACCTGCGCCGCAAGGCGTAAAGGGAAAAGCTGAAACGGTGGTGTAAGAGACCACCAGCGTCGTGGCAACACGGCGGCTTGGCAAGCCCCATCCGGAGCAAGCGCGAATAGGAACGCTATGGGCCGGCCCGGTCCGCGTTCGGGTAGCGTGCGTGGAGCTGCACGGTAACGTGCAGACAAGATAAATGACCGTTCACGACAGAACCCGGCTTATAGGCCCACTCGGCAACTATGTTGACGCTGCGACGGCGTCAGCTGGCCGATTTGGCGCTCATTCGTCGGTCGCCGCCATAAGGCGTGCTCCCTCCTTTTTCGGGCCAAATCGACTCAGCTGACGCCGTCTCGCTGTTTTTGCCTGGTCATCGGAAGCCTCATTTCTGTTGCAATCTCGTTTTTCAAGGCACCTTGCTCGCGCTGACGGGTTCTCGCTTTCGTTGACGGAATCATCGGCGGTTCCGTTCTTGGCATCTCGCTGTTTTTGCCTGGTCATTGGCGTTGCCGTTCTATTTACCGGGATTATCGGTACGGCCTTTGCCGTATTATTGAGGCTGTTTGTTGCTTTGCTTGTGTTTGAGGGGCTTTGTTGGACAGCTATTTTACTCTGCAATCGAATATTGAGGCTTCGGGCGAGTTTGTGGACCGCAAGAGCCGGTTTATTGCCCAGCTGGTCCATATTGAGTCCGAGGACGAGGCGAATGCCTTTATCGAGATGGTTCGAAAGCGTCATTACGACGCTCGACACAATGTTCCCGCGTGGATTTTGGTCAATGGACGCGAGCGTCAAAGCGATGATGGTGAGCCGAGCCGCACGAGCGGTATGCCGACGCTCGAGGTGTTGCGCGGCGCGGAGCTCAAAAATGTTTGCTGCGTAGTGACGCGCTATTTTGGTGGCACGCTGTTGGGGCCTGGTGGCTTGGTACGCGCCTATACCGCGGCGACGCAGGCGGCGGTGGCCGCGGCTCAGGAGGCCGGGCAGATCGTTGAGATGACAAGCGTCGTGCCTGTTGACGTGCATGTGGCCTATCCGCAGTACGAGCAGGTGCTTCGTTTGGCGCAGGATTCGGGTGCCAAGGTTTCGGATACCGATTACGCGGATGCCGTGACACTTCATTTGGTGTTTAAAGCGGGGGAGCAGGAGCCGTTTTGCGCTAAGATGCGCGAGCTTATGGCGGGGCGCGAGGAGATCGAGGTCGGCGCTCCCGAATTTGCAGAGTTCTAACGGCGACGGCCGGCGTGCTTTTGGATGGATCCCAAGCGCGCCGGCCGTCGTTTTTCTGTTGCTGCCGTTTACTCGGCGAGCTGCTTTAGCACATCACAGGCGATCTCGACGGCATCGTCGATGCAGCCGGGGCAGCTGCGGAGCGGACCCTTGTCCGATCCGATGCCCTTGAGCGTGCCGCAGACGGTCGTCGTGTTCTTCTCGCCAAAGCGCTTGGCGATTTCGCGCGACAGCTTGTAGGTCTGGCCCTTAGTCTTGGGGTTTTCCATGCCGTCGCTCATTACAAACCCCATGATGGCCACGGCGCCCGAGATGGCGCCGCAGGTTTCGGTCATGCCGCCCATGCCGGCGCCAAAGCCCTCGGTGAGGGTAAAGGCGGTCTGGGGGTCGAGCCCGACGGCAGGCGCGAGCGTGCAGGCGACGGCCTGGGCGCAGTTAAAGCCACGGGCGTGGTATTCGGCAGCTTGAGCCTGACAGGCGGTGATGTCGAGCTGGGCCGTATCGATTTGCTTCATCTTTGTCTCCTTGGTCACGGTGTACCCGCCTATGGTACCCGTGACGGGGCATGTAATCATCGAGAGCTTCATGTGTGCCTCATTTTTATCTATCGAGCAAATGCCCAAGGCTTGAGATAAATACCCCTGATCAATTTGTCCCACAACCTACCTTGGAGATGGGTTGAGAGGGGTGCAGGGTAGCGGTATCGTGAACCGAATAAAACTAAAACCCAGGCAAGGGAGCTAGATATGAGCGAGCAGACTATCGGTACTACATGTGTTCAGGGCGGCTATCGCCCGGGCGACGCAGAGCCGCGCCAGGTGCCCATCTACCAGTCCACCACGTGGAAGTACGACACGTCCGAACACATGGGCAAGCTGTTTGACCTGGAGGAGTCGGGCTACTTCTACAGCCGTCTGCAGAACCCCACGTGCGATCTGGTTGCCGCCAAGATTTGCGAGATGGAGGGCGGCACTGCCGCGATGCTCACGAGCTCGGGCATGGCTGCGAATTTCCTCGCGATCTTTAACGTGGCCGGTGCCGGCGATCACGTGGTCGCGAGCTCTGCCATCTACGGCGGTACCTACAACCTGCTCGCCCATACTATGGAGCGCATGGGTTTGACCTGCACCTTCGTTGCCCCCGACTGCACTGATGAAGAGCTCGAGGCAGCCTTTGAGCCCAATACAAAGCTCGTCTTTGGCGAGACGATCGCCAACCCCGCCCTTGCCGTGCTCGATATTGAGCGCTTTGCCAAGGCCGCACATGACCACGGCGTGCCGCTGATGGTCGACAACACCTTCCCGACGCCCGTGATGTGCCGTCCCTTTGAGTGGGGCGCCGACATCGTTACGCACTCCACCACCAAGTACATGGATGGACATGCTGCTTACCTGGGCGGCGTGATCGTCGATCACGGTCAGTTTGACTGGATGGCTCATGCGGACAAGTTCCCGGGTCTCACCACGCCCGACGAGAGCTACCACGGCGTGACGTATGCCGAGAAGTTCGGCCGCGAGGGCGCCTTTATTACCAAGGCTACCGCGCAGCTCATGCGCGACCTTGGCCCTATGCAGAACCCGCAGGCGGCGTTCTTCCTGAACAGCTCGCTCGAGAGCCTGCACGTGCGTATGCCGCGCCATTGCGAGAACGGTCTGGCGGTCGCCAAGTTCCTTCAGGGCCACCCCAAAGTGCGCTTCGTGAGCTATCCGGGCCTGGAGGGCGACAAGTACTACGACATGGCTCAGAAGTACATGCCCAACGGTACCTGCGGCGTCGTGAGCTTTGGCTTTACCGGTGGTCGTGCGGCGGCCGAGACCTTTATGAAGAGTCTTAAGCTCGCCCAGATTGCCACGCACGTGGCCGATGCCCGCACCTGCTGCCTGCACCCGGCAAACGCCACCCATCGCCAGATGAACGACGAGGAGCTCATCGCCTGCGGCATCTCCGCCGACATGGTGCGCCTGTCGTGCGGTCTTGAGGACACGGCCGATCTGATTGCCGACCTTGAGCAGGCGCTCGAGCGGTGCTAGGCTAGCGTGCGTGCGGGGCGTGGGACGGCTTTTCGGCTGACGACGTCCTCATAGTTCCGATTCCGTAGGCGGGACCCCGATCGTGTCCGTTTGTAGGCGATTGGGGTCCCGTTTTTGCGTTGCACGATAGAAAGGATATACATGGAGAAAACTGCCGAGCAGCTGCGCCGCGAACACATTGCCCTAGAGGGCGACACCCACGGTAAGAATAAATGGGCGATTCTGTTCACCGTGCTCGTCATGACCTTTATGGCGTGTCTGGATGCGAGCATCGTGACGGTGGCGCTCCCAGTGATGCAAAAGGAGATGGGGGTGGGTCTCGACCGCATTCAGCTCGTGAGCTCGGTGTATCTGCTCGCGACGTGCGTCGCCATGCTGCCGTTTGGCCGCTTGGGCGATGTGCGCGGCAAGGTGAATGTGTTCCAGCTTGGTGTAATCGTCTTTACGGGTGGCTCGTTGCTTTGCGGGCTTTCGGCTTCGCTCGAGGTGCTTATCTTGGCGCGTTTCGTGCAGGGCATTGGCTGTGCCGCCGCGATGGCCAACAATATGGGCATCATCACCGAGTCGTTTCCGGCGCGTGAGCGCGGCCGTGCCATGGGTATTCTCGCGACCTTCGTGGCCCTCGGCATGATGTGCGGCCCCGTGCTCGGCGGCGTGCTGGTGGCGAGCTTTCCCTGGGAGAGCATCTTCCTTATCAATCTGCCCATTGGCGTAATCTCGTTTATCGTGGGACTCTGTACGCTGCCGCATGTGAAGCCGGAGGCTGGCGAACGCCCTATGCCGTTGACAGAGGCGGCGCGTCGCTGCTTTGCGAGCTCGGCTTTCACGATTAACCTGGCTTGCATGCTTATCGTGTTCGTGGGTATCGGTGCCTCCGAGTTTGTGCTGCCGTTCTACTTTCAGGATGACCACGGCTTTAGCTCCGATATCTCCGGCCTGTTGTTTTTGGCGATGCCGGTCGTGAATGCCTTTGTGGGCCCGCTTTCGGGCTCGGTGTCCGACCGTGTTGGTTGTGAAGCGCCCACGGCCGTTGGCCTGGGCGTGTACGTGTGCGGTCTCTTTGCGGTGAGCACGCTTGACGAGCACTCTTCCATCTTGATGATTGTGTGCTGCGTCGCGTTTATGTCGTGCGGCACGTCGATCTTCCAGAGTCCCAATAATTCGCTGTATATGGGTTCGGCTCCGCGTGAGGCGCTTGGCTTTGCGGGCAGCTTGAGCAGCTTGGCGCGCTATGCGGGCATAGCGCTGGGTATTACGGCGGCGTCGCGCATCCTGTATGGACAGACGAGCGCGGCGATGGGCAAGACGGTCACGAGCTATGTGGCGGGTTGTCCGGACGTGTTCCTCTTTGGCTTCCGTTTGGTATTCTACGTGCTGATGGCCGTTGCTACCGTGGGCTTTGCGCTCACATTGGTACGTTTGGTGAGGACGCGCACCCGGCATTAGCGTGTTGGGAGGCTGTCTGCCACGAATCGGGCCTATCTACTGGTCTTGCAGCTTTATGGTGCGATGCGGCTTGTGGGGCGGGCGGGGGTCGGTCCGTGGTAGACTATCGAACAACGTTTATTAATCGCGCGGTATCGTTGCCGCGAGAAGGGGTTGCGCCATGCAGGAGCTTGAGGATCGTATTCGCCATGACGGCATCGTAAAGGCCGGTAACGTCCTTAAGGTTGATGCCTTCCTCAACCACCAGTGCGACGTTGAGCTGTTCGACCACATGGGTGCCGAGTGGGCCCGTCTGTTCGAGGGTGTCGAGATCAACAAGATCCTGACGATCGAGGCTTCGGGCATTGGCATGGCTTGCATCGCAGCTCAGCATTTTGGCGGCGTGCCGGTAGTCTTTGCCAAGAAGGCACAGTCCATCAACCTTGACGGCGAGCAGTATGCCACGACCATCTACTCCTTTACCAAGCAGAAGGAGTACCCGGTCATCGTTGGCAAGCGCTTCCTGTCCGAGGGCGACAAGGTTCTGATCATCGACGACTTTTTGGCCAACGGCTGCGCGCTTGAGGGCCTTATTAAGATCTGCGAGGCTGCGGGCGCCGAGGTTGCCGGCATTGGCATTGCCGTGGAGAAGGGTTTCCAGGGCGGTGGCGATAAGCTCCGCGAGCGCGGCTTCCGCGTTGAGAGCCTGGCTCGTATCGCCGAAATGGACTGCGAGAACGGCGAGATCACCTTCGCCTAAGCGCGCAACACAAACGATTGATATGCGATGTGACAAAGGGACTGTCCCTTTGTCACATTTTTTGTATGAGGGGAGGTGTCGATATGGATGAGGACAAGATGGGATGGCGCGAGTATGCGCGCTATGCCGAGATGTCGGTCGAGGAGCTGGCGCGCGATTGCGAGGTACAGGTGTTTCGCGCGACGGGTCCAGGCGGGCAAGGCGTGAACACGACGGACTCGGCGGTGCGCATGAAACATATCCCTTCGGGGATTACCGTGACGGCGCGCGAGAGCCGCAGTCAGTTTCAGAATCGCAGCTGCTGTTTGCGTAAGCTGAGGGCAGAGCTTGAGCGTCGCGGGCGTCCACCGCGCCGACGCGTAAAGACCAAGGTGCCTCAGCGCTCTCGCCAGCGCAGGCTCAACGACAAGCACTTCAACGCCATTAAAAAGGCCAACCGTCGCAAGCCGGGCGGGGAGGAATGATCTTCTCAATAAGTTGCGGTGAAATAGGGACTGTTTTGCGTTTTTAGCTGCATAAACAGTCCCTATTTCACCGCAACTTAGGGATGGCTAGTGGGTGGGGCGCCAGACGTTGAGGGCGCCGCCGAGGACGTCGACCTCGATGCGCGAGGCGACAACGGGCTCCCCGTCGGCTTGGATGGGGTAGTCGGGCTCCTCAAAGGTAAGCTCGGCATGGCGACAGCGGCGCATGCGAACCGGTGGCAGCTTGGTGTGGTGGCCATCTTTGGCCGAAAGGAACATGGGAAGCGCGACCGCGCGCGGAACGGGGCCGCAGGCGTAGCAGACGTCGAATATACCGTCACAGGGGTCAGCGTCGGGACAGATGCGATAGCCCGAGCCATAGGTAGGACCCAGCTGAATCGACATGATGATTGCCCTCACGCGCTCGGCGGGCGCCCCGTCAAAGCTGACTGTCATGGGGTAGTTGCGATAGCGTAGGCCAAACTGCTCAAGTCCCGAGAGGGTGTAGAGCGGCGCGCCCGTCAAGCCGGTCTTTTTGCGCAGCTCGGTGGTGCCAAGGCCGATGGCGGCATCGATGCCGACCGAAAGCGTCTGGTCGTAGTACTCAACGGTAGCCTCGCCGCTGCCGTTCGCAGGGCTCCACGAGCGAATGCGCCCGATGTCCTGACGCTGCAGCTCGCAGGTGAGCAGCGCGCCAAAATCCTTGCCGGAGAAATCTTCGATACCGAGCGTTTGGGCAAAATCGTTGCCGGAGCCTACGGGCAGGACGGCAAGCGCCGGTCGAACTGCCTTTTCTTGCGCCATCAAGCCATTGACGACCTCGTGGATCACGCCATCGCCTCCAAGAGCGATAACGGTGCGATAGCCCGTTGCCTGGGTGGCCAGCTCCTTGGCGTGTCCCATGCGCTCGGTCAGCACCAGGTCAAACTGGGATGTGCGTGCAGTCATGTCCAAAAAGCGTTGCAGGCGCTCGGCAACCTCGTGCGCGGCGCCCGACTGGGCGGCTGGGTTGGCGATGATGAGCGTGCGACCAAAATCAGTTGCGTGCATGGGGCGACTCCCGGCGTGTGACATGACAGTGCGGTCGCGCTCAGGTCGAATTGCCCCCGATTGTGGCTGCACGGCGATTATTACATCTACTCTATCAGGTCGTTGTGGCGCTCGATAGCATCCGCTACCGTACCGCCCTCATCCACAATAAGCGAACGGCGCTTGGGCGAGATGATGCGCTGGGCGGGGTACACGCCGCGGTGTCCGGCGGCTAGGTAGCTGATAAAGGCCACGATGACAAAGAACCCGGCTGCCGTGCCGTGGAACAGGTCGATGGCCATCATACAGGTGGTGATGGGCACGTTAAGGCCGGCGCAGAACACGCCGAGCATGCCCAGCGCTGCCAGAAAGCTGGGATCGATTCCGACGAGGCAACCGATCCAGCCGCCGAGCGCCGCACCGATACCAAACAGGGGCGTGACCTCGCCGCCTTGGAAGCCGGCGCCCAGGGTGAGCGCTGTGACGACCAACTTGATGGCTGCGTCCGCCAGGGTGGTGTTGCCGGCAAATCCGGCGCCGGAAAGCCACGTGGAAAGGCCGGCGTAGTCCCAGGCGTCGAGGAGGGCATAGGCGGCCAAAACCACGAGTGCGCCTATGAGTGCGCGAGTAAGATAATTGGTGATAAAGCGACCGTACAGGCTCTTGACGGTTCGAACCGACCAGGCAAAGAGGCGTGCCGTCAGACCGAAGATAATGGCGCTGATAACAACGATGACAACCGTCCGTGGTGTCATGTTGGGAACGTTGGCGATGACATTCGCTTCGTACTCGGTACCCAGGGCGAGTGATGTAAAGTAGCCGGTAAACGAGGCGACCAGGCAGTAGATGCCCGCGGTGTAGTCGATCTTGCCGATAAAGCACATCTCCATGCCAAAGAAAGCCCCGGCAAGGGGCGAGCCGAATACGGCGCCAAAGGCCGACGAGATGCCGGCGAGCATGAGGTCGTGGTGGTCATGCTTTTTGAGGTGGGCGAGGCTCGAGATGTTGCTGGCGATGGTGCCGCCAATCTGCACCGCAGCTCCCTCGCGACCGGCCGATCCGCCCGTTAGGTGCGTGAGCGTGGAGCAGACGAAGGTGAGGACGGCCATGCGCATATGGATGAGGCGTGTGCCCAGAGCGGAGTCGATGACCAGGTTGTTACCGCGTTTGGCGGCAAGACCGTGGTTTTTGTACACCCATGCGGTGGCAACGCCCACAACGGGAAGCAGCGCGTAAATCCACGCATGCTGCTCGCGATAGTCGGTCGCGATATTCAACGAGGCCAAAAACGCCCAAGCGGCAACGCCCATGGCGAGCGAGACGATGACGACGAGTACGAGCAACTTGGCGCTCGCGAGTAGGTTGCGGGCGTTGCGGCGCGTGTCGGCAGCCAAGAGATGCTCGGAGCGGGTAAGTTGATGCCTGCCTGCCGTGATGACGTCGTTCAGGGAGAAAAAGCCGCCGTCGTCGAGCGGCTGGGGATGGTCTTGCGCCTCGTTTGCGCTTTCGGGTTTGTCGTTATGAGCCATACGTTCCTCTTTTAGGTTGCAACGCAAGCATTATAAAACGCGGTAAACGCGACGAGCCGGTGGGTTGGTTTCCATTCTGTTTCGCGGCCTGCAACCGACAGGTGTATTTGCGGGTACAGGCCGAGTCGCGGTCGTGCGTCGGGGGATTATACTGAGACAAGCATAAAGAATCGGCGTCCCTGTTGTACGCCGTGGCATTAAGAGGTGCATATGGCAGAGAAACTCATTCCGCTGGATGACGCACAGTCGATTGTCCTGTCGCACGTTGCTCCGACCGATCTCGTCGAGATTCCCGTGTGGCAGGCCACCGGTCTTCCCTTGGCCGAGGACGCGGTGGCCGATATCGACATCTCGCCGTTTGCCAACAGCGCTATGGACGGATATGCTGTGCGCTCGGCGGACTTGGCGCAGACATCTGGCGAGGCGCCGGTGACGCTCGACGTTATCGGGCACGAGGCGGCAGGCCATGTCTTTGAGGGCGTGGTCGGCGCGGGCGAGACAGTCCGCATCATGACGGGCGCGCCGGTACCCGAAGGTGCCGATGCCGTGGTGAAGTACGAGATCGTCGATGTGGTCGACGGTGACGGCAACGAGGGCTCGCACGTTCGCTTTTCGGCGCCTGCCAAGGTAGGGGAGAACGTTCGCTCTGCCGCCGAGGAGGCCCATGCCGGTGACGTCGTGATGCACGCCGGCGAGGTCGTGGCTCCGGCGGGCGCGGGTTTGCTGGCAAGCGCCGGATATGCGAGCGTGAAGGTGCATGCCGCCCCGCGCGTGGGCATTATCTCGCTAGGGACGGAATTGGTCGCACCGAGTAACGTGCCGGCGCGCGGGCAGATTCGCGACTCCAATTCGTCGGCGTTGATGGCCGAAGCGCTCGATGCAGGAGCCGAGCCCGTGTTCTACGGCATTGCGCCCGATGATGAGCAGGCGATTGCCGAGCTGGTGCATTGTGCCGTGCAGGAGTGCGATTTTGTCATTACGAGCGGCGGTGCCTCGGCGGGCGACTACGACTATGTGACGGCGCTGGTCCAGAGCGAGGGCGAGGTGCTGTTCGACCGCATCTCGATGCGTCCGGGCAAGGCCATCACGTTTGGCCTGCTTGGAGGCAAGCCGTATTTGGGGCTTTCGGGCAATCCCGCGGCGGCGTATGTGGGCTTTGAGATGCTCGCGCGCCCGGCGATTCGCAAGATGCGTGGCTTTGCCGAGGGTGCGCGTCCCGTGCAGCAGGCGACGCTCACGCATAGCGTAAAAAAGCGACAGCATCGCCGCTTCTTCGATCGCGCCACGGTTTTGCGCGACCCCGAGTCCGGTGAGTTGTTGGTGACCGAGGCCAAGACGCAGAACTCGGCGTTGCTCGGCACGATGCAGCGTGCGAACTGCCTGTTGCGTATTGACGAAGGACCGTGCGAGCTTAAGGCCGGCGACGTCGTGGATGTTGTTCGCGTCGACCTGCCCGAGGACACGGTGCTATAGGAGGAATGCTATGGAGTTGAAGATTTCGATCGTGACGTGCTCGGATACGCGCGATCTTGCCCAGGACGAGGCGGGTGCTGCGCTCGAGGAGCTCATCGTGGCACAGGGCTGGACGGTCGCCTCGCATGTGGTCGTGCGTGACGACGTCAGCGAGATCGGTGATGCCATTGCGGAAGCCGCCGATGAGTGCCACGCCAATGTCGTGCTCACCTGCGGCGGCACGGGTCTTTCGATGCGCGACGTGACACCTGAGGCGACGCGTGCCGTCTGTGACCGCGATGTGCCGGGTATTGCCGAGGCAATCCGTGCGTACTCGATGACCAAGACGCGCCGCGCTATGCTCTCGCGCGCTATTTGCATGCAACGAGGTCATACACTTGTCGTAAACTTTCCCGGTTCTACGAAGGCCGCCCGCGAAAGCTGGGAGGCCGTGAGTGACCAGCTGGAGCATGCGGCTCAGATGACAGCGGGCGGCGGACATACCAACTAAGCGGTTTACCTGCGGCGGGGCGACCTGAACGGTTGCTCCGCCTTTGTTTTCCGCCGAAGCGACGCCGAGGTTCACGGCAACTCGAAACTATATTCTCTGGCGAGAATAATTTCTCACTATTATTATTCGCGCAGAAGTATAATCTAATTACAGAATAAAGCCTGCGGTGGGGTACCCGGGCAAAACGTCCGAAAGGGTTGAATATGTTCGATATGGTTTCTCGCCGCGGTTTTGTCTCGCTTTCTGCTGCCGCTGCCGCCGGCTTTGGCCTTGCTGGCTGCTCGGGCAACAAGACGTCCGAGCCCGCTGGTTCCGATGCCGGCTCCGCCAAGTCTTCCTCTAAGAAGAAGGCTGTTGAGCTTCAGGTTTTCGCTGCCAACTCGCTGGAGAAGGCCCTGCCCGAGGTTCAGGAACTCTACACCGACCAGACCGGCACCACCTTTGCCGACACGCAGTTTAAGGCCTCCGGCGACCTCGTTGAGCAGATGAAGGCCGGCGCTGCCGTCGACGTGCTCATCACCGCTTCCAAGGGCACCATGGATGACGCCGAGACCGCTGAGCTCGTCGATGCCGATACCCGCGAGGATATGTTTGTCAACGACCTCGTGATCATTCGCGCCGAGGGCTCCGACACCAAGGTCGAGGCCATCGCCGACGTCGCGAACCTGGACGGCAAGATCGCCATCGGCGACGCCAAGACCGTTCCCGCCGGCAAGTACGCCAACCAGGCCCTGGCCTCCGTGGGCCTCTACACCGGCACCGAGGGCGATGACGGCGAGTACGCGCCCGGGATCGCCGACAAGGTCGCGCTGGCCGACAAGGTCGGTACCGCCGCCGCCTACGTGTCCACGGGCGACTGCGTGGCCGGTTTTGTCTACAGCTCTGACATCTTCCGCTACGACGGCATCGAGGAAGCCTTCGTGTGCCCCGAGGACTCGCACAAACCCATCGTGTATCCCGGTGCTGTCGCCGATAGCTCTGAGCATGCCGACGAGGCCAAGGCGTTCATCGACTTCTGCCTGACCAACAAGAAAGCCCAGAAGATTTGGGCCAAGTACGGCTTTGAGCTTTCCGCGTAGTGCGGCTTGGCGCGATAATTCCATCGTTTTGTGTTTAACTCCGTCCTTGTATTCGCTTGGAGCTTTTCGTGCTTAATAGATTCCGCATGCTTGTCGCCTGTGCTTTGACCTTCGTGCTTTGCTGGGTGCCTGGATTTGCGCTTGCTGTGGACGCTGAGGACGAGGCCCAGGTTGCTGCGACCGCTCATGGGCTTTCCTATGGGATCGAGGGTTTTGAGCGGTTGGCCAGGGGGACCGCTCGTGCCATGGAGGGCCAGCCTGAGGGCTACCGGTTTCCCGTTGACGAGGACGTGGACCTTGCGGTGGCGCCTGCTGCCGATCGCGTTGTGGTGTGGATATCGCCCAAGGCGGTCGAGAAGTATGGATTGGATCCGCAGGACAACGAGTGCGTATCGGGTCTCAAGGCCCTCGTCAGTGAGCTCGACAGCGCAAACTGCATGGGAGGTGCGCAGCTAGGGGACGTGGATCTTCCTTGGTATGTCACGACGGAAACAACGTTTGACGCCGGCGGGTATACCTATGGCTTTGACAAACGCGGTGCGGATGGGGACCGCTATGTGGTGATTGCATCAGCCTCAGGTGATGCCAAGGGCGGCGCGCGTTGGCTTGATAGCGCTCAAATGGTAGAGGCATCGTCTGTCGTGTTGCGGGATGAGCAGGGGCCCTTGACCTCTCTGGCCTCCTTTTTGAGCGACATCGACTATCGTCCGTTTTGGGTGTCCATTAAAACGAGCGGCCTTGCCCTGCTAATCTCTTTTGCGCTGGGCCTGTTCGCCGCGTGGAAGACTATGGGTACTTCGAGTCGCATCAAGGGCCTGCTCGATTCGGTCTTTACGATTCCTATGGTGCTGCCGCCCACGGTCTGCGGCTTCCTGCTCCTCATGCTGTTTGGCCGCTCGACCGGGGTGGGCCAGTGGCTGATCGCGCACGGCGTCTCGATCGTCTTTACGTGGCCCGCGGCGGTCATTTCGGCCGTCGTTGTGTCGTTTCCGCTGGTCTACCGCACGGCGCTCGGAGCCTTCGAGAGCCTCGACACGCAGATGCTCGATGCCGCGCGAACCCTGGGATGGTCCGAACGTCGCATTTTTGCCAAGCTCATGATGCCGCTTGGCTGGCCCTCGATTGCCGCCGGCGCGGTGCTCGCCTTCGCGCGTGCCATGGGTGAGTTTGGCTGCACCCTGTTTTTTGCGGGCAACTACGCCGGCATTACCCAGACCATCCCCATCGCTATCTACTTTGAATGGATGGGCGGCAACACGTCGGTGGCCCTCTTTTGGGTCGTCGTCGTAATAGCGTTCAGCTTCCTGGTCATCCTGTTCATCAACATGTACACGGCGCATTCGCAAAAGCATCGCGAGCGTGGCCTGTCCCGCGCGGAGCGCAAGCAGGCCAAAGATCTCGCTGGACAGGGCGATTCGCTCGACCCGCCGGGCGGCGATGCCTTGCGTATCGATCGCGAGGCGTTGGCCGAGCTCATGCGCGATGATGCCGCTTTGCAGGGAGGTCGATAGGCCATGTCGCTCGTTCTGGATATCAAAAAGCGCTATCCCGGCTTTACCCTCGACATGCAGCTTGAGGCCGGCGAGGAGCGTGTGGCGCTGCTGGGCGCCTCGGGTTGTGGCAAGAGCTGTACGCTGCGCTGCATTGCCGGTGTGGAGACGCCCGACGAGGGCAAGATTGTCGTTAACGGCGTGACCTTTTTTGACTCGGCGGCGGGCATCAACCTGTCGCCCCAGGAGCGAAAATGCGCTCTGCTGTTTCAAAGCTATCAGCTGTTTCCCAACATGACGGTGGCCGATAATGTATGCGCCGGTGTAAAGGATGCGGGAGACGCCGTGGCGCGCAAAAGGCTGGCCGAGCGCTATCTGGGCATTTTCGGTCTGGCCGATTTTGCCGACCGCTACCCCGCGCGCCTTTCGGGCGGGCAGCAGCAACGCGTGGCACTTGCCCGTATGGTGGCGGCGCATCCGGGCATCTTTATGTTCGACGAGCCCATGAGCGCGCTCGATTCCTATCTTAAGAGCGCCCTCGAGCAGAACATGCTCGACCTGTTCGATGTCTGCAACCGCACCGTGCTCTACGTGAGCCACGACATCGACGAGGCATGCCGCCTGTGTCAGCGTATCTGCGTGATGCACGACGGGCATGTTGAGGAGATCGGCTCCGTCGAGGACGTGGTCCGCCGTCCGCAGACGCTGGCGGCACTGCGCCTGACGGGCTGCAAGAACACAAGCCGCGCACGAAAGATCGGGCCCGAGGAAGTTGAGGCGCTCGATTGGGGCATGACCTTTAACGTGGGTCGCGAGGTTCCCGACGATGTTGCCTACCTGGGTATTCGTGCGAGCTACTTCCATGTGGACAACCGTGCCGAGCGGGGTCGCAACAGTTACGACCTGCACGTGGCGCGCGTGAGCGATTCGCGCTTTGAGCGGCTGGTGTTGCTGGACGTGCCGCGCGTTGATGCGCCCACGCGTCTGCAGTGGAAGGTCAACAAAGTGGGCATGCCTGTCGACGAGCTGCCGCAAGCAGGCGAGACGCTGCGCATGCATTTTGATGCCAGCAGGATCCATTTGGTTTGTCGATAGCGCCGGTTAATGCCGTCGGGGATATAAGCCTCGGCGGCTTCGTCTTGCCGTTCGCCGAATGAGGAATGACAAACCTTTATCAATTAAGATAATTATTTATTAAACGACGGCACACGACGCTGTCGTACGAATGTCAACGGTGTTCGTCTGGACGATGACCGCTGATATAGTTGATCTTGACTGGTTAAGGAGGGTGCGCACATGCCGCAGACGACATACATTCGCCGCGTTGCCGCGCGCGCCCTGTATATGGCTCGGAGCCGCATATGAGCAGGTATGTTCACGGCTCCGGGAGAGACGACGCACAACTAAATAATCGACCGCAAAGCAGGTTCCCCAAAATTCCGGGTTTAGGCGCGGCTGGGTTTTCGCCACCCACCGTGCAGCAATACCGTAGCTATTCATTTTTGGTTCGAGAGGGGAACCGTTATGGCTGAAGAATTTGATTTCCATCCGATGTGGGAGAGCCTCGGCATGAATCTTGCCGATCACGACATGCTGCTGGCCGCCGTGGGCCAGATGTACGGCGATATGTTCCTGACGCAGAACAATCGCCCCAAGTCCACGTCCTACCTGGACTTTGTGGCCACCAACATCCACAGCGGCCGTATTAAGGAGATGCTCGACAAGAAGGAGGCCGGCGAGGCCACCAAGATCGTCGGCTCATTCTGCGTGTACGTGCCCGAGGAGATCGTGCTTGCCTGTGACGGCATTCCCGTGGGCCTGTGCTCGGGTGCCGATTGGGCAACCGATAAGGTCGAGGAGCACCTGCCGCGCAACACCTGTCCGCTTATCAAGAGCTTTGCCGGCTTTAAGCTGGGCGAGGTCTGCCCCTACATTGAGTCGAGCGACCTGGTGGTGGGCGAGAACACCTGCGATGGCAAGAAGAAGGCCTACGAGTTCTTTGCCACGCAAAAGAACATGTACGTCATGGATATTCCCAACGTACACGACGAGTCGACGCTCGTGACCTGGAAGGCCGAGGTCAAGAAGCTCGCCGCCAAGATCGAGGAAGAGTGTGGCGTCAAGATTACGCCCGAGCGTCTGAAGGCCGCCATCCACGCCGTCAATGAGAAGCGTCGCGCCCTGCAGCGCCTCGCTGCCACGCGCGCTGCCGACCCGGCACCCATCAGCGGTCTCGACAGCCTGCTGACCGTTCAGGCCGCCTTTATGGACGACACGCCGCGTCTGACCGGCGCCATCAACGATATGGCGGCTGAGTGCGAGCAGCGTGTCGAGGCCGGCGAGGGCGTGGCGCCCAAGGGGACCAAGCGCATCCTGTACACCGGCACGCCCATGGCCGTGCCCAACTGGAAGCTGTTCAACCTCATCGAGAAGGCCGGCGGCGTCGTGGTGGGCGAGGAGTCCTGCACGGGCTCGCGCTACTACAAGGACCTGGTCGACGAGTCCGGCGAGACGGTCGACGAGATGCTCGACGCCATCGCCGAGCGCTACTTTAAGATCAACTGCGCCGTCTTTACGCCCAACGACCAGCGTATGAAGGACATTGTCCAGATGGCCAAGGACCTGCATGCCGACGGCATCGTCGACGTGGCCCTGCAGTTCTGCACGCTCTATGAGATGGAGTCGTTTGCCGTGGAGAAGGCCGCCGAGGAGGCCGGCATTCCCTTTATGCACATCACGACCGACTACGCCGGCGAGGATGCAGGCCAACTGCAAACCAGGATCGAGGCTTTCTTGGAAACCATTTAGGGTTATCCGTCCCGGCGGCTTTCCCAGGTACCCGATCTTGCCGTTCAAACCGTCGCTTGCGTACCAAAGTACGCGGTGCTCCTCTTTCACGGCAACCTCGGGCACCTGGGAAAGCCGTTTCCTTGGTTGGCTAAAAGGTTTGTTAAGGAGTTATATGTCGGAATATATTGAACAGCCGTTGCCGCGCACGTTTGAGGAGTTCAACGAGCAACGCAAGGCGGCGTTTATTCGCGTCAAGGATTATAAGCAGGCGGGTAATCGCCTGGTCGGCTTTTTGTGCAGCTATACGCCGCTCGAGATTATCGATGCCGCGGGGGCTGCGAGCGTGGCGCTGTGCGGCACGTCCGACGAGGTGATTCCCGAGGCCGAGAAGGTGCTGCCGGCAAATCTCTGTCCGCTCATCAAGTCGACGTACGGCTTTGCCTACTCGCAAAAGTGCCCGTTTACGTACTTTAGCGACATGATCATCGGTGAGACCACCTGCGACGGCAAGAAGAAGATGTACGAGCTGCTCAACGAGCTCAAGCGTACGCACATTCTGCACCTGCCGCAGGGTCGCGATCGCGCCTACGAGCGTGAAGGCTGGTACGAGGAGTGCCGCCTGCTCAAGGAGGAGCTCGAGGGCTTCTACGGCATTACGATTACTGATGACGACCTGCGCGCCGCCGTCCGTCGTCGCAATCGCCTGCGTGCGGCGCAGCTCGATATGTTCGCGCTTCAGGCCAACCAGCCTGCGGCCATGAGCGGTGTCGACCTGATGAGCACTATGTTTGCCGGTACGTTCAGCTTTGATATCGAGGCCTATACGCAGCAGCTGGAGCAAAAGGTTGTCAAGCTACGAGAGGCCTACGATGCGGGCGAGCGTCCGGTTGCGGCAGATGCTAAGCGCATTCTGATTACCGGTTGCCCGGTGGGCGGCGTGATCAACAAGATCGGTCGCACCATCGAGTCCAACGGCGGCGTGGTCGTGTGCATGGACGATTGCTCGGGCGAGCGTACGGCCGCCATGATGATCGACCCCGACGCTCCCGATATCCTACGTGCCATTGCCGATCGCTACTTGGACATTAATTGCTCGGTCATGACGCCCAACGACGGCCGCATGGACAACACCTTGGCCATGTGCGAGAAGTATCACGTCGATGGTGTGGTGGAAAACGTGCTGCAGGCATGCCACACCTTCAACGTTGAGAGCGCTCGTATGCAGGAGGCCGTCGAGGGTGCGGGCATTCCGTACATGAAGATCGAGACCGATTACAGCAACGGTGATATGGGCCAGATCGAGACGCGCATCGCCGCCTTCATCGAAACCCTCTAGCTTCCTCAGGCACCGGATCTTGCCCCTCAAACCGTCGCTTGCGTACCAAAGTACGCTGCGTCCCTCTTTCGGGGCAATCTCCGGCACCTGAGAAACCTAGAGCTAAGGTGCCTGAACGCTTTGATGTTTAGATTGGGAGAGAGCCATGATGGGGATCGGGATCGATATCGGGTCTACGGCGGCAAAGGCTGCTGTGGTCGATGGAGAGGGTTCGGTGGCGTGGACGTGTGTGCAGCCAACCGGGTTCTCGTCGGTCGATGCGGCCGAGCGCCTGCGCGGCGAGCTTGCTGCGGTTGGCTATGACGTTGCCGCCGATGATGTGCGCGTGGTCGCGACCGGCTACGGCCGTGTGGCGGTGCCTTATGCTCACAAGGTCGTGACCGAGATCACCTGCCATGGTGCTGGTGCCGTAGCGCTCTTTGGCGACCACGGCACGGTGATTGACGTGGGTGGGCAGGATACCAAGGTCATCCAGCTTAAAAGCGGCCGCGTGGCCAAGTTCGCCATGAACGACAAGTGCGCTGCCGGCACGGGGCGCTTTTTGGAGATCATGGCCGATCGCCTGGGTATTTCCCAGCAGCAGATGGCAGATCTCGCTCGCTCTGGCGAGCCGACCAAGATCAGCAGCATGTGCACGGTGTTTGCCGAAAGCGAAGTCATTAGCCTGATCGGTCGCGGCGAGCCGCGCGAGAACATCGCGCGCGGCGTGATTGAGAGCGTCGTGTCGCGCGTGGCAACTATGGCCGGGCAGGCTGCGGGCGCCCCGTACTACCTGACCGGCGGCCTATGCGAGAACGCCTATGTGGTGGAGCGGCTGGGGGCGCTGCTGGGCTCGCCGGTGACCACCGCGCCTCGGGCTCGTTTTGCCGGCGCCATCGGTGCTGCCATTCGGGCGCAGGCGCTGGCATAGGGGGCAGCGCAATGTGCCGTCCGTTCCAGGCGCCACCGTGCGTATACTGAGAGGAACTGATTGACCTATGAGAGGAGGAATCGATGGCTGACGATCTCATTAAGCTCACACAGATGACCGCTGCCTCTGGTTGAGCCGCTAAGTTGGCTCCTGGAGCCCTCGCCCAGGTCCTGGGCGACTTACCCAATGTGCATAACGACAACCTGCTCGTGGGGTTCGATACCTCCGACGACGCGAGCGTCTTTCGCGTTGGCGACAACCTGGGCCTTGTGCAGTCCATCGACTTCTTCCCGCCGATGGTCGACGATCCGTTTCTGTTTGGCCAGATTGCCGCGGCCAACTCGCTGTCGGACATCTACGCCATGGGCGGGCGGCCGAGCCATGCCATGAACCTACTCTGCATACCCAGTTGTCTGGGCATCGAGGGTGCCGGTCAGATTCTGGCGGGCGGCGCCGACAAGTGCGTCGAGGCGGGTTGCTCCATCGCGGGCGGCCATACCATCAACGACGACGAGCCCAAGTATGGCCTGTCTGTGAGCGGCTTTGTCGCGCTCGACCGCATGCTCGCCAACAGCGGCGCACGCGTGGGCGATGTTCTGCTGCTGACCAAGGCGATCGGCTCGGGCATTATCACCACGGCCATTAAGGGCGAGCTCATCGAGCAGGACGAGGCCGCGGCCATGTTTGACTCGATGCGCACCCTCAACGAGGCTCCGATTCGTCTGGCCGAGGGACTTGAGCTTCACGGCTGCACCGACATTACGGGCTTTGGTCTGATCGGGCACGCGTGCGAGATGGCCGAGGGCTCGGGCGTGCAAGTTGAGCTTGCGTCGGGGGCGGTACCGCTCTTTGACCAGGTGCTCGACATGGCGCGTCTGGGCATTATCCCCGCGGGCTCCTACCGCAACCAGGACTTCTTTGGCCCGCGCGTGGCTGCCGACGAGGACCTGGAGCCGGGCATGCTGGATGCGCTGTACGATCCGCAGACGTCTGGTGGCCTGCTTATCGCGGCACCTGCTGCCGATGTGGATGAGCTTGCGCGCCGTCTGCATGCCGAGGGTCGCATCGCCGCCGTCGTCGGTCGCGTGTGCGAGCCGGTGCCAGGCGGTCCTGCCGTTCGCGTTGTGCATTAAGGAAAACCGTTTATGCGACCGCCTACTGTTCTGGGCGGTCCCTTTTGAAAGGAAAAACTATGTCTACCAAGATTGAAGTCAATGCCATGGGCGATGCCTGCCCGCTGCCCGTCGTCAAGACGCTCAAAGCTCTGAAGCAGCTCGATGGCGAGGGCACCGTCGTGACCTCGGTCGATAACGAGACCGCCGTCAAGAACATCTCCAAGATGGCGCAGGAGAAGGGTTGCACGGCCTCGGTCGAGAAGGTTTCTGACGCCGAGTGGCACGTGACCGTGGCGACCTCTGGCGCCGTTGCCGTGGCCGATCCCGAGCAGGATGGCGCTGTCTTCTGTAATGCCAGCGCCGGCAAGGGCAAGCTCGTCATTTCCGTCTACACCGACTGCATGGGCCGCGGCGACGATGAGCTGGGCCACAAGCTCATGAAGGCCTTCATCTTTGCCGTGACGCAGCAGGAGGAGCTGCCCGCGACTATGCTGTTTTACAACGGCGGTGCCAAGCTCACCGTCGAGGGCTCGCCGGTGCTCGATGACCTGAAGGGCTTGGCGGAGCAGGGTGTCGAGATTCTCACCTGCGGTACCTGCCTGGACCACTTTGGCATTAAGGACCAGCTTGCGGTGGGCGAGGTCACCAACATGTACGTGATCGTGGAGAAGATGGAGCAGGCCGTGCGCGTCGTGCGCCCGTAGCGTATTGGTTGGAGTTGCCATGAGGGAGAAGCGCCCGGCGCTTGTCATCACGTTTCCCACCACGGCGGCCGCCATGGGTTGCGAGTCCCTGTGCATCGAGCGCGGCCTTCCCGGGCGAACGATTCCCGTGCCCGGGGAGGTCGCTGCCGGCTGCGGTTTGGCATGGAAGGCGTTGCCTGCCGATGAGGAGCTGCTGCACGGCGAACTCGCCGCGGCGGGCGTTCCCACCGAGGGCTTTACGGTGATTGACATGTGGGAGGTCGTGCGATGATCTACCTGGATAACGCGGCGACGACCATGCACAAGCCGCAGGCGGTCATCGATGCCGTGACGCAGGCGATGTGCTCGCTCGGCAATGCCGGGCGCGGCGCGACGTCGGGTGCGCTCGACGCGGCGCGTACCATCCACGGCTGTCGCGCCAAGCTTGCGCACCTGTTGGGCTGCCCGCGGGCCGACCATGTTTGTTTTACGCCCAACTCCACCGCGGCCCTCAACACCGTCATCAATGGCGTGGTGCGCCCCGGCGACCGTGTGGTCACAACGGTGCTCGAGCACAACTCGGTGTTGCGTCCGCTCAACCGCCTGGCGGCTGAGCAGGGTGTGACCGTTGAGCATGCGGGCTGCGACGCGAACGGCGCGCTCGACTACGACGAGCTCGAACGGCTGGTCACGCCCGGTACGCGTGCCGTGGTGGTGACGCACGCCTCCAATGTGACCGGCAACGCGGTCGACATTGCACGCGTAGCCGCCATGGCCCATGCGGCCGGTGCACTCGTGATCGTCGATGCCTCGCAGTCTGCCGGCACGGCGCATATCGATATGCAAGCCATGGGGCTCGACGTCGTGTGCTTTACCGGCCACAAGGGGCTCATGGGACCCCAAGGCACCGGCGGTCTGGCCGTGGCAGAGGGCATTGACGTGTCTCCGTGGGCCATGGGCGGCACGGGCGTGCACAGCTTCGACCCACTGCAGCCGCTTGAGTGGCCTACGCGCCTGGAGGCGGGCACGCTCAACGGTCACGGCATCGCGGGCCTTTCTGCCGGCCTCGACTTTATCGAGGCCCAGGGTGGGGTCGAGGCGATTGCTGCCCACGAGCGTGCGCACGCTGATCGCTTCCTTGCCGGTGTGTGCAAGATTCCGGGGATTAAGCTCTACGGTGCGTTTGACCAACCCGCGCGCTCGGCGATCGTGTCGCTCAACGTTGGCGATATCGACTCTGCCGAGATCTCGGATGCGCTCATGCAGGGGTGGGGGATTGCGACGCGCCCCGGCGCCCATTGCGCCCCGCTCATGCACTGTGCGCTGGGGACCGAGCGCCAGGGCGTTGTCCGTTTCTCGTTTGGGTATTTCAACACGGACGAGGAAGTCGACACCGCGATTGACGCTTTGCGCGATTTAGCCTGCTAGAGCGTATATACTTGCGGGACGGGTCTTTTGCCCGTCCCGTTTTTGTTTCGACCCGAAAGGTGTGTCTATGGCCTCATCCGCCTCGCGTGGTCTGCGCTCCGACCATGTCGTTACCGTCGGCATCGCCCTGTTCTCGATGCTCTTTGGCGCCGGCAACCTTATCATTCCGCCGCTGCTGGCGCTGCAAGCAGGTTCAGCCACGCCGGTCGCCATGTTCGGCTTTCTGATTGCCGCTATCGGTTTGCCCGTCATGGGATTTATCGCCGTCGCGCTCGCCGGCACGGCCCGCGAGCTGGCCGGCCGCGTGCATCCCAAGTTTGGTGAATTCTTCGTTGCGGCGGTCTATCTGGCCATCGGTCCGTGCCTGGCTATTCCTCGCACAAGCTCTACGGCGTTCGAAATGCTGGTGCCGCTGCTGCCCGAGGGTGTTTCGCTCGGCACGGCTCGCCTAGTGTTTGCCGTTGGCTTCTTTGTCGTCGCGTTTGCTCTCACGCTGCGCCCGGGTGTCATCACGCGCGTGCTCGGCCGCATTACGGGCCCCGCGCTCATTGCGCTCATCGTGCTGGTTGTGGGTGCTGCCGTGATCTCGCCGCTGGGACCGGCTGCCGCGCCTCAGGCTCCCTACGATGCAGGCGCTGCCGTGCAGGGCTTTTTGACCGGCTATCAGACCATGGACCTGCTCGCGTCGCTCGCCTTCGGCATCATCATCGCCGAGACCATCCACGAGTTGGGTGTTACCAATGACAAGCGCGTGGCCTTTGAGATTTCGCGTTCCGGTGTAATCGCCGGCGTGCTTATGGCCATCATCTACTGCGGCTTGGGCCTTGCCGGAATGCAGCTCGGCACCGTGATGCCCGACGCCACCAACGGCGCCGCCATCCTTGCCCGCTCTGCCTCCATGCACTTTGGCCTTGCCGGCACAGTCGTGGTCTTCGCCATCTTCTTCCTCGCCTGCATGAACGTGTGCATCGGCCTCATCAGCTGTTGCTCGCGCTACTTCTGCGAGACGTATGTGGTCGAAGGGGGAGCGGAGGCTTCCGAGGAGGCCATGCGCCGCCCCTTCGCGATCCTCGCCTTTGTGTTCGCGGCTTTTTCGTGCGTGCTCTCCAACGTGGGCCTCGATGTGATCCTTATGTTCTCGGTGCCCATGCTCAACGCCTTGTATCCCGTCGCCATCGTGCTGGTCCTCATGGGTTTGGTACACGGCTTTTGCGACGCTCATCCGCAGGTGTGGGTCTGGGTCGGCGGCGTGGTTGCCGTGCAGAGCGTGATCACCTCGGTCCGCGATGCGTTCTTTGCGGGCGCGTGGCTGCCGTTCGATGCGTTGCCGCTGGCAGATATCGGTGCTGCGTGGGCACCGGTTGCCGTGGTGGCATTTGTGATCGGTCTGCTCCATAGTCGTTTTGTCGCACATTCGAGGAGCTAAGGCATCAATGCTTGCACAGGCGGGGAGTCTCCCCTATAATTTCCTTCGCTTTGGGACACGCAAGGTTTAGACCTTAGCTGCTCAACACCTTCGGGACGTGGCGCAGTTTGGTAGCGCGCCTGCTTTGGGAGCAGGATGTCGCAGGTTCAAATCCTGTCGTCCCGACCATATCTTGCGGGCGTAGTTCAATGGTAGAACCCCAGCCTTCCAAGCTGATGACGCGGGTTCGATTCCCGTCGCCCGCTCCATAGGATAGTTTAAACGGCTTTGGCTCTATTTGGTGCCAGAGCCGTTTTCATATACATGCCGGGGACCCCACATCCCCTCCTAAGTTGCGGTGAAATAGTTCCTGGATTAGCCGCAAAAGGGGGTGCGGACGATTTCTTGGACCGCGCCTAGGCGTATCCAAGCTTCCTGCGGTACTCCATCGGGCTCAGCCACCCGAGGGACTTCTTGATCCGCTCC
>JAGZFB010000007.1:0-87903 GCA_018368055.1 Collinsella sp. | reverse complement strand
CTATGGCACTTCAACATCATTGTCGCAGCCCCGACCCGCGGTCACGAGCGGGGGCTCCTATCTTTTCAGTGCCCTCGGATTGGGTCATAGTGTCTGTCGTTGCCAAAACAATGGCGTTCCCTTGGCTGGCTTAAAGTGGCGCTTGTACCTGTGGCGTTGCCATCGCTGCCGAAGGCGGCACTTGGAGACGTTCCTTTTCTGCCGGCAGTTGGGGACATTCCTTGTGCTAGCGTTGCATCGAGTGCTTGGGAAACCGCGACCCGGTTTTTGGCCGAATAGCGGGTCGCATTTTCCGGATGGGGTGGGTTACGGAAAGTGCGACCCGGAATATTGCTCTGAAACGGGATGCGGTTTCCCTGATGCGCCTCAAACGGAAAGCGCATCCCATTCCGGAGCTCCAAAACGGGACGCGCTTTCCGCGCGGAAGAATTGTCGCAGCTGCGTTAAGCAGTGTCGCTCGTTACTCGCCCAGCACCAGCGCTGCGAGCTCGTCCTGGGTGTCCACCACGTAGTCGGCGCCGGCGGCCTCCAACTCTGCGCGGCCGCGGAAGCCCCAGCTGACGCCCGCACTCTTAAGGCCGGCGTTGTGACCGGTCAGGATATCGACATTGGAATCGCCCACATAGAGCGTGGTCGCCGGGTCGGCGCCCAGCTCTTCCATCACATGCAGCGTAACAGGCGCCTCGGGCTTGGGCGGAAACGCATCGACACGGCCCTGTACCAGCGCAAAGCGCTCGGAACCAAAATACTTCTCGATAAGCGGAGCCGCCGAGACGTGGTCCTTGTTAGTGAGCACGGCAAGCTGAACGCCCGCGGCGCGCAAGCGGTCGAGCGTCTCGATCGTGCCGGCATAGGGAGCGGTGTGGTCTTCCTTGTGCTCGCCGTAGTAAGCCCTAAACTCGGCAAGCGTCTGCTCAAACATGCGGCCGTCGCCTGCGTACTCGGCGGGCATAAAGCGCTCAACCAGCTTGAGCATGCCGTTTCCCACCTTGTAGCGGTACTCGTCAACGGCAAACGTGGGCCAGCCGTGCGCCTCGCAGGTATGGTTGCCGGCGGCCGCCAGGTCCTCGAGCGTGTTGAGGATGGTTCCGTCCAGGTCAAAGATCACATGGGAAAAAGCTGCTGCCATGGGTGCTCCTGCCGCTTGAGTTGTAAAACGCACCCCATGATACTGGGCATGCGTGCCGGGCATGTTTGGAATCTGAATATCTTTAATAGCCCTGAGCCTTTGTCGTTAGCAAATTCTCGGCAGCTGCTCTCCTACAAGCATGTCGAGGATGCGGGTCGAACCCCAGCCGGTGCGCACGCGCACGGCGGGACGGGCGCCCTCGGCAAGCGGCAGCACGCGACCGATGACGGCGGCATTCTCGCCGTAGCGGGCAGCGCGCATGGCGCTCAGCGCGGCATCGGCTTGCTCGGCCGGCACGACGGCAACCATCTTGCCCTCATTTGCCACCTGCAGCACGTCATAGCCGAGCATCTCGCAAGCCGCCTGCACATCGGGACGCACGGGCACAGCATTCTCGTCGATCTCCATGGCAATGACGCTGGCTTGGGCAAACTCGTTGAGTGTGGACGCCAAGCCACCGCGCGTGGGGTCGCGAAAGCAGCGTGTGTCGGGTGCTGCGGCAAGCACATCGGCAATCAGGTGGTTGAGCGGCGCGGCGTCGCTTTCGATCGTGCTCGAAAACGCCAAGCCCTCGCGCTGGCTCATGATGGCGATGCCGTGGTCGCCCAACGTACCCGATACCAGAATGACATCGCCGGGCTGGCAGTTGGCGCCGCTGAGCGCCACGCCCGCAGGCACCTCGCCCACGCCGGCGGTATTGATATAGACGCCGTCGGCCCCGCCGCGCTCGACCACCTTGGTGTCGCCCGTGATTATGGACACATCCGCCTCGCGCGCCGTCTCGGCCATCGTCTGCACAATCTGGCGGAGCTTATCCATGGGATAGCCCTCTTCGAGGATAAAGCCGCACGATAGGTAGCGCACGTTGGCACCCGAGGTCGCGACGTCGTTGACGGTTCCGCACACGGCGAGGCGGCCGATATTGCCGCCGGGGAAGAACTGCGGCGAGACCACAAAGCTGTCGGTCGACATGGCGATGCGCCCGCTCGCGGGCAGCGCGGCGACGCCGGCGTCGTTGCCTTCGAGCAGCTCGGGCGACCCAAAGGCATCCAAAAAGACCTCATCGATGATGCGTTTCATCATCTGACCGCCAGAGCCGTGGCCCAACAGGACGGTGCTATCGGTGATGCTATGGGACATATCGAAAACTCCAATCGTGGGTGGAATTATATGGGTGAGGCGCAGCGTCGACCGGTCCGCCGTTCGTTAGAACGGCGGAACCTAATAGTCGCGGTAGCGGTGGTACGCCGCGCAGCTGCCCTCGGAGCTCACCATGCACGGGCCGACGGGATGCTCGGGCGTGCAGGTGCGGCCAAAGAGCGGGCAGCTGCTCGGCGTAATGGCCCCGCGCAGCACGTCGCCGCAGCGGCATCCACGCGGCTCGACCGTCGCCTCAACGGGCACGTCAAAGCGAGCGCGGGCATCAAAGCGCGAGAACTCGGGGCGGATGGAAAGGCCCGAGTTGGCAATCGGCCCCAGCCCGCGCCACGTGGTATCGCACGGCTCAAACACCTGCTCGACCAGCTGGCGCGCCACGGGGTTGCCGTCTGCGTTGACGCCACGGCGGTAGGCGTTGCCAATCGCGGGCCTGCCCTCGACAATCATCTGGACCAGCATGCAGATGCCCTGCAGGATATCGACCGGTTCAAATCCCGTGACCACGCCCGGGGTATCGAACTCATCGACCAAAAAGCTAAAGGGCGCCAAGCCCGTGATGGTGGCGACGTGGCCCGGCAGGATAAAGCCGTCGATGGCGGTCTCGGGATCGTTGGCGATGGCGCGCAACGCCGGCGGCGTGGTCTTGTGGGCGCAATAGACCGAGAAGTTCAAAAGTCCGCGCGCCTCGGCCTCCAAGATGGCGGCGGCGATGGTGGGAGTTGTGGTCTCAAAGCCCACGCCCATAAAAATGACCGGACGATCGGGGTTCTGCTCGGCAATGTCGAGCGCATCGAGCGGGGAATAGACGATGCGGATGTCGCGCCCTGCCGCCTTTTGCGCAGCGAGCGAGGTGGACGATCCGGGCACGCGCATCATGTCGCCAAAGGTGGTGATGATGGCGCCGTCTATGTTGGCGAGCGCGATTGCGTGGTCGATGTCGCGGTTGGCGGTAACGCAGACGGGACAGCCCGGGCCGCTCAGCAGCTTGAGCCCGACCGGCATAATGGAGCGAAAGCCATAGCGGCCGATGCTCACGGTGTGCGTGCCGCAGACTTCCATAAGGTTGATGGTGCGGTCGCCGACGAGTTCATGGATGCGTTCGATGAGCTCGCGGGCCAGCTTGGAATCGCGAAATGCCGAAAAGTCGATACCGGAGCGAGCCGGCTGTCCGGCCGCCACTAGTATGCCTCGGCCGGGTTAGTGGCAAGTTGGTCTTCTTCGACCAGTTCGCTCATGGCATTAACGAGCTCGAGCGTCTCCTGCGCTTCCTGCTCGTCGACGATCTGGATGCCAAAGCCGGCGTGTACGAGAATATAGTCGCCAACCTGTGCCGTCGGCACGAGTCGTAGCGACACGGGGCGCTCGATGCCCATCATGTCGACGGTGGCCTTGAGGTCGTCGTCGCGTTTGACTACTTTACCGGGAACGGCAAGGCACATATTGTTCCCCTTTTATACGCTTTGCGCTGGACGGGCGCTCGATAATCCATCAGTTGATGGTAGCGCTCGCGGGCGCTGCGGGCAAACGCGCTACACCTGTGAGACGGCGGCTTGTGGGCTGGCCGAACAGCCTATTGCGGTGCGACCTGTGCGAGGCGGGTGCGTGCGACTGCCGCCTGACCGTAGGCGATGCAGCCGTCGTTAACGGGCACGGTTTGGGGGACGAGGACAGTAAGGCCTGCGCTTTTGAGCTCGCGGGTGAGGAGTTGAAGCAGAAGTCGGTTCATGAACACGCCGCCCGAGAGCGCGACGGTATCGATGCCCTCGTGCACGCAGATATCGCTGGCGATGCGCGCCGAGGAGCGCGCGACGGCGACATGGAAGTCGAGTGAGAGCCTGTCGGCGGGCGCTCCGGCTTCAATTCCTCCCAAAAGTGCCTCAAAGAGTGCTTTCTGGTCCAGAACATAGGGGCCGTCCGGCCACGATGGGCCAGATGCGAAATAGCCGGCGTTGTCGTCGGGAAAATGGGCGATTTCGTTGTCGAGCGCGCGCCAGGCGGCGGCCTCAAGCTCGATGGCGGGTTCGCCCTCGTAGGTTGCCTTGTCGCAGATGCCCAGAATTGCTGCCGCGGCATCAAAGAGACGCCCCATGCTGCTGGTACGCGGGCTGTTGATGCCGCGCTCGATCATGGTGGCCGTCACGCTGCGCGTTTGCTCGTCGAGGCTGTCCAAAAGCCGAGCGGCGCCTGGGTGCTCGAGCAGGCCGAGCTCGCTGAGCAGGGCAAAGGCGTTGCGGCGGGCGTCGCGCACGGAGGCCGCCCCACCGGGGAGCGCCCAGGTGCGCAAATGCGCGGCGCGCTCAAAGCCGCCAAGGCTGGCAATAAGAAACTCGCCGCCCCAAATGGTCCCATCGGTGCCGGCGCCGGTGCCGTCAAAGGCGATGCCAAGGACGCGCGCGTCGGTTGTAAGCTGGCCCGCGGCGATGGCCTCGGCCATTACGCTCGCGATATGCGCATGATGGTGCTGCACCTCGACGAGCGGCAGATTGCATTTTCGCGCCTGCTCGCGCGCCCACTGGCCCGATAGATAGCTGGGATGTACATCGCAGGCCAAGGCGGCGGGCGCCAAGTCAAAGAGATCTTCCAAGCGCGTGCGCGCGGCGTTCCAGGCATCGAAGGTTTCGCCGTTTTCAACATCGCCGATATGCTGCGACACAAAACAGGTCGCCTCGCCGTTCGTCCCTTCACGCGTGAGCGCAATCGTGGCCTTTTGTTGTGGCCCGCAGGCGAGCACGAAGGACGGAGCGCCGTCGAGCGCCGGCAACGGCAGCGGCTGGGGTGCATATCCGCGAGCGCGGCGCACGGGCATAACGGCGCCGTCGACCACGCGCACCACGGAGTCGTCGTAGCGCGAGAGGATCGCGCGGTCGTTACCGAGCAACGCGTCGGCGATGCCGGCAGCAACGAGGTGTTCCCAGGCAAGGTCGTCGTCGGTCTCGATGGGTTCTTCGCTCAGGTTTCCGCTGGTCATGACGAGCGCGTGCATACCGTGTGACGCGGCAGCTGCAAGCAGAAGATGCTGAAGCGGGGTGTAGGGGAGCATAACGCCAAGCTCGGGCAGGTCGCGCGCGACGGACGGTGCGAGTACGAGGGCGTCGGAAGAATCGCCGTCGTTCCCGCAAACAGCCCGCCGGCGCAGCAGCACGATGGGGCGGATACTGCCGGCGAGCAGATCGCGTTCAGCATCGTCGATATGGCACAGGCGCCCGGCATCGGCAAGACTGCGCACCATGACGGCAAGCGGCTTATTGCTGCGACGCTTGCGACGGCGCAGCTCGGCCACCGCCTGCTCGTTGGCAGCGTCACAGGATAGATGGAATCCGCCCAGGCCCTTGATGGCGACGATGCCACCGCTGGCCAGCAGCTCAACGCAGCGCTCGATGATAGCGTCGCTGGCCTCGCGTGTGGTGCCGACGGCCGGTGTCGCGGACGAATTCCCGCACGCATCGCCGTTCACAGCCTCGCGCCACGTAATATGCGGCCCGCAATCAAAGCAGGCATCGGGTTGCGCGTGAAAACGCCGGTCGAGTGGGTCGGCATACTCCGCGGCACACCTGGGACACATGGGAAAACAATCCATCGACGTGGCCGCTCGGTCATAAGGCAACGATCGGATGATGGTAAAGCGTGGCCCGCAGTTAGTGCAGTTGATAAAGGGGTAGTGATAGCGTCGGTCGGCGGGATCGAACAATTCGCGCAAGCAATCGTTGCAGGTGGCGATATCGGGCGAGACGAGCGTTGTGTGCGCGGTCTGGTCCTGCGACGCCACAATGCGAAAGCCCTGCTCGTTAGCGGCATCCCAGTTGCCGGGTGCTAGGTCTACAACCTCGACATGCTCCACGCGAGACGCCGCAGGCGCATGCTCGGAAAGTGCGTCAACAAATTCGTCGAGCGACTCGCTTAGGGCGTGCGCCTCGATATGCACGCCGTCGCCCGCGTTGAGCACCCAGCCGCAAATGCCGTGCGCCATGGCCTCGCGATACACAAACGGCCGCATGCCGACGCCCTGCACAATGCCCGTTACATGGATATGCGCATGTCGCATGCGACCCTCCTTCGTTGAAATGTGTGCTGTTACAGCCCCAGGCTCTGCTTGGTGGCGGCGCAGGTGAGCTCGCCGTGCTTAACGCCGCGCAGGCCCAGCAGGCGGTCGGCTAGTTCGTAGACGCGCTCGCCACGGCCCTTGAGCGCCAGAATCTCCAGGCAGTTGTGGTGATCCAGATGCACGTGCATCGTCGATACGATCTCGTCGGTGTAGTCGTGCTGCACTTCGTCCAGACGGCGCGTCAGGTCGCCGGTATGGTGGTCGTAAATCATGGTGAGCGACCCGATAACATGCTCATCGGGCGTGCGCATCTGCTCCTTGGCGATCGAGGCGCGAATCAGGTCGCGCACGGCCTCGGAGCGGTTGGCCACGTCGCCGCGGCGCGCGATCTGCTCGTCAAAACGGCGCAGCAGGTCGTCGGGTGCGGTAACCGAAAAACGGACCAGCTCGGAGCCGGAGCCACTACAGTGGCAGCCCGCGTCACCGTCCGCCCCGTGCGGATGCTCGTGCTCGTACCCGCAGCCGTGCTCGTGTTCGGCCACTTTACACCAGCTTCACGGAGCCGACGGAGTTGTGGTCGGCCTCGATGGCCTCTTCGTAGCCCTCGAGTGCGTCGTGGGCCTCGTGCAGCGCGGCCATGGCGGCCTCGAGCTTGGCGCCGATGCGCTCCATGTCAAAATTCTCGGTCGCATGCAGCAGCTGATGGCTCCACTCGTGAGCGAGCTCGATGGTATCGTCGACCTGCTTGACGCTCATGGCAAGCTGGCTCATGTTCATTCCGACGTCATGCATGGGAAATCTCCTTTTGTATGGGGCAGTTCAGTGGTTCAGATTTTACTACGCCCGCTCTGCGCGCAGCTGCATAAGAAAACGGGTACGAGTCTGTGCGACCCGCACCCGTTCACTGGGGGCTGTTTGTAACTACCATACTATCCGTGGTCGCCCGCGCCGCACCCGGCGGTCCGGCGAGCGGTGCAAAACCGCTCATGGACGGCAGGCAGACGGTAACATGTAACAAGCGTATTACAGATGCTTCTCCAGCAGCGCCTGCAGTCTCGCCTTGGGCAGAGCGCCAACCGAGCGGTCAATCTCCTCGCCGTTCTTAAACACAATCAGCGTGGGGATGCTCATGACGCCATACTTCATGGCCAGGTCCTGGTTGTCGTCGACGTTGCACTTGGCAACGGCGAGCTTGCCCGCCAGCTCATCGGCAACCTCGTCAACGATGGGCGAGAGGGATCGACAGGGCCCGCACCACGGTGCCCAAAAATCGACCAGCACGGGCAGGCTGTCGTTAACGATGGAATCGAAGTTCTCGGGGGTAATCTGATTAATGTCAGCCATGGTGACCTCCATAATGCGACGCGGCTCGGCCGCGTAAAACTCAGTACGACCGTGCTTATACCCAGCCGCCCGCAAAGCAACCACTCGCGGGCAGCTCTTTTATATAATGGTGGGCACGCAAACGATTGGAGAGCGCATGTCCACGTCACAAAGCCAGAAAAAAGAAGCCATCGCCCAGGCGGCCGAGCAGGAGCTCACATCGCTTGCGGTCCGTGGCGTGCGTATCGCGGGCAACGCGTGCTCGCCGATCGTGCTGGTCAAAGGCGATTTGGACGAGGCCGAGCGTTCGGGTGGCGAGCTTGCCGCCGGCCCGGATGGCGCGGCGTTGCGCAAGGCGCTTGGGGCCATCGGCTACGCGCCCGAGGATTTTTGCGTGCTGGCAAGCGTCGCCGGCGTGGGTGACGGAGCGGTCGCGGTGGGCGAGACTCTGCCGTGCGAGCTGTTCCGTGAGGCGCTTGAGGCTTTGGACCCCGAGGCGGTGCTACTGCTCGACAACAACGCGGCTGACGCCATGCGCGAGACCTACGCCGATATGCTCGTGGCGATCGATGACTTCGACACCGCCATGCTCAAGCCCGGCCTGGTCGCCCATGTGCAGGGCCGCCGCGTGCTCGCGCTCGACGGTTTTGAGGCGGCGCTCACTGACAAAGCCGCCAAGCAGCGCATGTGGGCATACATCAAGCAGCTGACCCCGGCAGCCGCTCCGCTGTAGCGGATTGGCGCCGGCGAGCGATTGTCTGGCGGGCAAGGCACGCCTCGAGATCGGCGCCGCACTTCTACATCACAGCGCGCAGCTCAAACCGATCGCCGTTAATGCGGAACTGGCAGTTGCCGTTCATGCGTTCGACGGCAAGCTTAATGCTCTTGGTTCCAAAGCCGTGTCCGGTGTGCCCGGCTACGGGCATGCCGTCGACCATGCGCGGCGCGCGGTCAAACGTGTTGGAAACTAACAGCAGCAGCTGGCCGTTCTCTAATCGCAGGTCAAAGTTGACGAATCGCTTTCCTTGGGGTGCGGTGCTTGCGGCGGTGATAGCGTTTTCCAAGGCATTTGAGAGCACGCTAAACAGGTCGGCGTCACCTACGTGGATGGTTTCGGGTACGGCGGCGCGCAGGTTGGCGGTAATGCCGTTTCTATTGATATCCGAGTTAAATGACGAAAGCGCGATGTTTACGGTCTCGTTGGCGCAGAAGCGGCGTACGGCGGTGCGGTCGCCGGCTTCGCAGAGTTCGTCGATGCGATCGAGCGCCTCGTCGGTGTGGCCCTCTTCGATTAAAGCGGCCAGGCCGCGTAGGAAGTGGCGCATGTCGTGGCGAAGAATCGACAGCTCGCGCCCAGATTGACGCCAAGCCTCGAGCTCTTTGATGGCGGCGCTGTCGCGGGTTTCGAGCATCCAGCGCTCTCGCTCGGCGGTTTCCTTTTCTTCGTATTCGCGCAGGTAAACGGCAAGAAACATAAGATAGAAGGCACAGAGCGCAAATGCCAAAAACTCAACCGTTACCACCGAGCCCGAGTGGAACAGCGTGGTGTAGACGTTGGTGGCATAGTCAAAGACGTAATAGACGAGCGGCAGGATTAAAAGGATGCCCAGTTCGGTGGTGCTTTTAATCGCCAAGCGCGGACCGATGTCGCCGGCCCAATGCAACAGGACGGCAAAGACGGCGAGTGTGGTCGCGATGCGCGCCAGATAGTAGGCGATCTGAGAATCGGTTGCGGCAAATGCGGCGATGCCCATCCAATTGCTGAACTGGCAGCTCAGATAGGCACTCGTAATGCCGAGCACGGCAAGCAGCGGGCTCAGGCGGTAGCGCGCACACAAATAGATGACGAGCGGCAGATGCACGACGAGCGGATATACCTGGCGGGCGAAAAGCTCGCCGCCGACGGCATTGGCGAGGCCAAATGCGCAGCCGGTTACGGCACCGACCAGCACCAGTTCAAGCGCATGACGCCGGTTGATCTCGATACCGCACAGCGCCGCCGAGGCAAAGACGCCAAAGAGCAGCGTCGTGGCGTGGTGGATTGCCCAAAGGACCATTTCGACCGAGGAGACCATCAGTGTCTCCCACCCTCAAAGCGAACCGCAAAGTAGGCGTCTTGGAATCCCTGCTTGCAGCTGCGCGAAAGCGGGATGCACGCACCCGAGCGCATGACGATGTCCGTGCGGTCAAAGTGATCGATATTGCGCAGGTTGACCTGGTAGCTGCGGTGGCATTTAAAGAAGACTGCGTTTTGCTCCAAGCGGTCCTCGACGCTGCGGAACGACTCGAGTGCTTCGATATCGCGTCCGTCGCGCAGGTGGAAGACCACGTGCTTGTTGCGCGCCTCGGCATATTCGATGTCGGACAGGCGCAGGGCGTGGTAGCCAAAGGACGTTTTGATCACGAGCTCGTCGGTTGCCGCCGGGCGCATGCTCGAAAGCTCGTCGAGCAACTGCGCCAGGCGTTCGTAAGTCACGGGCTTGAGCAGATAGTCGAAGGCACGGACCTCGTAGGACTCCAGTGCGAACTCGGGCGACGAGGTGAGGAACACCAGGCGCACGGCGGTATCGGCCTGGCGCAATTCGCGCGCGGTGTCCATGCCGTTGACGAGCGGCATGATCATGTCGAGCAGGATGATGTCGGCGCGCGATGCGGCATGGCGGGCCAGCAGGTCCTCGCCGCGCGTGACGAGCGCAACATCGACCGCCGTGTCCGTCTCGCTCGACCAACGGTCGATCATCCGGTGCAGTCTATCTAGAAAAGCGACGTCGTCGTCGCAGGCAATAATCTTGAGCATTCTGAGCCCCCTTAGTAGTTCGATTTTGCCACATTGGGTGCGGACCGCTCGCGGAGGCGTGTCCCATTTGCGCCCCACGTCGCGCAACTCGCGCCGAGCGGTATTGCGGTGGCGAAAGATGCCTCCTGCGCTATCGAGAGCTCAGCTATCCTCAGCTTGCCAGTTCGAAAATGGACCCGACCCAAGATCGAATCTTTATTTCAACTTTACACCTAGGTTTACAGCTGTCTTGTCAGCTGTAAACCTAGGTGTCATACTAAAGCCCCAAGATTCGCCAAAAGAGAGGGGCCTTGATGGCACAGAGCGCGAACATGGATGCGTCGGAGCTTGCACGCGATATCGCGGCCGGCCTAGCATCGGCAACGACGGCAACGGAGCGCGCGGCACTGGTGCCCGCAGAGCTCGTCGA
This sequence comes from Collinsella sp., assembly GCA_018368055.1. Classification (GTDB taxonomy): domain Bacteria; phylum Actinomycetota; class Coriobacteriia; order Coriobacteriales; family Coriobacteriaceae; genus Collinsella. The sequence goes on along the minus strand of JAGZFB010000007.1, from coordinate 77,045 downwards.
GGCCATTCAGCAGCTAAAAACCCAACGTGACGCGGTGATCCTGGCGCACTATTACGTGGCGCCCGAGGTGCAGGCCGTGGCTGATTACGTCGGCGACAGCTTCTACCTGGCAAAGCTCGCCAAGAGCCTGCCGCAGCAGACTATCGTGCTGTGCGGCGTGGAGTTTATGGGCGAGAGCGCCAAACTGCTCAATCCCACTAAGACCGTGCTGCTGCCCGAGCCGGGCGCGGACTGCCCCATGGCGCACATGGTCAAGCGCGAGACAGTCGATGCAGCGCGCGCCGAGTACGGTGACGACCTTGCCGTGGTCTGCTACGTCAACTCCACGGTCGAGATCAAGAGCTGGAGCGACGTGTGCGTCACCAGCTCCAACGCCGTTAAGATTGTGTCCGAGCTGCCGCAGCAGCATATCCTGTTCATTCCCGACCAAAACTTGGGCCGCTTCGTAGCCGAGCAGGTGCCGCAAAAGCACGTCATCCTCAACAACGGCTACTGCCCGCGCCATCACATCATCACCGTCGAGCAGATCGTCGACGCGACGGAGGCCCACCCCGACGCGCTCGTGCTGGCGCACCCCGAGTGCAAGGCCGACGTCCTGGCCGAGGCCGACTACATCGGCTCCACCGCCGGCATCATCAAGTATGCCGAGGAGTCCGACGCGAGCGAGTTCATTATCGTGACGGTTCGCGGCGTGCTCTACGAGCTCGAGCGCCGCTGCCAGGGCACCGGCAAGAAGTTCTACTTCCCCGCGGTGCAGCCCACCTGCGTCAACATGGACCTCATCACGCTCGAAAAGCTCGTGCGCTGCCTGGAGACGGGCGAGGGCGAGGTGCAGATCGGCGTCTCGGACGAGGCGGCAGACCAGGCCAAGCTCACGCTCGACCGTATGCTCGAGTACGCAGCGCGCTAGAACAATGTGACATGAGGGGCAGTCCCTTATGCCACATTACAAGGGAGAGGATTCCTGTGGAAACCAAGCAATACCCCGATATGGAGTGCGACGTCGTCATTGCCGGCTGCGGCGTGGCGGGCCTGTACGCGGCCCTCAATCTGCCGACGAGCACGCGCGTGATCATGCTTTCCAAGGGCGCGGTCGACGAGTGCGATTCGATGCTCGCGCAGGGCGGCATCTGCGTGCTGCCCGAGGGCTCGGACTACGATGCCTTCTTTGAGGACACCATGCACGCCGGCCACTACGAGAACCGCCGCGAGAGCGTCGACATCATGATCCGCTCGAGCCGCTCGGTCATCAACGACCTGCTGGCCATGGGCGTGGACTTTGAGCGCAAGGCCGACGGTAGCCTCGACTTTACCCGCGAGGGCGCGCACAGCCGTCCGCGAATTGCCTTCCATGCCGACATTACGGGCAAGGAGATCACGACCAAGCTGCTCCAGGCCGTTCGCAAGCTGGATAACGTGCAGATTTTGGAGCACGTGGCCATGACCGACATTCTAACGGGCGAGCGTGACGGCGCCACGGTGTGCACCGGCGTCGTCGCCGTTCCCGTGGACGAGGACAACTCGCTTCGTCCCGCCGACGAGCTGGCAAATGTCGCCGAGGGCGTGCATGCCGGCGAGCTGTTTAAGATCCATGCCCGCCACACGCTGTGGGCAACGGGCGGCATCGGCGGCGTATACGACCACTCGACCAACTATCCGCAGCTCACGGGCGATGCCTGCTACATCGCTCAGGAGCATGGCATTAAGATGGAGCACCTGGACTACGTGCAGATCCACCCCACGGGACTGTTCTCGCCGCAGCCGGGCCGCACCTTCCTGATCAGCGAGAGCTGCCGCGGCGAGGGCGCGATTCTGCTCAACGCTGCCGGCGAGCGCTTTACCGACGAGCTGCAGCCGCGCGACGTAGTCGCCGCCGCTATTCGCGAGCAGATGAAGCAGGACGGCACCGAGCACGAGTGGCTGAGCTTTGCCCCCGTCGAGCGCGACGTGGTGACCGGGCATTTCGCCAACATCCGCGCGCGCTGCCTTGAGGACGGTCGCGACATCCTGGATGAGCCCATTCCCGTTACGCCCACGCAGCACTACTTTATGGGCGGCGTGTGGGTCGACAAGGATGGCCGCACCTCGATGCCCGAGCTCTATGCCGCGGGCGAGACGGCTTGCAACGGCGTTCACGGCAAGAACCGCCTAGCTTCCAACAGCCTGCTCGAGTCCCTAGTCTGGGGTCGTCGCGCTGCTTGGCGTATGCGCACCGGCGAGTCGCTGGCCGTGGAGCAGGCGGGCGAGCCCGCGCTCGATGGCCGTCATCGCGCCCTGAGCGCCGACACCCTGGCAATCGATGATTTGGCCCGTGCCGCCAGCACGCAGGCCGTGGAGGAGTAGACCATGAATCCCATTACCATGAAACTCGTCGTCGATGATCTGATTTTGCAGGCTCTGCGCGAGGACATTACCTTTGAGGACGTGAGCACGGCGAGCGTGTGCCCCACGGCGCGCCCCGCCACGGTGGAGCTTATCGCCAAAGCCGATGGCATCATCGCCGGCTTGGATGTGTTTGCTCGCACCTTTGAGCTGCTGGATCCGCAGAGCTCGGTGCTGTTTGATGTTGCCGACGGTGACGAGGTGCATGCCGGCGACCACGTGGGTCAGGTGCGCGGCGATGCGCGCGTGCTGCTTTCGGGCGAGCGCGTGGCACTCAACTACCTGCAGCGCATGAGCGGCATCGCTACTTACACGCATCGGATGGCGGCTGCGCTCGAGGGCACCAAGACCGTGCTTGTCGACACGCGCAAGACCACACCGGGCATGCGTGTGTTTGAAAAGGCGGCAGTCGAGATCGGCGGTGGCAGCAACCACCGCTATAACCTGTCGACGGCTGTCATGCTCAAGGACAACCACATCGACGCCGCCGGTGGCGTGACGCGTGCGATCGAGATGGCGCGCGCCCATGCATCGTTTACCACGACGGTCGAGATCGAGTGCGAGAACCTGGACATGGTGCGCGAGGCCGTGGAGGCCGGTGCCGACATTATCATGTTCGACAACATGACCCACGACGATATGGCTGCCGCCATCGAGCTTATCGCCGGCCGTGCCAAGACCGAGTGCTCGGGCAACGTGGACGCCAGCAATATCCGTGCACTCGCCGATCTGGGTGTCGACTATATTAGCTCGGGGGCGCTGACGCACTCTGCGCCGATTCTCGACCTCTCGCTTAAGCACCTGCGTCTGCTGGACGGTAAATAATGGACGCCCGCGAGCGTCGCCGTGCCATCATGGGCGTGCTCGAGGGAGCCAAGGGCCCCGTCTCCGGCAGCGCACTTGCTCGTGAGGTGGGTGTGAGCCGCCAGATTGTCGTGCAAGACATCGCCCTGCTGCGCGCCGATGGGCACGATATCGTGGCGACCAATCGCGGCTACGTGCTGCAGGAGGCGGCGGGCAGCCCGGCTGTTCCCACGCGCGTGGTCAAGGTGCACCATAGCGTGGAGCAGGCAGGCGATGAGCTCACGAGTATCGTCGACGCGGGTGGCGCCGTGCTCAACGTGATCGTCAACCATCGTGTGTACGGCAAGATCACGGCCGACCTGGACATCCGCAACCGCCGCGATGTCGAGCGCTATCTGCGCGATATCGAGAGCGGCAAGAGCTTTCCGCTACTAACGGTGACGAGCGGCTATCACTTCCATCGTATTGCGGCGGAGGACGAACAGACCCTCGACGAGATCGAGGCGATGCTCAAGGAGAAGGGCTACCTTGCCGATTTAATGCCCTATGAGGATGATTTGTCCTAGCCCGACACCGTCTTTATAAGTTGCGGTGAAATAGTTCCTACAATCGGCACCTAAGCAATGAGCCAGGAACTATTCCACCGCAACTGCCCACATATGCAAAAGGAGGCCTCCGCGGCGATGCGGAGGCCTCCTTTTTGTGCACGGTGTACTTGTGAGTGCGCAAGTGGGGGAGTTGTTACTCCTCGACGATCTCGGTGATCGCGCCAGCGGGGCAAGCGTCCTGGCAAGCGCCACAGGCGACGCAGGAGTCCTCGTCAGCGACGGTAGCGACGTCCTGGAGCTCCAGAACGCCAGCGGGGCAGGAGTCGACGCAAACGCCACAAGCGATGCACTCGTCGGCATCAATTACGGGATGAGCCATGGTAGTTTCCTCTCTGTTGACCGACGCTACAGGCGATGCGCGTCGGTTTGATTCGGGCAAAAACATACCACGGGAGCGACCGTTTGCAATACCCTCTGACCGGCATCTTCATACCGTTCGCCGAGTATGCCAGGGTTTACTAAAAAACACGCAGGTGGGGCCGTTGAGCTGCATAAATGTTAGCTAAAGGTGACTTGAAATATTGAGCTATTGGGCGCGCCTGCGGAAAGGGCATCCCGTAATCTACGTCCAAAACGGGTCGTGCTTTCCGGTCGAGCCTTCTGGCGGAAACTGCGTCCCGGAATCGGTGCTCAAACCGGGATGTAGTTTCCGGTCGAGCCTTCAAGAGGAAACTGTGTTCCAGAATTCATGCTCAAAACGGGCCGCGCTTTCCTCGGGGTCGCCCAAGACCGTTCCGTGCGGCTCCGGACCCAAACCTCAGCCATCTCTACATAGATCTCAATAGATTTGACCAGAACTCAAGCAGGGCGTCTACCTGCGTATTTGCGAACCTAAACTCTCGGCAATAAGAAATCTTATATGAATTGACTTAGATTTTGTATATTCCGGCTCATAAGGGGATACACTACATCCTGAAAGACAAGCCGAAACACCGCGCGGCAGACCGCCGAGTCGGTGCAAACGCACAAGAGAGAGGGAATTTCTAATGGGCAAGATTCTTGGTATCGACCTTGGTACTACTAACTCCGCAATGGCCGTTCTCGAGGGCGGTTCTCCGACCATTATCGTGAACGCCGAGGGCGACCGCACCACCCCGTCCGTCGTGGGCTTCCGTGCTGACGGCGACCGTGTCGTGGGTAAGGCCGCTAAGAACCAGGCTGTCACCAACCCCAAGAACACCGTGTTCTCCATCAAGCGTTTCATGGGCCGCAAGTACTCCGAGTGCACCTCCGAGATCAAGACTGTGCCGTACGAGGTCAAGGAGGGCCAGGGCGGCCGTGCCGTCGTCGATATCGAGGGCAAGGATTACACCGCCGAGCAGGTGAGCGCCATGACGCTCGCGAAGATGAAGGCCGACGCCGAGAAGTATCTGGGCGAGACCGTCACCGACGCCGTCATCACCGTCCCGGCCTACTTCAACGACGCCCAGCGTCAGGCCACTAAGGATGCCGGTAAGATCGCCGGCCTCAACGTCAAGCGTATCGTCAACGAGCCGACCGCTGCTGCTCTTGCCTATGGCCTGGACAAGCAGGGCACCGACCAGCGCATCCTGGTCTTCGACCTGGGCGGCGGCACCTTCGACGTCTCCATCCTCGACCTCGCCGACGGCGTGTTTGAGGTTCTGTCCACCTCGGGCGACAACCACCTGGGCGGCGATGACTGGGATCAGCGCGTCATCGATTGGATGGCCGATAAGTTCCAGCAGGAGAACGGTGTCGACCTGCGTCAGGACCCCATGGCCCTGCAGCGTCTGAAGGAGGCCGCCGAGAACGCCAAGAAGGAGCTCTCCGCCGCCCAGCAGACCACCATCAACCTGCCGTTCATTACCATGAACCAGTCCGGCCCGCTGCACCTCAACTACACGCTGACCCGCGCCGAGTTCGAGAAGATCACCCGCGACCTGCTCGAGCGCTGCAAGCAGCCTGTCACCAACGCCCTGCGCGACGCCAAGCTTAAGCTCTCCGATCTGACCGAGGTCATCCTCGTCGGCGGCTCCACCCGTATGCCCGCCGTCCAGGATCTGGTCAAGACCATGACCGGCAAGCAGCCCAACATGTCCGTGAACCCCGACGAGGTCGTTGCCGACGGCGCTGCCGTCCAGGGCGGCGTGCTTACCGGCGACGTCGAGGGCATCCTGCTGCTCGACGTTACCCCGCTGTCGCTGGGCGTCGAGACCATGGGCGGCATCATGACCAAGATGATCGACCGCAACACCACGATCCCGACCTCCAAGACCGAGGTCTACTCCACCGCTGCCGACAACCAGACCAGCGTCGAGATCAACGTGCTCCAGGGCGAGCGCGAGCTTGCCCGCGACAACAAGTCGCTCGGTAAGTTCCAACTGACCGGCATCCCGGCTGCCCGCCGCGGCGTGCCGCAGATCGAGGTCACCTTCGACATCGACGCCAACGGTATCGTCAAGGTCTCCGCTAAGGACAAGGGCACCGGCAAGGAGCAGCAGATCACCATTTCTGGTTCCACCGCTCTGTCCGACGACGAAGTCGATCGTATGGTCAAGGACGCCGAGGCTCATGCCGAGGAGGACAAGAAGCAGAAGGAAGAGGTCGAGGTCCGCAACCAGACCGACAGCCTGTGCTACTCCACCGAGCAGACCCTCAACGAGCTGGGCGACAAGGTTTCCGCCGACGTGAAGTCCAAGGCCGAGGCCGCTATCGCCGACGCCAAGAAGGCGCTCGAGGGCTCTGACGTCGAGGCCATCAAGGCCGCCGGCGAGTCCCTGCAGTCCGTGGCCTACGAGCTGGCCCAGGTTGTCTACGCCGACGCTCAGCAGCAGACCGACGGTGCCGCCGGCGCCCAGCCTGCCGACGATGACGTCGTCGACGCCGACTACGAGGTTGTGGACGACGAGGACAAGTAATCATGTCCGCCCGTAAAGCTCGCACGGAGGCGGCCGCCGTTGGTGCCGCCCCCGTTGACTCTGAGGAGAAGGACGTGAAGATTCCCGTAGAGGCCGCAGACGTTACCGAGGCCAACGAGGCCCCGGCCGCCGAGGCTGCCGAGAACCAAGTAGAGGATTCCAACAAGGAGGCGACGATGACCGAGGACGAGATGGTGGAAGCCGCTATCCGCGCCGGTGAGGAAGCCGCCGACAACGACTTTAAGCTCAAGTTCGAGCAGGCTCAGAAAGAGCTTGCCGACGTGCGCAACGAGCTCGATGCTGCGGCAGAGGCTCAGAAGGCCGCCGAGGACAAGGCAAAGGACGCCACCGAGCGCACCGCCCGTCTGCAGGCCGACTGGGAGAACTTCCGTCGCCGCACCGCCAATGAGCGTATCGCCGAGCGCGAGCGCGCGACCGAGAAGCTCGTCACCGCGCTGCTGCCGGTGGTCGACGATATCGAGCGTGCGATCGACCATGCCCGCAGCCAGGAGCTTGCCGACGACTTTAAGCAGTTCGTCGACGGTGTCGACGCGGTGCATGCCAAGCTGCTCGATGTGTTTGCGCACGAGGGCGTTGAGCCCATCGACCCCAAGGGCGAGGCGTTCGATCCGCTCGAGCACCAAGCCGTGGGTCGCGTCGAGGACGCGTCGCAGTACGATGAGACCGTCAACGACGTGTACCAGAAGGGCTACCGCATGGCGGATCGCATCCTGCGTTCCGCGATGGTGACGGTGACCTACGGCGGCGAGAAACGCCCCGCACCGGAGCCCGAAGCGGCGCCCGAGGATGCTGCGGCCGATACGGCCGAGAGCACCGAGGAGTAATTGAGAAGGGCCCCGGGGCAACACCCGGGGCCCTTTCTGGCCTAGTGCCATATGAAAGCATGAGCCGCCGCCCGCTGGGCGGCGGATGAAACAGGAGAGGAGCTACGATGGCTGCAGGCAAAACCTTCTATGACATCCTGGGCGTATCCAAGAGCGCCTCCGACAAAGAGATCAAGAGCGCGTTTCGCAAGCTCGCGCAAAAATATCACCCCGATGCCGGCGGCGACGAGGCCAAGTTCAAGGAGATCAGCGAGGCCTACGAGACGCTTTCGGACGAGAAGAAGCGCAAAGAGTACGACCAGATGCTCATGTTTGGCGGCATGCCGGGCGCGGGCGGCGCGTATGGCGGCGGCTACGGTGCCGGCGCGGGTGCCAGCGGCTGGGGCGACATCTTCGACAGCATCTTTAGCGGCAACGGCGCCTGGGGCAGCGATTGGGGCTCGGGCTTTGCCGGGGCTGCGGGCGCTGCCGGTGCCGGCGCGGGTCGCAGCCGTGCTCGCAAGGGCGGCGACCTGTCGCTGACCGTCGATGTGACGGCCGAGGACGCGTTTCGCGGCGTGACGCACAAGGTCACCTATCGCATTCCCTCGACAGGCGAGCAGCAGACCATTACGGTCTCGGTGCCCGCGGGCGCGGTCGACGGCGGCAAGCTACGCTACAAGCGTCGCGGCGAGTATGGCGTTGCCGGCGGCGAGCGCGGCGACCTGGTCGTGACCACGCATGTGGAGGAGCACCCGCTGTTTAAGCGCAAGGGTGCCGATGTGACCATGGAGGTGCCGATCTCGGTCTACGAGGCGGCGCTTGGCTGCACGGTTGATGTGCCCACGCCCGGCGGCGCGACGGTTCGTCTGAAGGTGCCCGCTGGCACCCAGACGGGCAAGAAGTTCCGCTTTAAGGAGATGGGCGCGCCCGACGTTAAGCACCGTGGCCGCACAGGCGCGCTGCTCGTCGAAATCAAGGTACAGGTCCCCACGAACCTGTCCGATGACGAGCGCGATGCTATGACCAAGCTGCGCGAGGCCGACACGCGCGATTATCGCGAGAAGGTCAACCGTTACAAGGCGACGTACTAGGGCGGTCGTGGCGCACACCCGCGCCCGCGGGCTTATGATGGACGATAACGAGACGGAAAGGGGTCAGGTAGCATGGCCGAGGACAATAGGAATAAACCGCTGTACATGATCAGCGTGGCGGCCGAGTTGACCGGCATGCATCCGCAGACTCTGCGCGTCTACGAGTCCAAGGGCCTGGTGAACCCCCAGCGCTCGGGCGGCAACACGCGTCTGTATTCGCGTGCCGATATCGAGCGCCTGGAGCTCATCAACCAGCTGACCGACGAGGGCATCAACCTTGCCGGCGTGGTGCGCATCCTCGATATGAAGGAGCGTGCCGAGGAGCGCGAGCGCGAGAACGAAAAGCTCCGCGCCCGCGTGCGCCAGCTCGAGGACGAGCTGCACGAGTACAAGATGCAGAAGAAGATTACCGCCCTGGCCCCGCGCGACGGCTCAGTCAACCCCGAACAGGTTATGCGCAAGCTGCTGGGCGCGGGAACCGATCTTTAGTTACGGCGGCTCTACGACGCAAATCCTAACAATATGAGAGTGGATAATCTCCCACTTTTGGTCCGCTTGAGGGCTAGAAACGGGAGGTTATCCACTCCCATTTTTGGCTGGCACTTGGGGACGTTCCTTCTGTGCCGGCACTTTGGAACGCTCCTTGCGCCAATATCGCCCTGTGCTTTACTGAGATAAAGTGAACGCCGAGATTCGTAACCCGCTGGCAACCGTTCTATGGCACGATATTGAACGAATGTATGCTATGCGCCCAAATCTTTTGGGCAGAGTGGGAGACAGTATGGTCAAGCTGTACGAGGACGGCATCTACCTGCGTAACGGCAGCGAGGTTGTGCCTGAGGCCGAGGCTGCCGAGCGCGGTATTACGCAGACGCCCGAGGATGCCAAGCGCGGCACCATCGCGTATTCGATCCTCCAGGCACACAATACGTCCGGCGACCCCGAGGCGCTCAAGATTCGCTTCGACGCCATGGCGAGCCACGACATCACCTTTGTCGGCATCATCCAGACGGCGCGCGCCTCGGGCATGGAGCAGTTCCCGCTGCCCTACGTGCTCACCAACTGCCACAACTCGCTGTGCGCCGTGGGCGGCACCATCAACGAGGACGACCACGTCTTTGGTCTCTCGGCTGCCAAGAAGTACGGCGGCATCTTCGTCCCGCCGCACATCGCCGTCATCCACTCCTTTATGCGTGAGAACTTCGCCGGCTGTGGCAAGATGATCCTGGGCTCCGACTCGCACACCCGCTACGGCGCTCTGGGCACCATGGCCGTGGGCGAGGGCGGTGGCGAGCTGGCAAAGCAGCTGCTGCGCGACACCTACGACGTTGCCTATCCCGGCGTCGTTGCCATCTACCTCACGGGCGCCCCGCGCCCCGGCGTTGGCCCACACGATGTGGCGCTCGCCATCATCCGCGCCGTCTTTGCCAAGGGTTACGTTAAGAACAGGGTCATGGAGTTCGTGGGCCCCGGCATTGCGAGCATGACGACCGATTATCGCAACGGCGTCGACGTCATGACCACCGAGACCACCTGCCTGTCGAGCATCTGGGCCACCGACGAGGACACGCGCGCGTTTTTGACCATGCACGGCCGCGGCGACGACTACCGCGAGCTCAAGCCCGCCGATGTCGCCTACTACGACGGCTGCGTCGAGGTCGACCTGTCGAGCATCAAGCCCATGATCGCGCTGCCGTTCCATCCTTCTAACGGCTTTGAGATTGACGAGCTCAACGAGAATCTCGAGGACATCCTGCATGAGGTCGAGCTCGAGGCCGCCAAGATCGGCGAGGGTAAGACGCACTTTAGCCTGCTCGACAAGATCGTCGACGGCAAGCTGCACGTGCAGCAGGGCGTTATCGCCGGCTGCTCGGGCGGCAACTACGACTCCGTGGTCCAGGCTGCTCGCGTGCTCAAGGGCGCCAACACCGGCTGCAGCGAGTTCTCGCTGTCGGTCTATCCCACGAGCCAGCCCGTGGCACTCGAGCTTACACGCCGCGGCTACATCTACGACCTTATGGAGGCCGGCGCGATTGTGCGCACGGCATTCTGCGGCCCGTGCTTCGGCGCCGGCGACACGCCTGCCAACAACGGCCTTTCGATCCGCCACACCACGCGCAACTTCCCCAATCGCGAGGGTTCCAAGCCGGGCAACGGTCAGCTGAGCGCCGTGGCCCTGATGGACGCCCGCTCCATTGCGGCGACGGCTGCCAACGGCGGCGTCCTGACGCCGGCGACCGACCTGCCCGAGGAGACTTGGGACGAGGCCTGCGAGTACACCTTTGACGACGCGCCGTACAAGAAGCGCGTGTACTGGGGCTTTGGCAAGGCTGAGCCGGCCGACGAGCTGGTCGAGGGCCCCAACATCAAGCCGTGGCCCGCGATGGAGCCTCTCGGCGACGACATCCTGCTCAAGGTGTGCTCCAAGATCATGGACCCGGTCACTACGACCGACGAGCTCATTCCCTCGGGCGAGACGAGCTCCTTCCGCTCCAACCCGCTGGGTCTGGCCGAGTTTACGCTCAGCCGTCGCGACCCTGCCTACGTGGGCCGCTCCAAGGAGGTCGACGCGGTGGAAAAGCGCCGCATTGCCGGCGAGGCAGCAGGCGACCTGGCGGCACTCGATGCCGAGCTTGTCGGCGTGTTTGAGGCGCTGGCCGGCGCGGGTGTCGCTGCCGATGCCAAGGCGACCGAGTACGGCTCCATGCTCTATGCCAAGAAGCCCGGTGACGGTTCTGCCCGCGAGCAGGCCGCGAGCTGCCAGCGCGTAATTGGCGGCCTGGCCAACATCGTCCACGAGTACGCCACCAAGCGCTATCGCTCCAACGTGATGAACTGGGGCATGGTGCCCTTCCAGATGGAGGCTGAGCCCAACTTTGAGGTGGGCGACTACGTCTTTGTGCCGGGTATCCGCGCCGCGCTTGACGGCGACCTGAAGGACATCGCCGCCTACGTGGTGCGCGCCGATGGTGCGGTTGAGCAGATTGAGCTCTACATTGCCGATATGACGGCAGAGGAGCGTGCCATCGTCAAGGCCGGCTGCTTGATCAACTACAACAAGTTCAAGGCCGCTGCCGAGTAACGCACTTAATTGTCCGCCCGGGGCTTACCCTTTCCCGCCCGCTCACGCGCTTCGCGAAGGTCGCGTTCGGGAAAGGGTAAGCCCCGGGCTACATTTCTGCGTTCTCGTTGGGTCTTGAGGGACGCTAAAAATAGACTTGCTTGATGCCGCCTCTGTTGTCGGGGCGGCTTCTTTTTGTCGAAAACCGCCACAAAGGGGGCAGACATCTTTGTGGTGGTCCGCGGTTTGTCTTGTTCTGTAACAGGTAGACCCTTATTTGCCGAGTAGTTGTTACAGATTTAGATAAACGGAAACTGCTGAACATTTCGTCTCGATCTGTAACATCTGAGGTCCAAAACGGCAGCTAGGTGTTACAGATCGAGACAGTTGAGCGCCAGAGTCGAAAACCACCACAAAGGGGCCTGTCCCTTTCGTGGTGGTGGGGGCGAGCTCGATGCTGCCGTGCTCGCTGAACGACATTCTAATGAGCGGCTCTACAGAATTTCATCCGGGTTGGCGGGTTTGGTTGTTTTGGGGATGCCGAGTTTGGATGACGCGAAATCGTCAACATTGTCCTTAATTCCGTCTTTGGTGTAGACAGTGACCATATAGGTGCTGTGTCCGAATTCGCCCTTGTCGCGTGTTGCCCAGGCATCCCAGTAGGCGGCCCCGTTTCGCCCTTTGATTTTTCCGACACGGCGGAGTTCTGTTCGCTTTAATTTCTGGTTGCTATAGATGGTTCGACCGGCTTCCGCGGTGAGCCCGCACTGTCCAAGCAGCTTGTCGAGGACTTGGTTCATGTGGCGCTCATCGGTGTTTGGTGCGTAGTCGTAGGCGAGGGTGATGGAGTCGAGTGGCTGGTCGTCGATCAGATAGTTTAGCGCCTGAGGTTCAAGGCAGAAATAGGGGGAGCATCCGTCGACCTTGCCGAGCAACGGTAACTTGGACTGCCAACTTCCGGTGGGAATTGCATATTCGTAGAACACGCCACGGCAGACAAAGGAGAGCGAGGTGGCACGCGAGCCGGCGTCGATCATCCCGCAAAGATCGAAGGGCGAGGCGATACCAAAAGAAAAGGGCGTGATGACGATAAGGAAGAGCATCACGATGGGTATGGCGAGAATGGCGATGACGTTGCGGCCGGTGGAATGAGACGGCTTCATATGCGCTCCTCGAGACAAAGATCTGTTGAGGATAGGCAGAAATGGATATGTTCAGAGAACAATTCAAGTTTAATCTCATGGCGCGAGATAGTCGACCGTTAGCGTCGAAAACCACCACAAAGGTGCCTGTCCCCTTTGTGGTGGTGAGGAGCGCGCGGCTCCTTTAGGTAATAGTGCTGGCTGGCGGTATCATTAGTGCGGGTGGCGAAGGTTTGCATTGTGGGGTGTTTTGCCGTGAGCCGTTCTGTCCGTATTGGATTGATTGTCTTGGCGCTTGCGATCGCTGTGGTTGGCGCGGGCGCTGTCGGTATGGCATTTCTACCTGCTGCGGTGACGGAGCCGGTGGTCAAGCCTGTGACTCAATCTGTCGAACTTCTGACCGGCGACGACAAGCCCGAGACCATTACCGTTGATTTTGATGAGCAGCCGGCTGTGCTGGGTATTAGCAATTATCCGCGTATTCAGCTTGGGGCCATGCGCTATACCACGGATACAAGCCTGATCGATAGGACGTCCGAGCTACTCAAGGGCAAAACATTTAAGCGTTGGTACGGATATGCGTCCTATCGGGCAAAAGCGAACGACATGGTTGGCGGATGCCACTCTTCTATCGAGCTGGACACTGCAAACGGCGCAAAGTTATGTGATGTCTCGTACGATCCGGGCTACGAGGACAATGAGGGTCCGGGCATCTACATCATGGACGGCGATGTCGCCTATGTCATGGAGGGCGACCAGACCGAGCTCAACGATTTTATGGGTCAGTGTATCCAAGATGCCTATAAACAGACCTGCTTGCCTGACCCGCAGACTGCACGCGATAGTGGGTCTGCCCGTACATGGCTGTTCGAGGATGAGATGCCCTGGACCGTCGAATCGGGAAGCATGGGTTCGGCGAAGGAGTAGAGACCGCGACCACCACAAAGGTGCCTGTCCTCTTTGTGGTGGTTTTCGGTCTGTCTCGATCTGTAACATCTTGGCCGCTAAAAGTGGGCCTGGTGTTACAGATTTAGATTTTTGATCCGGGTGTTTTCTGTTCGTCTCAATCTATAACATCTGGAGCTATAAACAGTCGCTAGATGTTACAGATTGAGATAGTAAGGGGACGAGGCCGCAGCGGGTGAGCGTGCCTGCCCCCTATCTCTTAAACACTCAGAAAATCTTATATATAGAGACTTAGATTTATGTATAAGATCGCGCAAAGCTGGCAACAATACTTCTCGAACAACGTGAAGCCGCCCCGTAGGGCGGCCACCCCAAGAGAGGTGATTCCATGAGAATCGATAAGCTAGCAATGACGTCGCGCGAGGCGCTGCAGACCGCCATGAGCACGGCTGCTGACGCGCAGGCCGGCGCGGTGGAGCCGATTCACCTGCTGTCCGCCCTGCTCGGTGCCGGCGAGCGCAATATCTCCGTGATCATCGAGCGCATCGGCGCTGACCCGGCCCAGCTCGCACGCTCCACACAAGATGCCATCGACCACGCGCCCAAGGTTTCGGGCGAGGGCCAGCAGATGGGTCTTTCCAATGAGCTCGTCCGCGTCATCGAGAAGGCCGAGAAGAAGGCCACCAAGATGGGCGACAGCTTTGTGGTGACCGAGCATCTGCTGATGGCACTTGCCGAGGACAAGGGCGAGGCCGGCCGCGTTCTGCGCGACGCAGGCGTCACCAAGGAGCGCATCGAGCAAGTCTACGAGGAGCTGCGCGGCGATGACCGCGTGACGTCTGCCGAGGACAAGACCCAGTTTGAGGCGCTGGAGCAGTACGGACGCAACATCTGCGACCTGGCCCGCGCCGGCAAGCTAGACCCTGTCATCGGCCGTACCGACGAGATCCGTCGTACCATCCAGGTCCTGTCCCGCCGCACCAAGAACAACCCCGTGCTCATTGGCGAGCCGGGCGTCGGCAAGACGGCCATCGTCGAGGGCATCGCCCAGCGTATCGTGGCCGGCGACGTGCCGAGCACCCTGCGCGACCGCGACCTCATCGAGCTCGACATGAGCGCGCTGGTCGCCGGTGCCAAGTACCGCGGTGAGTTCGAGGACCGCTTAAAGGCCGTGCTCAAGGAGGTGCAGAAGTCCGAGGGCAAGGTCATCCTGTTCATCGATGAGCTCCACACTATCGTGGGCGCGGGTGCCACCGAGGGTTCTATGGACGCCGGCAACATCCTCAAGCCGGCGCTCGCCCGTGGCGACCTGCACGCGATCGGCGCGACCACGCTCGACGAATACCGCAAGTACATCGAGAAGGATGCGGCGCTCGCGCGTCGTTTCCAGACCGTTATGGTGAGCGAGCCTACCGTCGAGGACACCATCTCGATCCTGCGTGGTCTCAAGGAGAAGTACGAGATCTTCCACGGCGTGCACATCACCGATAGCGCGCTCGTGGCCGCCGCCGACCTCTCCGATCGCTACATCGCCGACCGCTTCCTGCCCGACAAGGCCATCGACCTGGTCGATGAGGCCGCGAGCCGCCTGCGCATGGAACTCGACAGCATGCCGGTCGAGATCGACGCCACCACGCGTCAGCTCACCCAGCTGCAGATCGAGGAACAGGCGCTCATGAAAGAGACCGATGACGCCTCCAAGGAGCGTCTGGAGGCCCTGCGCCAGGAGATTGCCGAGGTCCAGGAAAAGCTTAACGTGCAAAAGGCCGGCTGGCTCAACCAGAAGAACGCCATCGACCACGTGCAAGAGCTCAAGGGGCAGCTCGACGAGGCCAAGAGCGAAGAGGAGCGCGCGACGCGCAATGGCGATTTGGGTCGTGCGTCCGAGCTGCGCTTCTCCGTGATTCCGGGCCTGCAGCAGCAGATTCAGGATTCCGAGGCTGCGCTCGAGGCACAAAAGCAGCAGGACGGCGAGGGCCTCAACGAGCAGGTGACCTCCGACGAGATCGCCGAGGTCGTGAGTGCCTGGACCGGCGTGCCCGTGTCCAAGATGATGCAGGGCGAGCTCGACAAGCTGAAGGGCCTGGAGGGCGAGCTGCATAAGCGCGTCATCGGTCAGGACGAGGCCGTCTCCGCCGTCGCCGCAGCTGTGCGTCGCAGCCGTGCGGGCCTCTCCGATCCGGACAAGCCCATCGGCAGCTTCTTCTTCCTGGGCCCCACTGGCGTGGGCAAGACCGAGCTCGCCAAGGCGCTTGCCGAGTGCCTGTTCGACGACGAGCGCGCGCTCGTGCGTATCGATATGTCCGAGTACATGGAGAAGTTCAGCGTCCAGCGTCTGATCGGTGCGCCCCCGGGATACGTGGGTTACGACGAGGGCGGCCAGCTCACCGAGGCCGTGCGCCGTCGTCCCTACTCCGTGATCTTGCTCGACGAGATGGAGAAGGCCCATCCGGATGTCTTTAACGTGCTGTTGCAGGTGCTCGACGACGGCCGTCTGACCGATGGCCAGGGTCGCCAGGTGTCCTTCAAGAACACGATCATCATCATGACGTCCAACGTGGGCTCCAAAGCCATCGCCGATCTGTCCGGTAAGGACGAGGAGGAGATGCGCCATCAGGTCGACGCTGCCATGGCTCAGACCTTCCGCCCCGAGTTCCTCAACCGTATCGACGATATCGTGGTGTTCCATCCGCTCGGCATGGCGCAGATCGAGAAGATCGTCGACATCCAGCTTGCCGACGTCCGCGCACGCCTGGCCAAGGAGCGCATGACGCTTGCCATCACCCCGGCGGCCAAGCAGATGCTCGCCGTGGGCGGCCTGGACCCCGTGTTCGGTGCCCGTCCGCTCAAGCGTCTGGTCCAGCGCGAGGTCGTGGATGCCATCGCCGCCGCCATCATCGACGGCACGGTGCGCGAGGGCGATCAGGTGACGGTCGATGCCGACAAGGACGGCGGCTTTACCGTCGTGTGCGACAACACGCCGGCGGCCACCTACGAGGTCCCCGACGCCGAGTAGATTTATGGGACATGCCTTAAAATCTGCCAGCCGTTTCTAAACGCCAAGGGCGGCGGATCCAATTGGGTCCGCCGCCCTTTTTCGTGCGACAATCGATGGTGTTGAACATGAGTACATGGCAAGGAGCTATGCAGATGAAAGACGAGAACAAGACGAATGCACCGGCGACCGATGCCGCACCCAAGCCTGCGCCTAAGCCGCGCGACCCCTATATCCGTGCCGAGAACGAGGACGACGACGGCTACGATCCCTACAGCGATCGCCGCCCCGAGCGCGAGCCGATGTTCGAAGCCGACCCGTGGCGCTGAGTGCCACCCAAAAGGCCACCAATAAGTTGCGGCGAAATAGGGATTGTTTTGCGGTTTGACCAGCAAAAACAGTCCCTATTTCACCGCAACTGCGTTAGGGATTTTTCTGCAGGGGAGGGCAGTCAAAAAAGCCCCGTCCCAAATTGACTGCTCGGGGAGTCGCATTCGAGCTCGGTTGTCCTCTTAGCCACTCGATATCCTTCGGAGCAATAACGGTGATAAAACTTGCTTAAGTGTTAATCAAGCTACACACAATCTTGCTCTCTAATTAATCAAGAATCAGTATAATTTTGATTAGCTAGAGAGCAAGATTGGAGAATCATGGCATTCAACGACTTGATCGCCCAGAAAATAAAGGACTTTGAACAGCAGGGGGTTCCGCAGGTCTTTGAGCGAGACCTTGATCTGGAAAACCCACAGGAGCCAAAGCGCGACAACATCGTAAATGTGGTTGTGGGGGCCCGCCGTTGTGGAAAGACGTATCGCCTGTATCAGGAGATGCAGCGGCTTCAGGGCCGGGGCGTCGAGCTTGACCGGATGCTTTACTTTAATTTTGAGGACGAGCGCTTGCGCCCGTATGAGTCATCGCTGCTGGCGGACGTGCTCGACACGTTCTATGCGCTGTATCCTGCTGCTCGAACCGAGGGCGCTTACATTTTCTTTGACGAGATCCAGGAAATTCCCGAATGGGGTGCGTTTCTGCGGCGTGTAGTCGATACGGAGAAAGCGACCGTCTATGTGACGGGATCTTCTTCCAAGATGCTGTCCTCAGAGCTTAAGAGCGAGTTCAGGGGTCGTTCTCTTATACGGGAGCTTTTTCCGTTGAGTTTTTCGGAATACGTTCGGTATAAGACGGGGAGCGTTTTCGAGCCAGATGCGACCTTTTCCCCAAGCGATGCAGCGCTGCTTCGACATCATCTGATCGGATATCTTGAACGAGGGGGATTCATCGCGACGCTTGAGCAGACGCCCGCAGACGCGATTCAGCTGCTACAGGAATATGCTTCGCGAACGGTCGCTATGGACGTCATTGAGCGTTACGACGTCAAGAACCCTCGCCTGGCATCGCTGTTCTTGACGCGGTGTATGGCATCTTCGGGACGAGAGCTGTCAGTGAACAAAGTGTACAACGAGTTCAAGAGCAGACAGATACCCGTCAGTCGTAATTCGCTCAGCGATTTACTTGAGTATTATGAGGATGCCTACCTGTTATTTTCTGTGCCGGAGTTCACGCGTTCATTGGCAAATAACATGCGGTCTGCGTCTAAGGTCTACGCTGTCGACCCTGCGATGTTTGGAGCATTCTCTCCCGCATCAGCATTGGACCAGGGCCAGAGGCTCGAGACCGCAGTGTTCAATGCGCTAAGAAGAAGGACTCCCGCGGTGAGGACCGGCTCGGTCTGCCGCCTGCTGATCAAAGAGAAGAGCAAAAGCCATGAGGTGGACTTTGTGGCTGGGGACGCACTTCTCATGCGGGCTTATAGCCTGATTCAGGTGAGTGTGGATATGGCAAGTGAGAAAACGCGCGAGCGCGAAATTGCCGCGCTTGATGCCTCGATGGCCCAGTTCGATCTTGGCGAGTCGGCAATCGTTACCATGGATGAGCAGGCCGATATTCCATGCGAGCACGGTGCGGTACACGTTGTGCCCGCATGGAAGTGGCTCCTTGCCTAATCATCTACGGATCTGTGGGGCCAGGACCTCCTGGCCCCTTTATCACGGTTGGGGAGCACCATGATGCGCCCGGCTAGTCTTGGGCTTTGATGCTCGGCATCAGAATCTGGGCGAGGTAGTCGCATTCGAGCTTGGTGGCGGCGTCGGCCTTGCCGTCTTTGCCGACCAGCACGTTCTTGATCTGGCTATAGGTGTAGCGGTTGCCGGTCGTGAGCTCGACAAGCTCAATCGCCGTATCCATGGGGTAGGTCGACACGGGGTCTTGCGTCCGTCCGTTGATGGTCTGGGGCACCACGTACGGATAGACGGGGCCGCTGGCGTAGACGGTGTAGCCGTTGCCGAGGTTTGCCGCACCCAAAACCGCGTCGCCCTCATCGGGCGTAAAGCTCTCGCCGTCGCGCACCGGGACAAGCGTCACAAGCGGCGTGCTCGTGTCGCCGGCAAGATAGATGCACAGCGTGCTGCCGTTTTGCCAAGTCGCGACTTTGCCGTACCACTCAACGGGAATATCGAGCTGATACAGGTCCGTTGCCTTATGTCGAGCATCGGCGTCGCGGGCCGCCTGTGCCTCGCGGGAGCTCACGGCGTTGACGGCGGCGTCACGGCGCGCGGTTGCCGCCTGCTGGAGCACCTTTGCGACCGCGGCGGAGTTCACCCCGCCTTCCGCGGCATACTTGGCGGCGGCATTGATCTGGTCGTCAGTCACCGTGTCGGCCGAAGGCACCTTGAGCTTAAAGGTGGCCTGGGCACTCAAATCCTGCCCATCGCTCTTAATGGTGACCTGCGCCTTGGTGGTCGGCACGGTGTAAATGGTACCGTCGGCTGCGATGGGGGACCCAGCGATGGAGAGCGTATAGTCGCCGGGCAGCAGCTTAATGCCGCGACCATGCTCGTCAACGTAGAGCGTTTCGCTCACGGAAGAACCGTCGGAATCCTGCCCGCTCACCTGTACGGGAATCTTGGAGCCAGTTGAGCAGTCGAGGCCCGCGGCATGCACGCCAATCTGCACCGACATCATCGTGTGTGCACTGGCGGCGACAGCGGCAGCCTGCTCTTGCTGATATCCGTTCCAGGCAGCATAGCCTGCGCCGCCGGCGACGAGCGCGACGGCCACAACGCCGGCAACCATCAGGTTGCGACGCTTGGGCGGCATCTTACGATGACGAACCTCGGCTTCGCGTGCCGAAGGAACGGACGGTAGGGGAATATCGCCCATGGCGATGGTCTCGTCCACGGCAGGCGCGGAGCCCAGGCCGGGAAGCTCGCGGGTCAGCGAATCTTCGGCCGGCAAGCTGTCGAGCAAGATGGTTTCCTCGCTCGTGTCGGATTCGGGCTGGTCGTCGGCCTCGCATTCGGATTCCTCGTGCCCCGCCTCGTCCTCGGTGGGCGCGGCGCCATCGTCTTTTGCATCCTGATCATCGGGCTGCGCCTCGATTTCCGGCTCATCCCGCACATCAACGCTCGAATCGTCAAACGCAATCTCGGCCAGTGCGATCTGGTCTAGGCTCTCCAGGGCCTCGGCACACGCTTCTGCATCTTGGGCCGCATCCTCTTGGCCCATCGTCTCATCTTTCATATATCCCCCCAAGCTCAATATCGGCTCAACACTGTACCCAAAAATGGAGCCATATAAAGCGCGTATGAAATATAAGATTTGATTTAACCTGAGCGCATCGTTCGGCCGCATCCTCGCGGCAGCAAAAGGCCCCCGGAACGCGAACGAATCACATTCCGGGGGCTCTGCAATGCGTTGAGTTGCGCGGAGCCGGCTATGCTGCTTCGCGCTCAAGCGATGTCTGCGCCAGGCACGTTACTCGGCGTGCGCGTAATCAACCTTGGCGCGGCGGGCAGTGGCCTTCTCCCAATCGCTGGTGCCCTCAAAGACATCCTGCTTGTAGGGATTGCGGCCGAGCTTCTTGGCGCGGTAGGCGATGTAGATGATCGCGGCGACGTTGGCGATCAGCGCAGCGATCGAGACCGCGGTAGCGGCGCCGGGGTCGAGCGTGGAGTGGGTTACAAAGATGGACTCCTCCTGGAAGTACGGGAACACCTGGGCAAACATGCACCAAATGGCCAGCGTAAAGGCGCGGTTCTGGATCCAGCCGCCCTTGTTCCAGATAAAGGCGGCGACGGTGGGCGCCAGCAGCAGCGCAAAGCCGCAGAACCAGGAGTGGGTGGGCAGGCAGTTGTAGGTGTAGCAGAAGTTCCAGATATCGTAGGCGATGATGTAGACCCAGGTCATGTCGGGCCACAGCATATCGGTCTTGTCCTCGGAGGCGTAGACGCTCCACCAACCGGTCATGCAGAAGATGTTGATGATACCGGCGATGCCGTTGAACACGTTGTTCCAGCCGGCCAGCTGCGTGGCACCTTCGGAGGTGACCCAGGTGGACTCGCCCAGGACAAAGAAGTGATAGGCGCTCTCGAAGTCGGACACGACGGCGATCAAGATGTTGATGGCGACGATCACAAACGGCCATGCGCGGAACCAATGCGCCTTGCCGATCTTTCCCCACTGGTACTTAATGGCGATGAAGCCCCAGCAACCGGCCAGCGCCGCGTACACCTTGGCGTAGTGGAACCAGCTGTTCTGGTACACATGGGTGGGGTTGGTGAGCGCCCACTCGGCACCCTGCGAAACGCCGACGGCGATGGCGACGCAGTAGATGGTCATGGCCAGCGGAGCCACGCCAAAGATGATGGCCGCGCCGAGCTTGGTGCGGCGGCCGACCTCGTTGAGCACGATCAGGCCAATAAAGACCATGGCCCAGCCGGCCCAGTGGATAAGGGTATCGCTACCCCAAACATCGAACAGCATGCTGCTCTCCTTTCACACGCCCGCGGCCCCTCTTCCGATCGCGGGCAGTTTGGCCAAATGTCGTCAGTTCTGGGGCTTGCGCTCCGGATACTTGGCGGTATAGCCCTCGATGTGGAGTGTCGAGGCGATGATTTCCTTGACCGTCTCGTCGGGCACATCGGGGTGCGTGCGGATATACATCAACAACCCCATGATGAGGGTGTAGAACGTCTCGTAGACATGGTCGATGCGCAGCTCGTGATGGGCGACAAAATCAACCACGGTGGTGTCGCAGATGTACTGAGCCACGCGCTGAACCACGTTGTGCAGAAAGCCGCCGTAGAGCGCGCCGCTGCTCGAGGTCAGGGTACTCGGCAGCTCGTGGCCGCTGGCGACCAGGCGCTTAAAGAGCGGGGCGACAGTGTCGAGCGCGCCCTCGATATCGCCGACGGTGCGGTTGGCATTCCACTGCTCGAGCTCGGAGATAAAACCGTCGATCGCCTCGTCCATGACGGCGGTGACGGCGGCGTCCATGTCGGCGAAGTAATGGTAGAACAATGAACGCGTGCAGCCGGCTCGCTTGGTCACGGCCGATACCGATAGGTGGGACACGCCCAGCTCGGAGCTTACGGTGCGCACGGCATCGAGGATCTCGCGACGGCGTTCGTCGCCCGTCAGACGTTTGGCCGTGCTGTCGGGCGCGGGGACGGCATCGGCCACAGAGGTATCTGCTGTGTTGTTGCCCATGTTTTGCCGCCTTTCATCCTCTTTTGCCTGACCGTTCACCTAACAGTCTTGAATATTGTTGACGGTTCGTCAATACTATTTTTGACACAATGTCAACAATGGCGGGTGAACGGCATGGGGCATGCCCGGCCTGCAAAAAAAGAGGGGCGCTGCGGCCTCGTCGGGCTGTGGCAAGAGAAGGGACAACCATGATTCTCAACGGACCGGGGATTAGCTACACCGAGCCCGACATCGGTTCGGAGTTCGTGCCGCCGCTGCCGGAGCATCCGCGCGAGGCCATCGTCAAGCTGTGCGAGCACTGCACCAACCGTCTGCTGCATCGCGACGAGCTGTTGGGCTACGAGTACTGGTCGTTTGCCGAGGCCGCGACCGACGAGCAGGCCGAAGTGCTCTGCAAGATGAAGATGCGCCGTCCCTATACGCTGCCCGAGATGGCCAAGCTCACCGGCATGCCCGAGGCCGATATCGAGAAGATGCTCGACGACATGAGCTACACGGGTCTGCTCGAGTACAACTGGGAAAACCCCGAGCGCGCCAAGCAGTGGGTGCTGCCCATGCTGGTGCCGGGTTCCGCTGAGTTCCTCAACATGCGCGTGAGCCAGCTCGAGGAGCACCCGGTCTATGCCAAGTTCTTTGAGCAGGCGTCCAAGGGACCGCTGTCCAAGGCCACGCCGATGGTGCCGCCCGGAGGCGCCGGCATCGGCATGCACGTCATTCCGGTCGAGAAGGCCATCGACGCCGCGAGCACCTCGGTGCCGATCGAGCATATCGAGCACTGGCTCGACAAATACGAGGGTAAGTATGCCGCTAGCACCTGCAGCTGCCGCGCGAGCCGTCGCGTGATGGGTGAGGGCTGCGCCGACGACCCGGCCGATTGGTGTATCGCCGTGGGTGATATGGCCGGCTACGTGGTCGAGACCGACCGCGGCCATTACGTGACGCGCGACGAGGTTTACGACATCCTGCGCCAGGCCGAGGACAACGGCTTTGTGCACCAGATCACCAACATCGACGGCGAGAACAAGATCTTCGCCATCTGCAACTGCAACGTCAACGTGTGCTATGCCCTGCGCACCTCGCAGCTGTTCAACACGCCCAACCTGTCGCGCTCGGCCTATGTCGCCAAGGTCGAGAAGGACAAGTGCGTGGCCTGCGGTCGCTGCGTTGAGGTGTGCCCGGCCGGTGCCGCCAAGCTCGGCCAGAAGCTCTGCAGCAAAAAGGCCGGCGGACAGGTGCCCGAGTATCCGCGCCAGGAGCTGCCCGATGCCACCAAGTGGGACCACACCAAGTGGTCGCCCAACTACCGCAACGATAACCGTATCGAGACGCACGAGTCCGGCACCGCGCCCTGCAAGACGGCTTGCCCCGCGCACGTTGCCGTCCAGGGCTACTTAAAGCTCGCGGCGCAGGGCCGCTATGACGAGGCGCTGGCGCTCATCAAGCGCGAGAACCCGCTGCCCGCTATCTGCGGCCGTGTGTGCAACCGCCGCTGTGAGGATGCCTGCACCCGTGGCCGTGTGGACGCCGCCGTGGCTATCGACGAGGTCAAGAAGTTTATCGCCCAGCGCGATCTTGATGCCGCGACCCGCTATGTCCCACCCGTGGTGACGCCGACGCGCGCCGGCGGCTTCGATCAGAAGATCGCCATCATCGGTGCCGGCCCGGCCGGTCTGTCCTGTGCCTTCTATCTGGCCGAGAAGGGCTACAAGCCCGTCGTGTTCGAGAAGAACGAGCGCCCGGGCGGCATGCTCACCTATGGCATTCCCAGCTTTAAGCTGGAGAAGGACGTTATCGAGGCCGAGGTCGAAGTTATTCGCCTGATGGGTGCCGAGTTCCGCTATGGCGTGGAGGTCGGTCGCGATGTGACGCTCGACGAGCTGCGCGCGCAGGGCTTTAAGGCCTTCTACGTTGCCATTGGCTGCCAGGGCGGCCGCCTTGCGGGCATTCCGGGCGAGGGTGCCGAGGACGTGACCGTGGCCGTCGACTTCCTTCGCGAGGTTAACAGCGGCAAGATCGATTCCCTGTCCGGCCGCACCATTGTGGTGGGCGGCGGCAACGTGGCTATCGATGTCGCGCGCAACGCCTGCCGTCTGGGTTCCGAGCACGTTGAGATGTTCTGCCTGGAGAGCGATGCCCAGATGCCTGCCAGCGAGGAGGAGCGTCGCGAGGCCATTGAGGATGGCGCGCACATCAGCTGCGGATGGGGCCCCAAGGAGATTCACCTGGACGAGGCCGGTCGCGTGTGCGGCATCACCTTCAAGCGCTGCACGCGTGTCTTTGACGACGAGGGCCGTTTTGCGCCCGAGTACGACGAGAACGATCTGCGCCGTGTCGATGCCGACCGTGTCGTCATGTCGATTGGCCAGTCCATTGTGTGGGGCGACCTGCTGGCTGGCTCCAAGGTGGAGCTCGGCCGCGGCCAGGGTGCCCTTGCCGATCCCCAGACTTACCAGACCGCCGAACCCGACATCTTTGTGGGCGGCGACGTCTACACCGGCCCCAGCTTTGCCATCGACGCTATCGCCGCCGGCCACGAGGCCGCGGTGTCCATCCATCGCTTTGTGCAGCCGGGCTCCACGCTCACCATCGGCCGCAATCAGCGCCGCTACACCGCGCTCGACCGCGACGACGTTGTGCTCGAGAGCTACGACAACGCGAGCCGCGAGGTTGCGCATGTGGACCGCGAACGCGAGAAGGCTGCGCCGTTTAGCGAGTATGTTGAGACCTTTACCGAGGAGCAGGTGCGCGCCGAGACCGCCCGCTGCCTGGGCTGCGGCGCCTCGATCGTCGACCCTAACAAGTGCATCGGCTGCGGCCTGTGCACCACCAAGTGCGCGTTTGACGCTATCCATCTGTATCGCGACCGCCCCGAGTGCTCCACGATGGTCAAATACGAGCAAAAGCTCCCAAGCCTGGGCAAGTACGCGCTCAAGCGCGCCATCAAGATTAAGTTCGGTCGCAAGTAAGTAGCCATAACGGGAACGGCGGAAGAAAAAGTGCATGAATTGGGGATCGTCTATCACATCATTCGCGATGTCGAGAACGTGGCGCGCGCCAATGGCGTGCGTCGCGTTTCGAGCGTCACGCTGCTGCTGGGCGAGGTCTCGGGCGTCGTTCCCGACTTGCTACTCGACGCTTGGCGCTGGGCAGCAGATAAAAAGCCTATCGCGCAGGGCGCGGAGCTTATCGTGGAGCCCGTCGAGGCCGTGACACATTGCGAGGCGTGCGGCCGCGACTACGCGACGGTCGAGCACGGCAAGACCTGTCCCCATTGCGGTAGCGGCGAGACATACCTGCTGCAGGGCCAAGAGGTCATGATCAAACAGATCGAGACCCCCGACGAGGACCCGGCAGACGCTGCTCCTGACGGCCTCTCCGACGTCCCCGACGCCGTCGACGCCGCCAACCCCCTCCACATCGCCTAGGATTCCCTATAAGTTGCGGTGAAATAGTTCCTAAATTCAGCCTTCTGGCTCTTAAACAAGAACTATTCCACCGCAACTATTTTGAGTGGTTTCATAGACCATAAGTCACGAAAATAGTCAAGCCATGTCTGTTTAAACAAAATAGTGACAGTACGAGCACATTCGCACTTGCTTAATATCGATATTAATGAACAGCTTGCTTGTATCTATAAAATACATAGCTTGATGAGCGACGCCTTGTCGTGTAATGAGTCAAAAAGCAGTAACGTAATCAATTTGTAACAAACTTAGACGTTTAAACAAATAATCCAACCTTTTGCGAATTTAGCTATAATTCCACAATCCAAACAGGTATACTCCTTTCATGTCGTGTAGGAAATACGTAGACAAAAAGGAGGTTATGTGATGGTAAGTATTGTTCTTGCTAGCCACGGGGACTTGGCAGCTGGAATCAAGCAGACGGGCTCGATGGTCTTTGGCGATCAGCCGTCTGTTGCCGTGGTCTCGCTCGAGCCGAGCATGGGCCCCGACGATTTCCGTGCCAAGGTCGAGGAAGCAGTCGCTTCCTTCGAGGACCAGGAGCAGGTGCTCTTCCTCGTTGATCTGTGGGGCGGCACGCCGTTCAACCAGATCAGCGGGCTCATCGAGGGCCACGATTCCTGGGCTATCGTCACCGGTGTCAACCTGCCTATGCTCATCGAGGCATATTCGCAGCGCTTTGACGCAAAGAACACTGCACATGCGATCGCAAAACATCTCGTGACTGAGGCTAAGGCTGGCGTGCGTGTCAAGCCCGAGTCTCTGGAGCCCGAGGAGAAGAAGCCGGCTGCGGCCGCCGCTGCTCCTGCAGGCGCCATCCCTCCGGGAACGGTCATCGGCGATGGGCACATCAAGATCGCCCACGTCCGTATCGACACCCGTCTGCTTCATGGCCAGGTGGCCACCACGTGGACCAAGCAGATCAACCCCAACCGCATCATCGTGGTTTCCGACGGCGTTGCTCACGACGAGCTCCGCAAGACCATGATCGAGCAGGCTGCCCCTCCGGGAGTCCATGCCAACGTCGTGCCCATCAAGAAGATGGCCGAGGTCGTCAAGGACACGCGCTTTGGTGACACCAAGGCCATGCTGCTCTTCGAGAACCCGCAGGATCTGCTCAAGGCCATCGAGGCCGGCGTCGACATCAAGGAAGTCAACATCGGTTCCATGGCTCACTCCAAGGGCAAGGTCGTCGTCACCAACGCCGTCGCTATGGGCGATGACGACGTCAAGACTCTCGAGGCCCTCAAGGCCAAGGGCGTCAAGTTCGAGGTCCGCAAGGTTCCTTCGGATTCCTCCGAGGATCTCGACGCCATGTTGAAGAAAGCTAAGGCCGAACTGGCCGCTCAAGCATAGTAAAGGAGGGTCCGATACATGTCTGCAATCACTATTCTGCTTGTTGCGATTGTCGCGTTGCTTGCCGGTATGGAAGGCATTCTGGATGAGTTCCAGTTCCATCAGCCGCTCGTGGCATGCACGCTTATCGGTCTCGTAACCGGTCACCTTCAGGAGGGCATCCTCCTGGGCGGTTCGCTCCAGATGATGGCCCTTGGCTGGGCTAACGTCGGCGCCGCTGTCGCGCCTGACGCCGCTCTGGCCTCGGTCGCTTCTTCGATCATCATGGTGCTCGCCCTCAACGGTGGCGCCACCGATTCGGCCAAGGCCGTTACCACCGCTATCGCCGTCGCCGTTCCGCTGTCGGTCGCTGGTCTGTTCCTGACCATGATCTGCCGTACCATTGCTACCGCTATCGCTCACGCCATGGACGGTTGCGCCGAGAAGGGCGACTTCTCCGGCATCGAGCGCTGGCAGTATGCTGCCATCCTCATGCAGGGCCTTCGTATCGCCATCCCGGCAGTGCTTCTGTGCGTCATCCCGGCCGAGGCCGTTACCAACGCGCTTAACGCTATGCCCGACTGGCTGTCCGGCGGCATGGCTGTCGGCGGCGGCATGGTCGCTTCCGTCGGTTACGCCATGGTCATCAACATGATGGCCACCAAGGAGACCTGGCCGTTCTTCGTCCTCGGCTTTGTCCTTGCTGCCATCCCTCAGCTCACGCTGATCGCCCTTGGTCTCATCGGCATCTCCCTTGCCCTCATCTACCTTGGCCTTAAGGATCTGGCCAAGCAGGGTGGCGGCATGGGCGGTGGCTCCGGCGACCCGCTCGGCGACATTCTGAACGATTACGAGTAGGAGGGGAGTGATACATATGGCAGAGAACAAGATTCAGCTCACCAAGGCTGACCGCAAGAAGGTTTGCTTCCGTCATCAGTTCCTTCAGGGCTCGTGGAACTACGAGCGTATGCAGAACGGCGGCTGGTGCTTCGCAATGATCCCTGCGATCAAGAAGCTCTACACCAGCAAGGATGACCAGATTGCCGCTCTTAAGCGCCACCTGGAGTTCTATAACACCCACCCCTATGTTTCCGCCCCCGTCATTGGCGTTACCCTCGCCCTCGAGGAGGAGCGCGCCAACGGTGCCCCGATTGACGACGTCGCCATTCAGGGCGTCAAGGTCGGTATGATGGGCCCGCTCGCCGGCGTCGGCGACCCCGTCTTCTGGTTCACCCTTCGCCCGATTCTGGGCGCTCTGGGCGCTTCCCTGGCCATGTCCGGCAGCATCGTCGGTCCGCTGCTGTTCTTCTTCGCGTGGAACATCATCCGTTACGCTTTCCTGTGGTACACGCAGGAGTTTGGCTACAAGGTCGGCTCCTCCATCGCCAAGGACCTCTCCGGTGGTCTGATGGGCAAGGTCACCGAGGGCGCTTCCATCCTGGGTATGTTCATCATCGGCGCCCTGGTCGAGCGCTGGG
Source organism: Collinsella sp. (assembly GCA_018368055.1). Lineage (GTDB taxonomy): Bacteria > Actinomycetota > Coriobacteriia > Coriobacteriales > Coriobacteriaceae > Collinsella. Next base: position 48,526 of record JAGZFB010000007.1, on the reverse strand, counting down.
TGTCCATTTCCTTCACCCCGATCGTCTCCACGGTCAAGCAGTCTGCTGGCGCCTTTATCGACTGGGCTAGCCTGCCCTCCGGTTCCGAGGGTATCAAGGAAGCGCTGACGATGTACAACTCCGTCGGTGCTACCGCCCTTGATCAGATGAAGGTCACCACGCTTCAGGCCAACCTCGATCAGCTCATCCCCGGCCTTGCCGCCGTGTGCCTGACCCTGCTGGTCTGCAAGCTCCTCAAGAAGAAGGTCAGCCCGATCGTCATCATCCTGGCTCTCTTCGCCGTCGGCATCATCGGTCGCTTCTGCGGCTTCATGTAAGCACGCTTCGGCTTAAGACCGAGAGTTGCTAGGCAAGGGCTTTTGAGCCATTGAAACGGACCGCACCCGGTGGGTACACTGGATGCGGTCCGATTGTTTTATTTGGAGGGCGAGGCGCGCATGGCGCAATCTCAGAACAGCACGGTCGATCTGGCAACGCCGGCAACCTGCCTGATGGGGCTTACCAGTCACGGTAACGTGATGGTGGGCAATAAGGCGTTTGAGTACTATAACGAGCGCAATCCCGAGGATTATATTCAAATCCCGTGGGACGAGGTCGACTATATTGCCGCCGAGGTTTTACGCGGCACCAAGAAGATCACGCGTTTTGCCATCTTCACCAAGGACAACGGTCACTTTACGTTTTCGACGCGCGACGACAAAGAGACGTTGCGCGCGGTCCGCAAGTACGTCGACGAGGATAAGCTTGTGCGTTCGCCCGACTTTATCGATGTGACGGCCAAGGGCGCCAAGAGCATCCCTTCCGTCATCAAAAACCTCTTCCACAAAGGCAACTAGCTCTTCACAATTTGCGGTGAAATAGTTCCTAAATACGGCTTTAGATGCTTCAGACAGGAACTATTCCACCGCAACTTCGAAGTCTAGTCATGCGACGTATTGCGATGCAGTAAATCTGCTACACTAGTACAACATGCCTCCGTAGCTCAGGGGATAGAGCACCGCTCTCCTAAAGCGGGTGTCGACGGTTCGAATCCGCCCGGGGGCACCAGAAGATTATGACGGCGTCGCGAGAGCGGCGCCGTTTCTGGTTTGTGGGAGCTGCCGGCGGATTCGAGCCGTCGACACCCGCGTCACCAATTTCCCCGCGGGGGAGTTTTCGAATCCGCCCGGGGGCACCAGAGGAATATCGAGCCCGGTACCGCTACGGTGCCGGGTTCTTCTGGTTCAATGCCATGTCAAAAACGAAGCGCCCGCTTGCTGGGGGAGCAAGCGGGCGCCTGTGAGCGAATATGTTTGCGGCGAGAGCCGTGATGAGCGGTGGGGTGGCGACTAGTTGGTCGTACCGGAATCGTCACCCGTGCCCGAGCCAGAGCCCGAACCCGAGCCAGAAAGTGCGACTGTTAGCGTGATCGTGCTGTCGGTGGACTGCTTGCCGGTGGGGGAGACGCCCGTAACGGTGGCATCCTCGTTACCGCTCACGGGATTGCCGTTCTGGTCACAGAAGCCGATGTTATAGAAACCGGCGTTGTTGAGCGCGGTAACGGCGGCGGAAATGCTCTTGCCGTACAGGTTGCCCGGGACGGTGGCCTTGCCGGACTTCTTGGCAATGACGACGGTAATCGTGGCGCCGGGCTTCTGCTTGCCGCTGGGGTTCCAGCTGATCACGGTGCCCTCGGTAACCGAGTCGTTCTCCTGGTAGCTCACGTCGACGCCAAAGCCTGCCATATCGAGGGCGTTGCGCGCCTGGGCCTCGGTCATGTCGGTCAGGTCGGGGACGGACGTGGTATCCGGGCCGCTCGAGACCTTGTACGAGATGGCCGTGCCCTTCGCGACTTCCTTACCGGCTTCGGTGCCCTGCTCAAAGACCTGGCCCTCATCGGCCTCGTTGGCCTCCTCGGAGGCGTTGCCCTTCAGGCCAACGCTTGCCAGCGCGGCTTCTGCCTGGTCCTTGGTCAGGCCGACAAGATGGGGAACCTCAACCTTCTCGGAGGGCTTGGGGCCCTTGGAGATTACCAGGTTCACCTTGGTGCCCTTGGCCTTCTTGGTGTTGCCGTTGGGCGTCTGCTCGGCGACCTTGCCCTCGTCGACATCGTCATTGTAGCTTTGGTCGATGGTGCCGACCTCGAGGCCGGCTTCCTTGATCAGCTCGACGGCAGTCTGCTGGTCCTTGCCCAGCACGTCGGGCACGGTGACCTGCTCGCCGCCAAAGAGTCCTGTGGCAAAGGCCACCACGATGCCGATGACGGCAACGGCTGCAACCACGGCGGCGATGATTTTGTTCTTGTTGGATTTGGGCTCTTCGACCTCGTAGGAGCCGGTGGAGCCCGAAACCGAGCTACGGGCGGTATTTTGGCCGCTCACGCCCGAGACGGGACGCACCATGGCGCGCGTCTGATCGGAAAGCTCGCGAGTCTTGGTGGCGCACAGCTCACCGGGGGCACCGATGATGCGCGTGGGCTCCGAGACGTTGACGGCACGGCCCGACAGGTAGCTGTTGAGCACCTGACGCAGCTCGTCGGCGGTCTGGAAGCGGTTTGCCGGATCCTTCTCCATGCACTTGAGGATGATGCGCTCAAGGTCGGCGTCGACACCGGAGTTGATCTGGCTCGGCGGAATAGGCAGCTCGTTGACCTGCTTGAGTGCGACTGAGATAGCGTCGTCACCGTCAAAGGGAACGCGGCCGGTGGCGCACTCATACATCACGACGCCCAGCGAGTAGATATCCGAGGTGGGGCCGAGGTCCTGACCGCGGGTCTGCTCGGGGCTGACGTAGTGGGCGGTTCCCAGCACGTTGTTGTCTTGCGTGAGGTGGCTGTTCTTGGCGCGCGCGATGCCAAAGTCCATCACCTTGATGTTGCCGTCGGGCAGCACCATGATGTTCTGCGGCTTAATGTCGCGGTGGATGATCTCGTGCTTGTGGGCGACCGAAAGCGCAGAGCTGATCTGCGAGCCGATCTGGGCGACCTTCTTGGGATCGAGGGCGCCGTGGCTCTTGATGCCGCTCTTAAGGTCGGTGCCGCGCAGGTACTCCATGACGATGTAATAGGTGTCGCCGTCCTTGCCCCAATCGTAGACGCCCACGATATAGGGGGAGGAGAGACCGGCTGCTGCCTGGGCCTCCTGCTTAAAGCGTGCGGCGAAGGTTGCGTCGCCAGCATACTGCGGCAGCATGATCTTGACGGCTACCGTGCGGTCGAGGACCTGGTCCTGTGCACGGTAGACGGTCGCCATGCCGCCTGTTCCCACCTTATCCTTGAGGAGGTATCTTCCCCCGAGGACCCTCTGTTCCATTCCTGCTCCTAACATAACTATTCGCTCAACGATGTGTGTAGTACCTACGATGTGGCCGCTGGGGCCGTGTGGCGCGTTGCCGCTAACTCTTCGGCCGCGGCGCGCCTCGGGTGTCCGATTCAATCATGGGCATCACGCTCCCTGTGCGGCAAGCGCCGCGGTCAGGACGATACCGGCGATCTTGGCGGCCTCGACGTCATGCTTGTCGAAATCCTCCAAGGCCACCGAGATAGCGACCGTGGGTGAATCGTAAGGTGCAAAGCCAACGAACATCGAGTTGACGTTGGTGCCGCCGGTCTCGGCCGAACCGGTTTTGCCGGCGACCTTGACGCCCGGAATCTGGGCATCGGTACCGGTACCGGACTGGACAACCGCGAGCATAGCCTGCTTGACCTGGTCGGCCGTGGCGGAGCTGACGGCCTGCCCCAGCGAGCGGGACTGCGTGGTCTTGACCACGGTTCCGTCCGGGGCGAGTACCTGGGCTACAAAGTACGGGTCCATGACCACGCCACTGTTAGCGATGGCGGCGGCAATCACGGCGTTTTGCATGACGGTGGTCTGCGGGCCGGGCGTGTGGTCCATGCCGACAGGCTGGCCGGCGCCGGCCCAGGCGGTCTCCCACTCGGTCATGAGCGACGGGTCGGCCATGATGGAGGCCGCGGAGGTCAGGTCCTGGCCGAGCTTTTGGCCGTAGCCAAAGGCGTTGGCAAACTGTACGAGCGTGTTTGCGCCAACTTCGTTTGCCACCTGGCCGAAGACGACGTTGGAGGACACGGCAAAGGCCTGCTGCAGGCTGATGGTGCCGTAGCTCTCGTTGGCAGAGTTGGTGACCGGTGCGTTGCCGATGTCCATGGAGCCGGGCGCCTGGTAGGTGCTGGTCAGGCTGGCGGTACCGGTCTCGAGTGCCGCGGAAAGCGTAACGACCTTAAACGTGGAGCCCGGCGTGTACAGCGCGTCCATGGCGCGATTGTACATGGAGCCGTCCTCGCCGCCGCCCGTCTGCAGCAGGGCATCGATGTTGGTGTTGTCGTAGGTGGGCGAGCTGGCACATGCGAGCACCGCGCCGGTACGCGGGTCGATGACCACTACAGCGCCCTTAAAGCCCTTGAGTGCCTGCTCGGCCGCCGTCTGGATACGCGAGTCGATGGTGAGCTTGGCGGTGTTGCCCGGCTGGGTCTGGCCCGCGAGCGACGCGATGGCATTGTTCCAGCTGGAGTAGTCCTTAGAACCGGTGAGCGTGTCGTTCATGACGCTCTCGATGGCGGTGGTGCCATACTGCTGGCTCACGTAGCCAACCACGTGCGCTGCCAGGTTACCGTTGGGGTAGGAGCGTACGTAGGTGCCGTCCTCCTGCTGCAGCGACTCGGCCAGCGTCACGCCGTCGGACGTGATGATGGAGCCGCGCTGGATGTACTTGGAGCGGGCGATGGTGTGGTTGTTGGTCGGCATGTCCTGATAGTCCTTGGCCTTAATGACCTGGACATAGGTGAGGTTGCCGATAAGGATGGCGAACAGCGCCGTAAAGGCGAGCACCGCGCGGGTTAGACGGTTGGCGAGCGCAACGCGGCCGAGCACACCGGATTCAGGCGTGTCGAGCAGGCGACGTCGCATGCGCGAGCCGACGGAATGGCTGCCGCTGCCGTAGGAAGACGAGGTGGCAAAGCGCGTGCCCGTCGGGGCGGCGGCAGATGCGACCTGATCATCGGTGATGGCGGCCATGGTGCCGGTGCCGGTAAGCTCGGCCTCGCGTCCGGTAGCCTCGTCACCGGCGCGCAGCAGGAGCGCGACGATGATAAAGCTCGCCAGCAGCGAGGAGCCGCCCTGGCTCATAAAGGGCAGGGTGACGCCGGTCAGCGGGATCAGGCGGGTGACGCCGCCCACGATCAAAAAGGCCTGGAAGCTGATGGCTGCCGTAAGACCCGTGGCGCTAAAGGCGGCGAGGTCGGATTTAGCGCGGGCAGCTGTGGTGAGGCCACGCACGGCAAAGAGCATAAACAGGATGAGCACGGCGCCGCCGCCCAAAAGGCCCATCTCCTCGCCGATAGCCGAGAAGATAAAGTCGGACTCGACGACAGGGATGTTGTTGGCCATGCCGTTGCCGATGCCAACACCGACCAGACCGCCATCGGCAAGCGAGAAGAGCGACTGGACGATCTGGTAGCCCTGGCCCTGGGCGTCCTTAAACGGATCGACCCAAACCTGGAAACGCACCTGAACGTGCGATAGGAACTTGTAGGCGCCCACGGCTCCGACAGCTAAGAGCGCAAGGCCGATGACGACATACGAAAAGCGCCCCGTGGCAACGTAGAGCATCAGCAAGAAGATGGTGTAGAACAGCACGGCCGAACCCAGGTCGCGTTCGAAGACGACGACGAGCAGGCACACACCCCACACGGCAAACAGCGGCAGCAGCAGTCGCAGACGAGGGATCTTAAAGCCCAGGATCTTGCGGTTGGAGATGGAGAGCAGCTCGCGGTTCTCGGCCAAGTAGCCGGCCAGGAACAGCACGATAAAGACCTTGGCGAACTCGCCAGGCTGGATGGTAAAGCCCGCGATGCGAATCCACAGCTTGGAGCCCGAGATCGTGGTGCCGATAAAGATGGGCAGCATCAGCAGGATGATGCCGATAATGCCAAAGGTGTACTTGTAGCGCATGACCACGTCGAGGTTTTTGACCAGTGCAAGCGTTCCCACCATCAGGGCCACCGAGACAAACAGGATGATGAGCTGTGAGATGGCGAGAGCGGGGGCGAGACGCGTCACGAACGTGATGCCGATGCCCGAAAGTATAAATACGATGGGTAGGATGGCGGGGTCGGCGCCGGGCGCCAAGATGCGCACGGCGATATGTGCCGCGGCGAAGGCGGCAAAGAGGCCGATCGGTACGGCGAGCGTCTCAAAGGAGATGGCAGCGCCCGCGGTGAGGACGTACATCGCATACAGCAGGATGACAGGGAACGCCGAGGCGATGAGCAAGAGCAGCTCGGTGTTGCGGCGACTCATAAGCGGCACTCCCTTTCTAATTCTTATCGGAGGCTTCGGCCTCGGCGGACTGTTCGGCGGTTTTCTCGGAATCTGATTCGGAGGTCGATCCCTGATTGGTGTTGTCGCGAATCGTTTGCGCGTCGATCACCTGGCGGGTCTGCTCCTCGTCGATCTGGTGGCGGTACTTGGATATCGTGTCCTGCGCATCGTCGACACTTGTTTGCGGAATGCCCGCCTTGAGGCGGTTTTGCGTGTCTTCGGGCAGGTCGGATAGCTTGATGCTGGTTTCGCTTTCGAGCCAGTGGAGCTTGAGTCCGAGCGGCTTGCCGGGCAGGCCGCGCCAGACGGCGACATTGCCCTGGTAGGTACCCAGGTAGTACGAGCCGGTGACACCCGTGTAGGCCCAGATGCCAGCTGCCAGCACAAAGACGAGGGCCAGAATGGCGGCGATAGTAACGTTGCGGCGACGCACGCGCTGCGCCTCGCGCATAACGCCATCGTCAACCAGGTCAACGACTACTACGGTCACGTTGTCGTGGCCGCCGGCAGCAAGCGCCGCGTCCACTAGGTTGTCGACGCAGATTTGCGCGGTTGAGGACTGCGTGGCGATGTTCTCGATATCGCTATCGGGAATCATGCTCGAGAGGCCGTCGGAGCACAGGATCAGGCGGTCGCCTTCCTCGATATGCAGAGTGAAGTGGTCGGCATACATGGCGGGGTCCGAGCCCAGTGCGCGGGTGATGACCGAACGGTTGGGGTGGACGCGAGCCTCGTCTGCCGTGATCTCGCCAGCGTCCACGAGCTCCTCCACGTAGGAGTGGTCGCGGGTCACGCGGATGAGCGTGCCCTCGTGGAGCAGGTAGGCGCGAGAGTCGCCCACGTGGGCGATGGCGAGCGTGTCGTTTTCGATATAGGCGCAGGTGGCTGTGCAGCCCATGCCGGGCTTGCCCAGGCCGTTCAGGGCCGCCTCGATTACGGCGGCGTTGGCTGCCTCGACGGCTGCGGCCAGGCGCGCTGCGTCGGCGGACTGCGGGGCCGTCTTGGCAATAGTCTCGACGGCGATGGAAGAGGCTACCTCGCCGGCGGCGTGACCGCCCATGCCGTCGCATACGCAAAAGAGCGGCGACTGCACCAGGTAGGAATCCTCATTGTGCGGGCGCACGCAGCCAACGTCGGAGCGGGCGCCCCACATGAGTTGCGTGGTGGTACCGGCATCATAGGTCGAGTCGGTCTCGATGCGCTCCTCGGTCAGGGGTTCAAAGCTCATGGTCGAGCCGGGGTCTTTGAGCTTGGCCTCAACGGCGGCAACGTCGATTTCGGCGGTGTCACCGGGAGAGACGGTGTCGGTCTCGGCGTTTGATTCGGAATCGCCGGTGTCCGGGGAGTCGGGCTCCTCGGACATGCGGGCGGTCGACTCGTCGTCTTGCGGGCTGACGTCTATAGGCTCGGGCGTCGAAAAGTGCGACGGCGCGGGCGTGCTTTGCGACTGGGCGGCGGGCTCGGCCACGGCATCGGACTCGCTTGCGGGCGCAGGGCCGTCCTCGGGGGATGGCCCTGCCTCGGGCGCCGGCGTAGACGCGGGCGCAACCTCGGATGCCGGGGCTATGGGAAACGCCGGCGCGGCGGGCTCGGGTGCCGCAAACACCGCAGCGCTCTCGTTGATTGCCGCGGCGACGGGCTCTGCAAAGTGAGCCGGCGCCGGGGTTGCTTCGGGCGCTGTGGGCTGTTCCGCAGCATGTGCGCCGATGGGCGCCGCTACGGCATCCTCTCCGTCCTCGTTATCGGCGAGATCCGAAATATCATGCGTTACATGCGAAAGAGGCAGGGAGAACACGGTGTCCTCGGGCTCCACGGGTGCGGAGCCCGCCGGAGCGGCGTGGGCCGGCGCAGCTGTGGCGGCGGCCGGTGCCTCGGTCATAGTTGCGGACTTGTTCTCCTCGTCGATCATCGACGGTTCACCTTCATGACCACGTCGCCAATCTGGACTTCGTCGCCCTCACGCAGCGTCGCGGGCTCCACGAGCTGGCGGCCGTTGACGAGCGTGCCGTTAAGCGAGTTGAGGTCCTCGATGATGAGCGCCGGGCCCTGCAGCGAAAAGCGCGCATGCGAGGCCGAGACGAACGGTTCGTTGATGCAGATGTCCGAAGATGGCGAGCGACCGACGATGACGGGGCCGAGCATGTCTACGTGAATGCCGCGGATACCGCGCGGACCCTTGTCCACATCGATCGTCCAGATAGCCGAGTCGCGGCGCTGTCCACGCACAAGTCCCACGCCGGTCTTCATGACGGCGAACAAGAAGATATAGAGCAGGGCAACCAGGACGATGCGGCCTGCAAAAAGGACGATATCGATGTTCATAAGCGACTATCCCCTAAATTCAAAGGTGCTCAGGCCAAACGTCAGCAGATCGCCGTTGCGCAGCGGGCAGCGCGTAATGCGGCGGTTGTTGACGAGCGTGCCGTTGGTGGAATTGAGGTCCTCGATCGACCAATCCGAGCCCGTAAAGGTGAGCTGGGCGTGGCGGCGCGACACGTTGGGGTCGCGCAGGGCAATGTCGGAAACTGAGCGCTCGCGACCGATTGTCACCTGTGCGGAGGTGATGCTATGGCTCTCGCCGCTCACGACGTCGACGAGCTGGGCGAGCGGGCGCTGCGGGGCGCGAGTGCTCGCCATGTTGGAGGCGATGCCGGCTGCGGCGCCTAGGCCCACGGCGGCACCGGTCGCGGCGGCTCCGCCCATGCCGGCAAGCGCGTCGCGCGAGACGGTCTGAGGCACCGGGATGGGTGCGGCGGCGGGGTCGGGGACGCTAGGCGCGAAGGGGTCTGCCACGGCAAGCGGGTCGGGAGCGGCGGCGCGAGGCGTCGGCTGCTGCTGGGGCATGGCGGCGGGGCGCTGCTGCTGCGGGGCAGCAAACTGCTGCTGGCCGGCGCGCGGGGCGCTGGCGGCACGGCTTGCCGCGGAGTTGTTCTGGCCCAGGCCGTTTTGATAGGCGCGCTCTTCTTCGTACAGGCGGCCGAGCGTGGGGGCATCGACGTTCTCGGCAAAGACCGAGAACTTGCCGGCGCGCAGCTGCGGATCGATCATAAAGCGCACGAGGGGCTCGCCGACAAAGACATAGCGGCGCTTTTCGGCCTGCGCCTTCACGAACTCGCGGACCTCGCGCGAAAGCTCGGGGTAGAACGGGGCGAGCATGGGATCGTCGTCGGCGGCGATCAGGATGGTATAGAGTGCCGGCGCCGTGTTGACGCCGTTGATCACCAGAGTCTGATCCTCCATGTCGCGAGCGGCCTGCTTGGCAAGCTTCTTAAAGGAGAACGGGGCACGGGTGGCACCGAAGATGCCGGCCACGTGGTCCTCGAAGATGTTCAGGAAGTTCACGAAAGATCACTCTCCGTATAGGTTCTTTGGTATCCGAGCAAATATAGGCATATCCCAACGATTATAGAGGATAGGGTTCCCGCAACCGCCGCCTTGGCGATGACCGCGGCTGCAAGGCTGGCAATTTCCATATGGTGTGCAAGACAGGACGCCGCTGCGCAGCCGATGCCGGTGACAGCGATGGCGGCGATTGCGGCAAGGTTTGAGCCCTGATTGGCATGCTTGGCGTGGACATTGAGCAGCGCAGATGACGCCGCGGCAGTTGCCGCGACCAGCACAAAGGCAGCCCAAAGGAGCGGGTCTCCCAGCGCTGCGGCAACGTTACCGAGCCCCAGCACGCCTCCGGCTGAAAGCGCGACCGTGGCCAGACGGGCAAAAAGCGCGCCCATGCCCGTTGCCGCGGCGGCGCTTGCCGGGCCGAGCCAAAATGACGCGACGCCGGCGGCGACCCCAGCTGCCAGGAAGGTATTGCCGGTCAGACAGCCAAGCGCGAGTGCACAGGTGAGTGCGGCGCTCGCGGCAGCCTCGGTGCGACCCCAGGCGATCCACCAACCGGACATGGCAGCGGCAAAGATCACCGCGACGGGCAACATCGACAGGATGCCCTGCGCCTGCATGGTGGCGTTGGCCATGAGCACCAAAAAGCCCACAGCCGAGATGGCCGAGCCGATCTGGGGGGCCAGGCCAGCCGCCGCTCCGATCGCGATAGCCGCAATGACCAGGCCGGGAAGCGCCGCGACTCCGGCCGTTTGCATCAGCAAAAAGCTAAAGGTGCCGAACGCTAGCGCCGAGATAGCGCGCATGGTGTAGTCGCGCGCATGGCTCCAGCGCGTGCCCGCCCAGCCGAGTGCGGGGTCGACCTCGATGGCGTCGTCCTCGTAGTGCGACGGCTCGATATCGTCGAGCTCCTGCTCGTCATCCGAAAGCTCGCCAACCATTTGTTCCAGGCTGCGACGGCCCTCGCGTACGCTGCCCAGACCGGCAAGGAGCTGGTCGCAAAATGCCTCGATGCTGCTGGGGCGGTCCTGCGGCATGGGAGAGAGCGCGCTCATGAGCGCGGCCTCGGCTCCCGGGGGGAAGTGCGGTATCAGCTCGCTGGGATAGGTGGCGCCGCCGATGATGCGGTCGAGCGAGTCGGCGGGCGTGGCCGCCATAAAGGGGGCGCTGCCGCACAGGCCCTCGTAGATCACACAGGCGAGGGCAAAGACATCGGCGCGCTCATCGACCGTGCCGGTCTCGATATCGAGCTGCTCGGGCGGCATGTAGCCGATGGTGCCGCCGCGCGAGCCGCCAAAGCCACCGGCGGACGACAGTCGCGCCATGCCAAAGTCGGTGAGCTTTACATTGCCCGAGTGGCCGATGAGCACGTTGGCGGGCTTAATGTCCAGGTGGAGTACGCCATTACTATGGGCGAAGGTGAGCGCCTGGCCCAGGGCATCGGCAATGGCCGCGACCTCGTCAAAGGTAAGTGAGTGGCCGTCCACGCGGTGCAAAAACTCGGCCAGCGACATGCCATCGACATATTCCATAACCAGGTAGGCATAGGCTGTGTCGTGCGTAAAGTCGATGACCTGCACGATATTGGGATGTTGAAGCATGGCGGCGGTGTGCGCCTCGCGCAGGACATCCATGATGTCGCTGGCGGGCATGCCGGCACCGTTGATAAGGGGGATGCGCTTAATGGCGACGCGGCGGCGCAGGTGCGTGTCGCGGCAGATCTCGATGGAGCCAAAACCGCCGGTCGCAAGTGTCTCGAGCGGCTGGTACCGCTTGAGCAGCTCGCGAGAGCTGGTGCCCTCCAAAGGAACGTCCGGCGAGAACCGGGCGGTATGTTGCGAGAAAAGCGGCATGGCCAACCCTCGTGCGTTTAAAGTTCGTTTGCGAGCGGCGGGCGCGGGGCCGAGCCATTCGCGGTGGCATAGATGCTGCTAGTGTAGCACGCTCGGGTGGGCGACATTCAATTTAAGCTCCGTCTGGGGTCTGGACCCTGCGTCCGGCCTAGCGCTTCTTCTTGTTCTTCTTCTGCTTGCGCTGCTTGCCCTTGGTCTCCTGGGGATTGTCGCCCTGCTTGGCCTCGGCGGCGGCCTTCTCGGCCTTCATTTTCTTCTTTTTGGTCTCGATGCGGAGTTTTTTGTTGATGCGGGCCTTGAGGAAGGGACCGAACTGCTCGGCATCGCCACGGACGAAGGTGTCCTTGGGGATCGTCACGCCCTGGTCGGCGAACATGGCTACAAAGATGCGCTCGCCGTCGAGCACGTGGTCGAGCTTTTCAAACGGGAAGAACTGTGACTTGCCGCTCTTGCCCCAAACCATCAGGCCGTCCTCGTTGGCGGCGACGCGGCGATAGCGGCCACCCATGGACTCGTCGGCCTCAACGGCGTCGATAAAGTCGCGGGCGAGGGTGTGGTGCAGGTTTTTGCTCCACCAGGCCAAAAAGGCGCCGAACACGATCAGGACGACGCCAAACTTGATCCAGTTGCCGCCGGCCACCAGCATGCCGATGCCGATGAGCGCGGCAATTGCCGCGGCGACATACAGCGAGCCGCGACGCCTGGGCGAGGCGACCAGGCGGGCGAAGTCGGTGACCAGGTCGTTTTCGTACTGGTACTCGTTGAGGTACAGGATACCGTCGTCGGCTGCGGCCTGCTTCTCGAGCGCGACCTCGACCTGGTCGGCTGCTTCGGAGGGAACGAGGTTGCTCTCTGCGTCTGCCATGCTCTTTGGACTCCTATCGCGGCGGGCTCGCCGTACGGGTATTATGGAATGCAGTATGCCGTGCGACCGCATGGCCGCCGCGGCAACAAGACTCAGTATACCCGGGGGAGCACCCATGGAATCGTTGTACCGAAAGTATCGCCCGCTCACCTTCGACTCCGTGGTGGGCCAGCAGCATATCGTCTCGACGCTCGAGCACGCCATCACCGAGGGGCGCCTGTCCCACGCCTACCTGTTCTGCGGACCGCGCGGCACGGGCAAGACCACCATGGCGCGTATTCTTGCCAAGGCGCTGCTCTGCCGCAATGCCGAGGCGGCGCGCGCCGAGGGTGCGAGCGGCTGCATGCCCGACGGCACCTGTGAGGAATGCGAGCTCATCGCCGAGGGCAACCACCCGGATGTCTACGAGCTCGATGCCGCAAGCCGTACTGGCGTGGACAACGTGCGCGAGGAGATCATCAACTCCGTCAACTTTGCCCCGGTGCGCGGCAAGTACAAGATTTATATCATCGACGAGGTCCACATGCTCACGACGGCGGCGTTCAACGCGCTGCTCAAGACGCTTGAGGAGCCGCCGGCACACGTGATCTTTGTGCTGTGCACCACCGACCCGCAAAAGATTCTGGAGACCATCCTCTCGCGCTGCCAGCGTTTCGATTTCCATCGCATCGGCAACGAGAATATTGAGCATCGCCTGGCATACGTGTGCGAGCAGGAGGGCTTCGATTACGACGACGAGGCGCTGGCTATCGTGGCGCGCCATGCCAAGGGCGGCATGCGCGACGCGTTGTCCACGCTGGAGCAGCTGAGCGTTTTTGGCAACGGCGCCGTGCATGCGGACGATGCCCGCTCGCTTTTGGGCGAGGTTTCGGACCAGATCCTGGGCGAGTTTTCGCGCGCCATTGCCGATCGCGATGTTGCCGAGCTCTATGGACTGATTCGTGTGCAGGTCGAGGAGGGCAATGACCTGCTTGAGCTGACGCGCGACCTGGTGGCGCATGTGCGTGACGTGTACGTTGCCTGCGTTGCCGGTGCCCGTGCCGAGCTGTTTGAGGGCGGCTCGGAGCAGGCCGAGGCGCTTGCTGCCGAGGCCGCTGCCTTTGGCGAGCATCCTGCCGACCGCCTGGCCCGCGTGCTGACGGTGCTCGACGATGCCGCACTGGAGATGAGGGGCGCGAGCGACGTGCGCCTGGTGCTCGAGATTGCCTGCACGCGTCTGGCGCGTCCCGAGGCTGATTTAACGATTGAGGCATTGGCCGAGCGCGTGGCGCGTCTGGAGGCCATGGTTGCCAATGCCGCCGTGCCGGCGAGCGTGGCTGCTGCTCAGGCCGCCGCGCCTGCAGCATCCGTACCCGCTGCTGCCCAGCAGCCGACGCTAATTTCGGGCGCTCGTGCTGCTGCTCCGGCGGCATCCGCTGCCCCTGCTGCTACGTCCGCGCGCCAGGGTGGCATGCCTTGGGACCGCGGCGCTGCTGTTCCGACTGCCCAGCCTGCGCCCCGTTCTGCGTCCGTGTCAGCCTCCAAGCCTGCAGCGCCTGCGCCTCAGCCCGTTGCGGCCCCCGCGCCTGCCACCGCTCCGGCACCTAAGCCCCAGTCCAACAATGCCGCCCAGGTTGCCGCCGCCGGTGCTGTCGAGACGCCCGCGGTCGAGGATGCCGGAGAGCTGCAGCGCAAATGGGCCGAGGTTGTCGAGCGTGTCAAGGCACGTCAGGCTTCCTACGCAGGGCTTTTGCTCAACGCCCGCGCCACGGCCGACGACGGCTCCAAGCTCACGGTCTCGTTCCCCGCGGGTTCGACTTTTGCCATTAAGATGCTCGGTCGCGCCGATACGCAGTCGGTGGTCCTGCCGACGGTCTGCGCGGTCTTCGGTCGTCGTACCGTCGACTATGTCCTGGATGGGGGTGGCACGCCGGCTCCTCAACATGAGGAGCATTCTCCATCTGCACGGGCTGCGGCATCTGCGGACCCGCAACCCGTGTCCTCGGCGGCCCCTGCATCCTCGAGCGCCAGCGCGCCGCAGCAGCAAGCGACGCCGGTAGCGGCATCGACCCCGTCGGCGCCTAAGCCCGCGGCGCCCAAACCGGCTGCTCCGACACCCGTGTCCAAGCCCGCCTCGCCCGCGCCCAAGTCGTCTGACCTGGGCAAAGCCCCCTGGCTACGCTCCGATAACCCCGCCGGCGCTCCTGCCACGGGCAAGCTCCCGACCGAGCCCGCGCCCCGAGCGCCCGAGCGCGCGTCCGCTCCCAAGGCTCAGCCTGCCGCGCCGTGGGAATCCGAGCAGGTGCCCTACGACGACGCCATGGTCGGCGGCTTTGCCGGCGATGCGAGCGGGGACGATCTGCCTCCGTTCGACGTGCCGGGTGCGACGCCCGCGCCCAAGCCCGCTGCAACTGCCCCCAAAGAGGAGGACGCTCCTGCAGCCCCCTGGGAGTCCAACCCCGGCGCCGGCAGTCCCTTCGGCCACCAGGGCGCAGCCCCGAGCATTCCGCAGACCGAGGACGAGGCCAAAGCCCTCATCCGCAACGTCTTCGGCCAGGCCACCATCTTCAAACCGGTGGAGTAGCTGCGCGGGCGGGTATGCTGCTCAAGAAGAGATCTCTTTGCCCGGGCGCATCTGTATTTCGGACATGTGCAACGCGGTGCCGCGTATGTCGCATTTGAGCAGACAGGTGCGTGACGGTCGGCCTAGGATGCTGAGGTCGATACGATACGTCGCATGGCTGTTCGTGTACTCGACTTGCTCGGCGTTAATGGTTGCTCCGATTGCCAAATAAACGCCTAGCTCGGCATCGACAATCTTGAAGTCCTTTATCTTGACCTTGAACTCTTGATAGAGGGACGGGCTGTTGAAGTAGACGGTTCGGGTTCCGTCGGTGCACTCATCGGTCGTCTCCCATTTGACGACGGGCTGGTCCGAGCTGGCTATCAGCAGTTCTGCTCCAAAAGCTATGGCATGGGTGATGACAACCAGCAATGCCCAGCCGACAAAGAGATAGAGAACCACATATGCAACGGGGTGTTTTGAGCGGATGTTTTGGAGCGCGTTGGGGGCATTCATGGGGCACCTCCAAATTACTATCTATGGCAATCAAATTATACCCTGCCGCCATGTGCGCCGCCTCGAGCAGCGGTTCGGCATTTAGCTATTTAGTGGCGCACATGAAATGCCGGATTCGGCTCTACTAGATTGAGTGTGCGATATTATGCAACCTTGCATAATTCGACCTTGCATAATCTTTGAGTGCGGTTTGTATTGGAGGACATGTATATCGACTGAGGTAACACGTCCGCCCCGCTCTCTCGCCGCGCGCCGTGGTACGATTTTTGAGTTTGAAAGTCCCGCCGTGCTCCGGCTGCCCTTGCAGCTCGGCGTGCGGCCGCACGTAAAGGAGCCATCATGGCCGGTATGAACATGCAGCAGATGATGAAGCAGGCTCGCAAGATGCAGGAGCAGCTTGCCGCCGCGCAGGAGAACCTCAAGTCCCAGACCGTCGACGCCTCTGCCGGCGGCGGCATGGTCAAGGTGACCGTTAACGGCGAGATGGAGCTCGTCAACCTCACCATCGATCCCGATGCGCTCGATCCCGAGGACGTCGATATGCTGCAGGATATGATCATGGCTGCCGTCAACGAGGCCGTCCGCGGCGTCAACGAGCTCGCCAACAAGCAGATGGGCGCCATCACCGGCGGCCTCAACATCCCGGGCATGCCGTTCTAAGACACGCATATATATGAGTGCCAACCACAGTCTGCAAAAACTGCTCGATGAGCTGGGCCGTCTGCCGGGCATTGGTCCCAAGTCGGCCCAGCGCATCGCCTATTACCTGTTGGAGGCCGACGCCGAGGAGGCGCGCCGCCTGGCCGAGGCCATCCTGGAGGTCAAGCAGGAGGTCCACTTTTGCAGCCGCTGCTTTAACTACGCCACGGCCGACGAGTGCTCCATCTGCCAGGACCCGATGCGCGATACCACTCGCATTTGCGTGGTGGGCGAGCCGCGCGATGTCCAGGCGATCGAGCGCACGGGCAGCTACCACGGCCTCTACCACGTATTGGGCGGCGTGATCAGTCCCATGGACAAGATTGGCCCCGAGCAGCTGCACATTCGAGAGCTGCTGGCACGCTTGGGCCACGAGGACATCCACGAGGTCATCATCGCCACCAACCCCAATATTGAGGGCGAGACCACGGCGAGCTATCTGGCCCGTACCATCAAGCCGTTGGGCGTCGAGGTGTCGCGTCTGGCAAGCGGCCTTCCCGTGGGCGGCGACTTGGAGTATGCCGACGAGCTTACGCTTGGCCGCGCCATCGAGGCCCGCCGCGCGATTTAGGTGGCGAGCCTGCTCCTGCCGTATGTTTTCCTCGCGACGCACGGGGTAGTCATAATTTCCCCGTGCGACTGTGAGTTTGTTGTGCAACAAAGATGCTTCGTATCCGCTTATCGCATGGATGCTTCCGCTCGCATCCTTAATTTGTCCATTCGTTGCGCAACCTTTTTGGTTCGCTGATACACTCAAATATGGATTCGAATGAATGCGCCGCTCCCGAGCGGCGTGTTTTTGTTGGAGGAGAACGCATGCGGCCCGGTGGCACTCAGACAAAGCGCGGCGCCGCGGTGCGCATACGACGCCGACTGGGCTTGGCGCCGCGGGCGTACGCACTGCTATCGTGCTCGCTGGTGCTGGTCATAGCTGGCGTTTCTGCCTATGGCATGACCGTGCCGTCCATGATGCAGGCGCATGCCGCACGCGAACCGCGCGTGGGACATGAGGTCAAAAGCGATCTGGGCACCACGACTGGATATGCTTGGGCAAGTGTGGTCGGGCATATTGTGTTTGGCACCGACGATGCGGACGGCGCCGAGGCCCCGGACAACGAAGTCACGCTTGCCAATGGCAAAACCATCGTGCTCACCAACACCAAGATCATCGATCGATTGTCCAACAATAGCGTGGCGGCAACGGTGAATAAGGTCGAGCAGCAAAAGGAGCAGGACGCCCAGCAGTCCGGAAAGCCCGGTAGCTCGGATACTTCTGGCTCCGGCTCGGATTCATCGAGTTCGGGCGGCGGCTCTGGGTCGGGTTCCTCTACCGGAGGGCCTGGAAACGGCGGCTCGACGGGCGGCAACACTGACAACGATGCAAACTCCGGCGGCCTTTCCGCTGCTGAGGAAGAGAGCATTCACAGTTGGCTTGTGACCAAGTACAACATGCTCGACGGCTATGTTTCTCGTGCCAATGACGTGGTCTCGACCTATAACTCTACGGGAGATCCCAGGCCGTGCGACAGCCTGGTCGGGGAGATGTTTGTCATTCGAGCCGAGTTCGGTCGTCAGACATTCTCGCCCCGGTCAAGGTGGTATCAGCAGTATGCCAATCTGTGGGGCTGTTACACCAACCTATGTCAATGGGTCGGCCATTACGGCGATGATGACGTCGCGCTCGGTAACTTCAACAATAACGTGGCGGCGCTTGCCCTATGATGACCGATCTTGCATCCACCACACCACAATCGCTCGGTCGCGATCCCATGGTCGGCCTGCGCCTGGCGCGTGTCGACGGGTTTGAGCCGGCCATTGCGCTCGGTCAGGACGAACTGCCTGCCTATCTGCGTCGTTTTACGATACTGTTTGCCGACGATGCCACCATGCGCCGTGGCGGTATCGGCCGCGTGACGCGTGCCGTCAACGCCCAAGGCGAGGACGTAGCACTCAAACAGCTCATCTTGCCGACGCGCGATGAGTTTGACGACGATGCCGCCCATGAGTCGCTGGTCGCCAAGTTCAAAGCGGCATTTCGCGAGGAATATGAATGCCATCGCGCCCTTTCGGGCCTTAAGGGCTTTCCCCGCCTCTATGGCTGGGGCGAGGTTGACGGTGTGCCTGCAATTGTCATGGAATGGGTCGAGGGCGAGACGCTCGCCCGCTTGCGCTCGCGACTCGCCGTGGACGATGCCGGACGCCTGTCGCCGCTTGTGGCGGCGCGTCTGGGTCGCGACCTGTTCGATCTGCTCTGCCGTATGAGTCTGGTGGGCGAGGGCTTTGTCCATCGCGATATCTCGCCCGCTAATATTATGGTGCGCACGGCGCGTCTACCGCTTGACCGGCAGCTTGCCGAGGGCACCTTTGACCTGTGCCTGATCGACTTTGGCTCGTCGCTGGCGCTTGAGCCTGCGTCGGCCGTGGCCGGTACCGGCGGCAAGGCGTCGTTTACGGAGCGTTATGCGACGCTGCGTCGCGCGACGGTGGCCTACGCTCCGCCCGAGATGCTCACCGACGATATTCCCGACCTGCGCGCTTTGCGTATGTCGCCGGCGATCGACGTCTATGCCGCGGCAAGCACGGTTTACGAGCTCATTGCCGGCGTCGCGCCATACGAAGCCGTGCCGAGCACTTCGGGCGCCTCGGGTTCGCGCAAAAGGACGCGCGACATCGCGAGCCCCTACCGTCTCAAAATGGACACACGGCCCGACTATCCCATTGGTGCCCATGCGCCCGGTTGCGATTTGACTCAGCTGCTTCGTCGTGAGCCCGATGTGGCGCTCGCCGCGGCCGAGCAGGCCCAGCAGCTAGGGCTTGAGCCGGATTCCGAAGAGCTACGCGATGCGCTGGCGTTTGTCGATGCCCAGCTGTTCGACGTGGTGATGGCCTGTCTGTCCAGCCATCAAAAAGATCGTCCCGAGCCGGCGGCGGTCGAGGCGGCGCTCTCGGCGTTTTGTGACCACTATGCGCAAAATGTCGGTCGTTCGCTCCGCGGCGAGCCGCTCACGCCGTGCCCCATGGATGCGTCTGGCCGCGCGGTGCGTCGCGCGCTGATGGTCGGCGCGACGGTCGTCTGTGGCGTGGTTTGGGCTGTGGTCGTGGTTTCGGCCGCGCTGCTGGCGTCGGGCGCTCGCGTGACGGCGACTTTGGGATCGCTCGTGTGGTCTGGGTCGCTACCGGGTATTATTGCCGCACTGGCGTTGGCGCTGCCAGGCATAGCCGGCGTTGCCGCGGGGGCACTTGCGCGCGATCGGCGCTCGGGCTTCCTGCAGGGTGTGCTTGCGCTTTCTGCCTGCGAGGTTCCGGTGCTGGTTGTGGCTGCATGTAGCGTATTTTCCCAACGCGCCGTGATGGGTGGCCTTGTTGCCGCTCTGGTTGCAACCTATACGCTTACGTGGTTTTTGCTTGCGATGGGCTTTGCCTTTGAACTTCCCGTTTCGGCACCGCGACGCACAAAAGCCCAGATGGCGACTCCGCTTGCCGGTGGAGCCGCAGCTGCCCGTACTTTTGGCGGACCTGTCGAAGTATCGTCCGATTCTATTTCTACGACCAAGGAGGCCTAGGTCATGGCATCTCAAGTTGAGCTCACCCCATGCGGGGCCATGTTTGACATCTTTAAGCGCGCAGCGCATCTGAGCCATATCGAGCTGTGCGGCTTGGTGCTTTCGTCCCGTCCGCTCGCCGACGGCCGCAGCCCGCAGAGCCGAGCCGCCGATCGCTCTTGGGTTTCCCGCTTTATCGTTCGCGCGCCGGTCGGCACGCTTCAGCAGCGCTACTTTGCCGAATACGGTACCTCGGCTGCGCGTATTATGTCGCAACTGGCCCTGCGCCAGCGCAATCCCATGGACTCCACGGCTGTGATCAATATGGTGTGCGGTCCTGCAGGTGAACCGATGGTACGCGCGCTCGAAGAGTGCCACCAGGACACGAATCTCTATCGCAACGCGCTCGATCGCCTGTCCCAGGCGGCGGAACTCATGCCCGCCGAGCGCGCCGAGGCCGTGCTGGTGCTGTTTGTCGCCGTCGGTTGTTCGGCGGATGTGCGGTCCTCGGTGACCTATGCCATCGACTACGCACACGCGACCTGTGGCGGAGGCACATCCACGCCGCGTTCGCTTGGCATGTCGCTGACTGCGGGCGAACGCGAACCCGCCCCGGCGCACCCCTTGGGCTTGCTGCGCGTGCAAAACAGTTTTGTCGTGAGCGCCCCGCGCTGGATTCAGCCGAGTGAGCAGGGTGTTGAGATTGGCGCGCTGGCCACTGGTGAGGGCGATATTACCGACGTCGGCGACGATGTCTCGGCCCGCCATGCCCATATCTGGTGCGATGCTCAAAATATCTGGCGCGTCGAGGACTTGTCGTCCACCAACGGAACCGTGGTGGTAAACGGGGCCACGCGCGTCTGCATTCAGGTCGAGCCCGGCCGTTCCGCCCAACTCAATCCCGGCGATGAGCTCAAGCTCGGCGAATCCACTACCTACGCCATCCTCCTCGGCGCCCTCTAGCTCATCCCCCCCAATGAGTTGCGGTGAAATAGGGACTGATTAAGGCCGTTAACAGCAAAAACACTCCCTATTTCACCGCAACTGCTGTGGGGTTCCAGGGGACTGTGCCCGTCGGTGCCGGGCGCACAATAGTCACCCGAGGTAAACCTTTACCGGCCACCTATATTTGCCGAAATATGGCCTGACGGCGGGGTACAATAAACCCGCATGCGGATTTCCGTTGCGGGCGCTTCCCATCGCCGGGGCGTGCCCGGGAGCATCCGACATGCGGCCTTTGCGGCGCTCGGTCATGTGCAAGACGGGTAGCTGGGCCTGTGGAGCGCGTGCAGCCCTCCTCGCCTTGGCATGCCTTCTCTCCACGCCATGTACCTGCTGCTGAGTCCGCCTGCCAGATGATTGGAAGCAACAACGAAAATCCCATCACGCCAATATCCCGGCGATCGCCGGGGCCTGTATACCTATATGAGAGGAGAGGGGTAT
Source organism: Collinsella sp. (assembly GCA_018368055.1). Classification (GTDB taxonomy): domain Bacteria; phylum Actinomycetota; class Coriobacteriia; order Coriobacteriales; family Coriobacteriaceae; genus Collinsella. Next base: position 27,413 of record JAGZFB010000007.1, on the reverse strand, counting down.
ATGGCGCGTAAGTTTAAGTCTATGGACGGCAACGAGGCGGCCGCATATGTTTCGTATGCGTACACCGAGGTAGCGGGAATTTATCCCATTACGCCGTCCAGCCCGATGGCCGACCATGTCGACCAGTGGGCGGCCCAGGGTCGCAAGAACATCTTCGGCACCCCGGTCAAGGTCGTCGAGATGGAGTCCGAGGCAGGTGCAGCCGGTACCGTTCACGGTTCGCTGGGCGCCGGTGCTCTGACCACCACCTACACGGCTTCTCAGGGTCTGCTCCTGATGATCCCGAACATGTACAAGATCGCAGGAGAGCAGCTCCCGGGCGTTTTCCACGTCTCCGCGCGTTGCGTCGCTTCGCACGCCCTGAACATCTTCGGTGATCACTCCGACGTCATGGCCTGTCGCCAGACCGGTTTCGCCATGCTCGCCGAGGGCAACGTCCAGGAGGTCATGGATCTCTCGCCGGTGGCTCACCTTGCCGCCATCGAGGGCAAGACCCCGTTCCTTAACTTCTTCGACGGCTTCCGCACTAGCCACGAGATCCAGAAGGTCGCCATGTGGGACTACAAGGATCTTGCCGAGATGTGCGACATGGACGCCGTCCAGGCTTTCCGCGACCACGCGCTCAACCCTGAGCACCCGCACACCCGCGGCAGCCACGAGAACGGCGACATCTTCTTCCAGAACCGCGAGGCCTGCAACAAGGTCTACGACGAGCTTCCCGCCGTCGTCGAGGGCTACATGAAGAAGATCAACGAGAAGCTCGGCACCGATTACGGCCTGTTCAACTACTACGGCGCTCCCGATGCTGATCGTGTCGTCGTGTGCATGGGCTCCTTCTGCGACGTGCTCGAGGAAGTCATCGACTACCTCAACGCTCACGGCGAGAAGGTCGGCCTGGTCAAGGTCCGCCTGTTCCGTCCGTTCTCCATCAAGCACTTTGTCGACGTTCTCCCCGAGACCGTCAAGAAGATTGCCGTTATGGACCGCACCAAGGAGCCGGGTTCCATCGGCGAGCCGCTCTACCAGGACGTCGTCTCCGCTCTCTACGAGGCCGGCAAGACGGGCATCAAGGTCGTCGGCGGCCGTTACGGCCTGGGCAGCAAGGACACGCCTCCCGCGTCCGCGTTCGCTGTCTTCGAGGAGCTTAAGAAGGACGAGCCCAAGCGCGAGTTCACCATCGGCATCGTCGATGACGTGACCAACCTGAGCCTGCCCGAGGCCGAGGATGCGCCCAACACCGCAGCCCCCGGCACCATCGAGTGCAAGTTCTGGGGTCTGGGTGGCGACGGTACCGTCGGCGCCAACAAGAACTCGATTAAGATCATCGGCGACCACACCGACAAGTACGTTCAGGCCTACTTCCAGTACGACTCCAAGAAGACCGGCGGCGTCACCGTCTCGCACCTGCGCTTTGGTGATTCCCCGATCCGTTCGCCGTACTACGTGACCAAGGCCGACTTTGTCGCTTGCCACAACCCCAGCTACATCGTTAAGGGCTTCAAGATGGTCCGCGACGTCAAGCCGGGCGGCACCTTCCTGGTCAACTGCCAGTGGAGCGACGAGGAGTTCGCCGAGCATATGCCCGCCGTGGCCAAGCGCTACATCGCGAACAACAACGTCAACGTCTACCTGATCGACGCTATCGACCTGGCCGCCAAGGTCGGCATGGGCAAGCGCACCAACACGGTGCTCCAGTCCGCCTTCTTCGCGCTGGCCAAGGTCCTGCCCGCCGAGGACGCCCTGCAGTACATGAAGGACGCGGCTACCAAGTCCTACATGAAGAAGGGCCAGGCCATCGTCGACGCCAACCACAAGGCCATCGATGCCGGCGCTACCGCCTTCCGTAAGTTCGAGGTTCCGGCCGACTGGGCTACCGCCGAGGATGCCGCTCCCGTCGAGCTCTCCGAGGAGACCAAGTCCGCCATCGCCCAGCAGGTCAAGAACCTGCTCGAGCCCATCGATCGCATGGATGGCGACAGCCTGCCTGTTTCCGCCTTCGTCGATTGTGCCGACGGCCAGTTTGAGCTGGGCGCCTCTGCATACGAGAAGCGCGGCGTCGCCGTGGTCGTTCCTCACTGGGACGAGACCAAGTGCATCCAGTGCAACCAGTGCGCCTATGTGTGCCCGCATGCCACCATCCGTCCGTTCGCGATGACCGAGGACGAGGCTGCCGCCGCGCCCGAGGCTACCCGCACGCTCGACGCCATGGGCCCCAAGGCCAAGGGCATGAAGTTCACCATGGCCGTGTCCCCGCTCGACTGCATGGGCTGCACCAACTGCGTCAAGGTCTGCCCCAAGGGCGCCCTCGAGATGGTTCCCACCGAGCAGGAGATGGATCAGCAGCCCGTTTGGGACTACATGGTCGAGAACGTCTCCGAGAAGAAGGAGCTCATCGCGGCCAACGTCAAGGGCAGCCAGTTTAAGCAGCCCTACCTGGAGTTCTCCGGCTCCTGCGCCGGCTGCGCCGAGACCGCCTATGCACGTCTGGTGACCCAGGTCGCCGGCGACCGCATGTTCATCTCCAACGCCACCGGCTGCTCCTCCATTTGGGGCAACCCCGCTGCCACCGCTCCTTACTGCAAGGACAAGGACGGTCACGGCCCGGCGTGGAACAACTCCCTGTTCGAGGACAATGCCGAGCACGGTCTGGGCATGGCCGTCGGTTACGAGGCCGTCCAGAAGAAGCTGATCGCCGCTACCCAGGACATCATCGCTGCCGATGGTCCGTCCGATGAGCTCAAGGCTGCCGGCCAGGCTTGGATCGACTCTGTCAACGACGCTGAGGCCTCCAAGACCGCTGCCGCTGCCTACGTTGCCGAGCTCGAGAAGTGCGGCTGCGACGCTTCCAAGGCGATTCTCGCCGACAAGGCTTACCTCACCAAGAAGTCCTTCTGGATCTTCGGCGGCGACGGCTGGGCCTACGACATCGGCTTCGGTGGCCTGGACCACGTCCTGGCTTCCGGCCACAACGTCAACGTCTTCGTCTTCGACACCGAGGTTTACTCCAACACCGGCGGTCAGGCCTCTAAGGCCTCGAACCTGGGCCAGGTCGCTCAGTTCGCCGCTGCCGGTAAGGTGACCAAGAAGAAGTCTCTGGCCGAGATTGCCATGAGCTATGGCTACGTCTACGTGGCGCAGGTCGCCATGGGCGCCAACCCGGCTCAGACCCTCAAGGCCATTCACGAGGCCGAGGCCTACGACGGCCCGTCCCTCATCATCGGCTACAGCCCCTGCGAGATGCACTCCATCAAGAAGGGCGGCATGCAGAACTGCCAGGCCGAGATGAAGAAGGCTGTCGAGTGCGGTTACTGGAACCTCTTCCGCTTCAACCCCGAGGCTGCTGCCGGCAAGAAGTTCTCGCTCGATTCCAAGGAGCCCGCGGGCGGTTATCAGGAGTTCCTGATGAACGAGGCCCGTTACGCTTCGCTGACGCGTTCCTTCCCCGAGCGCGCCGAGGAGCTCTTCAAGGAGAACGAGCAGGCCGCTATGGACCGCTATGCTCACCTGCTGAAGCTCAAGACGGTGTACAACGAGGCCTAGGTCTCTCACCGCAGGATCTGAGGGCTGACCTTCGCGGACGTCCTCGGACATGAAAGAACCCCCGCTGCGCACTACGTGCGGCGGGGGTTCTTTCGTCCTGCGGAGTGTCCGCGAAGGTCAGCCCTCAGATCCTGCTACGACTACGTCCTCGGATTGTGTGGGCTGATGAAGGACGTGGCTGTGGGGGCCTTTTGTCCCGGTCGCTGTTTCGCGGCTTTGCCGCGAAAGCTCGCGCCACTTTGGGGATGGATGGAGGGCGTGGCTGGATTGCGGATTCAAATGGCTAGAGAGATATGGGCGCGAACGAGAAATCGTTATTGGGGTCATCCTTTTCCATAAACTCATCGAGACAAAACGTCATGTAGATTGGAACGTACAGAACCTTGCCCTCTTTGCTGAGATTCTCGTGGCTCAGTACAACGGCCTCGGGAATTTTGTACTCGCCCACACTCATCAGACGATCGAGGGCCGCATGCGCTCGAACTTTCTTGCCCGATTTGACCTCGATTGGGACAACATGACCGTGGACGCCTTCGATCACAAAGTCAACTTCACCGACCTCACGCGTTTGGTAGTACCATGCATCCGCCCCGAGGGCAACGAGTTCCTGCGCGACCACGTTCTCATAGAGACCACCAAGGTTGGGAGTTTTCATATCAAGATAGACAGCGCGTGCAGTGCTGCCGGGGTATCGCGATGCGAGCATGCCTGTATCAGACTCGTATAGTTTGAAGGCTGTCGTTTTCTCCGTCCTCTTGAGAGGACTCCGTGGCTCCGTCACCCTGGCGACCATCAATCCAACACCTGCGTTAACAAGCCACAGGAAATCCTGCTCATATTTTTTAAGGCGAGCTCCCTCACCCAGAGACGAAACAACAAAGCGATGAGACTCCGCCTCAAGCTGAACGGGAATTTGCTCAAAAATCGACCGAACGTTAAACGCTCGAGTCGATGTATATTTTGAGATATCGCTTTTGTACTGATCGACCAGCTGAGTTTGAAGCTCACGTGTGCTCACGAGCGAATAACCCGAATCAATATAGTTCTGAACGACCTCCGGCATACCGCCGCAAACGATATAAGCTCTATAGTTCTTGAGCATCGCCTCATGAATATAGTTTTCGACAGGATGTTTCTCGACAAGGCAGCTGCGAATGCCTGCAAGCACATTCTCGCTGACGCTGTTTGCCCAACAAAACTCTTCAAAATCCATCGGGCGCATAACAATGTGCTCTACATACCCCACCGGAAAAGAAGAGATCCCCTTAAACTCAGTCCCAAGCATAGACCCCGAGAAGACATAGCTAAAGCGCCCATCCTCGACCAACGCCTTCATGAGTGTAACGATCTGCGGATACTCCTGAATCTCATCGACAAAGACAAGCGTATCGCCCTCAACAAGCGGCGCATCCGCAAGAAGGGCTACGCGGTTGATAAAGTCAACGGAGTTCTTTGCGCCAACAAGTGCATTCCTTGCTTCGACATCGAGTAGTAAATTGACCTCAAAATACGACGCGTAGTTGCTTTTTCCAAACGCGCGAATCGCATAGCTCTTGCCAATCTGACGCGCACCAGTAACGAGTAATGCCTTATTGGAGTTATTCTTCCAGCTCAAAAGCCTATCAGTGACCTTACGGCGTAGCATTAAACCCCCAAATGACAAAAATTAACAGATAGAATCGCCTAAAATCATACAAAAATTGGCAGATAATATTGTCGTAAATATACAAAAATTGGGAGATAGCAAAGGTTCGAATAGGCCTCAAAGCCACTGAAACAGTGCTCTACTTTGCGAAGGGGCTGGGGACGCTGTTGGGTGCGTCTCCAGCCCTCTGATTCTTACTTTGGATCCCGATGGTGGGGTGTTGTCGGTGCTGCTTGCTTGGTTACCTTGTCTCGCCGGACTCCGTGCGTAGGCGGTAGCCGTGGACGAGGTCGCTGATGGCCGGCCAGGGAATCTGGCGATCAACCCAAAATTGGAGCTGGACCAGATAGCGCTCGGTGGCGCGGGTGAGGGCTGCAAACTGTTCGTGAGTCTCTACCTGGGCGTAGAGGTCGCGGCTGTGGGCGAGGATTGCCGTGGTGTCATCCATTTTGCCGGTGACGTCGAAGGCGCCCGAGAACCAGTCGCACAGGCGTGCGGCACTGTTTTTGATCGTTGCGAGGTCGGCGGTGCCGTCGTTGGCGTTTTCGTTGGCCTGGGCTCGCAGGAGGGAGAGGGCGTCGGCGGCGTTCATGCAGTAACCGACGGTGAAGTTCCAGACGGCGAATTCGCGGCCGGTGTCGAGTTTGCGGCGGCGCATGTAGTCGATGTCACGCGGTTCCTCGAGCATCATTTGATCGGCGAGGGCCTCAAGTGCAGTGGTGTACTCGGCAAGGTCGAGCGTGAGCAGATTGTTGATATCCATCATCTTTAGGCCTCCGTTTCGATCTCGACGATTTCGTTTTTAATGTACATGCCCTGGTTGTCCCAGACATTGCGGCAGGCGGCGGCAAAACGCTCGCGGTCGGCTTCGCAGATGCGGGCGAACATGTTGCAGGTGCCAAAGGGCTCGCACACGTCGAAGAAGATGCAGATTGACGACCATCCGCCATACCAGCTCACGGCGCCCGCTGGCTCGTGAAAGACGGGGTTCTCGATGTGCTCGTAATTGGCGATGGGGCCCGAGACAGGATAGGTTACCTCGGCATCGCAGATCTTGGCCGAAAAGATACGTGACTCGACTGGACAGGATGATTCGAACAGCTTGCATGCCTCGGGAGCCTTGTCCCAGAGCATGTCGGCGAGAAACGTCTCGCCATTCAGCGTGATCTTGAGCATTTTTGTCATAGTAAGGACCTCCTCAATCCGTCGCTCAAGGGGTTCGCTGGCGGATAAGGAGAAGACAGCAGCGGGGTCGCCGAACCCAAACTTCACGACAAATCTCTGTCGCCCCAGCCCGCGCTGTTCTTCGCTAAAGTACCATGCAGCAATTGCGCGCGCAATATCAGTTTTTGATTTTCTGGAAGCGGCAACCGACGAGACGGCTCGCCGGCTGCCGGCCGACGCGCGGTATGGGCGCTCGTCTATTCCTTAAGTTGGATGAAAAACGCCATGTTATTGCAGGGCTGCATACTCGTCCAATAAGTGCATAGAATCTCGTATAGTGCGAGTAAGATTTTGCGCTGTCTGTTTTATGTTTAGCAAAGATATAGTTTGCATAATCTGGTCTAATCCCTGCTCTATTAAAATAAAGTTGCACGTAAATGACGTAGATATGCTTGAGCTGGGTTTCTTTACGCTGAGCGGGTAAAAGCGACCGTTCACCGTTCAACTATTTTCAAAATGAATAAAATGAGCGATAAAGAGAATATAAACCTTAATAAACTCGCGTATCGCACGGGCGCGGGTTATTAATGGGTTGTAGGCCTTTTACAGAAAGGATTCCAGCAATGTCTAAGCCTCTTGGCAAGCCCGATCGTATCGTCGTCGCCCTTGGCGGCAACGCCCTCGGCAACAACCCCGTTGAGCAGATCGAGGCCGTGAGCAACACCGCTCACGCTCTCCTCGGCCTGATCGAGCAGGGCAACGAGATCATCATCACCCACGGCAACGGCCCGCAGGTTGGCATGATCCAGAACGCCTTCGCCGCTGCCCACGACGCCATCGGCACCCCCGAGATGCCGCTGCCCGAATGCGGCGCCATGTCCCAGGGCTACATCGGCTATCACCTGCAGCAGGGCATTGGCCGCGAGATGCACAAGCGCTATAAGCGTTGGCACGCCGCAACCGTCGTCACCCAGATCGAGTGCGACCCGGACGATCCTGCGTTCAAGAACCCGACCAAGCCGATCGGCCCCTTCTACACCGAGGAGCAGGCCAAGGAGTTCATGGCCGAGGATCCTTCCAAGGTCTTCGTCGAGGATTCCGGCCGCGGCTGGCGTCGCGTCGTCGCTTCCCCCGATCCCAAGAAGATCGTCGAGGCTGACTCCATCCTCAACCTGCTCGACAACGAGTTCATCGTCATCGCCTGCGGTGGCGGCGGCATCCCCGTCGTCCGCGACTACGAGAACAAGGGCTGCTACAAGGGCGTTCCCGCCGTCATCGACAAGGACCTGGGCGGCGAGCTGCTGGCCGAGGACTGCGACGCCGACGTTCTGTTCCTGCTGACCGCCGTTGAGCATGTCGCCATCAACTTTGGCAAGCCCAACCAGGAGGAGCTCGAGGACATCACCGCCGACGAGGCCGAGCGCCTGGCCGACGAGGGCCAGTTCGGCAAGGGTTCCATGGAGCCCAAGGTCCGCGCCGCCATCAAGTTCGCCCGTTCCCGCAAGGGCCGCACCTGCATCATCGGCGCCCTGGACAAGGCCGCCGAGACCATGGCCGGCCTCTCCGGTACCCGCATCCACGAGTAGCCTCTGCTCCATTGCCTCTCTCGTGGGCGCCAGGCAAGGCGCCCACAAACTAGCCTCTCTTCATGAGCCCCGCAGTCCGCTCCGACTGCGGGGCTTTTGCTATTCACCTAGTCATTGGAACCCGGCACTTGGGGACGTTCCTTTCCTGCCGGCAGCTTGGGACGGCCCCTAAAGGCTGTCCCCAACGACCACTCATTTAAGTCTGTCCCCAATGACTAGTAGTAGGCCCACATGGCTTCGATTTCGTTGAGGACCTCTACGGCGCCCCAGCGGCGGGCGCTGCGGCTGGCCGAGTTGGGGTCGTAGACGCCAATCTGGTCGGCGTCGTCAATACCGTAAAGCACAATGTAGTGGCCCACGTTGGTAAAGGTGCCCGGCCGAACGGCGGCGATGATGGGCGCTCCCGAACGCAGCGCCTGAGTCATCGAGTCGCGATCGTTATGGAGCTCCGTTCCGTTAAGTCCCAACTGCCACGCGCCGCTCGTCATAAACGACCATTCGGTTGCACCAGTGGGGGCGTAATTGCCCGCCTCAGAAAGCGCGCACATATCGACGGGGGTCATATCGGTGCGTCCCGTCTTAAAGATATAGACCATGGTGAGGCACGTAGGCCCGCAGGCATTTTGGCGGATGGTGCCGCCGGCGTAAGACAGCTCCGACCACGCAGGGTCGATCTGATAGATATGGGGCATCGTGCCGGCTTGCCATTGCGGGCGCGGGGTCGAAAAGGCGAAAGAATAACCGGGCGCGACGGGGGCCTTGAGCAGCTTGTCCTCGGCGGTGGGCTCGAGACCGGCCGAGCCGTGGGACATACAGGAGCTCATAAACACAAAGACCAGACAGGTGAGGATAGAGCACAGTGCGAGGCGAAGTCGACGAGCCGGCAGGGCGGGGGCATTCGCGTGCGATGTCGAGCGGTAGGGCTTGCCGTCGCGTCCGCCTTGGGGATGCGAAAAGAAGCGGTTGATATGGATGCCGGGCTGACGTGCGCCGTTGCGGCGCAGTTGCGGAACCTCGGCCTGACGCTGTCGAGTGCGCGCGCCCAAGCGGCCATCTTGCTGCGCGCTTGTGCCCGTGCTCAGACGGCCACTCTGCCGCGTTCTGCTTGCCTGCTGCCGAGACGAAGGCCTGGGTTGCTCTTGAGGACGTTGCGGATTGCTGCTCGTGGCACTTGTGGGCGTCGGCGTGGTACGGCCAGCAAGGCGAACGCTTTGTCGCCGTTGATCACCGTCGTTGTATCCGTATGCCATTCGTACCGCCTTGTCTCATGTATAACCTGTCTATCCTACAAAAAAGATGTGCAACAAATGGGCCTGTGCGTCAAAAGCTCGGTAAACGGTATGAAAGGCGCAAAACACACGGCCTCAAAAATATCTCTATATGCGTCCGATGAGCGTACGCCCGTCGGACGGGCGGCAACAATGAGCGGCAAACCGTGCCGTTCGTCCCAAAAACGGCGCCGCTCGTTTTGCAGTTCTGCCTTCGGTCGAGCTACAAGCGGAGCTGCTGCGCCAAGGCCGTATCTTAAAGCCACGAAATAAAAGAGCGCGGCAAAACAGACCGCGCAAGGGGTGACGTCAAGGGGCGTCAAAAAGGAAAGGAGGGGAACAATGGCGGACAAGAACGCAGAAGTTGCAGTCGAGGATAACGGCGGCATGAAGAAAACGCTTTCGCTCTGGAACTTCTTCACCATCGGTTTCGGTGCCATTATCGGTACCGGTTGGGTTCTGCAGGTCGGCGACTGGATGGTCGTGGGCGGCGGTCCCGTTCCCGCTATGATCGCATTCCTCTTGGGTGCAATCTTCCTCGTGCCCGTCGGAGCTGTTTTCGGTGAGCTCACGGCTGCTATCCCCATCTCGGGCGGCATCGTCGAGTATGTCGACCGTAGCTTTGGCCGTACGCTGAGCTACATCACCGGTTGGCTTTTGGCCCTGGGCAACGGCATCCTGTGCCCGTGGGAGGCCATCGCCATTTCGACCCTCGTGTCCGAGATGTTCGGCAGCCTGCCCGGTCTTGAGTGGCTGCGCGCCGTCAAGCTCTACACCATCCTGGGCGCCGACGTTTACCTGTTCCCGACGCTGATCGCGCTCGGCTTTGCAGCCTACGTCATCTTCCTCAACTTCCGCGGTGCCAGCTCGGCCGCCAAGCTCCAGGCCTTCCTGACCAAGGCCCTGCTCTGCGGCATGCTGCTCGCCATGGGCGTCTCGCTGTTCACCGGCTCGCCGGACAACGCCATGCCCGTGTTCTCCCAGGTCACCGGCGCTGGCGGCGGCAAGGCCGCTACCGAGGGCGCCAGCCTGTTCGCCGGCATTGTGTCGGTCCTGGTTCTGACCCCGTTCTTCTACGCCGGTTTCGACACCATTCCTCAGCAGGCTGAGGAGGCAGCCGAGGGCCTCAACTGGAACAAGTTCGGCAAGATCATCTCCCTGGCCCTGCTGGCCGCCGGCGGCTTCTACATGGTCTGCATCTACTCGTTCGGCACCATCCTCGACTGGCATGAGTTTGTTAAGAGCCCGGTTCCCGCGCTAGCCTGCCTCAAGGGTATCAACATGCTCCTGTACCTGGCCATGCTCGTCATCGCCACGCTTGGACCCATGGGCCCGATGAACTCCTTCTACGGCGCCACGAGCCGCATCATGCTCGCCATGGGCCGTAAGGGCCAGCTGCCCGAGAAGTTCGCCGAGGTCGACCCCAAGTCCGGCGCTCCCAAGCTCGCCTGCGTCGTTCTGGGCGTCATCACCGTCATCGGTCCGTTCCTGGGCAAGAACATGCTCATCCCCCTGACCAACGTGTCGGCTCTCGCCTTCATCTTCTCCTGCGGTATGGTCGCCCTCGCCTGCCTGCGCATGCGCTTCACCGAGCCCGACCTGCCTCGTCCCTACGAGGTGCCCGGCGGCAAGTTTGGCATCGGCCTCGCTATCGCTGCCTGTGCCATCATCATCGGCCTGCTCGTGATTCCGTTCTCTCCCGCCTCCCTCAACATGGTGGAGTGGAGCATCGTGATCGGCTGGTTGGCTATTGGCCTGGCCCTCATGGCTTTCACCAATTCCCGCAAAAAGTAACGCCTAGCCGGGGCGGATCGGGTGCGCGGGGCCCTCTCTCCCGCGCACCGAACCCGGCACCACTTGGGTAGCTTTGTGAGGCCTTAACCCAACACGGCCTCGCCCACTATATGGATCCATAAGGAGGAACCATGTCCACTAAGTATGCAATCGTTGGCGGCAAGCTCATCGACGGTACCGGTGCCGAGCCGGTCGAGAACTCCCTCGTTCTCGTCGACGACAACGGCAAGATCGAGTACGCCGGCGCTATGCAGGACCTTCCCGAGGGCGTTGAGGTCATCGACGCCGCCGGCAAGACCGTCCTTCCCGGCCTGATCGACACCCACCTGCACTTCTCGGGCAACCTGACCGACGATGACACCGATTGGGTCATGCAGCCGCTCCTCGAGAAGCAGGCCGTCGCCGTCAAGCAGGCCTACGACTGCCTCACCCACGGCCTCACCACCGTCTGCGAGATCGGCCGCTTTGGTATCCAGATCCGTGACTGCATCGACAAGGGCGTCTTCAAGGGCCCGCGCGTTCTGGCCACCGGCCTTGGCTTCTGCCGCGTTGCTGGCCACGGTGACTCCCACCACTGCAGCCAGGAGCTCAACAAGGAATCCCATCCCTGGGGCGACCAGGTCGACGGTCCTTGGGATCTGCGCAAGGCCATCCGTCGTCGCCTGCGCGAGAACCCCGATGCCATCAAGATCTGGGCTACCGGTGGCGGCATCTGGCGCTGGGACTCCGGTCGCGACCAGCACTACTGCTCCGAGGAGATCCAGGCCGTGGTCGACGAGGCAAAGATGGTCGGCATCCCCGTGTGGAGTCACTGCTACAACAACCACGCCGCTGCCTACGATTCCGTTCGCTTTGGCTGCGAGCAGCTGATTCACGGTTTTGATATCGATGAGCGCACCATGGACCTCATGGCCGAGCAGGGCACCTTCTTCACCCCGACGATCGCCTTCCTGCCCACCTGGTACGCCACCTATCCGCCCGTCTACGTCCCCGAGCTGCACGACAAGTACGAGGGCACCCTGGTCGAGAAGGAGCTGCAGCGCAACTACGACTGCCTGCGCGAGGCCAAGAAGCGCGGCGTCGTCATGACGATCGGCTCCGACTCCTTCTCCTTCGTCACCCCGTACGGCACCTGCTCCATCGAGGAGATGTACGAGTTCGTCGACAAGATCGGCTTCACCCCGGTCGAGACCATCACCTGCGCCACCCTCAACGGTGCCAAGATGTGCCACATCGAGGACGAGACCGGTTCCATCGAGGCCGGCAAGTGCGCCGACCTGCTGGTCGTCAACGGTGACGTCGCCGCCGACATCCACGTGCTCAACACCGACAACATGGACGTCATCATGAAGGACGGCTGGATCGTCGAGGCTGGCACCTTTGGCGAGGCCAACAAATACAGCGCCTAAGCTACCGTTCATCGACGACTGGATGTAAAACACAGTATTTGATTGCATAATGCAATGGAGAGGGTCGCTTGCGGCCCTCTTTATTGCTATGGGTGCGATAGATAAAAGGGGATGACGGTGGATTTAAACAGGCTGATTCTGGGCAAGAGCTACAACTCTACCAAGGTCTTTCGTACGGCCCAGCATGTGGTCCAGGCCATCCTGCTCGGTGTTGTCGTTCCGGCGCTTATCCTGCTGCTTATCTGGGATTTAACCGATAACCCCAATCCCGTTCCGGGCGTTGTCGTTATTGCCGGCATGGTCATGCTGTGCTTCTTTTTCTCGTATGTCTTTGTGGTCCCCGACGACCTCACATCGAGTGCAACCGACCGTACGCTCGCCATCGCATCAAAAATATTCGCCTACACGTCGCGCGGCCTTACGCCCGAAGCGGCCCTGGGCGCCTCTAAAATTATCCTGTCCGAGACCATCGCCTCTGCCATCTGCTTTACCGACGGCAAGCAGGTGTTGGCAAGCTGGGGCGAGGACTCGGCAAAGTGCCCCGCCGGCACCCCGGTCGTGCTCAAGACCACGCTCAGTGTGATTGAGACGGGCGAGCAGAGCGTGTTTTCGCGTGACACCTCCAATGAGACGGGCGGCTATTTTCCCCGCCTGCGCGCCGGCATCGTCGCGCCGCTTACCGTGCGCGGGCATTGCGTGGGCACACTCGAGCTGTATTACCCTCGCCTGAGCAGCATCGATATGCGCCAGACGGCCCTTGCCTCGGGTTTTGCCGACCTAATTTCCACGCAGCTCGCCAGCTTTGAGCTCGAGCGCCAGGACGAGCTCACAGCCCGCGTTGAGCTTCGCGCCCTGCAGTCGCAGGTCGACCCGCATTTTCTATTCAATACCATTAGCACGATCGTGTCGCTCGTTCGAACCGAGCCCGACAAGGCGCGATCGCTGCTGATCGACTTTTCCAACTACTATCGTCAGACGCTTTCTGACTCCGATACGCTCACCACGCTCGAGCACGAGGTGGAACAGGGCACTCGTTATATCAATCTTATGCAGGCCCGGTATGGCGACGGCCGTCTGCGCGTTTCGGTCGACATCGACTTTGAGGTGCGCGACAGCCTGGTACCGCCGTTTATCTTGCAGCCGCTGCTCGAAAACTGCATCAAGCATGCGCAGCGCGAGACCGAGCCGCTTTCTATTCGTGTTAGGGCTTTTGAGACCGATGACGGCTTGGAGATCATCGTCGAAGATGACGGCATCGGAATGAGCGAAGAAGTCTGCGCGCATCTGTTTGAGCAGCATCGCCGAGAGGAACCCGAGAGCATTACCGCCGACGGCTCCGTCAAGCGAGGTTGCGGCCTGGCGCTCTTCAACGTGCTTCAGCGCATCCATTTCTTTTACGGAGAAGATTCTGGCATGCGCGTGAAGTCCCAGGAGGGCGTGGGAACACAGGTCATCGTTGAGTTGAACGGCGAGCCACATGAGCCGGCGCCGTTGACGGTGTAGCACGCGGTTGGATTGAGAGAAAAAGAGGGGAAGCGCATATGTCCGAAGGCTGGAACATACTGGTGGTTGATGACGAGCCCCCAATTAGGGCTGAGCTACGCTATCTGTTGGAAAAGGATACGCGTGTGGGTCAGATTGCCGAGGCGGGCAATGTCACCGAAGCCGTGGAGCTGATTCTGTCGAACAAGCCCGACGTGCTGTTTTTAGACATTACCATGCCCGGTCGCTCGGGAATTGAGCTTGCCGAGACCCTGCAAAACCTAAAGAGGCCGCCGGTCGTGGTGTTTGTGACGGCATTTGCCGAGTATGCGGCCGATGCCTATAACCTCGATGCTGTCGATTACGTCGTCAAACCGGTCGAGGATGCCCGCCTGTCAAAGGCGCTCGACAAGATCGAGACTGCCCTGGGCGCTCGCCGCGTCGTCCATGCTCCGCGCCAGCCTTTGCGCCTGACGGTGGATCGCGGGGGCAAAAAGGTGTTCATTCCCGTGGCGGATGTCTGCTACTTTGAGGCGCGCGCCGATTTTTGCAACGCCGTCTGTGCCGAGGGGACGTATCTGATCAATGAGTCGATTTCATCGCTCGAGCGGCGCCTGGCCTCCGAGGGCTTTATCCGTGTCCACCGCAGCTATCTGGTTAATTTGGAAGACGTGCACAATGTCGAGATCGGCTCCACGGGCCTGATGGAGCTCAGGCTCGATCGCGTAACCTCGACGGTGCCCGTGTCCCGCCGTCGCGCTGCCGAGGTCAAATCGCACTTGGGGCTTGCGTAGGGGTCGGTGTGCCATCGTTTGCCGTTACAGGTTTGGCATGACTGTGCGGTGGGCATAATGGATTGCATCGAATGAAATCGAAAGGATTATTATGCCCGCGCTCATTACGCATCATCTGTTTGGCGAGGAAAGCATCGACCGTCTTCCGCAGGGCGTTATCACGTCCGACGAGGAGCGCATCGCCTTTATCCTGGGAAACCAAGGTCCCGACCCGTTTTTCTTCCACATGCTCACGCCGCGCATTTCCGACTGTATGTCACTTGCTCAGGTCATGCATCGCTCGCGCATGTCGCGCCAGTTCTCGTGCCTGCGCGACGGCGTGTCGCACCTGCAGCCGCGCGATGCCAATCTGGGTCGTGCCTTTGCGCTGGGCCTGCTGTCGCACTATGTGCTCGATCGCAATGCCCACCCCTTTGTCTACGAGCAGCAGTTTGGCATTGTCGAGTCCGATCCCGAGCTCGAGGCTTCGGGCAGTCAAGTTCATGCCGTGCTCGAAAGCGACCTGGACGTGCTGATGCTGCAGCTCAAGCGCGATGGGGCTACGGTCGAGGATTATCCGCCGGCGGGCGAGATCGTCACTACCGACCGCATCAATCGCGTTGCCGGTGTGCTGATGAGCTATGTTGCCGGACGCGTGTACGGCATCGATATCCCGGTGGGAGAGTACGGCGGCGCCGTAGCCGACATGCAGCTGCTCTACCGCACTATCGAGCCCGCCGGTTCGGCCAAGACGCGCGCGATTGCCCTGCTCGAGGGCTTGGTGCACGATTATTCGCTGCTCGACGGCCTTGCGCACCGCGTGACGACCGAGCTGCCCGAGCGTACCGGCAATCTGGGCCACTTGGCATGGAAGAGCCCCTTTACCGATGAAGTCTCGACCGAGAGCTTCCCCGAGGTCTTTGACCGCGCACTGCTCGATTACGAGCTCACCGTCGCCCGCTTTATCGAGACCGGCGATATGGAAGCCGTGACCAACCACGTCAATTACAGCGGTCGCGTGCTCGGCGCCGACGAAGAGTTCGACCGCGAGGAGTAGGGCTCGTGCGTGCCCCTTTGCCGAATCCTTACCGGCGCCTCTGGGCAATTGGGGTACGATGAACTAACTGCATATCGGGCGAATACGAAGGGGCCCTGTCCATGAAATACACCAAGCTCGAGCGTAACTGGGTTATGTACGATGTGGGCAACTCGGCCCTCGTGCTGCTCAATACCTCGGTGGTGCCCATCTACTTTAACGCCATCAATACCGGTGCTTCCTCGGCAGACCTGGTGGTCGCCTGGGGCAACGCGCAGACGATTGCCTCGCTGGTCATTGCCATGCTCATGCCCATTCTGGGCGCGCTTGCCGATTACGCCGGCAACAAGATCAAGTTCTTCTTGGGCTTCTTCCTCACGGGCCTGGTTCTTTGCCTGGCGCAGGCTATCCCAATGTCCGCCATGGCATTTTTGACCGTGTACGTGCTGTGCACCATCGGCCTTAACTCTTCCATGACGTTCTACGACGCTATGCTGCCCGACATTACCACCGACGAGCGCATGGACGCCGTGTCCAGCTCGGGCTATGCCTGGGGCTACATCGGTTCCACCGTGCCGTTCGTCATCTGCCTGGCGCTCATCATGGGTGGCCCCGCTCTTGGCGTCCCCACCATGCTGGCAACGCGTCTGTCGTTTATCATCACTGGTGCCTGGTGGCTCATCTTTACTCTGCCGCTCATTCGCACCTATAAGCAAAAGTACGGTCGCGAGCGCGGTCCCGAGGACACCATCGGCCACATCGTGGGCGGTGTGTTCTCCGAGGTCGGACACACCATGCGCGAGATCGCCCACAACAAGACCGTGCTGGTCTACATGATCGCGTTCTTCTTCTATATCGATGGCGTCCACACGGTCATTTCCATGGCAACCAGCTACGGATCGGCCTTGGGCATCGATTCGACCCAGTTGGTCCTGGCGCTGCTCGTCACGCAGTTCGTGGCCTTTCCGTCCGCCATCATCTACGGCAAGCTTGCCGGACGCGTGGGCACGCTCAACATGATCTTGGTGGCAGTCGCCGCCTATATGGGCATTGTGCTGTTCGCCGCGTTCTTCCTAAAGACCGCCTTTGAATTCTGGGTGCTTGCCATTATGGTCGGCCTGTTCCAGGGCGGCGTGCAGGCGCTCAGCCGTAGCTACTTTGGCCGCATTATCCCCAAGGAAAAGTCCAACGAGTACTACGGCTTCTTTGACATCTTCGGTCGTTATGCAAGCGTTATGGGCACCTTCCTGGTGTCGGTCGTCACCTCGCTGACCGGCAACCCGTCGCTGGGCGTCCTTTCTATTGGCGTTCTGCTGGTTGTTGGCTTTGTGCTGCTGGTCCGTCTGTCCCGCATGGCTCAGGCGGCGGCGTAAGGCAACCGGGCTCAGTACAGCATTTGTGCCTATCTGCAGTACTCTTTTGGAAGTAGCTGCATAAATCATTCTGACTTCCGAACAATGTTTAGCCCAAGTGGGTATGATGGAACCAGCTAGGTCGCGGGGCGTCGCCTGTGTTTGGCGGCGCCCCGTTTTTTGTGTTGCAAGGAGGGTAAAGGTATGAACGCCACGGTTGTGATCCCAACATATTGGGCGGGCGATGATACCCAAGCAAACGCTCCCGGCACCTACGATCATTCGACGTCGCTCAATGCCGCCAACCCGGAACTCGATCGCTGCCTGACTTCGCTCGAACAGGTGCGCGACATTCCGCGCATTATTCTCTTGGTGGTCTGTCCGGTTTCTGCCACGGCCGACGTATCCCATCGCGTGCACGAAATCGTTAATGCGCATCCCACACTTAAGGTCACCATCGTTACCAATACTCAGGCTTCGCGTGTTGCCGACCGCGTGGCGCAGATTGCGCCCAAAGGCTCGGGCGAGTGCGTGAGCCTGCGCGGCTACGGCGCCATCCGCAACATGGGTCTTGCCTGCGCGGCGGTGCTGGGGCACGACGCGATTGTGTTTTTGGATGACGACGAGACCGTCATCGATGCCGACTTTATGAAGCGTGCGACCTATGCACTGGGTCAACAGACGCGTCAGGGCCTGCCGATTTTAGTCAAGAGCGGATACTTTTACGATCGCGACGGGTCGCCGCTGGCTCCCACGGACAAAGCGGGCATTTGCCATCGCTGGTGGACCAAGCGTATCGAGTTCAATCGCTGGATGAAAAAGGCGCTCTCGGGCACCCGCATCTCGCGCTCCAATTACGTGTGCGGCGGCCTTGTGGCCCTGCATGCCCGCGCCTTTACGCGCGTGGCCTTCGACCCGTTTATCACCCGCGGCGAGGATCTGGACTATCTCTTTAACATGCGCATGTTCGGCTATGACGTGTGGTTCGATAACGAGTGGACCGTGCGCCACCTGCCGCCCGAGTCCGAGAAGCGCTCGCCGCGCTTTATGCAGGACGTGTACCGTTGGTACTACGAGCGGGCCAAGCTGACGTTTGCTGCGCACCAAAAGGAGCTCATTCCGGTTACGGCCGCATCACTCATGCCCTATCCGGGTCCGTGGATCTCGCGCGAGCTCGACGACCGCGTGCGCAAGACTGCCATGGTCCGCAGCATGTTTACCCGCGAGCACGAGGGGTATCTGCGCATCTGGCGTCATGGTATTGATGAGGCTAAGGCCTATGCCCGCCAAAACGCCGCAAGCTACCTGCGCTTTCAGAGTTTCTGGCCCAAGATCATGGACGAACTTTGGCGCGACGCACAACTGATTAGCATCCTGGAGGGGGCTGAATGATCGACCGCCGCGCCCAGCGCGATAATTCAATTTCAATCTTTCGCATCATCGCCGTTGTCTGCGCCGTTTGCGTGTTGGCGTACTTTATCTTTGCCCTGGCGACTGGCATTGAGCCGATTGCCACGGTGGTCGCCTGTGCGTTGCTGTGCATCTTCCTGTGCATCTTTATCTATTTGACGCTCAATCCCGATTCGGTGCGCTCCCAGTACACCGAGGAGACGCTCTCGGTTGCCTCGGCCATGCTCGAGGACATTAAGGGCGGCCTGACGCAGGAATCAGCGCTTTTGGTGTGCCGGCGTATCCTGCCCGAGACACGTGCCATGACCGTTGCCATCACCGATGAGAGCAACGTGCTGGCCTGCGCGGGCGAGTTCGAGGAAAAGCTGCTGCCCGATTCGCCCATCCATACGCTTGCCACGCGCTACGTCATTGAGCACGGCATCGTGCAGTCGTTCAACCGCGTGGTGGACGTGGTGGGTTCGGATGGCTCGCACAACCATGTTCCCGCCGGCATCATCGCGCCCATCAAGGTGGGCGACCGCACCGTCGGCACGCTCAAGTTCTACTACAAGACCCCGCGTGCCGTCGACCGTACCCAGTATGCGCTCGCCTCGGGTTTTGCCGAGATCCTATCCACGCAGCTCGCCATCCACGAGCTCGAGGTGCAAAAGGAACTGACGGCCCGTGCCGAGGTGCGTGCCCTGCAGGCGCAGATCAACCCGCACTTTCTGTTCAACACGCTCAACACCATCGCGTCGTTTACGCGTACCGACCCGCTGCGTGCCCGCGAGCTGCTGCGCGAGTTTTCCTCGTTCTATCGCGCCACGCTCGACAACTCGGGGTCGCTTATCCCGGTCTCGCGCGAGGTTGCCCAGACCAAGCGCTACCTGACGTTTGAGAAGGCGCGCTTTGGCGAGGACCGCGTACTGGCGGCCTTCGATGTCTCCGAGGATGTCGAGGACACGTTGGTCCCGGCCTTTGTAATCCAGCCCATTGTCGAGAACGCCGTGCGGCATGGCATGGGCGATGGCGATGCCCTGCAGATCGATGTGACCGTCCATCAAGACGGCGACGACGCAATCCTGATTGCCGTGGCCGACAACGGCGTGGGCATGGACGAGGGCACCGCCGCCAGGCTGTTTGATGAGCGCTCCGCCCGCCCCGATGCCAGTTCCCCGCAAGGCGGCGGCGCCGGCGTGGCCATGCACAATATTTCTGAGCGCATCCATCGCTTTTATGGACCGCACTCTTATACGCGCGTCGAATCGGCGCCGGGCAAGGGCACCAAAGTGCTCCTGCATCTTGATTTGTCAGAGAGCATCTTTGACATTCAAGAGTAAAATAAAAGGCTATGGGCTCAACGCCAAGCGGCGGATGCCCAGCGTAGTTTGTTGACGAAAGGTTTAATCCCTATGCTGCGTGCGATGATTGTGGATGATGAGGCCCCGGCCCGTTCGGAACTTCGCTTCTTGCTCGAGCAGACGGGCAAGATCGGCACGATCACTGAGGCGTCGAGCGTCCGCTCCGCCATTGAGATGCTGATGGAAAGCCGCGTCGATGTCGTCTTTCTCGATATCTCGATGCCCGGCGCTTCTGGTCTGCAGCTTGCCGAGGCGCTACATAAGCTTAAGAATCCGCCGGCGATTGTGTTTGTGACCGCGTATAGCGATCATGCCGTCGAGGCGTTCGACGTAGATGCCGTCGATTACCTAATGAAGCCGGTTGAGGAGGCACGCCTGGATCGCGCGATCGAGAAGGTCATGCAGCACGCCAAGCCCGTCACGGACAGCAAAGCCACCATCGAGCGCATTCCGGTGGAAAAGGGCGGCCGTAAGGTCCTCATTCCCGTGGATGACATTCGCTTCATCATGGCCAAGGACGATTACTCCTGTATCTATACCGTCGATGATCGTTTTCTATCGACGACTTCGCTGGCGCAGTTCGAGGCCAAGCTTTGCGACTTTGGCTTCTTTCGCGTTCATCGCCGCTATATCGTCAACTTGGCGTGCGTCACAGATGTCGAGACGGTGCCCTCGGGCGCTATCCAACTGGGCATTACGGGCGTCGACGAACGCGTGCCGGTCTCGCGCCGCCGCGTTGTGCCGCTCAAGAAGGCCCTGAGCCTCTAGCACACTGGCCCCGCAGCCCTGTAGACCAATTGTCTGCGGAGCCGTGGGGCTTTTTGTATATACGTCGAATCGGTTTTGCAGAAGGGATCCCATGAACAGTGCAAGCGCCAAGCGCATCGACATCATCTCGGACACCCACGGCTATCTTTCGCCCGCGCTTCTGGACGAGCTCAAGGGCGCAGACCTGATCATCCACGCCGGAGACCTCACCTCAGAGATGGATTACGAGCATCTATGCACCATCGCCCCCGTGCGAGCGGTCCTAGGAAACAACGACTACTACCGCGACTACGGCCCGGATGTAGACCGTCTGGCCCTTTTCACCTACGAAGGACTCAAATTCGCCGTAGCCCACTACCGCGAAGATCTTCCCGTGGGATCCGTAGACGTAGCCATCAACGGCCACACCCACGTAACCAAAGAAGCCCAAGTAGGCCACTGCCTGGTCCTCAATCCCGGCAGCGCCAGCTACCCCAGAGGCACCAGAGGCCCCACCATGGCCAGAATGCTCGTAAAAGACGGCAAGATCCTGAGCACCAAATTTATTGACCTGGAGTAACCGCAACAAAAACGGGGGATGCGGATCGCATCTCCCGTTTTTCTTTGAGCAAAAGGCAGAGCTTCAGCGACAACCTTAGACAACCCCGCCGAGGAGAACGGGGACCTCGAGCCGCGGAAGCGGCGAGGAGCAACAACGACTCGAACAAAGTGACGGCAGGGAGGGTCTCCGGGGCTGAGGGCGGGGGTTAAGTTTGTCGCGAGTTCCGCACGCAAAGGAAAGCACTTAATGTGCTTTCCGTCTTGCGCAGGACTGTAGAGCAGCAAACTTAACCCCCGCCCTCAGCCCCGGAGACCCTCCCGGAGGGGCCCAAAAATTTTTTCAAAAAAGTTGTTGCGCACCGGACAGACTTCTGTGTATACTAATCCCCGCAGCGCACGCGAGCGGAAACAAACGCGAACGACTGCCTGGGGAGTTAGCTCAGTTTGGTTAGAGCGCCGGCCTGTCACGTCGGAGGTCGCGGGTTCGAGCCCCGTACTTCCCGCCAACGCAATTAAAGCCACGTCTTCGGACGTGGCTTTTTGCGTTTGATAGGACCTTGACCCCATCGGCTCCTTTCGCCCAAACCCAAATCCTTCCAATTCCCGGACAAGCTCCGTTTGAGGCATGTACTCAAACAAGGCGTTTGTTGCGCAACACCAGTTCAACGAAGCAGGGGGTTAGGTTATACTCAGTTGCACTGTGGGCCGTTTTTGATGCAAGAGGCTTCAAAAACGGCATTCAGCGGGCGCCCGTTTTGCTATTTGGGCGTCCATACGCTCATTGACGTCTCGACGTAAGCTCGGCCCCGGAGCTCGTTCGAGCTGTTCCTATTCCTTGAAAGGGGAAAAAATGGACATATCGAGGAGGACTGATTACGCCCTTCGCATGCTCGCGATGCTTGCCGAGGACCCGGAGCGTCTGCTTTCTGTTCGCACCGCCGCCGAAGAGGTCAATGTCCCGTATTCGTTTGCCCGTTCGATTCAGCATGGTTTGGTTCAGGCCGGTATTGTGGAGAGCCTGCGTGGCGTCCATGGCGGCATGCGTCTTAAGGTCAGCCCCGACGATGTCACCATCCGCCAGGTCGTTGAGGCCGTTCAGGGCCCCATGGTCATGAACGATTGCACCGCGCCCGATGGCGACTGTGCGCGCATGGGCACGTGCTGCTATCATCCCCTGTGGGCCGGAGCTCAAGCGCTGATGCGCGACTACCTCGATTCCGTTTCGCTGGGCGATATCGTCGCTCACCGCCAGTTCCCGGCCGTCGATTCCAAGTTCGCCGACCGCGATGCGTTTCCCGAGTACGCCACCTGTGCGTGCGCTTGCCGGGAGGAATAGCGCCGCATAAGGAGCATAGCTATGATTCAGGACCCCTTTCGTTCGATGATTCGTTCGGAAGGGGCCCTGCGTTATCGCGACCTTCCGTGGCGCCGCACGCGCGACCCGTACATTATTTGGCTTTCCGAGGTTATGCTGCAGCAAACGCAGGTGCCGCGTGTGGAGACGCGTATGCCCGCGTGGCTCGACCGCTTTCCGACCGTACAGGCGCTCGCTCAGGCCGCTCCTTCCGACGTTTTGGATGCTTGGCAGGGGATGGGCTACAACCGACGTGCCCTGGCGCTTCACAGAGCCGCTCAGTGCGTTATGGAAGACTGGGGTGGGGAGTTTCCACGTGAGACTCGCGACTTGGTCGCCCTGCCTGGTATTGGCCCGGCGACGGCGCAGGGCATCCGGTCGTTTGCGTTCGATCTACCGGGTGTGTATCTGGAGACCAACGTGCGCACGGTCTTTCTGCATCATTTCTTTCCCGACGTGCCGGCCGTCCCCGATCGCGAGCTGGTGCCGCTGATTCAGGCCGCCTGTCCGGCGGCCCCTGGTGCGACGGCGGATGAGATCGCTCCCTTTGCCGTGCCGCTCGATGATGCCGACACGCCGCGCGCATGGTATTACGCGCTGCTGGATTATGGCGCGTATCTTAAGAAGACGCTGCCCAATCCGTCCAGGCGCTCGGCGAGCTATAGCCGTCAGTCCAAGTTTGAGGGCTCGCGCCGTCAAAAGCGCGCCCATATTGTGCGCATGCTGCTGGCTGCGCGCGATGGGCGGCCGTCGGGCATTACGCTCGATGAAGCCGTTGCAGGCGTTAACGAGATGGAGACGGCAGCCGGCCGCGAGTCGGTCGATCACGATCTTGTCGCAGGCATTTTGGCCGACTTGGAGCGTGAGGGCTTTTGCCGTGTGGAGGGTGACCGCTGGCTAAGCGTGTAGCCCACCCGAATCTGAAAAACAGGATTGTAAGGTTTAGATTTTCGACATGAGGGCATCCTAAAGACAAGGTCGCTCGAAGCCTACGGGCGGCATGTGTTGAAGGGAAGTACACCTATGGATTTTGAGAACTCTCAGACCAAGAAGAACCTCGAGACCGCTTTTGCCGGTGAGTCCCAGGCGCACACTAAGTATCGCTACTATGCATCCAAGGCCAAGAAGGACGGCTACGTTCAGATCTCGAATATATTTGCCGAGACCGCAGGCAACGAGTCAGAGCACGCCAAGCTGTGGTTTAAGTATCTGCACGACGGCGCCGTTCCCGACACCCTGGACAACTTGCGTGATGCCGCTGCGGGCGAGAACTACGAGTGGACCACGATGTACGACGAGTTTGCCAAGACCGCCGAGGAGGAGGGCTTTACCGAGATCGCCGCAAAGTTCCGTGGCGTCGGTGCTGTCGAGCAGGCTCACGAGGAGCGCTACAACAAGCTTGTCGAGCGCATTGAGTCGGGCGAGGTGTTTGAGCGCGAGGGCGTAAAGGTGTGGAAGTGCCTAAACTGCGGGCACCTGCATGTTGGTGCCGAGGCGCCCGAGGTGTGCCCGGTGTGCAACCACCCGAAGGCGTACTTTGAGGAGCAGGTGGTGAACTACTAGCGCTTGGTGCTGACATGAGCTGGGCCGGGAGGGCGGGATTGCCTTCCCTCCCCGCTCACGGCTTCGCAGGGTCGCGTTGAGGGAAGGCAATCCCGCCCTCCCGGCCCGCTTTGGGTCGTTGCGTGCTCGCTACAGAAAAGCTGATAATAAGTTTGTGTGCCGCCCCTTTGGGGCGGCACGTTTTGTGTGGGGATTGGTTGGGACGGTACCGTTCTTGGGTGGGGTACACTAGGTAGCGTTGGCTATTCGTTTCCTCTTGTGAGGTGTTGGTTATGGGTAAGAAGTCTCGGGCTCGGGCTGCGGCGGCGGGGACCCGTCTCGATCCTCATCGCGTGGTTGATGAGAGCGGTAAGGCTGCGCGTGCCGAGAAGGACAAGAAGGTCGGTGCACATGCTCATCCTGAGTGGGCGCCTCACCTCAATACGGCTAGCGAGGATCTGACTGCTAAGTTGTTTACTCTGGTCGAGGTTATCTTGGGCGTGGTGCCCGTGGTGGTCATTGGCTTGTTCTTGGCTTCGAAAGATGCCACGAGTGTGGATAAGCTCACCGATGTCTTTTCTCAGGACCCCTCGATGGTGGTTACGTTTATCTCTGCGTGTCTGCAGCCGTTTGTGGCGTACATGCTGTACATGATTTATCGCAAATACTGCAAGGGCGATGCGGGCTTTGCCGCCGGCAACCTGATCGGCCTCTTGTGCTCCGAGATTTTGTTGTTCAATATTCCCGGCGTCATCGGCATGGGCATCTTGTTGTGGCGTGTCTGGCGCAACGTTGCCCCGCACTTCGAGAGCTGGCTGTTTGAGCGCCGCGCAATGGGCGTGCTGGTCGACATCGCGGGCTCGCTCGTGATTCTAGCCTTGGCGTTTATGTGCGCCACCGCCGCCCGAGGTTTCGCGGGCATGTAGTCTGTCCTCACCGACCACGGAGCGCAGGGCGGGGAAACCTTTGCCTCTCGCTCACGGCTTCGCAGGGTCGCGCGAGGCAAAGGTTTCCCCGCCCTGCGCTCCGGCGTTGAGTCGTCGCATGCTCGTTACAGAAAAGCTGATAATAAGTTTGCGTGCCGCCCCTTTGGGGCGGCACTTTTTGTGTGGGGTCCCGGTCTTCACAATTTCCGTCAAGCTTTTGGTCAGGTTTTGGTTAGTTGGCGGGTTGGTGGAAGGGCAAAAGATTATTCGACAAAAAAGCTCAGAGAAAGTGCTGGTAGGGGAGTTGTTGAGGTTTTCGACAGCTTTTGTCAACAAGAAACTTTGCGGCTATTGCTACGGATTGCGTTGCCGTGGCCTTGGCGGTGCGGGATGCTGGGCGTAAGCGTCGAATGCTCCGATTTTGGAGGCCAGCATGGACCTGTTTCTTGAGACTCCGCAGCAACAAGCCGAGCGCATGTTGCGCCAACAGCAACGGCTTATGGAGATGCAAATGCAAGGGGTAGCCGCTCAGCCCCCTGCGCAAAATGCCACGCCTGCGGTTTCGCCTGCGGGCAGATCGGCGCCAGAGAACTATTCCGTACAACAAGATTCATATGCGCAGGAGCTTGCGTTCGACAAGCGCCGCACGCGTCACCGCCGCGTGGGCCAGCGCCTGCGCACGTTAGCGATGATTGTGCTGATCCCGTTGGGACTCGCAGCAATCTTCTTGGCCTCATATGCCTTCACGTGCATTCTCAACGGCGCCTCACCCAATGAGGTACTTCAGCACTTGGCAGCTCTCGGCCAGCGCCTAGGCGACGTCATAACAACCATCCGCGCCGGCTGGGAGAGCTAGCGTTTTGACGCCTGTGGCCCAAAATCCACTTGTCTGACTGCCGTGGAGCGCCCGGTGCGTGTGGCGGGGTAAGATTGATCGCAGTTTTGATTGATAATCGATTGGGTTTGTTGGGCGGAATCTATGTCTGCTATTGATATTGCGCTTGTTGTGATTGCCTTGGTGGCGGTGGGGGTTGCCGTGGCTTGTGCCCTGCAGCTTAAGAGCCTTCGCGCCGAGCTGCGGGAGCGCGGCGATAGCGGTGCGGAGACGCTGGCGGCGCTCGAGCAGGCCAACAGCACGCTTGATGCCCTCAACGTCGCGCTGGCAGAAACCCGCCGCACGGCAAACGCCATCGCACAGCAGCAGACGACCGACGCCGCCGTGGAGCAGCAGCGCTACCTGACCATCGCGCGTGAGTTCTCGCAGGCTGGCGACCGTATGGATGACCTGCGCCGTGAGACGGCCCAACAGCTTGGTGCCAACCGCGAGGGCATCGAGCACCGCCTGGACAAGGTGCGCGAGACGGTCGATGCCCAACTGGGCGCCATCCGCAAGGACAACAACGTGCAGCTCGATCAGATGCGCGCGACGGTGGACGAGAAGCTCTCCCGTACGCTCAACGATCGCCTGTCTGCATCGTTTAAGCAGGTGAGCGACCAGCTCGAGGCCGTGTACAAGGGCCTGGGTGACATGCAATCTATCGCCACCGGCGTGGGCGACCTTAAGCGCGTGCTGGGCAATGTTAAGGCGCGCGGCATTTTGGGCGAGGTGCAGTTGGGCGCGATCCTGGCGGACATCCTTACGCCCGACCAGTATCTGGAAAACGTTGCCACCAAGCCTGGCGCCTCGGAGCGTGTTGAGTTTGCCGTCAAGCTGCCGGTAGACGAGGGCGATCCCGTGCTGCTGCCAATCGACTCCAAATTCCCGGGCGACGCGTACGAGCATCTGCTTGACGCACAAGAGTCGGGTGACGCTGAGGCTGTTGCCGCTGCGCGCAAGATGCTCGATGCGATGGTGAAGCGCGAGGCAAAGGACATCTGCGAAAAGTATCTGAGCGTGCCCGCGACCACCAACTTTGGCATTATGTTTGTGCCGTTTGAGGGCCTGTATGCTGAGGTCGTCAGCCGCCCCGGGCTTATCGAGACCCTGGGCCGCGACTATCACGTCAACGTTGCCGGCCCCAGCACCATGGCTGCCATCCTCAACAGCCTGCAGATGAGCTATCAGACGTTTAGGCTGCAAAAACGTACCGACGACGTGCTGCGCGTGCTTTCCGCCGTCAAGGCTGAGCTGCCGCGCTATCAGGCGGCGCTGCGTCGCGCGCAGCAGCAGATCGAGACCGCGGGCAAGACGGTCGAGGGCATTATCACCACACGCACCAACGTTATGGAGCGCAAGCTCAAGGACATCGACGCGCTGGAGGATGCGCGGGAGGCCGACGCGATTCTGGGCTTGGAGTCCGCAGGCTTACTCGCGGGCCAGGAAGACGAGGACTAGCTGCATCTGACGGCGGGGCGCCGGCGTAAACGCGGGTGCCCCGCTGCTTCTTTCAAGACTTTAGTCTGCTGGCCGCGCAGCGGCCAGCTTTAAACCACCCGCTACGCGGGTGGAGACAAACGGCTTTACAAAGCCACCCCTCCGAC
>JAGZFB010000006.1:0-121116 GCA_018368055.1 Collinsella sp. | reverse complement strand
CTTCCTGACCCGCGGCGTGACCGGCGACACCGACATCAACATCATCGACACCGCCGAGTTCGCGATCCCCGGCCTTGACGACGAGTTCCGCGTCATCGTGTCTCCGTGGATCCTCTCCTCGCTGATTACCGATCGCCTTGCCGCTTACTACGAGACGGTCACCAAGCACAACCTCAACTACCGTCGTTACTATCACCAGTTCGACTACTAAGAGCAAATAACGTTTATGTAATTGGGCCCCGCTCCTATATGGAACGGGGCCTCGTTTAGGTTGGAGAGTAATTATGAGCTACCCCCTGCTTGCCGTCATGAATATCAGCCATCGTTATTTTGACCTTGAGGAATTCTTTTCTTCGGCAGCGGCCTCGGGCTACACGTGTTGCGAGCTTTGGACCGGGGCGATGCATCTGTATGTTGATTGCCATGGATACGATTCGCTCGAGCAGGTGCGGGAGCTGTCACAGCGGTATGGCGTTCGGATTGTGGGGCTTTGTCCCGAACAGAACAACCCCAAGCCGTGGAATATTGCGGCGCGTGGGAATGAGGCGCGCGCCCGCACGCTCGCGTACTTTAAGAACGTTGTGGATATCGCGGCGGAACTTGGAGCCGAGCAGGTCATGGTCTCGAGCGGCTGGGCATTTTTGAACGAGCCGATCGAGGACGCGTGGGGTCGCAGCGCCTCGATGCTGCGTGCGATTGCCGAGCATGCGGGAGAACGCGGCGTGCGACTGGTGCTCGAGGCCCTACAGCCGGTTGAGTCGATGATCGTGAACTCGGCGGCCGATACGAAGCGCATGATCGAGGCAGTTGATCATCCGGCGCTTAAGGCATGTCTGGATTTGGGCGCTATGGCGGTGGCGGGGGATACCATCGACGATTATTTCGATCTGCTTGGCGATGATGTCGCCCACGTGCATTTTGTCGATGTTGCGGCAGACGGCACGACGCATCTTGCCTGGGGTGACGGCGACCGCGATATGCGCGCCGACCTGGATAGGCTGGTGGCGCGCGGCTATCGCGGAGTTGTTTCGGCCGAGACCTATGACTGGCGCTATTTCGCCAATCCTGCGGCGGCCGACGCTCAGGTTATGGCGGAGTACCGACGCGCGATTGGCGCCTAGGTGGGGTTGGGTTGCGGCAATCTGCCCTATGTTTCCAAATGAATACGCTGTGAGCCGTGGAGGACGATTCTCCCCGCAAACACTCTAGTATGCTAAAGTACCCAGAAGACTGGCGGAGCTATGCCGGTCTTCTGCTCTATATGAAACACAGCATGAGGAGGCTCACCAGATGACGGCCACACCGTGGGGATTCCGGGACATATTGCCCGAGGAGGCTCAGGCGCGCGAGGAGATCGCATGTACGGTGAAGGGCTGCTTTAGGGAGCATCATTACCTGCCGGTCGAGACGCCGCTGCTCGAGGACAAGGGCTCGCTCGAGGAAGGCGGCCGCATTGCGGACACGCCGTTTAAGCTCTTTGACGATGATGGCCGCCTGCTGGTGGTCCGTCCCGACAACACGCTGCCGATCGTGCGTCTGGTTTCGACCCGCATGCGCGCAGCCGACCTGCCCCTGCGCCTTCGCTACGAGGCGCCGGTGGTTCGCGAGTGCCAGCGCAATGCCGGTGGCTCGCGTCAGTTTACACAGCTGGGCTTTGAGCTTATCGGTGCGGGCGATACCGCGGGCGATGTCGAGATCGTCTCGCTCGTGGCCGAGGCCGTGCGTAAGCTGGCACTGCCCGATGCGCGCATTATCGCAGGTAGCGTGCGTCCGTTTAAGGAACTGCTCGTGGCGTGCGAGGATCGCGAGCTGGCCGCTGAGGCCCTGCGCTGCGTGCACGCCAACGACTTTGTGGGCCTCGATGCCCGCGTGGCGGCAAGCACCGAGTCCGATGCCGTCAAGGCCGCCATTGGCGAGCTGCCGCGTCTGCACGGCGGTGCCGAGGTGCTCGACCGCGTGGACGCGCTGCTGGAGGCCGCCGGTATCGTCGCGCCGCTGACGCGCGAGCTGCGTGCTCTGGTCGAGGGCCTGACACCCGAGGACGCCCAGGTACTGTCATTCGACTTCTCCATCATGAACTCTTTCGATTACTACACGGGCCTGGTTTTTAAGGCCTATGCCGGCGGCCTGCCCGATCCAGTCGGTTCGGGCGGACGCTACGACTCCATCTTTACCGGCGCTTTTGGCGACGGTATCGAGGTGCCGGCGGCGGGCTTCGCCTTTTCGCTCGAGCGTCTGGAGGCCGCGCGCACCTCGGCCGAGGATGCCGCTTCCGACGGCAATCACGCCGCGGGCCGTGGCGCCGAGGGTCCGCTGCGCATCGCCGTGCCCAAGGGCTCGCTTAAGGCCGACACGCTCGACGTGCTCGAGGCCGCGGGCCTGGACGTCTCTGAGCTGCGCGACCCCGGCCGTCACCTGATCGTGCGCGGACGCGACACGCGTGCCGGTGAGGGCGCGGTCGGCGATATCGAGTTTGTCATTGTGCGCCCCAGCGATGCGCCCGCCTTTGTGGGCTGCGGCGGCGCCGACTGCGGCATCTGCGGCTGGGACTCGCTTATCGAGGCCGACCTCAACCTGCTGCAGCTGGTTGATCTGGGCTACGGCCTGTGCGCCTTTATCGAGGCGGAGCCCGCATGGCGCGCCGGCCAGGCCGAGCGCAACTATGCCCGCCGCGGGTCGCTTCGCGTGGCCACCAAGTACCCGCGCATCGCGAGCGCTTGGTATGCCGAGCGCGGCGTGAATGCCGACATCGTTTCGCTGCACGGTAACATCGAGCTGGGCCCCATCGTCGACATGACCGACCGCATCGTGGACATTACCGCCACGGGTGCCACCCTGCGCGACAACGACCTGGTCATCACCGGTCGCATCATGGACTGCACGGCCCGCTTCTTTGTCAACCCGGGTGCCGCGCGCCTGGATCCGCGCGTACGCAATCTGGCAGATCGCCTGGCCGCTGCCGTGAAGGACAAGCATTTTGAGCCCGTCGCGGGCTCGGCACAATAGCGCGAGCACGCACGGGCGCCCCAACGTACGGGCTGCGGGCCGATTGGCGCCGCCGCCCGGCCTTTCGTTTTTCGAATACAACCTCGACCGATAGGGGATACCGATATGAAGACCATCAAGCTTGCTCCCGGTGAGCGCCTCGTTACCAACCAACTCAACCGCAAGGGCGTGCTGCCGCAAAACATCGTCGACGCCGCCCGCGATATCGTGGCCAACGTGCGCGCCAACGGCGATGCCGCGGTGCGCGATTATTGCCAGCGTTTTGATGGCGTTGAGCTGCAGAGCTTCCGCTTGCCGCAAGAACAGATCGATGCCGCGCTCGAAGGCCTCGATCCGGCCTTTGTCGCCGCACTTGAGAAGGCCGCGCGCCAGATTCGCGAGTTCCACCAGCGCGAGGTCGAGCAGAGCTGGTTTACCACGCGCCCGGACGGCACAATGCTCGGCGTTAAAGTGACCCCGCTTGCTGCGGCCGGCATCTACGTGCCGGGCGGTCGCGCGCAGTATCCCTCCACCGTGCTCATGAACGCCATTCCCGCCAAGGTGGCCGGCGTCAAGCGCGTGGTCATGGTGACCCCGCCGCAAAAAGATGGCCTGATCAGCCCGTATACGCTTGCGGCTGCCAAGCTTGGAGGCGTGGACGAGATCTATATGGTGGGCGGCGCCCAGGCCGTGGCCGCGCTGGCGTACGGCACCGAGACCATTCCGCGTGTCGACAAGATCACCGGCCCGGGCAACGCCTTTGTCGCCGCTGCCAAACAGATTGTCTCGGGTGACGTGGGTATCGATATGGTCGCCGGTCCCTCCGAGGTCTGCGTGCTGGCCGATGCTACGGCCAAGCCCATGGTGGTCGCGGCAGACCTGATGGCTCAGGCCGAGCACGATCCGCTGGCAGCCTGCTATCTGGTGACCTGCGACGAGCAGTTTGCGCGTGAGGTCGAGACGGGTATCGACATCCTGGTAGCGCAGTCGCCACGCGCCGAGATCACGCGCGCTTCGCTCGACAATGAGGGCACCATCGTGGTGGCCGCCGACATGGCTGCCGCCGTCGAGGTTGTGAACACCGTGGCGCCCGAGCACCTGGAGCTGCACTGCAAGGACGCGATGGGCCTGCTCGGCGGCATTCGCAACGCCGGAGCCATCTTTGTGGGCGCTTGGAGCTCCGAGCCGCTCGGCGATTACGTCGCCGGCCCCAATCACACGCTGCCGACCGGCGGCACGGCCATGTTCTCCAACCCGCTTTCGGTGGAGGAGTTCGTCAAGCGCTCGAGTGTCATTTGCTATACACCCGAGGGCCTGCTCTCCGATGCTCCCGCTACGCAGCGCCTGGCCGAGGCCGAGGGCCTGTGGGCACACGCGCTTTCTGCCGCACTGCGTCGTCGTGTGCTGGAGCAGGGCGAGGATGCCGTGAGCGCCGAGTCGCTCGCCGCGGCTGACCTGACCAAGGTTGCTTGGCCGGGCGACGCCGTGACGACGGTTGCCGAGGGCGTTGCCCTGGCGGCTGCGAGCGCGGATGGCGTTGGCGCGACTGGCAAGGAGGCCTAATATGGCCGAGCTGACGCCCCGCATGAAGGAGCTCGTCCAGCCCTACTTGGCCGGCATTGAGCCCTACGATCCCAACTTTACGCCCACGCGCATCAACCTTTCGGCCAACGAGAACACCTATCCCGTGCCGGCCGGCGTGCGCGAGGCGGTCGACGCCGCCCTGGCTGCCACGCCGCTCAACCGCTATCCCGATCCCATGTCTAACGACCTGCGCGACGAGCTTGCTGCCTGGCATGGCGTGACGCGCGAGAACATCTGCGTGGGCAACGGCGGCGACGAGCTGCTCTATAACTATCTGCTGGCGTTTGGCGGTGCGGGGCGGACCCTGCTCAACTGCCCGCCGTGCTTTAGCGAGTATGCCTTCTTTGCGTCTCTGTGCCAGACCGAGGTGCGCGACGTGTGGCGCGACCCGGCGACCTTTGAGCTCGACCAGGCGGCGGTGCTTGCGGCGGCTCCCGAGTGCAATCTGGCGATCGTGACCTCGCCCAACAATCCCACGGGTGACGTGGCGCCGCTCGACTTTGTTGCGGCCCTGTGCGATGCATGCCCCGGCATGGTCATGGTCGACGAGGCCTACGTTGAGTTTGCGGACGATTCGTTTGGCGCGGCAACCACGGCGCAAGGCCTTATCGCCGAGCATTCCAACCTGGTGATTCTGCATACGCTGTCCAAGGCGTTTGGCGCCGCCGGTACGCGTCTGGGCTATGTGATCGCGGCGCCCGAGGTCATCGATGTGTTTGCGGCGATTCGCCAGATCTACTCGGTTAACGTGCTGAGCCAGGCCGCCGCGCTTGCCTGCGTGCGTGCCCGCGATGCGTACGCGCCCGTGGTGGCACAGGTCGCATCCGAGCGCGAGCGCGAGTTGTGCGCCCTGCGCGCAATGGCTGCCGAGGACATGCCCGTGGAGGCATGGCCGAGCGCAGCGAACTTTGTGCTCGTGCGCACACCGCATGCCACGCGCGTGCGCGAGCGCCTGCGCGACGAGTATTCAATTTTGGTGCGCGACTTTAGCTACGCGCCGGGGCTCGCGAACTGCCTACGCATTACCGTGGGTACCCCGCAGGAAAACGACGAGGTGCTGGCCGCGTTTGCCGCGCTGGTGAAGGAGGAGATGTAGATGGACCGCTATGCCGAGGTGACCCGCAAGACGGGCGAGACCGACATTGTCGTCAAGCTCGACCTGGACGGGAGCGGCGTGTGCGATATCTCGACCGGCGTGCCGTTTTTCGACCACATGCTCAACGCCTTTGGCCGCCATGGCCTGTTCGATTTGACGGTACACGCGGTGGGCGATGTTGAGGTCGATGCGCATCACACCGTCGAGGATACGGGTATCGTGCTGGGCGAGGCGTTTTGCCAAGCGCTGGGCGACAAGGCGGGCATTACGCGCTTTGCCGACGCGGCGATTGCCATGGACGAGACGCTCGTGATGGCCGCCGTGGATATCTCGGGCCGCGGGCAGGCCTATTGCGAGCTGCCCGTGCCGACCGAGCGCGTGGGCAGCTTCGATACCGAGCTGGCCGTCGAGTTCTTCTACGCCTTTGCGCGCGATGCCAAGCTCACGCTGCACGTGCGCGAGCTGGTGGGCGGCAACTCGCATCACATTATCGAGGCCGCCTTTAAGGCCGTGGGCCGCACGATGCGCCGCGCCTGCGAGCTTGATCCCCGCGTGCAGGGCATTCCCAGTACCAAGGGATCGCTGTAACCTGCCAAAAAAGACAGGTTTTGAATGAGATAAGGGAGGGTCGCGTGGGCGAACCGAAGATCGTGGTGGTCGACTACCACAAGGGCAACTTATCGAGTGTTGTGCGCGGGCTTGCACGCGCCGGTGCCGCCGCCTGCACGTCGGACGATCCGGAGCAGATCCGCAACGCCGACGGCCTGGTCATTCCGGGCGTGGGCGCGTTCTATGACGCGATTGCCTTTATGCGCCAGAGCGGCGAGGCGGACGCGGTGCTCGATGCCGTCGCCGCTGGAACTCCGCTGCTCGGCATCTGCCTGGGCCTTCAGCTGTTTTTTGAGCGCGGCAACGAGGGCGTGCCTGCGGACGAGGGCGTGGTCGCCGACGGCAACGCCTCCGAGCAGGCTGGCGGTCCCTGGGTCGATGGCCTGGGCATTATGCGCGGCTCGTGCACACGCTTGGAGTCGAGCCGCCTGAAGGTGCCGCACGTGGGCTGGGACCAGGTGCACATGACGCCCGCCGGCGCGGTCGATCCGCTGCTTGCCGGTTTTGCCGAGGGCGCCAACATGTACTTTACCCACAGCTACGCGGTGGCCGACGACGTCGATGCCGCCGATGTGTTGGCGCGCACGCACTATACGCGGAGTTTCCCGTGCATCGTGCGCCATGGCAACGTGTGGGGCTGCCAGTTCCATCCCGAGAAATCCTCTGCGCTGGGTCAGCGCATTCTTAAGAACTTCGTGAGCATCGTCGAGGGGGCCGGCCGATGATTCTGTTTCCCGCAATCGATTTGATCGGCGGCAAGGTCGTGCGCCTGGAGCGCGGCGACCGGAGCCGCTGCAAGGTATATTCCGACGACCCCGTGGCCGTTGCCGGCTCCTTTGCCGAGCAGGGTGCGAGCTGGGTGCACGTCGTCGACCTGTCCGCTGCCTTTGGCGAGGACGAGGACACATGCGCTGCCAACTCGGCAGCGATTAAGGCCATCTGCAGCGTCGACGGTCTGTCCGTGGACGTGGGCGGCGGCGTCCGCTCGCTCGCGCGGATCGACGAGCTGGCCGGCTACGGCGCGCGTCGCATCGCACTCGGAACGGTGCTCGTGACCGAGCCGGGATTTGCCGAGGTGGTGGCTCGCGGCTTTGGCGAGCTGTTGGTGGCAGACATCGCCGCGCGCGACGGTCAGGTCAAGGTGAACGGCTGGCGTGACGGCGCGGGCGTGGCACTCGACGACGCCGTGGCGCAGCTCACTGAGCTGGGCTTTAAGCATCTGGTGTATACCGACATCGCGCGCGATGGCATGCAGACGGGCATCGATGTGGCGGCGTATCGCCATGTTGCCAAGGTCGCGGGCTTTCCCGTCGTGGCTTCGGGCGGTATCTCGACGCTCGACGACATCCGCGCGCTGGCCGTGGTGGGCGAGGTCGCGATTGAAGGCGCCATTACCGGCCGTGCGCTCTACGAAGGCAACTTTACGCTGGCCCAGGCGCTGGCCGCCGCCCGAGGGGAGGAGTAGCCCATGCTTACCAAACGCGTAATTCCCTGCCTAGACGTCAAGGACGGCCGCGTGGTCAAGGGCGTCAACTTTGTGAGCCTGCGCGATGCGGGCGACCCGGTGGAGCTGGCCCGCGCCTACGACCGCGAGGGTGCGGACGAGGTCGTCTTCCTGGACATTACCGCCACGAGCGACAACCGCGCGACGACCATCGAGATGGCGGCACACGCGGCCGAGGAGCTCGCTATTCCCTATACCGTGGGCGGCGGCTTTCGCGACCTGGCGGGCATGCGCACCATGGTTGCAGCCGGTGCTGACAAGGTGTCGCTCAACTCTGCCGCCGTGCGCGACCCGTCGCTGATTAGCCAGGCTGCCGCGGCGTTTGGCAGCCAGGCCGTGGTCGTGGCGATCGATGCCAAGCACGTCGGCTTGCCTGGCGCATCCGGTGCCGACAAGTGGGAGGTCTTTACCGCAGGCGGCCGCAACGCTACGGGCATCGATGCGGTGGCGTGGGCCGAGGAGGCGGCTCGTCGCGGCGCCGGCGAGATTTTGCTCACCAGCATGGACCGCGACGGCACCAAGGCCGGCTTTGACCTGGCGCTCACTCGCGCCGTGGCGCGCGCGGTGCCGATTCCCGTCATCGCGAGCGGTGGCGTGGGTGCGCTCGAGCATTTTGCCGAGGGCGTGATCGAGGGTGAGGCCGACGCCGTGCTGGCGGCAAGCGTCTTTCACTTTGGAACCTTCAGCATTCACCAGGTGAAGGAGTATATGGCATCGCAGGGCATCCCTGTGAGGCTGGACTTCTAATGCTGCGGGCTTCGCTGCGGCTTGTCCAGGCACCGCATCTTGCCGTTCAAACCGTCGCTCGCGTACCAAAGTACGCGTCGCTCCTCTTTCGCGGCAACCTGCGGCACCTGGGCAAGCCTCGCCGACCTGCGATGTTCACGGTAATTACTTGGGAGGAATGATGACTGAGGTGGTAAATGCTACCGAGCTGAAATACGACGCCCGTGGGCTGATTCCTTGTGTGGTTCAGCAGTATGACACCGGCGAGGTGCTTATGGTTGCTTGGATGAACGAGGAGTCGGTGGGGCTGACGCTCAAGACCGGCACCACGTGGTTTTGGAGCCGCAGCCGCCAGGAGCTCTGGAACAAGGGCGCGACGAGCGGCAATATGCAAGCGGTCAAGGAGCTCTGGGCCGACTGCGATAGCGATACGCTGCTGGTCAAGGTCGACTCGCCGGGTCCGGCCTGCCACACCGGCAACCGTACCTGCTTCTTTAAGAAGCTCGCGTAGGGCGGGCGCTCGATTAGACGCTCGGCACCAGAAAGGATTGAACTATGGGTGTGCGCACCGCAAACGTTCAGGATGGAAATATCGGTGAGACGTTGACAGGTCTGGCCGAGGTGATTCACGGTCGTCGTGATGCATCGCCGCAGGAGAGCTATACCGCGCGTCTGCTGACCGACGTCGAGGACGAGCTGCTCAAGAAGCTTGCCGAGGAGGCAAGCGAGGTGATTATGGCCTGCAAGGATAACGATCACGATCACATCCGCTACGAGGCCGGCGACCTGGTCTACCACCTGCTCGTAACCCTTGAGCGCTACGGTATCACCCTCGACGAGCTTGCCGGCGAACTCAACGCCCGCCGCCACTAGTCGTTTGGGACAGTCTTTGTTGATGTAACGGGGTCATGGAAGTTGCGGTGAAATAGGGACTGTTTAAGCGCTTCATCAGGCAAAACAATCCCTATTCCACCGCAACTTATGAAGGGATGGCTAGTCGAGGGGTGTGGATTCCCATTCGCCGTTGGGGTGGGGGATGTCGAAGGTTCGGTAGCCGCAGTCGTAAGCGTGGGCCTGGGCCTCGCGGATGTTCCAGCAGATGTCGCAGGCGCGGTGTGCGTCCGAGCCAAAGGTGATGGGTACCTCGGCGTGGGCGAAGCAACGCAATAGCCCGGTCGCGGGATAGTAATCGTCGAGCCCCTTGCGCGGCGCGGCGGTCGAGACCTCAACGCGGCGGCCCGTGTCGTGAGCGCACTCGGCCATCTGCCCCCAGAACGGCGTCGGGTCAAAGTCGGGCGCAAAGCCTTCCTTCGAAAAGCGCATGACCAGGTCGGGATGGGCCATTACGTCAAAGTTGAGTGAGCTTTCGCAAGCGCGGCACCAGTCGTCGACGTAGCGCTCCCACACGCCGTGTACCCCCAGGTTTTCCCAAACATGCAGGTTGGTGTCATCATCGATCCAGCCGCAAAGGGAATCGGGTGTATCGGGGCGAGCGACGTTTTCCGTTCCCGCCGTACCCGCGGCACCGGCCATGATATCGCCTGGGTTGCCAATCCAATGCACGCTGCCCAGGCGTACGACGGCGTCCTGGGACCAGCGCTCAACCAAAGGCTCGCAGCCCTCGTACCAATCGCATTCAAAGCCATAGATAAGCTCGAGCTCCGGCGCGATTTGCGCGGCAAGCTTGCGAGCATCCTCAAAAGCCAGACGATGTGCCGGCAGGTCGCTCTCAGTAACCTGCACTTCGCAGTTGGCATCCATGCTGGCGGGCAGTGTGAGATGGTCGGCCGAGACCATGGCGCGGCAGCCGGCGGCGACAGCGGCGCGGACGTTGTCCTCAAATGAGGCATGGCCGTCCGAAAACGAGGTGTGGGTATGGCAATCGACCAGCGGGCACATAGGCATAGCGGCTCCTTTGCATTTGGCGAATCCGCTCCATTGTAATGGCGCAGCCTCGGCGCGTCGTACGCGCGGGGTGCCGAAATCGATTGGAAAGGCTGTGCGGTGCGCGGTGCGGCCTCGCTTGCGCTCTCAAAACATGTACATCAGCCTCCAAAAGCTGCAAAAAATGACATGTTTGGAGGCTGATGTACATGTTTGGATAGGGGCGAGGGCGGCGACGGACGAAAGTCATGCCTGTGCCACGTCCGATGTGCTAGCGTTTGGATGAACAAAACGAGCCCGCGCGGAAAGGATTCGGACCGTATGCAATGCGATAGCACATCCCCGCTGTCCCGCGAGACCGATGCACCCGAAACCATCGTCAAGCTGGAATGCGACATCGACGACGCGTCGCCCGAGGTGCTCGCCTACGCTGCCGACCGCCTGCGCGAGGCGGGTGCGCGCGAGGTGCATTGGCTGCCCCTCTATTGCAAGAAAGGCCGTCCCAGTTGGCAGCTGCAGGTAATCTGTGCTCACGAGGATATCGAGCGCCTGCAGACGATTATCTTTTTGGAAACCACGACCAACGGCATTCGTCGCCAGGTCATGGAGCGCGTTTGCCTGCCACGCCGCTTTGAGCGCGTAACGACGCCATGGGGCGAGGTGTCCGTCAAGGTGGCCACCCTGCCCGACGGCAGCGAGCGTGCAGCGCCCGAGTACGAGGACTGCGCCCGTCTCGCCCGCGAGCACAATGTGCCGCTCCAGCGCGTTATGCAGGCAGCACAAGCCGCGGCACTGCGATTTGAGTAACACGGTCGGCGACGCGCCACACCCGCCCCATCAACCTCACCGAAAGGATCCCCCATGAAATACCTCATCGCTTCTGACATCCACGGCTCGGCATACTGGGCCGAGCGCCTGGTCGCCGCCATCGAATCCCAGCAGCCCGACCGCATCGTCCTGCTGGGCGACCTGCTCTACCACGGTCCGCGCAACGACCTGCCGCGCGATTACGCCCCCAAGCGCGTAATCCCGCTGCTCAACGCCCTGGCCGACCGCATCATCGCGGTACGCGGCAACTGCGATGCCGAGGTCGACCAGATGGTGCTCGACTTCCCCGTCATGGCCGACTACGCCACGCTGTTCGACGAGACCGGCCGTGAGCTGTTCCTGACGCACGGCCATGTCTTTGGCGCCGGCATGCACAACAGCGTCGACCACGCGCCCGCGCTGCCCGAGGGCTCCGCGCTCGTCTACGGTCACACGCACGTCAAAGTCAACGAGGAGAGCGCCGCGCACCCGGGCCTGTGGCTCTTCAACCCCGGCAGCGTGAGCATCCCCAAGGACGGCACGCACAGCTACGGCATCTACGAGGGTGGAACGTTCCGTCATGTGATCCTGGAGGAGGACTAACCATGGCAGAGCACATGGCTCAGCAAAATGCCGAGGGCTCGCGCGATCTGTCCACGCTGGTCGATGCGTCGGCCGAGCTGCAGCATCTGGTGCAGACCATCTGGCGTCTGCGTCAGCCCGATGGCTGCCCGTGGGATCGCGAACAGACACACCGCAGCATTGGCAAGAACATGATCGAGGAGGCCTACGAGGCGCTCGACTGCATCGAGGCGGACGACGCGGTTCACCTGCGCGAGGAGCTGGGTGACGTGCTCATGCAGGTCGTGCTGCATGCGCAGATTGCTGCTGACGCCGGCGAGTTTACACTGGCCGACGTGGCGCGTGATATCGATGCCAAGCTCATCCGCCGTCATCCGCACGTGTTCGGCGATGTGGATGCCGACAGCTCCAACGAGGTACTCAAGATTTGGGACGAGGTCAAGCTTGCCGAGAAGGCCGCCAAGGACAAAGCCGTGGCGGCGGGTGAGGCCGCGCCCGAGGGTCTGCTCGATGGTGTGCCCACGCATCTGCCGGCGCTGATGCAGGCGCAGAAGGTGTCGCGCAAGGCAGCTGCCGTGGGCTTTGAGTGGGAGACGGTCCAGGACGTGTGGGACGAGGTCGCCGAGGAGCGTGCCGAGTTTGAGGCCGAGGCCCCCGGAACGCCCGAGCGCGAAATGGAGTTTGGCGACCTGCTCTTTGCCCTGGTCAACGTTGCGCGCAAAGAGGGCATTGACGCCGAGAGTGCCCTTCGTGCCAGCACGGCAAAGTTCCGCCGTCGCTGGGCCGCGATGGAGCAGATGGCGGCCGATGCTCACGTGGATCTTGCCGAGCTTTCGACCCACGGCCTCAACGACCTGTGGGATGCCGCAAAGGCGGAGGAGTAAGACTGCGGGAACGACGGGCTGACACGCCTTATCGTTCCCGCTAAATTTTTCGAAAATCAAGTGTATCCCTCGGCTAACTTAGGGCATAATGCAAAAAGTGCGACATGGCTAACTTACGGAGGCGCACCGACGGTGCACGGTCAGCCGGTCGCTTGCATCCACTACGTTTCCAAGTGAGAGGGAGACAACATGAGCGATATTTTGGACGTCTACGGTCGCGAGGTGCTCGACAGCCGCGGCAATCCCACCGTCGAGGTCGAGGTCGTGCTCGAGGACGGCAGCTTTGGCCGCGCAATGGTGCCTTCGGGTGCTTCGACCGGCGCCTTTGAGGCCTGCGAGCTGCGCGATGGCGACAAGGGCCGCTACCTGGGCAAGGGCGTTTCGCAGGCCGTCGAGCACGTCAACAACGAGTGCGCCGATGCCGTCGTGGGCCTCGATGCCTTCGATCAGCGCGCCGTCGATGCCGCGCTGATCGCTGCGGATGGTACCCCCAACAAGACCAAGCTCGGCGCCAACGCCATCCTGGGCGTGTCGCTGGCCGTTGCCCGCGCCGCTGCCGAGTCGGCTGGCCTGTCGCTGTGCCAGTACCTGGGCGGCGTCAACGCTCATCTGCTGCCCACACCTATGATGAACATCCTCAACGGCGGCGTGCATGCCGACAATAACGTCGACTTCCAGGAGTTCATGATCATGCCGGTGGGCGCCCCGAGCTTTGCCGAGGGCCTGCGTTGGTGCGCCGAGGTCTACCATACCCTCAAGGGCGTGCTGCACGAGGCCGGCCTGGGCGGCGGTGTGGGCGACGAGGGCGGCTTTGCCCCCAACCTTAAGACCAATGCCGAGCCGTTCGAGTACATCACCAAGGCCGTTGAGAAGGCTGGCTTTAAGCCCGGCGTCGACTTCATGTACGCCATGGACCCGGCCTCGACCGAGTTCTACAACGCCGAGACCGGCATGTATGAGCTCAAGGGCGAGGGCGTGGAGTACACGAGTGCCCAGATGGTTGATTACTGGGAGAAGCTCGTCGACACCTATCCCATCATTTCTATCGAGGACGGCATGGCCGAGGAAGACTGGGACGGCTGGGTCGAGCTTACCCGCCGCATTGGCAACAAGGTGCAGCTGGTGGGCGACGACCTGTTCGTCACCAACACCGAGCGCCTCAAGAAGGGCATCGAGCTGGGTGCCGCCAACGCGATCCTGGTCAAGGTCAACCAGATCGGCACGCTCACCGAGTCACTCGAGGCCATCGAGACCGCCAAGGAGGCCGGCTACGCTTGCATCGTGAGCCACCGTTCCGGCGAGACCGAGGACTCCACGATCGCCGACCTGGTCGTGGGCGTCAACGCCGGCCAGATCAAGTCGGGCGCACCGTGCCGCAGCGACCGTATCGCCAAGTACAACCAGCTCATCCGCATCGAGGACGAGCTTGAGGGCAGTGCGCGCTACGCCGGCAAGGCCGCGTTCTACAACATTCGCTAGGCACGCGGAGGTCGCGGGGGCGGGGAAGACTCGGATTTGCCTTGCTTCAGCCGGGCGCTGTTGAGCACCATTGGGCGCTGGGCCATATGACTCAGCGCCTTTTTTATGTCGAGCAAAGGCTGTCGAAGGTGGCGCGCGCGCTCGTGCTATAACTAGAATACTAAGCGCAAACAAACCTCAACCGCACAAGGCGCACATGGATCAGATTTACGACAACAGGTACTATTCCGCCGGTTCGCGTGAGCCGTCGCTTCGCCGTGCGCGCACGGTGCAGCTCGGTGGGTCCGCCTACGCCGGTGCCGACCGCTCCGCGCAGCGCCCGACAAGCACCTCGCGCCCCAATGCTCAAGTGAATACTTCGACAGATGGACCAGTACGCCCGACACGTTCGTCGCATCCGTCGCGTCCCTCGGCCCAGACGCACGACAAAGCGAGCAGGCCTTCGAGCCGTCTTTCGGGCTCGGACTTTATGCGCTACGCCAACGACAACGCGGTGGTTAAGGCAATCTATGACTTTACACATGGCTCTCTGCGCCCGCTGTTTATCGGTATCGTGGTGGCGCTGGCGCTCGTGAGCCTGTATTTTCCCGTACGCGACCTGTATGTGGCTAAGCGCTCGAGCGATATCTTGGCCAAGCAGGTCGAGATTCGCGAGCAATATAACGACGAGCTGCAAAAAAGCGTCGACAAGCTGCTCTCGGAGGAGGGCATCAAGGACGCGGCATCCGAGGACCTGGGCTTGGTGATGCCCGGCGAGAAGAGGATTGAAGTGCAGGGCCTGGACGGCGATTCGGATGCCTCGTCGAGCCAGAAGTCGTCGAACGCCAAGAAGGCCAGCGAAGTTGCCAAGGAAATCGAAGAAGTCGGTAAGGACGCGCCGTGGTACATCCAAGCGCTCGACATGCTGTTTGGGTTTAACGGCGTCGAGGGCCAGACGGTCGTGTCCAACGGCAAATAGCGCCCGGAGGGGAGCCCGCAATGACAAATTGCAAACGCTATAAGGTAGCCGCGATCGACCTGGGAACGGTGTCGTCGCGACTGGTGTTGGCCCAGGTCGAGGGCGGAGCGATTGTGGAATCGTCCAAGCATACCGAGATTACCGACCTGGGCGAGGGCGTGGACGCGACGGGTCGCTTTTGCGAGGCGGCTGTCGAGCGTGTACTCGCTGCGTGCCGTATGTTTGTGGACGAGGCGCGTACCTTTGGCGCCGCGTGCATCTGCACCACGTGCACGAGCGCCGCGCGCGATGCGTCCAACGCCGCCCTGCTGCTGGACGGCCTGCACGAGCTGGGGCTTGAGCCGCAGGTGATTCCGGGTGAGGTCGAGGCACGCCTGACGTTTTTTGGCGTGGCGCACGACTTTGCCGGCGAGCGCATCATTGTTGCCGATTCGGGCGGCGGATCCACGGAGCTCGCGACGGGCGTCTATGCGCCGGAGCGTGGCGTCTTTGCGCTAGAAGGGACGCGCTCGCTGGACATTGGCTGCCGCCGCGTGACGGAGCGGTTTTTCTCGACGATGCCACCCGCACGCGGCGAGCTTGCTGCCGCTGCCGCGTGGGCAGGCGAGCAGTTCGCCGCCTATTTTGAGGGCCTGCCTGTCGACTTTGAGCGCGCCGAGCGCCTCGTCGCGGTGGGCGGTACCGTTACCACGCTCGTGGCGCTGGTCCACGAACTGGAGCCGTACGACTCGAACTTTGTGCACCTGCGCGAGCTTTCGATGGAGCAGATTTCGGCCGCTATCGAGCGCATGTCTGCGTTGGATGTTGCAGGCATTGCCGCGTTGCCGGGCGTGCAGCCCAAGCGCGCGAACGTGATCTTGGCAGGTGCCGTGGTGATTCGCGAGCTCATGCGAGCCGGCGGCTACAAGACGCTCACCGTAAGCGAGAACAGCCTACTCGCTGGCATGGCCGCCACCATCAACGAGGTTCTCGACGGCGCGACTCCCACCATCGCCTGGACCCCCACTCTCAGCACCCTCTAAATAATTTGCGGTGAAATACGGACTAAAATCGCCCTTTCGGGCGCCAAACAGTCCCTATTCCACCGCAACTCAACAGCCGGCACCTGGGGACAGTCCTTGCGGGGCGTCCCCACAGCGCCTATGCCAGCTTGTCGATTTGCCCAATCTCCCAAAGCGGAATATTGACGAGCATGCCCTCGTCTCTATATGCCGCCAGGGAGCTCCTCACGCAACGCTCGAGCTTGAATTTTTCGCAGGCTATTTTCAGACTCTTCGCTTTAAGGTTCTCTGCCGCCTTGACCTCAAGCGGAAGCACGGTTC
This sequence comes from Collinsella sp., assembly GCA_018368055.1. Classification (GTDB taxonomy): domain Bacteria; phylum Actinomycetota; class Coriobacteriia; order Coriobacteriales; family Coriobacteriaceae; genus Collinsella. The sequence goes on along the minus strand of JAGZFB010000006.1, from coordinate 104,696 downwards.
CCGCATGGTCGATGGCAAAGTCGGTTTCGGCATTGCCAGAGGTAGAGGACCAATACGCGGGAGTTTTGTCCTGGAGCAAAAGCTCCTGCGCGACGTATTGTTCGGTCAGCGAACCTTTGAACTCGGTAAAAACAGCGGATCCGTTAAGAACGATGGCCGGAGAGAGACCGGAGAGCGCTCCGAGGATGCCGGTGTCGATGCAGAACAGTTTGAAGCCCGAGAGGTCTTCGTAGCTCGAGAGCGGCGCCTTTAGAGCGGAAACACGTGGCACCTTATGAACGATTCCGTAGTCCGTGAGCCACTGGAGGCTTTCCTCGAAATCGCGTGCGCGCGCTCCGGGGCGAAGGGCGCCATAGACAAACTTCTTGTTCTCTTTGGCAAGCTGGCCGGGAAGGGATTTCCAAACCAACCTCATGCGCTCGATGATGCGGGCGGGTGCATGTTTGCCAAAATCGGATTCGTAAGCCTCGATGATTTGCTGCTGAAGCCTTCGGGCTTCGATGAAGTCGCGTGTCTCGGCGAAAGCGGAGACAACTTCGGGCATACCGCCGACAACAAGGTATTCCTTGAGCAAGTGTTCGAGCTTTTCGGTAACGTTTGCTAGAAGGTTCATGTCTGCGGCAAGGATGGCGTCGGCGAGCGGGTCGCCGTCGACGGCACGAACGAACTCGGCGAACCCCATGGGACGCATGGTGAGCTGGTCGATTTTGCCGACGGGAAATGACTCGTTTTCGCGTCGGAGCGCGAGGCCCATATAGGAACCGGCTGCTACGATGTGGTATTCGGGTGCAAGCTCGTTGAAGTACTTGAGCGAGGTGATCCCGCGCGGGGCCTCTTGGATCTCGTCGAAGATGATGAGCGTGTCTGCTGGCGTTACAGTTTGGCCACGTAGGAGTTCTATCTGGGAGATGATGCGCTTGGGGTCGAGGTCCCCATCGAACAGCGAGCGTGTGCTCGGCTCGAGCATAAAGTCAAAACGAATGACGTTTCGATACTGCTGGCTTGCGAATTCGTTAAGAAGCCAAGTCTTTCCTGTCTGGCGGGCTCCCTTAAGCAAGAGAGGTTTGCGATTCGTCCTTGATTTCCAAGCGATAAGTTCGCTCATAAGCTGTCGCTGCATATTGCCTCCCAACCCTCTCGGTTAGTATAAGGCCATTTGGGTGTTTCCATCGGAAAATGTGCGAGACAACCACGTTTTTCCATCGGAAAATGTGCGAGACAACCACGTTTTTCCATCGGAAAATGTGGTAGGAAACTCATTGGGTGGGCGGAAAAAGTAGTCAAAAAAGCCCCGTCCCAAATGAGCTGCTCTGCAGTTGACGGCGTCCAAAAGAAACGAGCCCGCATCCCTGGGGAACACGGGCTCGCAAGCAATCATATGGTAGGGGCGGTGGGACTCGAACCCACAATCCTTGCGGCGAGAGATTTTAAGTCTCCTGCGTATGCCAATTCCGCCACGCCCCCGTGAGACTAGAAGTCTAGCACAAGCCGTCCGTTACGCGTTGACGGCCATCGAGTGTTGGCCCGACTTCTCCAGGAACTCTTGGAACTTTGCCTCGTCGCCCTTGTTTTGATACTGCAGGGCCAGCAGGTACTCCAGTCGGCAGCGCTTGACCGGGTCGTCGCCGACATCCTCGAGCATGCGCTCCAGCTCGGGAATGTCGTTGTGGCGCTTGAGGATCATCGTGTCGTACATCAGCTGGCATTCGTGTGCGACCGCCTCGGCCTGACCGCCCTCAAAGCCCTTGATCTCGTGCAGAAGCTCCTTGGACTTTTTGCGGTCCTCCTGGCCAACGTAGTAGTTAAAGGCTTTGATCACCAGGTCGACGCGCTGCATCTTGGGGAGGTTGAGTCCCAGCAGCAGGTCGAACATCTCGCTGGCACGCTCGTGGTCCTCGCGCAGCAGATAGGAGTTCAGACGCAGGTAGTCGCGGTTGTAGCGCGGGTACAGCATGCTGGTGAGTTTGCCGTCGAGCAAACGATCGAACTCGTCCCACTGCTTGGCGGCCATCAATTGCTGCAGGCGTTTAAACGTGGTGCGTTTTTTGACGCTAAAGAACACCGACACGGCGATGCAGATGATAACGACGGCGGTCCAGAGGGTGCGGGAATCGGGCATATTAGGGTCCTTAGTCGCTCATAAAGCGAGCGGTATGACAACACGTACTAGATGTATTATACGCAGCGCGCAAGCAAACTGGCATAAAAGCTCATCGAGGCCGAGTGCCATCGCTCGCTGCGGTACACTTACCTAAAGTAAACCATGAAGGGAGACATTACCTATGAAGAAGATCGTTTTGGCTTGCGGTGCTGGCGCTGCTACTTCCACGCTCGTTGCCCAGAAGGTCGCTACCCTGCTCGACGCCAACGGTTATGCCGACAAGTACGAGATCGTGCAGTGCGCCATCTCCGAGGCCAAGGATTACTGCGACGAGGGCGCTGACCTGCTGATCGCCACCACCGTTGCCCCCGAGGGCCTCACCTGCCCGTACGTGAGTGGCGTGCCCTTCATGACCGGCATGAACCGCGTTGCCGCCGAGAAGGCCGTTCTCGACGTCATGGCTCAGTAGGCGCTGACTGCATGAGTGAGCAGAACGCCAACCCGGTAGAGCTCTTTGGTATGCGCGTTGCCCATGTGGGCATTAACGCCACCGACCCGGCAGACGCCCTGGAGATCGCGGAGCTGTTCTCGACGATGATGGGCCTGCCCGTCATCGAGACCCCGGTTTCGTACTTCAACGATTCGCTGGTCGAGATCATGAAGCAGAACGGTCGTGGCACCAAGGGCCACATCGGCTTTGCCGTTAACGACATCGATGCAGCTGAGAAGTGGTTTGCCGAGCGCGGGCTCGAGGTCAACGAAGAGTCGCGCGCGCTGCTGCCCGACGGTGGTACCAAGCTCGTGTACTTTAAGCGCGAGTTCGCCGGTTTCGCCGTGCACCTGTGCCGCGAGTAGCGCACAAGCTGCCATAGCTGGCAAAAAGGGATAGGGCCGCGTGGCCCTATCCCTTTATTTATGCCGAGGGGCTTCCTATCGTGGCAGGCGAATCGTAAAGCGGCTGCCGACCCCTTCGACCGAGGTCACACCGATGACGCCGCCGTGGCTGTCGACGATCCACTTGGCGATCGCAAGCCCCAGACCCGAACCCTGTGCGCCGGCATCGCGCGCGTTGTCGGCACGGTAGAACCGCTCGAACGCGTGAGCTGCGGATTCCTGGTTCATGCCGATGCCCTCGTCCTCAACACTTATGTCGATCGTGTCCGCGCCCGCATCCGGTGTTATGCCAAATGTGACGGTCGTTCCCGCATCCGAGTACTTGGCGGCGTTTTGCACGATCACGCGCAGAGCCTGCTTCACGAGCGCCACGTCGACGGGCGCGTCGCAGCGCGGGTCGCTGGCAAGCGCAGCGTCAGAAGCCAGCCGATACGTGTGCTCGGTATCGATCATCTGCGATTCTTCGCATACCTCGCTGACCAGTGCAGCCAAGTTGGTATGCGCGCGCCGCAGGACCGTGCGCCCGGCATCGCCGCGCGCCAAAAACAGCAGCTGCTCCACAAGCTCTTGCATGTGCTCGCTTTCGGCTTTAAGGGACGCGATGGATTCCGCCAGCACGTCCGGGTCGTCCTTACCCCAGCGGTCGAGCATGTTCACGTAGCCCTGAATCACCGCGATGGGCGTGCGCAGCTCGTGGCTCGCGTCGTTGACAAAGCACATCTGCTGCAGCTTGGCCTCTTGCATCTGGCGCAGCAGGCGGTTGAGTGCGACCTCGATGCTTGCCAGGTCGGCGTCGCCGGTGGTGACGCTCGGCGAGTCGACGCTTGCGCGCTCGATGGCCTGCTCCAGTGTTTCCATTTTGCCGCCGGCGAGTTGCATGCGGCCGAGTTCGTCCACGCGCAGGGCCAGATCGTTGAGCGGCGCCATGGTGCGGCGCACGCGGCGGGCGCCGCCGAGCATGTTGAGCACGCTGATGACCTGCCAACCCACAACGACAAGGTAGAGAGGCCATAGCGTGACGAGGTCCTGCGCGAGGGGGAAAGTCTTGGTGGTACGCGCGAGCTCGACGGTATAGGTGAGCGTTGTCAGGTCCCAGCCGCGCGCGGGCGTCAGCGTCATGCCGCGAACGGTGGCGCTGGGGATCCATCCTGCGGTAAACGCGCCGTTGGGCAGCGTCTGGTTGTATCCATAGACGAGGATCGCCGCCGCAATCACCACCAGCAACAGATCGAGCCAGACGTAGCTCATCAGGCGGCGCCACATATAGCTCCAGTTGATGGCGCGGGCGATGGAGGTGACGCGCTTGGCCTCGGCGTTACGTGCGGCAGACATAGCCCACCCCGCGCACGGTCTGGATGATGCGGGCACCGCCGGCGTCCTCGATCTTGGCGCGCAGGTGCGCGATGTGCACGTCGACGTTGTTGGTGTCGCCCACGTATTCGTAGCCCAGCGCCTCGTGCGCAATGCGCTCGCGCGTGAGCACGGTGCCGGCATGTGCCATAAGCAGGGCGAGGACGTCGAACTCGCGGGCGGTCAGCACGATGGGCGAGCCGCCGACCGTGACTTCGCGGCGGTCGGGATCGAGCGCGACCGAACCCACGGTGAGCGCGGCGGGGGAGGGCGCGGCTGAGGTCTTGGCCGAGTCTCCAGCCGGGGGTATCGCAGCGGCACCCGTAGCGCCCTCCCCGGCCCCAACGCCGCCAACGCCCGAAGCCGCCCGCACGGCCTCCGAGCGCTTCAGCGCAACGCGGATCCGTGCGAACAACTCCTCAATCGCAAACGGCTTGGTCAGGTAATCGTCGGCGCCGGCATCGAGCCCGGCCACCTTGTCCATCACGGCATCTCGCGCGGTGACCATAATCACCGGCACATCCTTGTGCTTGCGTACGCGCCGCAGGACCTCCATGCCGTTGAGCTGCGGCAACAACACGTCGAGCAGAATCAGATCGTAGTCGCGCTCCAGCGCCAGGTCCACGGCGGTGCGGCCGTCGGCGGCGTGCTCCACCTGGTAGCCCTCGTGCTCCAGCTCGAGCGTCACAAAGCGGGCGATTTTCTCCTCGTCCTCTACGATCAGGATCCGTGCCATGCGTGCCCCCGTCTGCGATTACTTGTCGTCGTTCAGATTTTGCTTGATGTCGTCCGCGGCATCAGCGGCGTGATTCATAAGGTTGTTGATGCTGCCGGGCACGTCGCCGTCGCTGTCGATGCGGTAGCGCATGCCAAAGAACAGGCCAATCAGCATCAGCCAAATCGTAGCGCCCCAGGCAAACAGGGCGATGATGGGGATCAGGATGGGGATGTTGAGGATGATCGCATCGCGGCGCGTGGCGATAAACTTGGTGTCCAGGCTCAGGCGGAAGAGCTTTTTGAGGTACTCCCATACGCTGTCCATCTTCTTGGAGAAGTCGGTCTTTTCGCTCGACTTCTCGTAGGCGGCCTGCGCGGCGACCATCTCGGCTGAGGGCTCATCGACTGGCGCGGACTCGGTGGCGGCGTGCGCCGACGTGGTCTGCGTCTTGCCCTGCGACTCGAGCCAAATGATGGCGTCCAAAACGTTGCCGTCGGCGGCGTCGAGCGCGGCCTTGGCATCGGTGTAGCTCACGTTGCACTTGGTGCGGATGGTTTCAACTTTTTCGAGGTCGTCCATGACCTGTCCTTTCGTTCGATGGGCGCGACGCCGGACGATTTGCCCGGGCGCGAGCGTTGCGTTCGGCGGTCTGCGTTGCGCGGCGCCGCCCCGCCCTTGGTCGAACTCTATAGTGCAGGTTATAGATTAAGCGATTCTTGAGCCAAGATTAACGTTGGATGAGTTTTTGGGTGGCGGTGGGAAAAGTATTAGACCTCGATAGCGGGGGATGTGGTGCCGGTGCAAAACGGCGTCAAAGGTTGGTCGAGCAGGCGGTTTCTCCATTGATGTCCGCACAGCATGTGACACTTACCCTGCCGCCCCGCTCTGCCGCGGCGGCATGCGTCTGAACAACGACCCTCTAAGGAGTTCGATACCGATGAGTGACAACGCAAAGCATCTCGCAAAGAAGTGCGTTAAGGACGCGGGGCCGTGCCTCGCGCTGTGCGTAGCCGGCGCAGCGGTCGCGCTGTTGGCTGTTCTGGGGCCGTTCGACGTGCTCCGAAGTGCCAGCTTTCTGCATGTTTGCATGGCTCTTGCCGGCGCCACGATGACCGGCGGCGTGCTCGATCTGATCTTTTGGGTGTTTGACCCGTTTGGATGGAAGAGCGAGGGGTAGGTCCCAAAGGATGGAAGGGCTGGAACGGTTGACTTAGTGATCGTGCAGAATGTGGGCTAGCGACTTACAGGGAAGTGGTAATCCGATGACGGTCTATGTAACAGGCGATATTCATGGCGGCGCTGACATGCAAAAGCTCCGCGATTGGGAGCTTGGGGATAGCCTGGCGAGCGACGACTATCTCATCATCGCGGGCGACTTTGGCTTTCCCTGGGACTTTTCTACCGAGGAATGTGCCGATATTGCTTGGCTGGAGTCGCGCCCCTACACCGTGCTGTTTGTCGACGGCAACCACGAGCGTTTCGATCACTGGGCGGAACGCCCCATGGAGTTGTGGCACGGTGGGCTGACGCAGCGCCTGTCGGATACCTCGCCCATACGGCGCCTGACGCGCGGCGAGGTTTTTGAGCTCGACGGCTCAACGGTCTTTACCATGGGCGGCGCCACGAGCGTGGACAAGGAATACCGCATTCCGTATTCCAGCTGGTGGCCGCAGGAGCTGCCGGACGAGCGCAACTTTGAGGAGGCGCGGGCAAAGCTCGACAGCGTGGGCTGGACGGTCGACTACGTGATCACTCACACCTGCTCTACGCGCATGCTTTCGTCCACGCTTTATCCAGCGTCCGGCTGGAATTGCCCCTCCGTTGATCGGCTTACGGCATTTTTCGATGAGCTGGAAGACCGCTTGGACTACAAGCGCTGGTACTACGGGCATTTTCATCGGGATACCAACCCGGCCGAGCGTCACACCGTGCTCTACGACTGCATCGTTCGCTTGGGCGACGAACTCCAGCCCTGGGATGTTGCGTAGAGGCGGGGTGGCTGGCTACTCGACCGTTACAGTGATGTTCTCCCGATGCGCGCGGATGACGTCCCAGCTAAAGTGCTCGACCAGCTGCTCGGCGGTACGCGGCGTGGTGTCCGGCGCGATGCCTGTTTGCCCGGCGAGCCATCCCAACAGTGCCTCGGGTGTGCCAAAGCGGGTGCGGAGCTCGCCCAGGTCCAGATCGCGATCGCGCTTGGAAAGGCGGCGGCCGTCCGGTGACATGAGCAGCGGAATGTGCGCGTAGTGCGGCGTGGGCAGTCCCAGCAGATGTTGCAGATAGATCTGGCGCGGCGTGGAACCAAGCAGGTCGCATCCGCGTACGATCTCGGTGACGCCCATGGCAGCGTCGTCGACCACCACGGCCAGCTGATAGGCAAACACGCCGTCGCTGCGGCGCACCAAAAAGTCACCGCACTCGGTGGCGAGTGCTTCGCATTGGGCTCCGTACGTGCGGTCCACGAATTCGATCACGTCGCTGGCGAGGTCGTCGACGGTGGGCACGCGCAGGCGCGTGGCCGGAGCACGCAGGGCACTGCGGCGGGTGATTTCATCAGCAGAAAGACCTCTGCAGGCGCCGCGGTAGATGGGCGTGCCGTCGCTGGCGTGCGGCGCGCTCGCGGCGTGGAGTTCGGCACGCGTGCAAAAACAGGGATAGGTGAGGCCGGCGTCTTGCAGCTGGCGCAGGGCGTCCTCGTACAGATCCAGGCGATCGTGCTGGTAGTAGGGGCCTTCGTCCCACTCGAGCCCCAGCCAGGTCAGATCGTCAATCAGTTGAGCGGCAAGTTCCGGGCGCTTGCAGCGATCGTCCAGGTCCTCGATACGCAACACGATGCTGCCGCCCTGGCTGCGGGCCGAAAGCCATGCGCACAGGCAGCTGAACACGTTGCCCAAGTGCATGCGGCCCGAGGGCGACGGGGCAAAGCGGCCCACGACGGGGGTGGGCACTGCCGTTGCTGGTGCGTCCGCGGCGGGCGTTGCTATGTTGCGTGTTTTGATATCCATGCGGATGAGTATAGCGCGGGGCTTGGCAGGGAAGGCGTTGCCGCGCTCACAAGTTGGCGGCGGTGCGCATTGCGCACGGTGGGTTTGCGGCTCAAGGTCTCGATCGCTGCGTACCGACTTAGCCTCACAAACGACAGAAACCCCGGCAGCTCTTCGCAACTGCCGGGGTTTCCGCGGAAAAGGGGGACATGATCCTCGAGCGAACGGCAAAGGGGCAAACCGTTTTCGCTCAACTACTTTATGCCCCTCGGCTGGCGGCTCAGTCAGCGCATGCCGCGCCCACACAAAGCCGCTACACCTGTGACGGAGCTGTGAAGTGGTATCTATTGCTGGCGCAGGCCATGCCAAGGGTGTCCCTAATGACTGGTCATTTAAGAACGTCCCCAATGACTGGCTGTTGGGGTGCGGGTGTGACTTTCATCCCGTTTGGCGCTCCGGTCGCCTAGATGTTCGTCATGCGTACCCGCAAACGTGGGACAATGGCGCTGTTGGTTTTACAGACAAAGGATGTGCCTATGAACACCCTCGCCGCCAAAGTCAGCCGGCAGCGCCACCTGTTTGCGCGATTCGCTTCCGTCTGCGTGCTCGTCGCGCTTGCGTTGTTGCTGCTGCCTGTCGCCGCGCACGCCGACGGCTACTCCATGACCCAGACCTATATCAGTGCCACGGTCGAGGCCGATGGATCGCTGACCGTTGTCGAGGGACGCCAGTTTGATTTCGACGACGACATCAACGGCGTGTTTTGGGAGATCAATACGGGCTCCAACCAGCAGGGCGGCACGGCGGGCGTCGACGTGCTGAGTGTCGAGGAAGAGGACACCGCGTTTAACAAAGTCGATAGCGCGAACAAGGGCGACTCTGGCGTCTACACGGTCGAGCAGACCGGTGACGGCGTAAGGATTAAGGTGTTCAGCCCTCACGAGAGCGGCGACAGCGCAATCTACTACGTGAGCTACACCATGACCGGTGCGGTTATGAACTGGGCCGATACCGCCGAGCTCTACTGGAAGTTCGTAGGTGACGGCTGGTCTGCGGATTCCGATGACGTCGAGATGGAAGTGTGCTTCGCGAATGCCGCTGCCGGGACGGCGGCCGTCAAGGGCGATAACTTCCGCGCATGGGGCCATGGTCCGCTGACGGGCGACGTGTCGCTCGATGAGGACGAGCCCATGGTCACCTATACCATTCCCTGCGTGCACCAGGGCGAATTCGCCGAGGCACGCATCGCCTTCCCTAGCGACTGGGTGCCGCAGCTTGCCGCTTCGGGCGAAGAGCGCATGTCAACGATCCTGAGCGAAGAGAAGGAATGGGCCGACGAAGCTAACGCCCGCCGCGCTCACGCTCGCATGATTGCCAATGCACTTGCCGTGCTAAGTGTTGTTGCGGCGGTGACCTTTACCGGCACAATCGTTATGCTCAAGCTGCGCAAGCGCAAGCCCAAGCCGCTTTTCCAGGACGAATATTTCCGCGATGTGCCTTCGGCCGACCATCCCGCCGTGCTTTCGGCCCTCATGAGCTGGAACGAGGTGCCCGATCAGGCATATATCGCCACGCTCATGAAGCTCACTGACGACCGTGTGATCAAGCTGGAGCAGGCGACCGTGACCAAGGCCAAGAAGGGTCTGTTGGGGCGTGAAAAAGAAGAGCAGACGTATCGCGTGACGGTGAGTGATGCGGGCTGGAAGTCGGCCAAGGGCATTGACCACATGGTGCTCAAGGTCTTCTTTGCCGGTACTAAGCCTGACGAGAACGGCGATCGCTCGCGCACGTTCGACGAGCTGCAGCACTACGTCAAGCAGCACGCTACACCCGTGGGCGACAAGCTCGAGGACTATCAGAACACCGTTAAGGGCAAGCTGGCCGATAGCGAGTACGTTGCCTCAGACGGCATTGTTGCAATGGTGTTTTGCCTGGTTCTTGGTATCCTGATTGCCTTTGTTCCCGTGGGATCCATCTTCTTTACCGATGGCGCACAGGCGAACATTACCGCCGCGGTTATCTCGGTGCCGATTGTGCTGGTGGGTATCGGCGTGGGCCTTACGTTCCGCCGCTTTACGCCGGAGGGCGCCGAGGTGGCGGCTCGCTGCAAGGCGCTCAAGCATTGGCTCGAGGATTTCACACGCCTAAAGGAAGCCGTCCCGGGCGATTTGGTGCTGTGGAACAAGCTGCTGGTGATGGGCGTTGCCCTGGGCGTTTCGAAAGAAGTGCTGCGACAGCTGGCCGAGGCCGTGCCTGCGGACCTGCGCAACAGCGACGATTTCTACGACAACTACCCCTGCTACTGGTGGTATTACCATCACTACGGCAACGAGTCTCCGCTCGATTCGTTCAACGATGTGTATCACGAGACCATCCGCGAGCTGGCTTCGAGCTCCGATAGCTCGAGCGGCGGCAGCGGCGGCGGCTTCTCTGGCGGCGGTGGTGGCGGCGTCGGCGGAGGCGGCGGCGGAACGTTCTAGCGCGCTCTGATTTTTGGGATGGATCTTCTCCGGCGACTGCCGACGGATCCATCCCATTTTCATGCGCTACCTACGAAGGCTGTCCCCAACGACTAATCACTGGGAACATCCCTAAATGACTAGGTATGGCTGCTGGGTTTAGGCTGTTAGATCGAGTTCGTAGAGGAAGCTTTCGCGCGGCATGTCGTGGCGACGCTCTTCGCGGTTGGCGCGGTGCGTGGCCGTGCGCTTAAAGCCGTGCAGCTCGTAGAACTTCCACGAGCAGTTGGAGTCGGTGTACAGGTGCGCCCTCGTCGCTCCAAGCGAGGATAGGTGTGAGACCGCGGCATCGAGCAGAACCGTGCCAACGCCCAGGCCATGGACATCGCGATCCACGGCAAGCAGCGTGACCTCGTTGTCGTGCGGCAACGGGCTGCTCTCGAGCAGGCGGTTGTTGGTCCGGATGGTTGCGCGCACAAACGAGAGATACTCGGCGCAGGCATCGGGCTCCAGCTCACGCATCTGCGATAGCAGCGCGCGTTCGGTATCCATCCAATGTTCCTTAACGGTGGCGCCGGAGCTCTGTCCTGCGCGTGCAAGCGCAATGCCGCGTGCATGGCCGTCGATTACGGCAACCTGCGAAAACGTCGAAGACGAAAGGCAATAGGCGAGGTCGCATGCGGCCTCGAGGCGGTTGTACTCATCGTTATCCGAATTGTTATGCCAAAGCTGCTGCAGAATCAACGCGATGGCGTCGAAGTCTTCGGTATCAAACGGTCGGTAGAGAACCCGCGAGACCATGGTGCCTCTTTCTTTTGCGGATGCATATCGAGCACAATTCTACCACGCTATTGGCATCTAATTATGGTGCCCCTGTGTTCCATGAACTCACCGTGCCCGGTGCCGTGCCCATCCCCTCCGCTCGCAAACTTTTTCTGCATATGCGCCCGTTGCGGGGTGCATCGATGCGCTCGATGCGCTACATTGAATCAGTATTTTCAATGCCGCTGCGCGAGCGCTGCAGATCGACGTATCACCGACTCACAGAGCACGGCGGCGTACCAGACAGGAGGACTGCATGGGATCTGATGTGAAGATCGCACGCGCGTTGATTTCGGTTACCGATAAGACGGGCGTCGTCGATTTCGCACGGACGCTGGTCGATGACTTTGGCGTCGAGATCATCTCTACGGGCGGCACGGCTCGTGCCATCGAGGACGCGGGCGTTCCCGTAACCCCCATCGAGGAGTTCACGGGCTATCCCGAGATGATGGACGGCCGCGTTAAGACCCTGCACCCCAAGGTTCACGGCGCGCTGCTGGCTCGCCGCGATTCCGAGCAGCACATGCAGGAGGCGGCTCAGCACGGCATCAAGCTGATCGATCTGGTCGTCGTCAACCTGTACGAGTTCGAGAAGACCGTCGCCAACCCCGAGGTCACCTTCGCGGACGCCATCGAGCACATCGACATCGGTGGCCCCTCCATGCTGCGCTCTGCCGCCAAGAACGCCACGAGCGTTACCGTCATTTCCGACCCTGCCGACTATGATGCCGTCCTGGCCGAGATGCACGAGACCGGTGGCTGCACCACGCTTTCCACCCGTCGTCGCCTGCAGGTGAAGGTCTACCAGACCACCGCCGCCTACGACACGGCTATCTCCCGTTGGCTTGCCGCCCAGGCAAGCGACGTGGCGGACACCTCTGCCAAGCTCGAGATTTCGCTGGAGAAGGTCGACGACCTGCGCTATGGCGAGAATCCTCAGCAGAAGGCTACGGTCTACCGCTTTGCCGAGGGCTGCGAGAACACCGCGAGCTCGCAGTTCCCGCTCGTTGGCTCCGAGCAGATCCAGGGCAAGCCGCTCAGCTACAACAACTATCTGGATGCCGATGCCGCTTGGAACCTGGTCCGCGAGTTCGACGAGCCGGCCTGCGTGATCCTCAAGCACCAGAACCCTTGCGGTTCTGCTGTTGCCGAGGACATCACGGCTGCCTACGACCGCGCCTTCGCCTGCGATCCCAAGAGCGCCTTTGGCGGCATCATCGCCTGCAACCGCGAGGTTCCCTATGAGCTGGTTGAGCACTTTGCCGATCAGAACAAGCAGTTCGTCGAGGTCATCATCGCCCCGAGCTACACCGACGAGGCGCTCGAGCGCATGGCCAAGCGCCCCAACCTGCGCGTGTTGGCTACCGGCGGCGTGGACCACGGCGCCCAGGTGGAGCTGCGCTCCGTCGACGGCGGCATGCTGGTGCAGGAAGTCGACCACGTGACCGAGGACCCCGCGACCTTTACGTTCCCCACCGACCGCAAGCCCACCGACGCCGAGATGGCCGAGCTCGAGTTTGCCTGGAAGGTCTGCAAGGGCGTCAAGTCCAACGCCATCCTGATCTCCAAGGGCAAGGCCGGCATTGGCATGGGTCCGGGTCAGCCCAACCGCGTTGACTCCGCACTGCTGGCCTGCGAGCGCGCCGAGGACTTCTGCGAGCGCGAGGGCGTGGAGAAGGGCGGCTTTGCCTGTGCAAGCGACGCGTTCTTCCCGTTCCGCGACAACGTCGACGTGCTTGCCGCGCACGGCGTGACCTGCATCATTCAGCCCGGCGGCTCCAAGCGCGACGACGAGAGCATCCAGGCCTGCAATGAGCATGGCATCGCGATGGTGTTCACCGGAGCCAGGCATTTCCGTCACTAAGTTCCGCCCTGGGACAAAATAATCTCTGCAAAAGACGGCTGCTCCGTTTGGAGGGCCGTCTTTTTGGTATAAGAGGACGGAATGACTAACACGAAAGGTACAACCATGCCCCAGATTGATGATGCCGAGCTGTTTGGCAATGCCGAGGATCAGCGTGCGTACGAGGACTTTTGCGCCAATCAGGAGGCGGTCGAGAAGTTCACGCTCGACAAGCCCGCGCTTGTCTGCCGTTGGCGCATGTCCAACAAAAAGGTGCCCATGCTCAACCGCCACATTCGCGCACTGTCCGAGCGCCTGGTGCAGGGCGAGCCGCTTACCCATAACATGCTCAGCTGGGCTAAACAGCACGTTGAGTGGTCGCTTGCCGAGGGCGATTACACTGCGCACGACGGCGTACTCATGCTGGTGATCGACGTCAATGGCAACGCCGCCATGACGGTGGGCGAGTACGAGCCGCTGGCCGATACGTCGGCTAAGGCGCTACGTGCCCGCTCCGCCGAGGCCCGCTCCGAGGCCGACGAAACCGGCGTGGCGCCCGAGCTGCTCGCCGCCGTCGATAACGGCGAGCTGGCCTTTGTGGCGCCGGCGGACGAGTGCCTGTGCGGCACGGCGACGCTCATCGAGCAGCTGGCCCAGACCAAGGGCATCCCGGTCACGCGCGTAGACATTCCCGCGCAGCTCAAGGGTGCGCTGTTTCTGGTGAGCGACGAGCACGGTGTGGTTGCCGCCGCCGACTCCGACGCCGCCGACTCCGACGCCGCCACGGTCGCCTTCTTCGCCGAAGGCTACGAAAAGCTCCGTGCCCGCCGCTAAATGATGTTTCTGGGACGGGGATTAAAAACTCATTTAATTCCCGTGCTCGTCGCGAGCGAGAGGCAAGCCTCTGCCACTCGCGAACAGTTCTGTCACTTTGGTGCCGCGTGAGGCGCGTATCTGCGGATCCGCGGTCATAATGGGGCAAGACAACCAAGAGGGGGGCGGAATCCATGGCGCTAATCTATATCGTTGAGGACGACGAGCCCATTCGTCGTGAGCTTATCGACATCCTTGCCCGCGCCGGTTTTGAGGTTGAGGCATGCGAATCGTTTGAGCATGTCTCGCGCGATATTCTCGCCGCCGTGCCCGACCTGGTGCTGCTCGACCTCACGCTTCCCGTCAAGGACGGCCAGCATATCTGCCACGAGGTTCGCCGCGAATCCGAGGTTCCCATCATCGTCCTCACGTCGCGCACGACCGAGATCGACGAGGTCATGGCCATGACGCTCGGCGCGGACGACTTTGTTCCCAAGCCCTACAGCGCCCGTGTGCTCGTGGCGCGCATCAATGCCTTGCTGCGTCGCACCGCGGCGGCGGGCGAGCGCAGCACGCTCGTCCACAAGGGACTGGAGCTCGACCTCGCACGCTCCATGGTCACCAACACGCAAACGGGCACCAGCACCGAGCTCACAAAAAACGAACTGCGTATTCTCTCGCTGCTTCTGAGCCGCGCGGGCAAGATTGTTTCGCGCTCGGCCATCATGCAGGACCTGTGGGACTCCGACGCCTTTGTGGACGACAATACGCTCACCGTCAACATCAACCGCCTGCGCACCACGCTTGAAAAAATCGGCATCAAGGGGTATTTGACTACGCATCGCGGCCAGGGCTATTCGGTCTAGGGGCCGGCTATGTCGTTTGGCAAATTCTTTAAAGATGCGCTGCTTCCCGTCACCGTGTGGACGTGCGGTGTGCTGCTGAGCTGCTTTGTGCTGACGGTCGCCGGCGCACCCGTTTCTATCGTGGTCGTGGCGGTCGGCGTGTCCTTTATCTTTGGTATGCTCGGCATCGTGATCGAGTACGCGCGCCGTCGTCGTTTTCTGCGCCAGCTGGAGCGCGCGGCAGAGGAGCTCGAGAGTCCCGCATGGGTGCAGGAGATGGTGCAATGCCCGACCTATGCCGAGGGCGAGCTCGAGTACGAGGTCTTGCGCCGGGTGGGCAAGGCGGCATGCGACGAGGTTGCCGAAGGCCGGCGTCAGACCGATGACTATCGCGACTATATCGAGAGCTGGGTCCACGAGGCCAAGCTGCCTCTGGCGGCAGCCCATCTGATTTTGGAAAACCTGGACGGCAGCGAAGATGATCTGTCGCGCGTAGATGACCTCGGTCGCGAGCTTGCCCGCGTGGAGCGCTATATCGATCAAGCGCTGTACTACGCGCGCTCGGAAGTCGTGGAACGCGACTACCTGATTCGCCGCTGGGACCTTAAGACCTTGGTGACGGGCGCGATTAAAGCCAACGCGCGCGAGCTCATTGCGGCGCATGTGGCCCCGGTGTGCGAGAACCTCGACTTCGAGGTCTTTACCGACGAGAAGTGGCTCGAGTTTATTCTGGGCCAGCTCATTCAGAACAGCATTAAATATGCGCGTGAGGACGGCGCAAAGATTGTGTTTTCGGGTGCGTTGCTGGACGAGGGTCTGGCAAGCGAGCGCATCGAGCTTACCGTCGCGGACAACGGCTGCGGCGTGTGTGCGGCAGACCTGCCGCGCGTGTTCGAGAAGGGCTTTACCGGCGACAACGGCCGCACCACCAAGCGTGCAACGGGTATTGGCCTCTACCTGGTGGCGCGCCTGTGCTCCAAGATGGGCATCGACGTCACCGCGGCATCGGAGCCGGGCGAAGGCTTCGTCGTAACATTCACTTTTTCAACGAACAAGTTCCAATACTTTGAGTAACGCACACGGCAAACGGCCGCCCAAACAAAACGTGCCGCCCCAAACGGGGCGGCACGCCATCTTTTATCAGCCAACTCGTTAAAGTACGGTGACGAAGGCGCAAGGCCGGGAGGGGTTATCTAAGCCGACATCCCGCAGCCGCGAAGCGGCGAGGACGTCGGCGTGATAACCCCGCAGGCCTTGCGCCGGCGGGAAGGAACCTACTTCACGACCAGAATGTCGCAGTCCGTATTGCGCAGCAGGAACGTCGAAATCGAACCCAGCAGCGCATACTTGATCGAGGACAGGCCGCGGGCGCCGCAGAGCACCAGGTCGGGCTTAACCACGTCGAGCATCTCGTCCTTGAGCGTCTCGCGAATACGGCCGGCGCGAATCATGACCTCGACCTCGGGAATATCGGGATTGGCCTTGGCCTCTTCGAGCTGCTTGGCGATGGAGTTCTTAAATGCCTCCTCTAGGCCGTTGACCAGATCGACCGGATAGGAACCGGCGCTCTCGAGTGCCGTGGAATCGATAACGTGGCCGATGATTAGCTTGGCGCCGTTGTTCGCGGCGACCTTGATGGCGCGTGCGAGCACAAAATCCTGCTGCTCAGTACCGTCGAGTGAAACAAATACCTTGGTGTAGCCCTCGTTCATGGTTTCCTCCTTGGTCTATCGCACGGGCGCGGGGCTCGTGCATCGGGCGGGCGCGGGCGCGTTGGCCGCCGGACACTTTATCTTGTTGCAGTTATACCCAAGGATTTGGGTTTGACCGCTCGCAATTCTGTGAACGGGCGAGTTTTTTGGTAAGGGTAGGCGTAGACGCGCCCGAACGGTTGATAATGGGACATCGCCCGCACCGTCCGCAGAACAATATCGGCGGGTGTCTAACGAGGGGGTCCCTTTGGATATTATCGAGCTTCTAAAATCTGCCTTCATGGGCCTGGTCGAGGGCATCACCGAATGGCTGCCTGTTTCGTCGACCGGTCACATGATCTTGGTGGACGAGTTCGTCAAGATGAACGTGAGCGAGACGTTCTGGAATATGTTCCTGGTCGTGATTCAGCTCGGCGCCATTCTGGCCGTCTGTGTGCTGTTCTTCCATGAGCTCAATCCGTTCTCGCCCAGCAAGGGCAAGGAGGGCCGTCGCGACACCTGGGTGCTGTGGGGCAAGATTGTGCTCGGCTGCATTCCCGCCGCGGCGATCGGTCTGCCGCTTAACGACTGGATGGAGGAGCATTTCTACAATGCTCCCGTCGTGGCGCTGGCGCTCATTGTGTACGGCGTGCTGTTTATCGTGATCGAGAACTGGCGCGCGAGCAAGCGCGAGGAAATGGCCGTTGCCGGTTCGTTTGGCTCGCGTGCTGTGGTGTCGGGTGGACGTCCCGCCGGTGCGCACTTTGCGGCGCCCGCCGCGGCTACCGCTGAGGATGAGGACGATGACGAGAATCTGGACTTTGGCTCCATCGCCACGCTCGAGGACCTGAGCTGGAAGACTGCGCTGGGTATCGGCTGCTTCCAGGTGCTTTCGCTGGTGCCTGGTACGTCTCGCTCCGGTTCTACCATCATCGGCGGCCTGCTTTTGGGCTGTACGCGTTCGGTGGCGTCCAAGTTTACGTTCTTCCTGGCCATCCCTGTCATGTTTGGCGCGAGTGCACTCAAGCTGGTCAAATACTTCATCAAGGGCGGCACGTTCGGCGCCAACGAGGTCGCTATCTTGGGCGTGGGCTGCGTTGTGGCCTTTGTGGTTTCGCTCATCGCCATCAAGTGGCTCATGGGCTTCGTCCGCCGTCACGACTTCAAGTGCTTCGGTGTTTACCGCATCATCCTGGGCGTCGTAGTGCTCGCATACTTCTTCGTTCTGGAGCCTATGCTCGGCCTGTAACTTGGTTGACGCTGCGCGGCGGCCAGAGCGACAACTTGTCATTCAAAGAGGGCGGCATGACCAAAAGGTCTATGCCGCCCTCTTTTCATGCCAATTTGTTCGCTCTGGCCGCCGCTCGCTGCTGCTACCGTGACATCGGTGGCTCTGTGATTGGCGCAATGGGGTCAGGTTACTTTGCACCAGCTTGGTGCAGACAAATCTGACCCCATTGCGCCTAATCCGCTGGGGTGGGCCTGACGGTGGCGCACGGAGTCGTGGTGTGATTTGCGTCGGTGTCCGCGCGGCTCGGTATACTGGTACGGCTCAAACTATGGCGCCGCCCGCAGGCGCGCCGTCCGTCAGATGAGGAGTCGCCCATGACCCAGCCCTTGCCCTGGGAAAAGAACGCCACGGTATCCGTGCCGCCCGCGCCGGAACCCGTGCCGCTCGATGCATACACCGCCCCTGCAGCGCCGGAGCCCGAGCTCGTCCCGCTCGACATCTACGACGCTCCTGCGCTGGCACCCAAACCCGCCAAGCCGCTCGTCGACATCGACAGCCTGAATCCCGCCCAGCGCGAGGCGGTTCTGACCACCGAGGGCCCGTTGCTGGTGCTCGCCGGCGCCGGCTCGGGCAAGACCCGCGTCCTGACCTTCCGCATCGCACATATGCTCGGCGACCTGGGCGTTAAGCCTTGGCAGGTTCTTGCCATTACGTTTACCAACAAGGCCGCGGCCGAGATGCGTGAGCGTCTGGCGGCACTCATTCCCAGCGGCACCCGTGGCATGTGGGTATGCACCTTCCATGCCATGTGCGTGCGTATGCTGCGCGAGGACGCCGACCTGCTGGGATACACCGGTCAGTTCACCATCTACGATGACGATGACTCAAAGCGCATGGTGCGCGACATTATGCAGGCGCTCGGTATCGAGCAAAAGCAGTTCCCCATCAACATGATCCGCAGCAAGATCAGCTCGGCCAAAAACGCCATGATCGGCCCCGAGGACATGCTCAAATCCGCCGACAGCCCCAATGACAAAAAGGCCGCGCAGGTCTACCTGGAGCTGGAACGCCGCCTGCGCGCCGCCAACGCGATGGACTTCGACGACCTGCTCGTGCGCACGCTCGAGCTGCTGCGCACCCGCCCCGAGGTGCTCGACAAGTACCAGGAGCGCTTCCGCTACATTAGCGTCGACGAGTATCAGGACACCAACCACGTCCAGTACGAGATCGCCAACCTGCTGGCCGCCAAGTACCAAAACCTCATGGTCGTGGGCGACGACGACCAGTCCATTTATAGCTGGCGTGGCGCCGACATCACCAATATCCTGGACTTTGAGAAGGACTTTAAAAACTGCAAGACCGTCAAGCTAGAGCAGAACTACCGCTCCACGGGTCATATCCTGAGCGCCGCCAACGCCGTGGTGCGTCACAACTCGCAGCGCAAGGAGAAGCGCCTGTTTACGGCCGAGGGCGACGGCGAGAAGATCCAGGCCTTCCAGGCAAGCGATGAGCGCGACGAGGGCCGCTGGATTGCCGGCGAGATCGAAAAGCTGCACTCCAAGGGCACGAGCTACGACGATATTGCTGTGTTCTACCGCACCAACGCCCAGTCGCGTATCCTCGAAGATATGTTCCTGCGCGCAGGCGTGCCCTACAAGATTGTGGGCGGCACGCGATTCTTCGATCGTGCCGAGATCCGCGACGTCATGGCCTACCTCAAGATGATCGTGAACCCGGCAGACGAGATGAGCGTCAAGCGCGTCATCAACACGCCGCGCCGCGGCATCGGCTCCACCTCGATCCAAAAGATTGAGCAGCTGGCGCGCGACAACCGTTGCTCGTTCTTCCAGGCTTGCGAGATCGCGTGCGCCGAAACCGGCATGTTTAGCGCCAAGGTGCGCAATGGCCTGTCGAGCTTTGTGTCGCTGGTGCGCGAGGGTCGCCGCATGGACGGCGAGCTCAAGGACGTTGTCGAGATGATCGTCGATAAGACGGGCCTGCTGCAGGCTTTCCGCGCCGAGGGCACCATGGAGTCCGAGAGCCGCGCCGAGAACATCCAGGAATTCCTGGGTGTCGCTGCCGAATTTGAGGAGACGCATGAGGATATCGAAGGTACGCTCGAGAGCTTGGAAGAGCTGCGCGCTGCCGGTGTTGCCGATGTGCCTGTCAGCGCCGAGCCCGAGCCCGTCGTGGTGAGCGCGCCTGCGCCCGAACCGGGGCCGTCTGCCCCGGTATCCTCGTTTGAGGCGCTCGTTGGTGCGCGTGACGCCGCGGGCTCCAATCCGCTCGATAGCTTGGCCGCTCCGGCGCTGTCTCCGCAGGATGCCCTGGCCGCCGCCATCGCGGGCAACGCGTATGCCGTGCCAACAGAGTTGCCGGCGGGTGCCGTGCATGCCGACGAGATCGAGCGCACCTACGGTCCGCTCACCTGTAAGGCGCTGCCGGCGCTCATGGAGTGGCTGGCCTTGCGCTCCGACTTGGATTCCCTGGCCGGCGAGACGCATGCCATCACCATGATGACCATCCACTCCGCCAAGGGCCTGGAGTTCCCGGCGGTGTTCGTGGCCGGCATGGAGGAGGGTATCTTCCCGCACGTGCACGACTTTGGCGGCGGCGATGACCCGGGCAAGCTCGAGGAGGAGCGTCGCCTGGCCTACGTCGCCATCACGCGCGCCCGTAAGCGCCTGTTCTTGACCTATGCGGCCACGCGTCGCACCTACGGCTCGACCTCTGCCAACCCGCGCTCGCGCTTCCTCAACGAGATTCCGTTTGAGGATATCGAGTTTAGCGGTATCGGCTCTGCCGGTTTTGAGGGCACGGGCTGGGAGAAGCGCGGCGACCGTCACGGCACCTTTGGCTCGGGCATGGGCTCGGATATGTATGGCGGCAAGGTGTTTGGCTCGCATACGCGCTCGACCGGCGGTTCCGGTTCGCGCGGCGGATCGAGCTTTGACGACTTCTTTGGCGGCAGCAGCTACGGGACCGAGCGCCATCGTGGGGTTTCGCCCGATGCCGGCCGTGTTGCCTCGACCTTTGGCTCGGGCGCGCCGCGAGCCAAAAAGCCCTCGTCCAAGGTGTCCCCGACGGTGGAGCGCAAGGTCGATCGCGCCAGCGCATCGCAGGACTTTGCCGCGGGCGATGCTGTGAGTCATAAGACCTTTGGCACGGGCACTGTGATTTCGGTCGCTGGAGACATGATCGAGGTCCAATTCGAGAAGACCGGCCAGACCAAAAAGCTGATGAAGGGCTTTGCGCCGATCGTTAAGCTGAATGCCTAACTGCGAGGTTGACCGGGCACGCCGGGGGCTTTGGTCGCCTGCTCGGACAGTCCTGCTCGCACGGAGAGCACATTAAGTGCTCTCCGGCTCGTGCGGAACTCGCGATCGACCAAAGCCCCCGTCGCGCCCTCTTCCTTGTGGCGTTACGGCATGCAGCTCGCGAACATCGCTCTGCTCGTTCGCTTTTTGGTCTGGAGAGCCGGGTGGGCTGATAAATAGATATGGCAAGGGACTCCTCCGTTGAAGAACGGGGGAGCCCCTTGTTGCGTTTTGGGTTGTTTCTGCGGCTTACAGATGGCTGATGATCAGCTCCATGGTGCCCTCGAGTTCAATCTTGTTCACGGTGGACGGCGCCAGTAGGTGACTGCCCTTGTGGACGGAGTCGCCGCAGACGGTGCCTTTGCCGTCGATGACCGACAGGCACATGAAGGGCCAGCGCTGGTCGATGGTTTTGCTGCCGTCGACGCGCACGCGATCGACGGTGTAGCAGGGGTTGGACTCGAGCTCGGTCACGCCGTCCACCTCGGGCGCGGTCACCGTGCCGTCGGTCGGAGCCTGAGCATCAAAGTCGATGCAGTCGAGGCTCTGCTCAATGTGCAGTGGGCGCAGCTTGCCGTCGGTGCCGGGACGGTCGTAGTCGTACAGGCGATACGTCACGTCGCTCGACTGCTGCGTCTCCAGAATCAGCGTGCCGGTCTTGATGGCGTGAACGGTGCCGGAGTCGATTTGGAAAAAGTCGCCCTTGTGGATCGGCAGCACGTTGAGCATGTCGTCCCAGCGACCCTCTTCGATCATCTGCGCGGCCTCGGCACGGTCATGTGCGCGCTGGCCGACGATGATCGTGGCGCCGGGCTCGCAATCCAGCACGTACCAGCACTCGGTCTTGCCCAGGCTACCGTTCTCATGCTCGGCGGCGTACTCGTCGTTGGGGTGGATCTGGATCGACAGGTCGTCCTTGGCGTCCAGAATCTTAATGAGCAGCGGGAACTCCTTGCCCTCGCAGTTGCCAAAGAGCTCGCGATGCTCGGCCCACAGCCACGACAGCGTGTGGCCGGCGTACGGACCCTCGGCAATCTGGCAATCGCCGTTGGGGTGCGCCGAGATGGCCCAGCACTCACCGATGGGACCCTCGGGAATGTCATAGCCAAAGACGGTCTCCAGCTGGCGGCCGCCCCAAATCTTCTCGTGGAAGATCGGCGTGAGTTTAATCAAATCGGACATGTGCATACCCCCATCAGGTTGTGCAGGCACCTCGCGAAAAACGGCTCAAAGCGAGCGCCTGCCGGATTACAAACTTAAGCCAACGTTACGTTGTGCAGCTCAAAGCGGTCGCCCACGTTGCGCGAAATCGAGTACTCAAACGCGGCGCCGCTGTCCAAAAAGCCAATCTGGTTGAGCTCGAGCAGGGGAGAGCCGGGCTTGGTGTTCAGGCGCTTGGCCTCTTCCTCGGTTGCCGCCACGGCACGAATGGTGCGGTGGAAGCTCGAGATCTTAAGCCCGCATTGCTCGCGGATATAGCTGTAGACCGACGCGTACAGGTCCTTTTTCTTCAGGCCCGGGATCAGCTCGAGCGGCATATAGGTGTACTCGATAACGATGGGCAGGCCATCGACCTCGCGTACGCGCACGATGTGATAGGCAAAGTCGTCTTCGGCCATTCCCAGCTGGGAGGCAACCTCTGCCGGCGGATTGACGATCGAGAAATCGTAGACCACCGAGGCAACCTTCTCACCGCGATGCTCGTAGGTAAAGCCCTGCGCGCGGTCGTTTCTGCCTTGGAAAAACGCTTTGCCGGGAAGCCCCGCGGTGTCCTTGACGTAGGTGCCCGATCCGCGACGGCTCGTGACCAAGCCTTCCTCGGTAATTTGCTCAATTGCTCGTTTGACGGTGATCTTGGAAACGCCATACAGCTCGCAGAACTCAACGACAGTGGGTAGCTTGTCGCCGGGCTTAAGGGCGCCATCCTCGATACTGCGACGAATATCCGCAGCTATTGACTCATATTTGGGAATCATGGAACCCCCTTTCTAACATGAATGCCTGTAAAAGAAAGTATACCTACTATAAAAGCATCTATATGGCTTTAATCAAAGAAGTTCGAGAAAGAAAAACAAAAAAGACGCTTTACATAAAAAATTAGAGCGCTATAGTTATAGATAACAAGCGAGATGCATGAGCATCGCCTGTACCGCTTGGAGACGGATTTGTTTTGGTGGGTCGGATATCCGGATAACCGGTGCGCGCCCGCGCCGGATTACCCGCCAAAGCAAACCCGCCTCCAATCGGAGGCTCAAAGACACGAAAGCGAGGACTTCGATGGCACAGTATCAGCTGCCCAGCGACTTTTTCTTTGGCGCGGCCATGTCCGGTCCGCAGACCGAGGGCCAGTGGAACCAGGGCGGCAAGCTCGAGAACCTGTGGGACACCTGGTCCATGCAGGATCTGGGCTCGTTCTATAACCGCGTGGGTTCCTATGCCGGTAACGACTTTATGGCCAAGTACAAGGACGACCTTCGCATCATGAAGGACCTGGGCCTGGATACCTATCGCACCTCCATCCAGTGGAGCCGCCTGCTCGATGCCGACGGCAACCTCAACGAGGAGGGTGCTGCGTGGTACCACGAGCTGTTCCGCGCTTCCCGCGAGGCAGGCCTGGAGCCGTTCGTCAACCTTTACCACTTCGATATGCCCACCTATCTCTTTGACCGTGGCGGTTGGGAGAGCCGCGAGGTCGTCGAGGCCTACGCGCATTACGCCGACGTCGCCTTCCGCGAGTTCGGTCAAGAGATCAAGTACTGGTTTACCTTTAACGAGCCCATCGTCGAGCCCGAGCAGCGCTACCAGGAGGGCGTGTGGTTCCCGCAGCTCCACGACTTCAACCGTGCTCGCACCGTGCAGTACCACATTTCGCTGGCGCACGCGCTGGCTGTTGCCAACTATCGCAAGGCCTATGACAAGGGCGCCGTTCGCGCCGATGCCAAGATCGGCATGATCAACTGCTTCACCCCGGTCTACACCAAGGAGAACCCCAGCGAGGCAGACCTCGAGGCCGTGCGTATGACCAGCGGCATCAACAATCGCTGGTGGCTCGACCTTATCACCAAGGGCGAGCTTCCCGCCGACGTGCTCGACAGCCTGGCCGAGGACGGCGTCAAGCTTCCGTTCCGCGCCGGTGACCAGGAGATCCTCAAGCAGGGCGTCGTTGACTGGCTTGGCTGCAACTACTACCATCCCACGCGCGTCCAGGCGCCGGCGAGCAAGATCGACCAGTACGGTCTGCCGCACTTTGCCGACGAGTACGTGTGGCCCGATGCCGTCATGAACAAGAGCCGCGGCTGGGAGATTTACCCGAAGGGCCTCTACGACTTTGGCATGGACTGCGCCAAGAACTATCCCGATCTTGAGTGGTTCGTCTCCGAGAACGGCATCGGCATCATGGACGAGTACAAGAATCGTGACGCCGAGGGAACCATTCAGGACGACTATCGCGTCGACTTTGTGCGCCAGCACCTTGAGTGGGTCGCCAAGGCCATTGACGAAGGGGCCAAGTGCCGCGGCTACCACTACTGGGCCGTCATTGACAACTGGTCCTGGGCAAATGCCTTCAAGAACCGTTATGGCTTTGTCGAGGTCGACCTCATGGACGGCTATCAGCGCCGTCTTAAGAAATCGGCAGCTTGGCTCAAGCAGGTCGCCACGACCCACGTGGTGGATTAGCGATCGGGCGCTCAGCCCCAAAACGGGCGCTCAGCCCCTGCGCAAACGCGCAATAACATTGGCACATCTGGTGGCAGAGGGCGACAGACCACCGTGCACATAGGAAAAGGCCGGATTTGAAAGTTAGGAGCAATCATGGCCAGTGACAACGGAAAGAGCTTCCTCGACAAATTTGCCGAGGTCTCTGCGAAGGTGGGAAACCAGGTTCATCTGCGTTCCCTGCGCGATGCCTTCGCGACCATCACGCCGCTCTATATCCTTGCGGGTATCGCGGTTCTTATCAACAACGTCGTGTTCCCTCTGTTCCCGCTCGATGCGGCGGGCCTCGCCAACCTCCAGACCTGGGGCTCGGCAATCACCCTGGGCACCCTTAACGTGTCCGCCATTATCCTGGCCGGTCTGATTGGCTACAGCCTCGCCAAGAACGAGCGTTTCGATAACCCGCTTGCCTGCGTGGTTGTCGCTATCTCTGCCTTCGTCATCATGATGCCGCAGCAGATCACCGCAACCCTTGCCGCCACGAGCCCGCTTCTCACCGACAAGATCACCTCCGCCGAGGTCACCGGTGCCCTTTCGACCGCCAACACCGGTACCAACGGCCTGTTCTCGGCCATCATCATCGCCCTGCTCTCCACGACGCTCTTCATCAAGATCTCGGGCGTCGAGAAGCTCAAGGTCAAGCTGGGCGAGGGCGTACCTCCTGCGGTCTCCAACTCCTTCAACGTCATGATCCCAATGCTGCTCAACCTCTCGATCTTCGCTATCGCCTCGGCCCTGCTCGCCGTCTGCGCCGGCACCGACCTGTGCACCATCATCTCCACCTGCATCTCCAACCCGCTCAAGAGCATCATGAACGCCGGTCCGTGGGCTGTCATCCTCATCTACACCCTCGCCAACCTGCTGTTCTGCGTTGGTATTCACCAGTCCACCATCTCGGGCGCTACCGTCGAGCCGATCCTGACCATGCTCATCGTCGACAACATGGCTACCTTTGCCGCCGGCGGTACCATCCAGCCCGATCACTACATGAACATGCAGATCGTCAACAGCTTCGCCCTCATCGGCGGCTCGGGCTGCACCCTCATGCTGCTGCTCGACACCTTCCTGTTCTCCAAGAACAAGGCCTCCAAGACCGTTGCCAAGATGGCCATTCTGCCTGGCCTGTTCAACATCAACGAGCCGGTCATCTACGGTTACCCCATCGTGTACAACCTGCCGCTCATGATTCCGTTCGTGCTTCTTCCCGACCTGTTCATCGGTGTCACCTATGGCCTGACCTGCGCTGGCATCATCAGCCCCTGCATCGCTCAGGTGCCTTGGACCATGCCGCCCGTCATCAACGCCCTGCTTGCTACGGGCTTTGACTGGCGCGCCGGCGTGTGGCAGGCTCTGGAGCTGGTCATCGGCATGGCTGTCTACCTGCCCTTTATGAGGATCTCCGAGAAGGCCATCGCCAAGCAGGAGGCCCTCGCCGAGCAGAACGCCTAGCGTTTGTCCATTCCACCCTTGCGGGTACCGATGCTTGGTACCGGTACCCGTATCTCCTTTTTTGCCTAAACGTGCAAAACAGGGGAAAGATAACCACAAGGATTTATCCAGTTTGTCGTCTGCGCGCCGCGCAGTTATAAGGAGGAAACCATGAAGAAGATCATGCTTTGCTGCAATGCCGGCATGTCCACGAGTCTGCTGGTCCAGAAGATGCAGTCCGAGGTCGAGAGCCGTGGTCTGGACATCGAGGTCGAAGCCCGTCCTATGAATGAGGCCCACGATCACCTGGACGAGTGCGACATCCTGCTGCTCGGCCCGCAGATCGGCTACACCAAGGGCGACTTTGAGAAGGAGGCCGCCGGCCGTTTCCCGGTCGAGGTCATCAACATGGTCGACTATGGCCGCATGAACGCCGCCGGCATCATCGACCACTGCGTCAGCGTGATGGGCTAGGTGCAGCGCATGGAGGATATGAACGAACTGCAGATGACCTGCTTCGAGATCATCAGCTACGTCGGTACCGCCAAGAGCATGTACATCAACGCCGTGCAGAAGGCCAAGGAGGGCGATTTCGACGCCGCCGAGGAGCTCATTAAGCAGGGCGACGAGGCCTATAACGGCGGCCACGATGTTCACATGGGACTTCTTAAGAAGGAGGCCAATGGCGAGCGCAACGGCGAGGCCCCGCTGATTCTGCTGCACGCCGAGGACCAGATGGCCGGCACCGAGACCATGCGCGTCATGGCCACGGAGCTCATTGAGGTCCACAAACAGCTACAGGCACTCAAGGCCTAGCTGGCGTTTTCGCCGCGACGGATCGTGCGGTTCGCATACAATCCAGTCCCTTTTGCAGGCGCCGGGAGTCTCCCTCTCCCGGCGCTTTTTGTTTGGCGAGTTGCTGAGCGTCATTGCTCGCTGAGCGGGCGGACGTTTCCCCAGATATAACCTGCCAAAACAAACCTGTCCCTTTTTGGTAGGT
Source organism: Collinsella sp. (assembly GCA_018368055.1). Taxonomy (GTDB): domain Bacteria; phylum Actinomycetota; class Coriobacteriia; order Coriobacteriales; family Coriobacteriaceae; genus Collinsella. The sequence goes on along the minus strand of JAGZFB010000006.1, from coordinate 77,483 downwards.
TTTTGCCTTGGGAGCGGTACCATACAGGCAATGTTTAAACGAGAAAGGTGGGCTCCCATGGAACCTAAGCAGTACTACATCGGCATTGACGTCGGCGGCACTTCGGTTAAGGAGGGCCTGTTCGACGAGGACGGCAACCTGCTAGCCAAGGCCAGCGTGCCCACGCCTCCCATCGTTGACGCCGCGGGCTTTGCCGCGGTGACCGAGGCTATCGACCAGGTGGTCGCCAAGGCACGGATTCCGCGTGCCTTTGTGGCGGGCATTGGCCTGGCCGTTCCGTGCCCCATCCCGGCATCGGGCGATGCCAAGGTCAAGGCCAACATTGCCATTAACCTGCCCGAGCTGAGGATCGCCATTCAAAAGCACTGCCCCGACGCGGTCGTTAAGTACGAGAACGATGCCAACGCCGCTGCCATGGGCGAGGCCTGGCTCGGTTCTGCCAAGGGCGTGCAGAACGTGGTGATGGTCACCATCGGTACCGGCGTGGGCGGCGGCGTTATCGTTAACGGCGATGTGGTATCGGGCGTTGTGGGCGCCGGCGGCGAGATTGGCCACATGTGCCTGAACCCGGCCGAGGAGCGTACCTGCGGCTGCGGTGGCCATGGCCACCTGGAGCAGTATTCCAGTGCCACCGGCGTGGTGAGCAACTACCTTGCCGAGTGCAAGAAGGCGGGCGTCGAGCCCGTCGAGCTCACCGGCCCCTCAGATTCCAAGGACGTGTTCCAGGCCTGCCGCGAGGGTGACAAACTGGCGCTGGCAGCTGCCGATACCATGGCCGACTATCTCGGCCGCGCTCTGGCGCTTATCGCCAACGTGGTCGACCCCGAGATGTTCCTGATCGGCGGCGGCGCGTCCGCTTCGGCCGATGTCTACCTCGACGCCGTTCGCGAGCACTTCCAGCGCTACGCGCTTTCCGCCTCGCGTGAGACGCCCATTAAGGTCGCTTCGCTCGGCAACGACGCCGGCATCATCGGCGCCGCCTACGTAGCTCTGCGCGCCGCCGGTAAATAGCTGGTGCAAGGGGGTCAGGTTACTTTGCACCAACACGGTGTAAAAGGGACAGCCTTGGCCCCCGTGCCTGCCCCAAAATATGCCGTGGCCCTTCCGTCTGCGAAGGCTCGGCATCGGCGTGCTACCATAGCTACGTCCAAGTACACATATCAAGTGGAGGAAACCCATGGCAAACGTTCTTGTCTTTGGTCACCAGAACCCCGATAACGACGCCATCATGAGCACCGTCGTCCTGTCCCAGCTGCTCAACCAGGTTGAGTATGCCGGCAACACCTACGAGGCCTGCGCCCTTGGTCAGCTTCCGGCAGAGTCCGCCAAGCTGCTCGCCGACGCCGGCATCGCCGAGCCTCGTGTGATCGAGTCCGTCGAGGCCGGTCAGCTCGTCGTCCTCACCGACCACAACGAGTCCGCCCAGTCCGTCGCCGGCCTTAAGGACGCCACGGTCTTTGGCGTTGTCGACCATCACCGCATCGGTGACTTCGAGACCGCCGGCCCGCTGCACTACATCTGCCTGCCCTGGGGCTCCAGCTGCACCATCGTCACCAAGCTCGCCGGCGTGCTCGGCGTTGAGCTTTCCGACGTCCAGGCTAAGCTGCTGCTCTCGGCCATGATGACCGACACGCTCATGCTCAAGAGCCCCACCACCACCGATGTCGACCGCGCCGTCGCCGCCAAGCTCGGCGAGCAGGTGGGCGTCGACCCGGTCAAGTTTGGCATGGAGGTCTTCCTTACCCGTCCGTCCGGCTCCTTCACCGCAGCCGAGATGGTCGGCAACGACATCAAGATGTTTGAGCCCGCCGGCAAGAAGCTACTCATCGGCCAGTACGAGACCGTCGACAAGAGCCGCGCGCTCGGCATGATCGACGAGATTCGCGAGGCCATGCGCGCCTACGCCGCCGAGAAGGGTGCTGACGGCATTGTTCTGTGCATCACCGACATTATGGAGGAGGGCTCGCAGGTCCTGCTCGAGGGCGAGACCGAGGCCGCTCAGAAGGGCCTGGGCATTGCCGACGAGCACGACGGCGTCTGGATGCCGGGCGTCCTCTCCCGTAAGAAGCAGGTCGCTGCCCCCATCATGGCCGCCTGCTAGGTTTAGTTGACCGAACGCCACGACCGGATCGCGGACGCCCCGCGCTCCGGTCGTTTTTTGTGCATGCGCCGCGTCGTCTCTTGGACAGGCGTGCCCGTGCCGTTGAGCAAATAATGTTCAACCTGTGGTTCCGCTTTTCGGCCACGCCTGCGTGCTTGTCGTGCAGGGTAGGCTAGATGCAAGCGTAATACGTTAGAGCGCGGCGCCGCCACTTGGGCGGGCCGTGCTTTTTTAAGACGGGAGCTTTCCCGTGAAAGGAGCCGCCCATGGCAGCAACCGAGCAGCTGTTCAACGTCCGTGAGCGCAAGCGCTTTGAACGCCACGACATTTGGGAGCGCATCGCCGAGAACGGCACGATTTCCGCCGCGGTTATGGTCATCGCCGCCATCGCCGCCGTCATTTGCGCTAATACCGATGCCTACGAGGCCATCCATCACTTTTTGGAGACCCCGCTGTATGTGGGTCTGGGCAACCTTACGGCCGGTCTTACCGTTGAACTTTTCGTCAACGACTTCCTCATGGCGATTTTCTTTTTGTTGGTGGGCATTGAGCTTAAGTACGAGATGACGGTCGGCGAGCTCAAGAATCCGCGTCAGGCCATGCTTCCCATGCTGGCGGCCGTGGGCGGCGTTGTCGTTCCCGCCTGCATCTACCTGATCTTTAACCATGCCGGCGCCCGCAACGGTTGGGCCATCCCCATGGCAACCGATATTGCCTTTGCGCTGGGCGTGCTGTCGCTTTTGGGCAACCGCGTGCCCAACGGCGTGCGCGTGTTCTTCTCGACGCTCGCCATCGCCGACGACCTTATCTCCATCGCCGCCATCGCCATCTTCTACGGTCAGAGCCCCAATCCGTTTTGGTTGGGCGCCGCTGCGCTTGTGACCTGCGCGCTCGTGTGGCTCAACAAGACGCAGCATTACCGCCTTGCCCCGTATTCGGTACTGGGTCTGCTGTTGTGGTTCTGCATGTTCAAGAGCGGCGTACATGCCACGCTCGCCGGCGTCATCTTGGCCTTTACCATCCCGGCCAAGTGCGGCGTCAAGCTCGATAGCCTCACCGATTGGTTGGGCGAGTGCCTGCCGCTGCTTGATGACCGCTACGACGACGAGGCACACATCCTGGGCCAGCATGACTTTACCGTCTCGACCACCAGGGTCGAGCGCGTCATGCACCGCGTGACCCCGCCGCTCATCCGCATGGAGCGTCTGATCTCCACGCCGGTCAACTTTGTGATTCTGCCGATCTTTGCGTTCGTGAACGCACAGGTTCGCCTAGTGGGCGTGGACATGAGCACACTGCTCACCGACCCGGTGACGCTCGGCGTGTACTTTGGCATGCTGCTGGGCAAGCCGATTGGTATTTTTGGCATGACATTTACCCTGGTCAAGCTCAAGGCTTGCCAGTTGCCGCGCAACGTCAACTGGCACATGATTGCCGGTGTGGGCATTCTGGGCGGCATCGGCTTTACGATGTCGATCCTCATCAGCGGCCTCGCTTTCCCGACGGCCGAGTTTGAGGTTCTTGCCGCCAAGGCTGCCATTCTTGCCGGTTCGGTCACCGCGGCCGTGCTCGGCATGATCTACATGAGTGTGGTCTGCAAACACCCCGCGCCCAAGAACGAGTAAAAGCACAAACAAGTTTGAAAACGCCGCCCGTGAACACCGTCACAAGCGGCGTTTTAGTCATTGGGGACGTTCTTAAATGACTAGGTTTATTCCACGGTGCCGTAGACGGCGCCCCAGCCGTGGGCGGCCAAGGCGGAGTTGAGCTGGTCGCAAAGCGATTGGCGGTCGTAGTAGCCGGGCGGCAAAAGGTTGACGATTTCCATGAGGTCGGGCGCGAGGTCCAAGATCTCGGCCTGCACGATGAGATCCAGGCGGTCGATGGCGCGGCGGTCATAAAACAGTCCGTCGACCAGGCGCTGCAGGTCGCCGAATTCCTCGGCCTGGAACGATCCGTACTCCATAGTGCCTCCTTGGGCGCCCCACGCCGGCATGCGCGGCGATGTCGTAATTCATTGCGATGGACTTAATCTATCACGGCTTCATACCGTTGCGGCAGTGGCGGTCTATACTTAGACGAACTGCAACGTCCCGCTTCGCGAAAGGTCGCACCCATGCAGACGATCTACCAGAAGATGGAAACCACCGAACTCGATGCCGCCATCGAGGCGCTCAAAGCCGAGGTCGCCGAGGTCAAGGCCAAGGGCCTGGCGCTCGACATGGCCCGCGGCAAGCCGTCGCCCTCCCAGGTGGGCATCTCTCGCCCCATGCTCGATATCCTCAATGCCGATGCCGATCTGCACGACGGCAACGTCGACTGCTCCAACTACGGTTGCTTTGAGGGCATTCCCTCGGCACGCAAGCTGGCGGGGGAGTTCCTGGGTTGCCCCGCCGAGCAGACGCTCGTACTGGGTTCGTCGAGCCTGCTGATCGAGCACGATATCGCCGGCATGTTCTGGCGCTGCGGCTCGTGCGGTAGCGAGCCTTGGGAGGCTTATGAGGCCGCGCATGACGGCAAGAAGGTCAAGTTCCTGTGCCCTGTTCCCGGCTACGACCGCCACTTTGGCATCACTGCCGACTTGGGTATCGAGAATGTCCCCGTCGCGATGACCGACAACGGCCCCGACATGGACGAGATCGAGCGCTTGGTTGCCGCCGACGACTCCATCAAGGGCATCTGGTGCGTGCCCAAGTATTCCAACCCCACGGGCATCACCTTTAGCGAGGACACCGTGCGTCGCCTGGTCGAGATGCCCACGGCCGCGCCCGATTTCCGCATCTTCTGGGACAACGCCTACTGCGTGCACGACCTGTACGACGAGACCGACGAGCTCGCCAACATCTTTGACCTCGCTCGCGCGGCGGGCACCGAGGACCGCGTGGTGGCCTTTGCATCGACGTCCAAGATCACCTTCCCGGGCGCCGGCATCGGCTTTATCGGTGCGAGCCCCGCGGTTATCGCGGAGTTCTCCAAGCGCCTGAAGGCCGGCCTCATCAGCGCCGACAAGCTCAACCAGCTGCGCCACGTGCGCTTCCTTCCCACCATCGAGGCGGTCAAGGAGCACATGAAAAAGCATGCCGAGTTCCTGCGTCCGCGCTTTGAGGCCGTTGAGCGCAAGCTCACCGAGGGCCTGGGCGATACGGGCTGTGCCACCTGGACGCACCCCCGCGGCGGCTACTTTGTAAGCTTCGATGGTCCCGAGGGCTCGGCCCAGAAGGTCGCCGCGCTTTGCGCCGACCTGGGCGTCAAGCTCACGCCGGCCGGTGCCACCTGGCCCTATGGCAAGGATCCGCGCGATACCAACATCCGCATCGCGCCGAGCTATCCCACGGTCGAGGACCTGGAGGCAGCACTCGACGTACTGGTGCTGGCCGTCAAGCTCGTCGCTGCCGAGCTTGCTCGTGCCGAGCGCGCCTAACGCCTAGGGCCCCGCAAGTCCGCGCCCAGTACTATCCGCACTTTCGATACGTAAAGGAGCGTATACATGGATTTGGGTATTTCCACCAACCCCACACCGGAGATCTACACCATTAAGGTGACCGGCGAGATCGATATCTCTAACGCCGATAGCCTGCGCAATGCCATTGACCTGGCGCTCGAGCAGCCCACTGAGGCCGTTGAGCTCGATTTTGCCCAGGTGAGCTACATCGATTCGACGGGCATTGGCGTGCTCGTGGGCGCCGCGCACCACGCGGTCGACCACGGTAAGCGCTTTAGCTGCACTAATGTGCAGCCCCAGGTGATGCGCGTGGTTCAGCTGCTGGGCGTCGACCAGGAGATTTCGATCACGGCGGCATAATCTTTGCCCCCAAAAAGGGCGTGCCGTTTGGCATATGTTTGTGATGCGCTCGGACGTTTTGGCGTCCGGGCGCTATACTTGACCGAATGAATAGACGAGTTCCGGCCGAATGGCGCGGTGCGGGCTCGACTCACATCGAGCCTTGGAGGTATGTGTGTTTGGTATTGGAGAGGGTGAGCTCGCGATCATCGTGGTCTTCGGCTTTTTGCTGTTTGGCCCGGATAAGCTCCCACAGATGGGCCGCACGATCGGCCGTGCCATTCGTCAGTTCCGCGAGACGCAGGAAAAGATGACGGCCGTTGTTCAGTCCGAGATTATCGATCCGGTAAGTGAGGCCGCTTCGGCACCGGTCAAGCCCAAGAAGACTGCCGTCGATGACGATTCCGATGCAGACGAGGATGCCGTCGAGACGGCTGCGCCCGCAAAGAAGGAGACCTTTGCCGAGCGCCGTGCCCGCCTTGCCGCCGAGAAGGCCGCGAGCGAGGCTGCCGCCGAGGGCGAGGGTGCTGCTGAGGAGTCCGAGGCCGAGGGCGCCGAGCCTGCCGCTGCCGCCGAGCCTGTCGTCGAGCCCGAGCCTGCTGCAGAGCCAGAGTCCGAGCCCGAGCCGGCAGAGCCCACGACGGCTGACCTCTACGCCCGTCGTCCCCGCAAGCGCAAGGCCGTCGTCGACCAGCTCGCTCGCGAGCTCGAGGCCGAGGACGAGGCTGCCACCGCCGACGCCTCGAAGGGAGGCGATGAGTAATGCCTATCGGACCTGCGCGCATGCCGCTCTTCGATCACCTGGGAGAGCTCCGTCGCCGCCTGACTATCGTGGTCGTGTCGGTGTTTGCCGCCGCCATCGTGCTGTATTTCGCCACGCCCGTGGTGCTCGACATCCTGGAAGACCCCATCCGCTCCTTTGTGCCGGACGGTAAGTTCTACATCACCACCACGCTCGGCGGCTTTGGCCTGCGCTTCTCGCTGGCCATCAAGATGGCCGTGGTCATGTGCACGCCCATGATCATCTGGCAGATTCTGGCATTTTTCCTGCCGGCACTGCGTCCCAACGAGCGCAAGTGGGTTGTGCCTACGGTGCTCGCCTCGACGGTGCTGTTCTTCCTGGGCGCAATCTTTTGCTACTTCATCATTATCCCGGCAGGCTTTGAGTGGCTCATCGGCGAGACCTCTGCCGTCGCAACCGCGCTGCCCGACCTGGAGAACTACGTCAACATGGAGCTGCTCTTTATGATCGGCTTTGGTGTGGCGTTTGAGCTGCCGCTCATCATCTTCTACCTGTCCGTCTTCCACATCGTGTCCTACGCGGCCTTCCGCGGCGCCTGGCGCTACGTGTACGTGGGCCTGCTTGTGGGCTCGGCTGTGATTACGCCCGACGGCTCGCCCGTTACGCTGGGCCTCATGTATGGTGCCCTGCTCTCGCTCTACGAGATTTCGCTCGCCATTGCCCGCGTGGTCATTACCGCGCGCGAGGGCAAGGAGGGCTTGTTTGTGAGCCGTCTGGACCTGTTCTCGGACGATGAGGACGACGAGGAGTAAATCGGTATGCACGAGGTTGGCATTGTCAACGGCATACTCGATACAGTGATTCGCGCGGCGCGTGGGGCGGGGGCCTCGCGCGCCGTTTTGGTAACGCTGCGTATCGGGGATATGACCGAAGTTGTGCGCGAGGCGCTCGACTTTGCGTGGGAGACATTTCGCGATGAGGACCCGCTCACGCGAGGCTGCGAGCTTGCCGTGGAGGAAGTCCATCCACAAAGCGAGTGTCTGGACTGCGGGGAGGTCTTTGAGCACGATCGCTTCCATTGCCGCTGTCCCCAATGTGGCGGCGCCAACGTGCGTCTGCTGCACGGCCGCGAGCTCGACATCGCAAGTATCGAAATCGAAACCCCCGACGATTAGCCCGCTAGCCATCTGGTGATGGGGTATAAAGGGGCCAAAGTAAGGAGTGCCGAGTATGGCTGAGAAAACGATTGATATCGCGTCGCCGATTCTGTCGCGCAACGAGCGCCTGGCAGATCAGCTGCGACAGCGATTTAAAGAGACAAACACCTATGTGATCAATGTGCTGTCGAGCCCCGGTTCGGGCAAGACCACCACGATCCTGGGCACCAACGAGCGCCTGCGCGACAAGGCTGGCCTGCGCTGTGCCGTCATCGAGGGCGATATTGCCTCGGATGTCGACGCCATCACCATGAAGGAAGCCGGCATGCCCGCCATCCAGATCAACACGGGTGGCCTGTGCCACCTCGAGGGCAACATGATCATGGAGGCCGTTGACGCGTTCGACCAGGCGGTGGGTCTTCAAAATATCGACGTCATCTTTATCGAAAACGTGGGCAACCTGGTCTGCCCGGTCGACTTTGACCTGGGCGAGAACCTGTCCATCATGATTCTCTCGGTGCCCGAGGGCGACGACAAGCCCATCAAGTACCCGGGCATCTTCCAGCACGCCGGCGCGCAGCTGCTCAATAAGGTCGACGTGGCCCCGGCTTTCGATTTTGACATGGATAGGTATACTAGGACACTCGATGACCTCAATCCGCAGGCGCCGCGGTTTGCCGTGAGCGCGCGCAAGGGCGAGGGCATGGATGCCTGGTGCGATTGGCTCATCGGGCAGATCGAGCAAGCAAGGGCGTAAATCGGCCGCCATACGGGCGGGCGTAGCCGCAGAGACACGAGATAGGAGCCTCTTTTGAAGCTCATCATCGCCGAGAAAAACGACGCCGCGCGTCAGATCGCCGAGCGTCTGTCCACGGGCAAACCCAAAAAGGACAAGGTGTACAACACCGCCATCTACCGTTTTGAGTGGAAGGGCGAGGAGTGTGTGACGATCGGTCTCGCCGGTCACATCCTTGCGCCCGATTTTTGCGACAGCGTGCTGTTCGATAAAAAGCTGGGTTGGTATTCGGTGACCGAGGACGGCGAGATGCTGCCGGCCGACATGCCCGATGGCCTGGCTCGTCCGCCCTACGACACCAAGCGTAAGCCGTTTCTTGCCGACGGTATCTCCATCAAGGGCTGGAAGCTCGAGAGCCTGCCCTACCTCACCTGGGCGCCCGTCATTAAGCTACCGGCCGAGAAGGAGCTCATTCGCTCGCTCAAGAACCTGGCTAAGAAGTCCGACAGTGTCATCATCGCCACGGACTTCGATCGCGAGGGCGAGCTGATCGGTTCGGACGCCCTCAACAAGGTGCGCGAGGTTGCGCCGGACTTGCCGGTCGCCCGCGCCCAGTACTCTTCGTTTACCAAGGCCGAGATCACGCAGGCCTTCGATAATCTCGTCTCGCTCGACCAGAATCTGGCCGACGCCGGCGAGAGCCGCCAGCACATCGACCTCATTTGGGGTGCGGTGCTCACGCGTTACCTGACGCTCGCCAAGTTTGGCGGCTTTGGTAACGTGCGCTCTGCCGGCCGCGTGCAGACGCCGACGCTTGCCCTGGTGGTCGAGCGCGAGCGCGAGCGCATGGCGTTTGTGCCCGAGGACTATTGGCAGATTCGCGGCATGGGTGCTGCGCAGGGCGCTGCCGAGGATGACCGCTTTAAGATTGCGCACAAGACGGCACGCTTTACCGACAAGGATGCTGCTGAGACGGCGTACGGCCATGTTGACGGCGTCGCGACGGCAACCGTCGCCGCGGTGACCAAGCGCTCGCGCAAGCAGCAGCCGCCCACGCCGTTTGCGACCACCTCGCTGCAGGCTGCCGCCGCAGCCGAGGGCATCTCGCCTGCGCGTACCATGCGCATCGCCGAGTCTCTCTACATGGCGGGCCTCATCAGCTACCCGCGTGTCGACAACACCGTGTATCCCGCGACGCTCGATTTGGGCGCCGTGGTGAGTGACCTGGCAAAGATCAACCCGGCGCTGGCGCCCGTGTGCAAAAAGGTACTCGCTGGTCCCATGAAGCCCACGCGCGGTAAAGTCGAGACCACCGACCACCCGCCTATCTACCCCACGGGCGAGGGCGATCCGTCCGCGCTCGACGGCGGTCAGCGCAAGCTCTACGACCTCATCGCCCGCCGCTTCCTGGCGACGCTTATGGGTCCCGCGACCATCGAGAACACCAAGCTCGAGCTCGACGTGAACGGTGAGCCGTTCGTGGCTTCGGGCGATGTGCTCGTGACTCCGGGCTTCCGCGAGGCGTATCCGTATGGACTTAAGCGCGATGAGCAGATGCCGCCGCTGGAGCAGGGCGATACGGTCGACGTGTTCGACATTAAACTCGAGGCCAAGCAGACCGAGCCGCCCGCGCGCTACAGCCAGGGCAAGCTCGTGCAGGAGATGGAAAAGCGCGGCCTGGGTACCAAGTCCACGCGTGCGAGCATCATCGAGCGCCTGTATGCCGTGCGCTATCTCAAAAATGATCCCGTTGAGCCGAGTCAGCTGGGCATCGCCATCATCGACGCGCTGACGCAATTTGCCCCGCGCATCACGAGCCCCGATATGACCAGCGAGCTCGACGGCGACATGACCCGCGTCGAGCGCGGCGAGGACACCGAAGAGCATGTCGTGACGCACTCGCGCGCGCTGCTGGCCGGTGTGCTCGACGAGCTGCTCAAACATACGCAGGAGCTCGGCGACGCCATCAGCGACGCCGTCACGGCCGATGCGCGCGTGGGTGCCTGCCCCAAGTGCGGCAAGGATCTGGTTATGAAGACGAGCGCCAAGACCCGCGATAGCTTTATCGGCTGCATGGGCTGGCCCGACTGCGACGTGACCTATCCGGTGCCGAGCGGCGTCAAGGTAAGCCCGCTCGAGGGCGAGGCGGCCGTGTGCCCCGAGTGCGGCGCGCCGCGCATTAAGTGCCAGCCGTTCCGCCAGAAGGCCTTCGAGATTTGCGTGAACCCCACGTGCCCCACCAACTACGAGCCTGACCTTAAGGTGGGCGAGTGCAAGGTGTGCGCCGAGGCCGGACGCCATGGCGACCTGATCGCGCACAAGAGCGAGAAGAGCGGCAAGCGCTTTATCCGCTGCACCAACTACGATGACTGCGGCGTGAGCTATCCTCTGCCGGCGCGCGGTAAGCTCGAGGCGACGGGTGAGACTTGCCCCGAATGCGGCGCCCCCATCGTGGTGGTCAACACGGCGCGCGGCCCGTGGCGCATCTGCGTCAACATGGACTGCCCGACCAAGGAGAAGAAGCCCGCCCGCGGTCGCAAGACCACGACCAAGGCGAGCACGGCCAAGAAGACGACGGCGGCCAAGAAGACGACGGCGGCAAAGAAGACTGCTGCCAAGAAGACGACCGCGAAGAAGTCGACTGCCAAGAAAGCAGCCGCCGACAAGTAGCGGCGCAGTCGAAACATTGCCCAAAACAAAAACGAGCGAGGACCTCAAAATCCTCGCTCGTTTTTTATCCGGCAGTTAGGGACGTTTCTTTTCTGCCGGCAGTTTAGGAACGTCCCTAACTGCCGGCTCGGGAACGACAAAGCGCTAGTTCACTTCGACGGGTTTGGCGCCGGGATAGCGCTCCTCAAAGTCTAGGCGGTACTTATTGTCATTGGTGCCCGCCACGTTGTCGCGCGACAGCGGCGCCACGATCTCATTCTTGTGGTCCGCAGGCTTGGCGTATTTCAGGCTGATCTCCCAGGCATCACAGATTGCGTCAATGCGGTGATTCAGGTCGTCGTACAGGGCAACGATGTCTTTCCAGGAGCTGTAGTTCTTGGAGCTCGTCGGGACGTCTAGGTCCTCGACGATGTCGTAATACTGCTCGATGGTGTCCTCCGTGCGCTCGGCGACGTCGGCGAGAATTTGACGGGTGGTTCGATCCTCTTCCAGATAGCTGCCGTTGAAGTTCTGTGCGCAGCCACGGACGTAGTTGTCGAGGTCTTCGAGCAAGTCGTAGTATTCGCTCAGTCGGCGGTAGAGGTTCTGCTCGGAGAGCGTTGCTTCGCCGCCATCCTCGTCGTCATCGTCATCATCGTCGTACAGGCTGTTGGGATCGCCGAGAGGCTTTAGGTCATCGTCATCGACGTCATGGTGCAGCTTAGCTACCTCGGCAGTCGTCTGCGTGGCGGCGTTGTCGAAAGGCTTGATCACAAAGAAAACGACCAGGGCGATGATGATCGCCACCAGCACAACGATAACGGCGATAAGCGGCCCGGTGCCGCTCTTTTTGGGAGCGGGGGTCTGTGGCGAAGCGGGCGCGTATGCGGGAGCCGGCTGCTGTTGGGGCGAGCCGCTCGCGACGGGTATGCGCTGCGTGGTCTCGACGGCCGCGGGGCCTGCGGCGGGGTCGGGGCGATAGGCGAGGGGGTCGTCCGCCTTGGCTTGCGGCGTATCGAGGGAACCGGTCTGCTCGAAAGCGGGCTGGCTATCGCTCGCGGCTGTTTGCTCAACGGGTGCACCGCACGAGGTGCAGAACTTGGCATTATCTGCAAGAAGCTTGCCGCACGAGGCGCAATACCGAGACATTGCCACTCCTTTCGCCACATTTCAATGCAATACGACGATTATACCCAGCGTCCAAAATTCTCCATCATAAGTTGCGGTGAAATAGGGACTGTTTGGCGGTCTCAGAGCTTCAATCAGTCCCTATTTCACCGCAACTTCGGGGATGCCTCGATGGCTAGGTTGGATTTGGGACGCGCCGAGCACTGGGGTATCATGGCTTGGTTGATATATCTGCATTTACGCGCCTTGTAGGAAGGGGCTGCGCCCATGGCTTTTGAGCCCGCTCAACATAGCTTTATCACGCTCGAGGGCGTCGATGGCGCCGGCAAGTCCACGCAGGCGCGCCTGCTTGCCCGCGCGCTCGAACTCGCTGGCTACCAGGTTGTGAGCCTGCGCGAGCCGGGCGGTACCGCCATCAGCGAAAAGATCCGTGCTCTGCTGCTCGACCCCGCCAATACGACGATGGGAGACACCTGCGAGTTGTTGCTCTACGAGGCCGCGCGCGCCCAGCTGGTGCACGAGGTCATCGCGCCTGCCCTTACTGACGGCAAGGTGGTCCTGTGCGACCGCTTCTACGATTCCACAACTTGCTATCAGGCGTTTGCCGATGGCCTCGATCGCCAGATAGTACGCGATGCCAACAACCTGGCCGTCGCGGGGACGCACCCGGCGCTCACGCTCGTCTATCACATCACGCCCGAGCAGGCGGCGCTGCGCATGGCAGCCCGTGGCGCGGCAGATCGCATGGAGGCTAAGGGCATGGCCTTCCAAGAGCGTGTCTACCAGGGATTTTGCGCCATCGCCGCCGAGGAACCAAACCGCGTAAAGCTCATCGACGCGACCGCGTCCATCGAGGATGTCTTCGCGCGGACGGTCGAGCAGGTTCGCGTCTACGGCCTCGACATTTCCCAGGACGCCGTCACCGCCGCGCTTGCCCAGGAGGCCGAGTAACATGGCCCCCGCTCAGACAAGCCTGCTGGCCAAGCTTGACACCCAAGAGCGCGTGCGCGACTTTTTGACCAATGCCGTCGCCAGCGGTCGCGCATCGCACGCCTACCTGTTTTTGGGCGCGCCCGGCGCGGGCAAGCTCGACGCCGCGTGGGCGCTCGCCCAAGCCTTCCTGTGCGAGCAGGATGGCTGCGGCTCATGCGATAGCTGCGTGCGCGTCGCCCGCCATACGCACCCCGACGTGCACTATTACACGCCCGAGAGCGCCACGGGCTACCTCATCGCCCAGACGCGCGAGCTACTCGACGACGTACCCCTGGCGCCCATCCGCGCCAAGGCCAAGGTCTACATCATTGACCGTGCCGAGCAGCTGCGCGCCAACACCGCCAACGCACTGCTCAAAACACTCGAGGAGCCGCCCGAGGGCGTTATGTTTATCTTGCTGGGCACCTCGGCAGACGTGATGTTGCCCACCATCGTGAGCCGCTGCCAGTGCGTGCCGTTTCGGCTGGTGTCACCCGCCGTCGCCGCGCACGCCGTGAGCCGTGCCACTGGTCAGGATATCGCGCGTTGTCGCATGGCCGTCGCCGTGGCGGGCAGCCCCACGCGCGGCATCGAGTTCCTTAAGAGTGCCGAGCGCCAGGACGCCCGCCGTCAGATGGTCCGTGCCATCGACTCACTCATTGCCGCCGACGAGGCCGACGTGCTCAGCCGCGCCAAGTCGCTCATCGTCGCCGTTAAGGCGCCGCTCGCCGAGGTCAAGTCCACGCAGGAAAAGGTGCTCGAGCAAAACGCCGACTACCTGTCGCGTGGAGCATTGAAGCAGCTTGAGGACCGCAATAAGCGCGAGCTCAATGCGCGCGAGCGTTCGGGTATCATGGAAGCGCTGGCGAGCGCGCGGACGCTCATGCGCGATGTGCTGCTGACACTTCAGGACGAGGCGGCCGACGTGGTGAACGAAGACGTGCGCGACACGATCGGTCGGCTTGCCGCTGCGACCAATGTTGCGGGTGCCACGCGGGCGCTCGAGGCAGTCGCGACCGCCGAGCGCAACATCGCCAGAAACGTTACTCCCCAGCTGGCCATCGAGGTCATGCTGTTCGATATCAGGAAGGCACTGAAATGCCGTTAGTCGTACCCGTTAAGTTTACCTACGCCTCGCGCGACCTGTGGTTCGACCCGCAGGATCTGGATATCCTCGAGGCAGATTACGCTATCTGCTCCACCGAGCGCGGAACCGAGATTGGCCTGGTCACGGCCGATCCCTTCGAGGTGCCGCAAGACGAGATCGGTCAGCCGCTCAAGCCCGTGCTGCGCGTGGCGAGCGACATCGACCTGCAGCTTGCCGACGACCTGGCCATCCAGGGCGACGAGGCCATGGTCGACTTCCGCCGTCTGGTCAAGGAGCTCGACCTCGAGATGAAGCCGGTGGGCGTCGAGTACCTGTTTGGCGGCGAGAAGGCCGTGTTCTACTTTGCGGCCGAGGAGCGCGTCGATTTTCGCCAGCTCGTCAAGGATCTGTCCTCGACGCTGCATATTCGCGTCGACATGCGCCAGATCGGCGTGCGCGACGAGACCCGCCTGGTGGGCGGCTATGCCCAGTGCGGCCAAGAGCTCTGTTGCACGCGCTTTGGCGGACAGTTTGAGCCCGTCTCGATTCGCATGGCAAAAGAGCAGGACCTGCCGCTCAACTCGTCCAAGATCAGCGGCGTTTGCGGCCGCCTGATGTGCTGTCTGCGTTATGAGTTCGAGGCGTACAAGGACTTTAAGAGCCGTGCGCCCAAAAAGAAGACGCTCATCGATACGCCGCTTGGCAAGGCGCGTATTCAGGAATATGACACGCCGCGTGAGCAGCTGGTGCTGCGCCTGGAGAACGGCAAGGTCTTTAAGGTCAACCTGGCCGATATGACGTGCTCGGAGGGCTGCAAAAAGAAGGCCGCCGAGCAGGGCTGCAACTGCCGCCCCGACTGCGTGACGCGCGACGTGCTCGAGCGCATCGAGTCGCCCGAGATGCGCCTGGCGCTCATGGAGCTCGATCGCGAGAACGGCGTCGACGTGGGCGATGGCCTGTCGAGTGCCGACCGTCTTGCCGGCACGTCGATGCCCAAGCGCCGTCGTCGCGATGCCGAATCCGATGCTCGCGCCGGTCAGGGTCAGGGCGAGGGTCGCGGCCGCGGTAAGGGTCGCGGCAAGGCCGAGGCACCCGAGGCTGAGGAGGCTGCCGGTGGACGTCGCCGCCGCAAGCGCGCGGGTTCGGGCGATGCCGGCGAGGCCGCTCCCGCGGGCAAGAACGCTTCTCGCGAGCGCGAGGTTCAGCAGCCCCAGCAGCAGAATCGCGGCGGTGGCATGAACCCCACACGTCGCCGCCGTCGTCATCTGTCGAGCGAGGAGCGCGAGGACGCCTTTCGCGCCGCAGCTGCTCGCGAGGCCGGTGCCGCTTCCAAGGGCGCCTCGGCCTCCGATGCGCCTGTCGACAAGGGCGGCAAGTCACGTGGCGAGGAGGAGCGCGCGCCGCGTCCGCGCCGTCGCCATTCCTCGGGCGCGCAGCAGAAGCCCTCAGTGCCCTCCGTGGCCGATCAGGTCTCGGATGGCGAGGTCAAGGTCACGCGCCGTCGTCCCGGAGATGGCGGGGGAGCGGCTGCCAAGGCTTCGCGTGGCGCCGCTCGCGACGAGCGCGAGCCGCGCGAGGATCGCGGTGGCGAGGGCTCGGCCGACCAGGGTCAAAAGCGCCGTCGCCGTCGCCGTTCCCGCAAGCCGCGCCAGGATGGTGGCGAGGGCTCGACCCCGTCTTCGTCCGCACCACAACCGCCTGCCGGCGAATAACGCCCGCGAGCGGATTTAGCCCGCCTTGCCCCGAGCGCATCGGGGTATCATAGCGCCGAATCAACAACCCTCCCTGCGGCCGAACGTAGGGAGGGTTGTGTCTTGAAGAGCCATCTGAACATATTGAGCTGTTTGCAGGGTGCCGGTGCCCTACCGTTTGCGGACGAATTGCTACCGTTTGCCGAGTGGGTGGCACGCGAGGCGCTCGAGGCATTGTCGCCAACACGATGTGCCGGCTGCGAGCGCGCCGGTGCGCTTATTTGCCAAGACTGCCTTGCCGCGTTCACGCTCATCGACCCACGTCATAGCTGCACCCGATGCAGCGCCCCGTTTGGGGATTTGCTGTGCACTGAGTGTTCGGTCGAGGGCACGTCCTCGGCAATGACGGAGGCGCTCGACCGCTGCCTGGCGTGCGCCGTCTATGCGCATCCGCTGCCGCGCATCATTAAAGCGTACAAGGATGCGGGCGAGCGACGTCTGGCTCCGTATCTGGCGGAGCTGCTCTACGACACCGCCCTGCATGCCCAGGTCGTAGCGCCCGATCGCTATGGAGGTGTGCTGTCCGGTGCGGATGCGGTGGTGTTTGTGCCTGCGACGGCGGCAGCGTTTCGGCGGCGTGGTTTTGATCATATGGAGGCTATTGCGCGTCCATTTTGCGAGCTGTCGGGTGTTCCCCTGCTCGATGCTCTCGTCAAGTACGGGCATGGCGACCAGCGTGAACTCGGTCGTGAAGAACGCCGTGAACGCGCCCGAGGCATGTATGAGACCGTTGAGGACGTGCAGGGCAAGCGCCTGCTGCTTATCGACGACGTTATCACTACGGGTGCGACGATGGCCGCGGCTTCGGCGGAACTCAAGCGCGCCGGCGCTGCGGCCGTTGATGGCCTCGCTATCGCACGCGTTTGGTAGGGGTGGTTCAGATGGCAATAAAGATCGGGCAGCGTGGCAAGCCTGCAAGCGAGCAGCTGGCTGCTTCCGTAATTTTGACGGGTGCCTCGGCGCTGCGCATGATGCGCGCCGAGCGCCGGCAGATGGGCTACATAAGCTGGAAGGACCTTAATCCCGATGAAGAGCGCCGTGTGCTGCGCACGTCGTCGCCCTCGACCGAGGACATCTATCTTCCCGATTTGGTGCGGATCGGGGCCGTGAGCGGCGAGGTCCAAGAAGACCTGTGTCTACTGGTGGGGTCGGCGAAACAGCGTCGCCGCATGCCTGGTGCAAGCTGGTCCGTTTGTTCTGTAGGTCTGCCGGTTGGTTCGATTCTGGAGGTGGAGCCGGGGGTGTACAGCCTGTCTCCCGAGGCCCTTTGTGTTGCTGTCGCCCGCGAGGTCGGCTGTATCCAGGCGTTTGCCCTGGCCCAGGAACTGTGTTCCAAGATTTCACTGAGCGATCGCGGGAAGTATCTGCCTCCCTACACCTCGCCTGTTGCGAATAGACTTGCAAAGGACAAGGACAAACCGGCAGACGTGGGCTACTTTGAAGTCGAGCCGGTGCTGACGCCCGATCGCCTGACAGATTACCTCTCGGCATGCAAGGGGAGTGCGGCCAAACAGCTGCTGCGTCTGTGTCCCTACCTGTCAGAAAACCTGCGCTCGCCCATGGAGTGCATCATGCTCGCTCTGTTTTCGCTTCCGTTTTCCTATGGCGGATTTGCCTGCGGTCCCTTTAAGACCGACTACAAGATCGAGTTCGATGACCGCGCGCAGGCAATCTCGGGGATGCCGCATGCAGTTTGCGATGCGTATCAGGAAGCAGCCCGGTTTGACCTGGAATACAACGGCGAGCTGGGTCATTCCTCCCGGAGGGGACGTGTCCATGATGAAAAACGCAACACGGGCTTGATCACTATGGGAATCGAGGTTGCGACGGTCAACAACGAAATGCTCTGCGACATGGAAGCGATGGAAGCGCTCGCATGGCGCATTTACCAACGCATGGGTAAGCGATATCAGAATCGCGTAGAGGCGCGTCGAAAGAGGCAAGATGCTCTGCTGAATACGCTCCGAGCATGCTTTGGGCTCAAGCCGGCGTAAAACTATGGCTTTATAGGAGGGGTCTGTTTATATGCCCTGTGCAAAAAACGGCAAATATGAGTACTGTTACTAGATTAGTGGCAGTAAAAACAAAGAAACTTGGGCCGAATATTTGGATTCATTGAAGAGATAATAAACGAATGTGGAATATCTTGGCGCCAAGCAGGCTGTGCGGAACTCAAAAAGGGCTCGCGGGGCGGAAAAACGCTGCTACTAAATTGGTGACAGTACTCATATTTGCCGTTTTTTGCACACGGCGCCCTGAGACGGGTGCCCCGGAGCTCCCCGTAGGGGAGCTCCGGGCTTCATGGGGGCACGAATGGTCCGCTCCGACCTGCAAAATCTGTGCTCACGGTGCGAATGACGCCCCTAACCTTAAACTTTAGCTTGAACTTAGCTATAATGCGCTACGTTCCTGCCAGGCTGTGGTTGCGGACGGACGAAATGTCCATCCTAGTCCAAGACAGACGCGGTCAAAGGGATCCACGTAAGCGACCGCGTGCGCGCGGCGCGATCATGGCGCGTCCTAGATGTAAGCCGCACCGTCCGTTCTACTTTCTTTGGGGCAATACCGCCTCGCGGGCGAGCGGGCCAGTCGTGAAGGTGGTTACGGCCTCCCGAGCAAACACCCCGGTGCGCAAGTGTGGGGTCAAATACCAGGTCAGCTGGTGGGAACACCCGTTATTCCGCGCAACGCACGGATTGTATACGACACAGAAGGCAGGGTAGTGGACATGGTGAGGGGCAGCTTGATGCACGCGGCTCGGTTAGGTGCTGGGACCGCGGCGGTCATTGCCGTATTGGGCTTGAGCGGATGCGCGTTCAATCCACTGTCCACGTTCACGACACCCACGATTGACCAGATCGAGCGCGAGACCGTTACCCCTACGGTGTCGGACGATGCCCTGGTCACTCCCGGCACCCTGACGGTTGCCCTCGATACCTCCGATGCCCCGCAGGCCATGCAGGGCGCCGATGGTAACCTCACGGGCTACGCGGTCGATGCTGCCCGCGCCCTTGCAAGCCGTATGGGCCTTAAGGTTGCCTTCGTCGATGCGTCTTCTGCCGATTCCGCGCTTGGCGACAAAAAGGCCGACATCTTCATTGGCGACATCAATTCCACGGATGGTGACATAAGCACGCTTGGTACTTGCCTGTACGACGCTGCGGCAGTGTTCGGAAAGACGAGCGACGGCGAGTCGCTGAGCGTTTCCGCCGAAACGCTTAACGCCGCTACCCTGGGCGTTCAGACCTCTTCGGCCTCGCAGGAAGCGCTCGCCAAGCAGAGCATCACGGCCAACCAAAAGACCTTCTCCAACATCAACGAGTGCTTTGAGGCGCTCGAGTCCGGCGAGATCGACTACGTGATTTGCGATTCCACGGCCGGCGGCTACCTTGCGCGCCTGATGAGCCAGATCTCTTACGTCGGCGCGCTCGAGACACCCTCGACGCTTGACGTCGCGGGCCTCGCGGCCAACGATGAGCTATGCCGTGCCGTGAGCGATGCCCTCGACGGTATCACGGTCGATGGCACGCTCGAGGCGGTCCACTCCGTCTGGTACGGCACGATGCCCTATGATCTCACCACCAAGACGGTCTCGGGCGCCGACGTGCAGTCGTCCGACGCCGGATCCAGCGAGTCTGCATCCTCCGATTCGAGCAGCGAGGGTGCAACCTCCGAGGATAAGTCGTCCGGCCAGGAGGGCACTATCACCGACGACGACATTAACAAGCTCAATAGCTAGTTATTGCTAGGGGTGGTGTCTCCTATGCGCTAGGAGAGACGCCTCTTCACGGTTTCAACACGCATTGCCGGGCTTTCCCAACAGGGGAGCCCGGCTTTTTCGTTTCCATAAAACCAGCAGGTCAAAGACGTTTTTTAGGTGCAAAACTTAAGTCGCCGTCGCCCTCCCATAGCGCACTTTGCCACAGAAAAGTGCGAGACTTCGGTATGCGGTATCAAGCAATCGTTATTCGGGTCTTTGGGAATCCGCGTGATTAAATGCACGGCAATGGGTACATAGCCAGTACAGTAAGTCCCCGAGGCAGATTGGAGCCACGTATGGATATCAAGGTTTCTGGACGCAAGACGACGGTAACCGATGCTCTGCGTGCGCATGTGGATGAGAAGATCGGCGAGGCGCTCAAGGTTTTCGATATCGAGCCCATGACGGTCGACGTCGTACTTCGCTATGAGAAGAACCCCTCGAACCCCAACCCGGCAATCGTCGAGGTTACGGTTCGCGCTCGCGGTTCGGTGATTCGCGTTGCCGAGCACGGTGCAGATATGTACGCCGCCATCGACCTCTCCGCCGATAAGGTCACCCGCCAGCTGCGCAAGTTCAAGACCAAGGTCGTGGACAACCGCCAGGGCGGTGCCAGCGCAGCGGATGTCGCACCGGTCGAGCGCGTCGAGGATCTGGCCGACCTGCTGCTGCCCGAGGAGGAGGACGACCTGCTCGTCCGTGAGAAGGTCATTGATGTCACCCCGATGACTGAGGAGCAGGCGCTGGTGCAGACCGATCTGCTCGGCCACGACTTCTACGTGTTCGAGAACGCGACGACTGGCCTCATCAATGTGGTGTATCACCGTAAGAATGGTGGATATGGCATCATCAAGCCCCGCATCGAAACACTTGACGAGTAAAATACGTTAACTTGCATGAGTTAACGGTTGGCGGCCATCCCATGCGGGTGGCCGCCTTTTTACGTAAGGAGTCGCTTTGATGGACAAGGCCGCATCCGCCGGTCATTCGGACCGTTGCCGCATCGTCGTCGATACTTGCTGCGACTTTAGCCCCGAGGTCGCCGCGAACCTCGATGTCGATATCCTGGGTTTCCCCTTCATTATCGATGGCGAGGAGCGCACGGATGACATCTGGTCGAGCATCACACCCAAGGAGTTCTACGACCGCATGCGCGCCGGCGCTCGCGTGTCTACCTCCGCCGTGTCGCTCGGTCGCTATATCGAGTTCTTTACCGAGTGTGCCAAGGAGGGCACGCCCACGGTCTACCTGTGCTTTACCTCGGCGCTGTCGTCGAGCTACAACTCCGCGTGCCAGGCGGCAGATGCCGTGCGCGCCGAGTATCCCGATTTTGAGCTCTACGTGGTCGACAACGCTCTGCCCTGCGCGACCGGCGCGCTCTTGGCGCTCGAGGCCGTGCGCCAGCGTTCGGCGGGACTGACCGCCAAGCAGCTGGTCGATTGGGCAAACGAGGCAAAAACCTACGTGCACGGCTACTTTACGCTCGAGAGCTTCGACGCACTGGCTGCCGGCGGCCGCATTCCTCCCGCGGCGGCGCAGCTCACGGCAAAGCTCGACGTCAAGCCCGAGCTCTCCTACGACCTGGCCGGCTCGCTGTCGCTGATCGGCGTTAACCGCGGCCGCAAGAAGGCGCTCAAGTCCATCCTCAAGTCGTTCCGCGAGAACTATGTGCCCGATCGCACCATGCCCATCGCCATTATGACTGCCGATGCCGAAAAGGACGGTGACTGGCTCGAAGCTGCCATCCGCAAGGAGGAGGGTTGCGCCGACGTCACGATCATTCGCAGCTCCGTGGGTCCCACCATCGGCTCGCACGTGGGTCCCGGCATGGTGGCCTGCGCGTTTTGGGGTAAGAACCGCGCCGACAAGGCGTCGCTTTCCGACCGTATCGCCCGCCGCGTGCGCGGTCAGTAGGCAAGCGCTGCGTCCGTAATCGCCCTCGACTCACAGCCCAAACGCTGGCACCGAGTATTCAACCTGGTAATAACACCCAACCCAAAAGGAAAGGTTTCATGGCAAACAAGCTCTCTGTCGCATTTATCGGCACCGGAATTATGGGTGCCCCCATCGCCGGCCACATTCTGGACGCCGGCTACCCCGTCACGGTCAACAACCGCACCAAGTCCAAGGCTGCAGCGCTCGTTGAGCGCGGTGCCGTCTGGGCTGATACGCCGGCAGATGCCGCGGCGAACGCCGACGTTGTCTTTACCATGGTGGGTTATCCCTCCGAGGTCGAGGAGCTCTACCTGGCGGGTGACGGTCTGCTCGCGTGCACTAAGCCCGGCGCGGTCCTGATCGACCTCACCACGAGCTCGCCTGAGCTGGCGCGCGACATTGCCGAGGCCGCCCAGGTCTCCGGCCGCATGGCGTTTGACTGCCCCGTCACCGGCGGCGAGTCGGGAGCTATCGCCGGCACGCTCACGGCTATCGTGGGCGCCACCGAGAACGACATCGCGCCGGTCCGCGATATCCTTTCCACCTTTGCGGCAACCATCTGCTGCTTCGACGGCGCCGGCAAGGGCCAGGCTGCCAAGCTCGCCAACCAGGTGTCGCTGGGCGCCTGCATGGTTGGCATGGCGGACGCCATGGCGTTTGCTGAGCTGAGCGGCCTCGATCTGGAAAAGACCCGTCAGATGATCCTGGGCGGCACCGGCAAGTCCGGTGCTATGGAGAGCCTGGCGCCCAAGGCGCTCGACGGCGATTACAAGCCCGGCTTTATGGTCGAGCACTTCATCAAGGACCTGCGCTTGGCGCTCGCCTATGCCGACGACCGCGAGCTTGCGCTGCCCGGTGCCGACGTGGCCTTTACGCTCTACGACATGCTTGACGCCATCGGTGGTGCCAAGCTGGGCACCCAGGCCATTACGGTCCTCTATAAGGAGGAGGCCGACGCCATCGCCGCCGGTCTGGACTGGTCGCAGTATCGTCCCGAGGAGCATGGCGCTCACGAGGAAGGCTGCGGTTGCGGCGAGCATGGCGACGACCACGAGTGCGGTTGTGGCCACCACCATGGCGAGGACCACGAGTGCTGCGGCGGCCACGGCCATGATGACGGCCACGAGTGCTGCTGCGGCCATCATCACGAGGAGTAGCGCCCATGAGCTGGACGTTCGTGGTGCTCGCGCTGGTGCTCTTTATCTTTGCGATTTACATCGGCTTTTTGTGCGGCCAGTGGGCGTGCGAAAAGCGCGTCATCACCAAGCGCGACTACTGGATTTCCAACTTTGCGGGAGCTGCGGCAGTCGTTCTGCTGACCTGGGTGTTCTCGCTGTTCCCGCTGGTGCAGTTTGCGCCGATCGGCTGGCTCGGCGGCTTTATCGCCGGCCTTAAGATGAGCTTTGGCGAGTCCGTCGGTCCGTGGCGCAAGCACGACGAGGTCTTTAACGTCAACAAGGCTCATCGCGCCGCCGCCGACGCGGGCGACGCTGAGGAACGCCGCCGTGCGCGTCGCAATGGCGCGGCCGACCGACAGCTCATCTCGGTCACCGATGACAGCAAGGGTGCTGGCAAGCACGCTAAGAAATAGTAAGAAGAGGTAACTATGGCAGAAAACAAAGACGAACAGCTCACCGACGAGGAGCTGGCACAGCTTCAGCTGGCAGAGGAGAACGAGAACGCCGTCGACCGTCTGGTCAAGGAGCTCGGCTGCCCCACGCGCCGCATCCGCCAGTTTGCCGCCCGCGTGCTGCACCTGCTTGCCGAGCGCGATCCGCAGCGCGTCGTGCCCTGCGTGCCCGCGCTGATCGAGGCGCTCGACCGCCCCGAGGCGCAGACCCGCTGGGAGGCCCTCGATGCCCTGACGGCGCTCGCCACCACCTGCCCCGAGCAGCTGGGCGATGCCTTTGAGGGCGCCGAGACTGCACTGTTCGACGAGATCTCCTCCACGCTGCGCTATGCCGCCTTCCGCCTGCTGTGCGTGTGGGGTGCCACGAGCGTCGAGCGTTCGCGCGAGGCTTGGCCCATCCTGGACGAGGCCATCCAGTGCTACCACGGCGACCTCGAGTATCGCGACATGCTCGGTTGCCTGTACGAGTTTGGCCAGGGCGAGATCGACGCCGAGGTCGCCGAGAAGCTTGCACTGCGCCTTAAGTTCGATGCCGAGAACGGCAAGGGCAGCTATCTCAAGGCCCGTTCGAGCGAGATTTGCGAAATGCTTGTTAAACGTTTTGGCCTGGATCTCTCCAAAAAGAAGAAGCGTGCTAGCGTTAAAAAATCTGACGACGCCGAAGACGAGGAGTAACAGATTATGGCGCACGATGTAGTCCTGATTCCCGGTGACGGTATCGGTCCCGAGATTACGCAGGCCATGCGCCGCGTGGTCGAGGCCACCGGTGTCCAGATCAATTGGAACGTCCAAGAGGCCGGTGCCGGCGTCATGGACGAGTTTGGCACGCCACTGCCTCAGCACGTGCTCGACGCGGTCGCCGAGACCAAGGTTGCTATCAAGGGCCCCATCACCACGCCGGTCGGTACGGGTTTCCGCAGCGTCAATGTGGCCCTGCGAAAGCACTTCGACCTGTATGCTTGCGTGCGCCCTTGCCTGTCGCAGCCGGGCGACGGCTCGCGCTTCCGCGACGTCGACCTGGTCATCGTGCGCGAGAACACCGAGGACCTCTACGCCGGCATCGAGTTCGATGAGGGCACTGCCGAGGTCGAGGAGCTCTCGCAGCTTGTCGAGCGCTCGGGTCAGAAGACCTTCGCCGCTGATTCCGCCATTTCAATCAAGCCGATCTCCATCGCCAAGAGCCGCCGCATTGTGGAGTATGCCTTTGAGTACGCCCGCCGCTGCGGCCGCAAAAAGGTGACGGCCGTGCATAAGGCCAACATCATGAAGGCGACCGATGGCTTGTTCCTGCGCGTGGCGCGCGAGGTGGCCGCCAACTATTCCGATATCGAGTTCAACGATAAGATCGTCGACGCCACCTGCATGGGCCTGGTCCAGAACCCTAACGACTTCGATGTCCTGGTTCTGCCCAACCTGTACGGCGACATCGTCAGCGACCTGTGCGCCGGCCTGGTGGGCGGCTTAGGGATGGCCCCCGGCTCCAACATCGGTGCCGACTGCGCCATCTTCGAGGCGACGCACGGCTCCGCGCCCGATATCGCTGGCCAGGATATCGCTAACCCCACGGCCGAGATTCTGTCCGCGGCTATGATGCTCGATCACCTGGGCGAGAACGACGCGGCCAATCGCATCCGCGCCGCCGTTTCTGCCACGCTCGACGAGGGTGAGCAGGTTACCGGCGACGTTCGTCGTGCCCAGACCGGCTCCGTTGAGGGCGCTGTGGGCACGCAGGCCTTTGCCGATGCCGTTATCGCGCACCTGGCCTAAGGCATGCAGACTGCAAACGCCTAAATAGTACTTAAGTGTTTGCGTATAACCTGAGAATCAATACGCCCGGCGCTTTGTCGGGCGTATTCTATTGCGGACTATGTTTCCTAACAAGGAGTAACTGATATGGGTCTGATTCAAAAGAAGGACGAGATCGACGGCATCCAGATCATCGAGCGCGGCGAAGGCCCCGATGGTGATGAGGAGGAGAAGATCGATCTGGTCGCCGGTACGTCTGCCGAACATATTGCCGCCGGTACGACGGCCGAGGAGGAGGACGCTCGCCTGGAGGCAAAGATCGCCGCGGACGCCGCCGACGAGAACCTCATGCCCGAGGAGCAGGACGAGGACGACGATATCCTGGGTTCCGACGAAGACGACCGCGCATCCAAGCACAAGAAGACGATGATTGCCGCCTTCGTGGTTGCAGTCGTGATCGCTGCTGTGGTCGGCTTCTTTATCGGCAACGGTGGTTTTGGCGGCAAGGGCGTCGGCTCGGCGACCCTGACCGAGGACCAGCTCGATTCGACCGTGGCGAGCTATAGCTACAACGGCAAGAAGAGCGACATCACCGCGCGTGAGGCCATCGAGAGCCAGTACAGCCTTGACACCGTCAAGGACGACGACGGCAACTACACCGCTCCGTCTGCCGACGTTATCCTGTCCTACGTGCGCAACCAGATTCTGCTGGACGCTGCCGAGGACGAGGGCATTACCGTCTCTTCCAAGGAAATGAAGCAGTATGCCGAGGATTCCATCGGCACCTCCGACTACAAGACCATGGCCACGCAGTACGGCGTGTCCAAGGACCAGGCCAAGCAGATCGTCCGCCAGTCCGCGACGCTGCAGAAGCTCTACAAGAAGAAGGTGGGCGATAGCTCCGCAAGCATGCCGACCGCCCCGACCGAGCCTGCTGACGGCAACGAGGAGACCGCGAGCAAGGACTACGCCGATTACATCATCAACCTTGCCGGTGACGAGTGGGATAGCGAGAAGGGCGCCTGGAAGGATGCCGACAGCACCTATGCCAAGGCCTTCGCTGACGATGCCTTTACGGCCGATAGCGCTACCTATAAGCAAGCCATGACCGCCTATTACACCGCCTACCAGCAGTATTCCTCGCAGGCTTCGAGCGCCAGCTCCAAGTGGACCGAGTATGCGAACGGCCTCTACGCCAAGGCCAACATCAGCATCTACGGCCTGTTTGCGTAAGGTTTGCCTGCACTACTGCGCGCTAACCGATCTACCTGATTGAGCCCGCTAGAACGGACAACGTTCTAGCGGGCTTTTTGTTGCCGAAATCAATAGGATAGGCCTCGCGCCCGCACAAGCGCTCCATCGGGTTCCCCTAATTCATCTGGGAAAACAACTGCAAACGATTGCAAGTGACCGGTGAACGGTCGAAAACTACCGTTCACCGATAATCTCAAAACTGGTTCTAACTGGTATTAAGTCAAAAAGACCAATTCACATATCTTCACAATGACCTGCAATTTTTCTACACGCTATTTTTAGCCGCCCTGCGTTGTTTAGACACAGGAAAAGATCCGATCTTTTGCCAAAGCATTTCGGAACGGTTTCAAAACCGCAGGTAGAAGTGTTAACGACCGGTAAACGGTCGATTTATCACCGTGAGCGGTGCAAAAACGTTTTACCGTATGAATCAACGAAAGCGACCTCTTCTGGGGTGATATAGTGACAACAACACGTCACGTGGTTACTACCAGTTTAGAAACCACTGGTCTTCAAAGTACGCTTTCTAAGAAGCTTTAAGGGCGAGCGCCCGCTGGCTTCCGAAAATCATCGGACTCAGATCGTACACACCTTCGGAAGGGAAATTTGAATGGTTGGCTTTATTCTTACCGGTCATGGACAGTTCGCACCCGGCCTCGCAAGCGCTATCGCTATGGTTGCTGGCGACCAGCCCGCTTTTACCGTCGTTCCTTTTGAGGGCGACCAGGCTGCTTCCTACGGTGAGGATCTCCGCGCCGCTATTACCGCCATGCGCGAGGAGTGCGATGGCGTGCTCGTCTTTACCGACCTGCTTGGTGGCACCCCGTTCAACCAGGCGATGATGATTGCCCAGGATGTCGACAACGTCGAGGTTCTGACCGGCACCAACCTTCC
Source organism: Collinsella sp. (assembly GCA_018368055.1). Taxonomy (GTDB): domain Bacteria; phylum Actinomycetota; class Coriobacteriia; order Coriobacteriales; family Coriobacteriaceae; genus Collinsella. Next base: position 50,160 of record JAGZFB010000006.1, on the reverse strand, counting down.
CATGGTTATTGAGCTTCTGTTCCTCCGCGGCAACGCCACGCTCGCCGAGCTTGGCGAGCAGGCCGTGACCGTTGGCCAGACGGGCATCACCGCCCAGACGGTCGCATCCGTTGCCGGCTCCGACGAAGAGGATATCTTCGGCGACGAGGACGGCATCTAATGGCCGATTTCGGAGCCAACGTCCTGAGCTCCTCGGTCGCCCTTTTAGGCCTGCTTGTCATCATGGGCTTGATTTACACCATCTGGTCGCAAATCAACATGAAGAAGAAGCAGAAGTACTTCAAGGAGCTGCACACCGAGCTCAAGCCGGGTCAAGAGGTTCTTTTCGCCGGCGGTATCTACGGAACCGTCAAAGGCATCGAAGGCGAGAAGGTCCAGATCAAAGTCCGATCCGGAGCCGTCGTAGATGTTTCGCGTTACGCGATTCAGGAGATCAAGTAACTGTCGTCAGCAAATAACGAAAGGAAGCTGATCAACATGGCAGAACCCAACATTCTTCTTACCCGCATCGATAACCGACTGGTTCATGGTCAGGTTGCCACCCAGTGGAACTCCACCCTGGGCTCCAACCTCATCCTCGTCGCCAACGACGACGTGGCGTCCAACACCATGCGCCAGAACCTCATGAAGATGGCCGCTCCCGCCGGCGTCGCTACGCGTTTCTTCTCTCTGCAGAAGACCATCGACGTCATTGGCAAGGCGAGCCCGCGCCAGAAGATCTTCATCGTGGCCGAAACACCGGAAGACGTGCTTACGCTCGTCAAGGGCGGTGTGCCTATAAAGAAGGTAAACATCGGCAACATGCACATGTCGGAAGGAAAGCGCCAAGTCGCCACCTCCGTCGCAGTTAACGACGAGGATGTCGCTGCGTTTAAAGAGCTGCAGGAATTGGGGGTGGAGTTGGAGATCAGGCGCGTTCCGAGCACGCCTGTTGAGGACACGAGCAAGCTCTTCTCGTAATCCTCGTGATCCACGTTGTCAGGAGTGAAACCCTGACGTTCTGTACGTGAAATCCAAAGTGCGTACATACATTTTGAAAGGAGGAGCAAGATGGAATACTCGATCATCCAGATCGCTCTGGTCTTCGTCGTCACGTTCATCGCGGCAATCGACCAGTTTGACTTCCTCGAGTCTCTCTATCAGCCCATCGTCACCGGCGCCGTCATCGGTCTTATCCTTGGCGACCTCAACACCGGTCTTCTCGTGGGTGGTACCTATCAGCTCATGACGATCGGCAACATGCCGATCGGAGGCGCTCAGCCGCCTAACGCCGTCATCGGCGGCATCATGGCAGCCATTCTCGCTATCGCCACGGGCCTCGAGCCCAACGCGGCAGTCGGCCTCGCCATTCCGTTCGCTCTGCTTGGCCAGCTTGGCGTTACCCTGGTCTTCACGCTTATGTCCCCGCTTATGTCCACGGCCGATAACATGGCTCACAACGCGGACACCAAGGGCATCGAGCGCCTGAACTACTTCGCCATGGCTCTGCTTGGCCTGATCTTCGCTGTCGTCGTCACCCTGTTCTTCATCGCTGGCGCTACCATCGGTCAGACCATCGCTTCTGCCATCCCGACTTGGCTGCAGACCGGTCTGTCCGCTGCAGGCGGCATGATGCGCTTCGTCGGCTTCGCCGTCCTGCTCAAGGTTATGATGAACCGCGATATGTGGGGCTTCTTCCTCATGGGCTTTGGCCTCGCGCTCATCACCGTTGCCAACGATTCGCTGGCAACCCCTGCTCTGCTCATCCTCGCTCTCATCGGCTTCGGCATCGCTTTCTGGGACTTCCAGCAGCAGACCGAGCTGAAGGGTGCAGCTGTTTCTGACGGAGGTGACTTCGAAGATGGCATCTAATGAGTATGTGATCCCGGAGCACTACGAGGATCTCACTCCTGCTCCGCAGCTCGACCAGAAGACCCTCAACAAGATGGCTTGGCGCTCCTGCTTCCTGCAGGCATCGTTCAACTACGAGCGCATGCAGGCCGCTGGCTGGCTTTACTCCATCATCCCCGGTCTGGAGAAGATCCACACCAACAAGAACGACCTCGCGGCTTCCATGAGCCACAACCTGGAGTTCTTCAACACCCACCCGTTCCTCGTCACCTTTGTTATGGGCATCGTGCTTTCGCTCGAGCAGAACAAGGTTGACATCCCCACGATCCGCGCCGTCCGCGTCGCCGCAATGGGCCCGCTCGGTGGTATCGGTGACGCCCTGTTCTGGCTGACGCTCGTGCCTATCACGGCCGGCATCACCTCCAACATGGCCATCAACGGCAACGCCGCTGCGCCGATCATCTTCCTGGTGATCTTCAACGCCGTCCAGTTCGCTCTGCGCTTCTGGCTCATGAACTGGTCCTACAAGCTTGGCACCAGCGCTATTGACGCTTTGACCGCCAACATGCAGGCCTTTACGCGTGCCGCTTCCATCATGGGCGTCTTCGTCGTCGGTTGCCTGGTCGTCACCATGGGTGGCACCCAGATCAACCTCGAGATCCCCAACGGCACCACCCGTGGCCTCTCCGCCACTACCGTGATCGTCTCCGAGAAGGAGGCCGAGAACTTCACCGGTATGGAGGGCATCGATACCGAGACCGCTGAGGCCGGTACCATCGCCATGACTAATGAGGACGGCGACGCCCTCACCGCCACCGATGCCGACGGCAACCCTGTCGAGTGCGGCGTCACCGATCTGGGCAACGGCATGGAGTCCGTTACCTACGGCACCGTTACCGAGGATCCGGTCAACTTCTCTGTTGCCGACACCCTCAACACCATCGTCCCGAAGCTTGTCCCGCTTATGCTTACGCTGCTGCTTTACTACATGTTCGCTAAGCACAGCTGGACCCCGACCAAGGGCATTCTCCTGCTCTTTGTCCTTGGCATCCTGGGCGCTGGCCCGCTTGGTCTCTGGCCGAGCATCTGGTAAGGCTCTAGCTTGAGGGGTGTGTCCCTACGCGGCTCACACCCCGACCCCTTAAGCCATGTGTATGTTAAAAGCCGCGTGCTCGAAAGAGCGCGCGGCTTTTGTTTTCTTGATGATTCGGGTGTTGCGGACTGATAATGCTTAACACCCTAGGTAGTTAGCCGAATTCGAGCAAAAGGGAGGATAGGATGGCGATCGGAGCGCGTAAGCAACCGCTGTACGATCAGCTGGTCGATATTCTGACCGAAAAGATTGACCATGAATATCGCGCCGGTGACATGATTCCTTCCGAGCGCGAACTTTCGGAGCGCTATGGTCTCTCGCGCACTACGGTACGCCTGGCTCTGCAGGAACTGGAGCGTTTAGGACTGGTGGTTCGGCAGCACGGTCGCGGTACCTTTGTGACCGACCGTTCGGCAAAGGCAACCAATCTTATGCAGTCCTACAGCTTTACTGAGCAGATGCGCGCGATGGGTCGCGACCCCGAGACCACGATTCTCGAGTTTTGCGAGATGGAGGCCGATAAGAATCTGGCCGAGCATATGGGATTGCGTATCGGCGATCGCATTTTTAAGCTTAAGCGCCTTCGTTCTGCCGACAACATGCCCATGATGGTCGAACGCAGCTATCTACCGGTTCGTCAATTTCTGTCCCTAAAGCGACCGCTGCTGGAGCGTAAGCCGCTTTACGATGTGATTGAGCAAGACTTTCAGCAAAAGATACGTGTGGCCGAAGAGGAATTCTATGCGAGCATAGCCCGTCCCACCGACGCCCACCTTTTGGGAATTGTCGAGGGCTCGCCTGTGCTCGATTTGGTCAGGACTACGTATAACGAGTCAAACGAGGTTGTGGAGTATACACTCTCGGTTGCTCGTGCCGATCAGTTTAAATACAAGGTTTACCACCAGCGTAGCAACTAGTGTCCGCATCGTTTCCATATGGTGATTCTTTGCATTTAACTGGTTACTACCAGATAACCAACCGAAGTGTATAATTGCACGTCAGAGGATTACTTCTAGAGAGAGGTATTAGAAATGTTCGAGAAGAGTGTCGAGGAGCTCACCGAGCTCGGCGCCCAGATCACCACGGCCGAGATTGCTCAGCAGCCCGAGCTTTGGCGTGATACGCTCAACATCTATCGCGAGAACAAGGAGGCCATCGAGGCCTTCCTGGCCGAGGCTCGCGCCATGGGCGAGGGCCGTCTGTCCGTTGTCTTCACCGGTGCCGGTACGTCCGACTACGTCGGCGATACCTGCGCCCCGTACCTGCGTCACGCTGGCAACACTGATCTCTACGACTTCAAGCCCATCGCCACGACCGACATCGTGAGCGCCCCGCGCGACTTCCTGCGCGCCGAGGATCCCACGCTCGTGGTTTCCTTTGCCCGCTCTGGCAACAGCCCCGAGAGCCTTGCCGCCGTTGCCGTTGCCAAGGAGCTCGTCCACAACGTCAAGTTCCTCAACATCACCTGCGCTCCCGAGGGCAAGCTCGCCGTCGAGTCTGCCGATGATCCCAACGCGCTGACGCTGCTCATTCCGCGCGCCAACGACAAGGGCTTCGCCATGACCGGTTCTTATTCCTGCATGACCCTGCTCTCCACCCTTATTTTCGACACTGCCTCTGACGAGCAGAAGGCCGAGTGGGTCGAGACCATCGCCAAGATGGGCGAGGAGGTTATCGCTCGTGAGCCCGAGATCGCCGATTACCTGGCTGGCGACTTCAACCGCGTGACCTACTTGGGCTCTGGCTCCTTCGGTGGCCTTGCCCAGGAGAGCCAGCTCAAGATCCTGGAGCTTGCTCACGGTCTGGTCGCTACTTCCTACGACACCTCCATGGGCTATCGTCATGGACCTAAGTCCTTCGTCGACGATAAGACGCTCGTCTTCGTGTTCGTCAACAACGACGCCTACACCCGTCAGTACGACATCGACATCCTCAACGAGATCGGTGGCGACGACATCGCTCAGCACACCGTCGCCGTTCAGCAGGAAGGTGCCACCGTCTATGAGGGCGAGTCCTTCACCTTTAAGGGCTACGAGGCGCTTCCCGAGGGCTACCTTGCTCTGCCGTTCGTGATGTTTGCCCAGGCTATCAGCCTGCTCAACTCCGTGCGCGTGGGCAACACGCCCGATACGCCGAGCCCCACCGGCACGGTCAACCGCGTGGTTAAGGGCGTGACGATTCACCCCTTCACCGCTTAATCGCGTCCCCCTGTAAGGGCGCCCGTCCGCTCATAACGGCGGGCGGGCGCTTTTTGTTTTTACATGAGCTGGGTATAAGCAACACCACAGTCAACTGCTTTAGAAGCAAGGAGTGCATATGAGCACGTACGCAATTAAGGCTGACAAGTTCTTCTTGCCGGCAGGTCCGCAACTGGGCGGCTATCTTATGGTCGAGGATGGCGTCTTTGGCGCTTGGCAGGCCGACGAGCCCTCTTGCGAGATTAAGGACTACACGGGATCGTGGATTGCACCGGGCATGGTCGATACTCACATCCATGGCTTCTACAACCACTCAACTACCGATAACGATCCCGAGGGCATCGATATCAGCTCGACCGAGCTCGCCCGTCGCGGTACCACCAGCTGGCTGCCCACGACGTTCACCGATGGCGTTGAGCAGATCAAGGACGCCTGCGCCGCTATCGCCCAGGCGGACGAGGGTCGCGGCCCCGACTTCTGCGGTGCACGCATTCAGGGCATCTACCTGGAGGGCCCCTTCTTTACCATGAAGCACGTGGGCGCGCAGAATCCCGCTTACCTGATCGATCCCTCCGAGGAGGTTTTCGATCAGTGGCAGGAGGCTGCGGGCGGTCGCATCGTTAAGAGCGCCATGGCGGCCGAGCGCGACGGAGCCGCTGCTTATGCGGCTGCTCTGAACGCCAAGGGTGTGGTGACCAGCATCGGTCACTCCGACGCCACCTACGATGAGTGCATTGCCGCCATCAACGCCGGTGCCAGCTGCTTTACGCATACCTATAACGGCCAGCGCGGGCTGCATCACCGCGAGCCCGGTGTCGTGGGTGCTGCCATGTCCACGCCCGAGACCTACGCCGAGATCATCTGTGACGGCAAGCACGTAAACCCTGCCGCCATCAAGGCGCTGCTGCAGGCAAAGGGCTGGCAGCACACGGTGCTCATCACCGACTGCCTGGGTTGCGGCGGCATGCCCGAGGGCAGCTACACCAGTGGTGGCATGGACGTCATCATGAAGGACAACCTGTGCTGGCTCGCCGACGGCAAGAGCATCGCCGGCTCGGTGCTCACGCTTGCCCAGGGTGTCAAGAACATCGTCGACTGGGGCATCGCCAGCGCCGATATCGCCATTCGCATGGCAACCGAGGTGCCGGCACGCTCTGCGCACATCGAGGATAAGTGCGGCAGCATCATGCCGGGTCGCGACGCCGACTTTGTCGTGTTCGACCATGAGCTCACCCTCGTCGAGACGTATGTTGGCGGCCAGAGCGTCGGCAACGCCTTTACCGAGTAACGATAGAAAAAGACGGCGGGCCCGAATCTGCTCGGACCCGCCGTATGGGTTAAACGCTCAAAAGCACCTTAACAGTTACAGCTTGTTAGCGATCTTCTTTGCCGTGCGCTTGACGCCGGCCACCAGGCCTCCCGCAGGATGCTCCTTCTCGTAGGCTAGGCGCTTCTCGCGCTTGGCGTACTCTTCGACGATGATGTCGCCATACTCGTCTTCGATCTTGTCGAAGAAGTCGACGGCGCCCTTAATTTCCTCAGCGGTCGGGTGTCCCTTTTGGACACCGCCGGCGAGTTTGAACGGCCCCCACGTATCAAAGCCGGGACAGCCGTAGACGCCCATAAAGATGGCCTGCCTCATGCGGCAGATGCCATCGATATCCTTGCCGTACCACTTGTTTTTGCCACCGTAGGTCATAAGGCCAAACACCTTGTCCTGCGGCTGCAGCACGTTAGTGAGCACGCGTGCCATGTCCTTGTCGATCTCGGAGTAATAGATGCCCGTGGCGACACCGATCAGATGGTATTCGTGCAGGTTGGGATACTCGTTTTTACCGAGCGCCTTGACGTCGAGGGTATCGATCTCGGGGTGTGCCTCGACGATGGCGTCCACGAGCTTTTTCGTATTGCCGTGGTGGCGTGAGGCATAAAGGATGATGGTTCGCATAAGAAGGCCTTTCAGCTGTAATTGCATCAATGTCTGTATGGTACCCCGTTGCATGGCTGGGATACCGGACGCATCGATGAACGTGCGGGTTTGTCCTTTGGTCAGGGCCGAGACGGGTTCTTGCGAGCAAAAAGCAGTTGTTCGAAAGGATGGACAATGGAATACGCTCTTTCCAACGATTCGATTTCTATCAAGGTTTCCACGGCCGGCGGCTCGTTTACCTCGATTGAGGCTGACGGACGCGAGTACTTGTGGCAGGGCGATCCCGCCGTGTGGTCCGGCCAGGCACCGATTTGCTTCCCGATTTGCGGAGGCTTGCGCGATAACAGCGCCATGACGTTTGCCGGGCATCATGTAAAGCTCGCTCGCCATGGGTTTGCGCGCAAACAGGAGTGGAAGCTGCTGAGCCAAAGCGCAAACGAGCTGGCTATGTGCCTGGCATCCGAGGATAACGCCGCGCTGCTGAGCGATTATCCGTATCCGTTTAAGCTTGTCGCCCGTTATACGCTCGAGGATACCGCCGTGCGCGTCTCCTATGAGGTGACCAACGAGGGAACCGAGGACATGCCGTTCTTTATTGGCGGTCATCCCGGCTTTAGGTGTCCGCTCGATGAGGGCGAGGCCTATACGGACTACGAGCTGCGCTTTGAGAAAGACGAGGCTGCAGAGCTCTGCACCGCCGTTCCCTCGACTGGATTGATTGACGTGGCAAACCGCTCCAAGAACCCCATGGTGGGAAAGACGCTGCCCCTGTCGCATGAGCTCTTCGATTTTGCGGAGACCATCTTTGACGTGCTCGAGAGTCGTCAGGTCACGCTTTCCAAGAAGGGCGAGGACAAGGGCGTTCGCTTGAGCTTTGAGGGTTTCCCGTATCTCATTGTGTGGAGTAAGCCCGAGGGCGATTTTGTGGCAGTTGAACCCTGGGGCGGCCTTTCGACCTGCTCCGATGAGGACGACGTGCTTGAGCATAAGCGCGGCTGCCTTGTCGCCAAGCCCAAGGAGACCGTCGTTCGCTCGTTCACGATTGAAATTCTGTAATTCCGTTTTGTCGACTCGTATCGCGAGGCACAAGGAGCCTGCGAGATAAGGAGCTAAAAATGATCCTCACCGTTACGATGAACCCGTCCGTCGATACGCGCTATCAGCTCGATGAGCTCGTTATCGACGACGTCAACCGCGTGACGCCCGAAAAGACCGCCGGCGGCAAGGGCCTCAACGTGGCCCGTGTGCTGGGTCAGCTGGGTGACGACGTTGTGGCAACCGGTCTGCTCGGCGGCCACATGGGCGCCTACATGGCTGAGCTCATGGACGCCAACGGTATTAACAACGACTTTGTGCCCATCAAGGGCGAGACCCGCATCTGCCTCAATATCCTTCATGCCGGCAACCAGACCGAGCTGCTCGAGAGCGGCCCGACAATTGCCCCCGAGGAGCTCGATGCCTTTACCGCCAAGTTTACCGAGCTTGCGAGCAAGGCCGACGTCGTCACCATCTCGGGTTCGCTGCCCCGCGGTGTCGAGGCGGACTACTATGCCAAGATCACGGGCATTGCCGAGAACGCCGGCGCCAAGGTGCTGCTCGATACCTCGGGCGCTTCGCTCGAGGCCGCCCTTAAGTCCGAAATTAAGCCCGAGCTGGTCAAGCCTAACCTGACCGAGATCAACGGCCTTCTGGGCACGAACTTTACCACCGACGATGTGGACGAGCTCCGTGCCGCGCTCGCCTCTGACGCCCGCTTCTCCGATATCCCCTGGGTCGTCGTGTCCATGGGCGCTGCCGGCTCCGTTGGCTTCCACAATGGCCGTGCGTTCCGCGCAAAGACGCCCGATATCCCTGCTGTCAACGCTACGGGCTCTGGTGACTCCACTATCGCAGGCTTCGCACATGCGATTGCTGCTGGCGCAGACGACGAAACCGTGCTGCGTACCGCCAACACCTGCGGCAAGCTCAACGCCATGGATCCCATGACCGGCCATCTGGTCATGGACCGTTGGGACGAGGTTTACAACGGCGTTGTCGTGACCGAGCTGTAAGAGCTTGGGCGACGGCCCCGGTATCGGTTGCTTGCTTGTGGTTAGAGTCGACGACAAGTGCGGTAGCATTATGCCGGGGCGCGACGCCGACGCTGTCGTGTTCAATCCCGACCTTACCCTGGTCGAGACGTATGTGGGTGGCAACAGCGTCGGCAATGCGTTTGCCGAGTAGCTGCCAAAGAAACGATCCGAGAGGGGATTTAGATGATTTACGGTGCATTGGGCGATATCGAAGAGTATCGCGGAATGCTCAAGGGCCTCGACGTGCTGATTGACTGGCTCGAGGAGAACGACCCGGCGCAGCTCGAGGTCGGCAGCCATCCGATTCTGGGCGACAAGGTCTTTGCGAACGTCATGGCTCCCACGACGCGTCCCGAGGCCGAGGCCCACTATGAGACGCATCAGCGCTATCACGACCTGCAGATCGACATTGAGGGTCGCGAGGCCTTTAAGGTTGCCACGGGCAGCCTGACGCTTGTCCAGGAGTTTGACGAGAAGGACGACTACGATCTGGTCGATTCCGACGCTTCGATCGCCGGCGATCTTGCTGACGATAAGTTTGCGCTGTTTGTTGCCGGCGAGCCTCATATGCCCACGCTCGAGTTCCCGGGCGATGGCGCACAGCCGGTCAAGAAGATCTGCTTTAAGCTGCTTGCAGACGCTTACTGGGAGGAGTAACGCACTGCTCGGCTGAGCTGCTCGTCTGATGACGTGATTCCATTGAGGAGCGCGCATGAGCCCCGTTAATCGCGGTTCCCTTGGGGATTGCGGTTGGCGGGGCTTTTTTGTTGAGTAGGGGAGTTGCCGGCGGCGTTTTGCTTGGATTTATTTGCGAAGAACATCGGCTAGCCGCAGGATTGAAATCATCGACCGATAAGTGAGTTCCACTTTTTCGCCCGCAAGCAGTCGTTTCGAGCCAATCTCATCTAGCCCCACAAGCCGAGAAAACAGCGGGCCGCTCATCGTGCCCTCGTCAATTGATTCCCTTATGGTCTTCAAAACGTCCGTATCATGAAGCGATGCCGAGCTGTAGGGGGCAACACGAGCGGAACTCTCAATTAACGACGAGACAAAAGGGTGGAGATGCTTTGGACATAGTCCATCAAACACCACATCCCCATTGTCGTTCGAGCCGACCAGGTGCCAAGTATAATGATCGACCCAGTCATCTCCGTCATATATGGCGTCCATGAGCAACTTCCCGTCTAGAGAGAGAAACCTATTTGGACATCGGGTCGCAAGACCGCAATCCATATCGGGCCTGCAGCAGCTCCAACCCAACGCACCACATAGGTTCCCTTTCGTACATGTGTATCAATCTGCCCCGAAATGCCGGTGAATGCAATTCCAGACCCGTTTGTCGGATAGCAATCGACGTATTTTTGTTTTCCGCTCACAACCTTGTATAGATATATCGTTCCAGCAAAAGAGAAGGTATCGTGACTATTATAGATCTATATGGCCAATTCGAGCCCTCGCCATGGCAATTGTTGCAGCTGGGTTTCTTTTCATTAAAATTTCACTTTGGTAAATCCCCGCCCCTAAGCATTAAACCCGAAGTCCACCGAGTGGGCGAATTCCGGCGGATGTGCGCCTGAAATCGGTAACAAAAAAGCCGCCCGAAGGCGGCTATCTTGTGCAATGGAGCCAGCGACCGGGCTCGAACCGGTGACCCCCGCTTTACGAGAGCGGTGCTCTACCAACTGAGCTACGCTGGCGGCCATGTGGTGACGCAACTGAGGCGTCAACGTCTGTCTATGATACGGGACATCGCACATCCGCGCAAGTGTTCTGACGGCTTTTCTCACTTTAAATGCACTAATATTGGAGACGTGATGTCTTGCTCTTACGGGTCTCAAGCAGAATGGGGCAGTGATGATTCAACCCAAGATTCTTCTCACGCGCATCGATGATCGGTTTATTTACGGGCAAGACGCTGAGCTGTGGAATGAGGCGGTTGGTTCCAACCTCGTCCTGATCGTTAACGACGAGATTGCGGTGGATTCGCGCAAGTGGGCGCCTATGAGGGTCGCGGTGCCCGAGGGCGTGTGGACACGGTTTTTCTCGGTGCAAAGGGCCATCGACATCATTCATACCGCAACGCCGCGCCAATTGATTCTGATCATGGTGGCCTCACCCGCCGATGCACTCGCGCTGGTTAAGGGTGGCGTGCCGATCACCAAGATCAGCATTGGCCATATGCAGGCAGGGGAGGGCAAGCACCCCATAACGCCCGCAGTCGCCGTAGACGGCGAAGATGTCGCCGCCTTCAAAGAGCTGCAAAAGCTCGGCATAGAACTAGAAATCCGCTATCTCCCCAGCTCCAATCCCGACCCCATCGGCAATCTGTTCAACTGATCCCTTGGGGACGGAGAAAAACGAATCATTTTGCCCTTGCGAGGGACGCGTGCGATGCTGCCTGTCAAAAACAATGCCCATTTACTACGTTTGATCGGCTATCGCCGAGCATGTCGAATTTGAGAAAAACAAAACCGACGCTCCTATAAGTTGTCAATAGGCAGTTTGCGGGAGCGCTCCCTTCAATTCGCACAGGAGCTCGTAATACCTCCTCTCCAGTTTCGTCGACCGCCGTCTCCCATGTTCCAGGTGACCGAGTGAGGCCGCGGACATGCCGAGCCCCGCGGCGGCCTGCTTCTGGGTCACCCGCATCGCCTTGCGCATCTTCGCGAGCTCGGGGCCTTCCGGCGCGGCGCCGTCGGGGTTCGGGTCCATGAGCACGCGGTACACCTCCCGCGCTATGTAGCGCTTCAGGCAGCGGATCGCCTCCCTCCGGGACTTCCCCTCGGAGGTTCGCTTCGCCACGTACCTCCTCGTCCTCTCGTCGTATGCCATGCGCTTGATCGCGATCTCGTAGAGCGCCCAGTTCGCCTGCCGGTTGCCGCCGCGGTTGAGCCTGTGCCGCTCCGTCTTCCCGCTCGACGCGGGGATCGGGGAGGCGCCGCACAGCATCGAGAACGCCGCCTCGCCCTTCAGCCTGCCGGGGTTGTCGCCGGCGGCCACGACCAGGGCGGCGGCGGTCGTCGTGCCGCAGCCCTCGACGCCGAGCAGCGCGGGCGCGTTCGCCTCCAGCAGCGCGCGGATGCGCTCGTCGAGGGATTCGACCTGGCTGCGGGCCTCCTTCCAGACCGTCGCGACGGACCGCAGCGAGGCCAGCACGCTCTCCTCGAGCGCGTCGCCCGCCTTCCTCCTGCGCGCGAGCAGCGGCATGAGGTCCTTCGGCCGCTCGCGGCCCCTGAACCGCTCCCTCAGGGCGCCCGGGGCCGTCGTGAGCATCGACTTCGCGCAGGCCACGCAGGACGTGGACGTCGCGACGGCCAGCCTGCGCGCGACGTAGAGCTGGCGCACCGCCTCGACCCGGCCGTCCTGCGACTTCGGCACGGAGCAGCCCCTCCCGGACGCCGCCTTGCGCGCCGCGCGCTCGGCGTCCAGCGGGTCGCTCTTCCCCTCGCCGGGCCTCGCCTTGTCCCTCTTGGGCCTGAGCACCTCGACCACGTTGTACCCGAGCTCCACGAGCCTCCTCGTCAGCCCGGCCCCGTACGATGCCGTGCCCTCGACGCCGACGACAGCGCAGCTCCCCGGGTCGCCTATCGCCTCCGCCAGCCTGTCGTAGCCTTCGGGGTCGGCCCTGAAGCTCCCGCTCCGGATCTTCCTCCCGAGGCCGTCGAGCAGGCACAGGACATGCACGTCCTTGTGCGTGTCGACGCCCGCGATGACAGTTTCGCCTTCCATTTTCGCTCCCCTCGGTCTGCCGCCTGCTCCGCGCCCGGGTCTCCCAGACATTGCACTGACGGGAGCGCTACAATCCAATTGGCTTGTCCGATTGTCCGCGCTCATGCTCCTATTAGGTCATGGCAGGACTCCGGGACGCGGATGCCGGGGCGAGACAGGTCGGATTTGAGGACGGCCGAAGAGGCGTCAGCAGGTCAGTGGGTCATCGTCCCGGCATTCAGCATCAGGGTAGCGCTGCGACGCGGAAATCGCGCGCCGTTGCCGCGCCCCGCAGTGCCCGCTTCCCCCAAGGACAATTATCAGTGCAGGTAGGCGGCTCGCGAATTTAGCAAAAACCGGTGCATGGTCGAGCATCCCGGGCTAAACGTAGTAAATGGGCATAGTTTTGATATGTCACTCATACAGTCACAGCGAAATTGAGCCCAAAAGATGAAAAAGCGCCCGTCGGCGGTGGTGCCGGCGGGCGCTGCTGTGCGATATGTCGCGCTGTGGGCTTAGTGCCTCATAAAGTGGTATTCGATCACATTGCTGTAGGGGTGACCCGGGCCCACAATGCCCTGCGGGAACAGCGGCTGGTGCGGCGTGTCGGGGTACATCTCTGCCTCGAGGGCAAAGCCGGCGCCCCAGCTATAGTTGGCATCGTCTTTGGCGTGTTCGTCGCCCAGCCAGTTGCCGGTGTAGAGCTGCACGCCCGGGGCAGTGGTGTAATAGTCCAGCTCACGGCCGGTCCACATCTCCTCGACGTGCATCGCGCGGCGCAGATTACGGCCGTACTGATAGCCATCGATGCACAGACAGTGATCGTAGCCACGGGCCTGCTTAATCTGCGGATCGTCGGTCTCCATGCCAGGCGCGACGGGGCGCAGCTCGCGAAAGTCAAACGGCGTGCCCTCGACCGGAGCAATCTCGCCGGTGGGGATGTTCTGCTCGTTGATGGGCAGGTAGTGGGCAGCGTTGGCAACAAAGAAGTGCTCGCAGTCCATGCCGGCGTTATGGCCGGCAAGGTTAAAGTACGTGTGGTTGGTCATGGACACGTAGGTGGCGCGGTCGCTCTCGCAGCCGTATTCGATACGGAAGCGGCCGGTGCGTGTCACGGTAAACACGGCCGTAAAGGTGCGGTTGCCGGGCAGGCCCAGCTCACCGTCCTCAAGCGAGGTGGTCATGCGCACGGCATTGTGGACCTCGTCGAGTTCAACGTCCCACACGCGCTTGTGTAGGCCGTGCTCAAGATCGCTGTGCAGGTTGTTGATGCCTTCGTTGGTGGGCATATGCCAGTCCGTGCCGGCGATGGTGATCGTGGCGCCCGCGGTGCGGTTGGCCACGGGGCCGATGGTCGCGCCAAAGCAGGCGGGGTTGTCAAAGTAATCCTCGAGCTTATCGAAGCCCAGCACCACATCGCGCACGTTGCCGGGAATGTCGGGCACATCGATACCCAGCACGGTGGCGCCATAGTCCATAATGCGAACGCAGATCTCGGGCCCGTTGAGGGTGTAACGATGAACGGGGGTACCGCACGGCGCGGTGCCGAAAAGCTCGGAAGTGATCATTTGGTTCCTAACATCGAGATATTTCGGACAAACTGTAGCGCGAACAGGTGAGATTATCACTACACCCCACTAAAGCAGGGGGTATTTTTCTCAAAAAAGTGATGATTGGAGCTGTGCGGGCGTTCATTTCTGACGCGCGCGAGTCTGATACAATTTGTTCGTTATTGTTTGAATTGACGTGAGCGTGGAACAGCGAGGACTCATCGTGATTAAAGCGGAGCGACAGGATAAGGTTCGGCAGCTGCTCGAGGAACAGGGAACGGTCTCGGTCAAGGAGATTTCGGATGCGTTAGGTGTCTCGGATATGACGATCCGCCGTGATCTTGAGGAGCTTGCGAGCCTGGGCGAGATCGAGCGCGTGCACGGCGGAGCCCGCAGTGCGCAGGGCCGTCCACACGCTATGCTGCGCCATGAGTATTCGCACAGCGAAAAGCGCACGAAGCATGCCGAGGAAAAGTTGCAGATTGCGCGCCGTTCTGTGGAGCTTATCGAGGAAGGCTCGACCATCTTTTTGGGCACGGGCACCACGGTTGAGCAGATGGCCTCGATGCTGCCGGCGTTTCGCCTGCGCATTGTGACCAATTCGCTTTCGGTGTTTAACCTGCTCGAGGCGCGCGAAGACTGCGACCTGTGCCTGGTGGGCGGCATGTACCGTCGCCGCACCGCCGCTTTTGTGGGACCAACGGCCGAGGATACCCTGCGTGCGCTGGGTATCGATGCGGCGTTTATCGGCGCCAACGGCATTCTGGATGGCGATGTGTCTACATCCAATATGGAAGAGGGCCGCATCCAGCAGCTCGCCTTTAGCAAGGCCGACTCGCGCTATCTGATCGCCGACTCCAGCAAGATCGGCAAGCGCGACTTCTACACCTTCTGCCGCCTGGACAGCCTGGACGCCGTGGTATGTGAGCCGAGCATCTCCGCCGAAGATCGTGCCGCCATCGAGGAACATACGCAGATCATCTGCTAACTAGCGTAGCAGGCGATACTTCTGCCCTCTGCCGGTGCCTTCAACTGTCGCCAGGCCTGTCTCAACGAGTTTTTTGAGGATGCGAAGAAGCTTCGAGCGACTAAAGGTGACTTTGGCCGCAAGCTCGCTTGTCGATTGAGGGTGTACTCCGCTCAGCAGTCCGAATACGATAAGTTCGTCGCCTTTGAGCCCCGGGTTATCCATGAGTAGGGGAAGTGTTACCACAATGGCGTTATCCGAAACTTGAAACCGGGGCTTTCTGACGCTGTCCTTATAGGTATCGCGAATTCGCATGATGCCCGTTCCAAAGGCTTCGATAAGACCCAGGCGCAAAAAGACTTCGGCAAGAATACGATTGCGTCTAACGGATAGCATGTCGGACAGATATTCATCGACGGTCATGCTTGCCGGCAAGCCGCCGGGCGAAGCGACTTCCACACGGTCGTCGAACATCGAGATGCGGATGTGTGCGGGCGCATCCCAAGTCCTATGAACGACTGCATTGGTAATGGCCTCGCGGAATGCTTCGAGCGGAATGAGCTCCTTGCGGATCCGCTCCATCCCCTGGATCTCTTCGTAGCAGTACTGGGCTTCGAAAAGCTCAAGGGCTCCGTCAATTTCCGCTAGAACGGATGCATGTTCAAGAGTCTTGCGCTGCTTAATGAGGTTGATAGTTTCACCAAACACTGCGATGTCGATACCCGGGAAGCCATTCTCGTCCGCGAGCAGTTCTGCCGCGTTGTTGTAGGTTCCGGTTTCATCAAGCAGGCCAAGGGTTTTGAGAGTATCGGTTGTGAATGACTGAAGCGAAAGTTTTGCTGTTAGACGATTCTCTAAAACGGTGAAAGATAAATCTTGTTTGTTTGCCGGGAGCTGCTCAAAGGAGAGGTTTTGACCCTCGAGTACAAGACGCGAAAGGCCTAGGGTATCAACTGGAATGGTCGCGGTGTCATTGCGCTTGTATGCCTTCGAGCGGTATAGGTAAGGCTTCGATCTGCCGGGAAAGACCGTAAGCTCCACGGTTGCATCGGGCTCGTCGATCTTTAGGGAGTAATCGGGCTGGGGGATGATCGAATCGTTAATCTTGTTTTCGATATCCAGGCAGGTCTGCTTGGGGTCATCGAGGCCAACGGCTTCTCCGTCGTCGTTAATTCCAAATAGAACGCGTCCTCCCGTGCCATTTGCATAAGCGGAGACGGTTTTAAGGAACGAATTGGTGACGCATTCCTTGAATTCAAGATCTTTGGATTCTTGCATTGTGATGCTCCGTTTCGCTTCAATTTGACGTGAAAAATAACACGTAAAAATTTTACACGTCATTTTACGCGTCAAAATTATGACACGAAAAAATTTGCGTGTCATTATGTGCGTCAAAGTGACGCGAAATGACGCGCAAACGCGAATGCATTGGCATTCTGAACAATAACGGAGTTTGTAAGCCTGGGGCTTGATTGGGCTAACGCATGGAATTATCCGTATTCTCGAACACGCTTTCGGTATCATTTTGGCATTAAAAGATACCGAAGTGTGTTCGTGATGCCGATAATAATTAAGAAAGAGGAGCGCTTCGTAGCTGCCTGGAAAGTGAGGATTTGACCATCTGATTGTCTCGATCTGTAACAACTAGGCGATCAAATGCTCGTTAGATGTTACAGATTTAGATTTTCTGCCTGGCCGATTCCGTTTGTCTCAATCTGTAACAACTGGGACCGAAAAGCTCGGCTAGATGTTACAGATCGAGATTGAGCGGATTGACCTGTGCGTTTGTCTCGATCTGTAACAGGTAGATGGTCAAAAGTGGGCTAGGTGTTACAGATTTAGATTATTCGGACCGGCCTGCGCGTTCGTCTCAATCTGTAACAATTAGGACCGAAAATCCCAGCTAGATGTTACAGATCGAGACAAACGGCCTGCACGGGCCGAGCAAAAAAATAGGCCGCATGCGAACCCGTGGAGGGATTCGCATGCGGCCGACAGGGGGTATGCGGCAAAAGTTAGGCCATAAGCAGGCCGGTCTCCGAGACGTTCTTGTACCAGTACGCGCTCGCCTTGGGATAGCGCTTCTGGGTCTCAAAGTCGATGTAGAACAGGCCATAGCGCTTGTTATAGCCGTTGGTCCAGGAGAACTGGTCCTGCAGCGACCACACGAAGTAACCGTCGACGTTCACGCCGCCGTCGATTGCCTTGAGAATCCATGCGAGATGCTGACGCATGTAGTCGATGCGAGGGGCGTCGTCGATAAAGCCGTCCTCAAAGTCGTCCTTATAGCCCATGCCGTTCTCGGTGATGTAGATCTTCTTGTAGTTGGGGTAATCGTTCTTAATGCGGAGCAGCAGGTCGTAGAGACCCTCGGGATAGATAATCCAGTCCCAATCGGTGGTGGGTACGCCTTCGCGCACGCATGACTCGCCCACGCCCTTGAGGAACCAGCGCGAGGAGCCCTTGTCGCCGGTGCCATTGTGGTTGATGTCGTTTTCGCCCTCGGCGGCACGCAGGAACTGGCACTTGTAGGTGTTGACGCCCAGGCAATCGTTGTAGGGGAGCGCGGCGGTCAGCGCGGCGATGTCCTCGTCGCGGACGTCGAGCTCGCCGCCGGCGATATGGGCCAGCTTGGTCGCAGCCTCCATGGTGTCGGCTGCATAGTGGCCGCGGAAGGTGGCGTCGAGTACCCAGCGGTTGTTGATGACGTCGGCCATGCGAGCTGCCTCGCAGTCGGCGGCGTTGTTGGGATCGAGGGGATACTTGGGCTCCAGGTTCTGGACAATGCCGATCTCACCCTCAAAGCCGCCCTCATGGAAGGCGACGACGGCCTTGGCGTGGGCCACCATCATGTTGTGCATGAGCTGGAAGGCCTTGTCCAGGCGATACTTCTCGCCGTGCGGCCAGTTGCCGACGATAAAGCTGCCCTCGGCGGTTGCGGGAATCTCGTTAAACGTGAACCAGTGCTTGACCTCGGTGAACTCGGCAAAGCAGAACTTGGCGTACTCGTCAAAGGCGTCGATCGTCGTGCGCGTCAGGAAGCCCTCGCCGCCGTCCTGGTAAAAGGCCTCGGGCGTATCAAAGTGATCGAGCGTGACATAGGGGATAACGCCGGCTTTGTTGCAGGTGGCGAAAAGCTCATGATAGAAGGCGACACCCTCGTGGTTGATCTCGCCAGTGCCGTTGGGGAAGATGCGGCTCCAAGCGATGGAGACGCGGATACCGTTGATGCCGAAGCGCTGGCACAGGTCGATATCGACCGGGTACTTGTTGTAGAAATCGCTTGCGGGATCGGGGGAGAAGCGACCCTGAGCTGCCAGGAAATCGTCCCAGGGCACTTTGCCCTTGCCGTGCGTGCGGGTCTCGCCCTCAACCTGGTAAGCGGCGGTGGCGCCGCCAAACACAAAGCCGTCGGGGAACTGCATGGGGTTGGTCATGAGTCATCCTTTCTGTGGGATTCGAATAGGGAGAGGTGCCCGAACTGGGGATCCGGGCACCAACAGAGGGAGGAACCTAGTCGAGGTTCTCGCGGAGCCACTTGATGGCGCCAGCGGGGTCGCGAGTAAGGTCGATATATTCCTTACCGCGCGGGGCGAGCAGCTTAATGCCCAGGCGATCGGTGTCGGCCTTCATGTCGTTGTAGTAGCTACGGACCTGCGGGGCAAGCACGATAACGTCGTACTGATCCATGATGGCAGTGTGCTGGCCATAGGCGCCTGCGGAGGAAGCGATGTTCTCTCCGGTCTGCGCGGCACCTTCCTTGATGGCGTTGGCAAGCATGGCAGAGGTGCCGGCGCCGGCGCACAGGACGAGGACCTTCAGACCGTCGACATCCTTCTTAGCGGATGCATCGGCAGCGGGCTCGGGCTGATCGGCGACAGGCTTGCTGTCAGCGGCAGCGGCGGTCGGCTCGACGGCAGCGGTGGCCTGCTCGACAGCGGGCGCAGAGGTGCTGGCGGCGATGGTGGCAGCACCATCGGACTCGAGACCCAGCTCGGCGGCGCGCTCGGCTTCCTGGTCGCAGAGCAGCTTATCGTATGCCTTCAAGAACGGCAGGTAGATGATGGCGTCCAGTAAGATGATGATCGCGACAAATACCAGGGCGATAAGCTGGAAGTTCGTGGTGATGAAGATGCCGATGGGGGCAGGGGTAGCCCAAGGCACCACGAAGGAGAAGCCGTTCATGCCCACGTTGTCGATAAAGAACTTGGCAACACTTACGTTGACGCAGCCGGCGGCAACAAAGGGGATGAGCATGTAGGGGTTGAGGATCATGGGCGCGCCAAAGAGCAGCGGTTCGTTGACGGCGAAGGCAACAGGAACAATCGAGGCCTTACCGACGGCTTTGAGCTGCTTGGACTTCATAAAGAGAATCAGCAGAAGCGGAACGATGAACGTGGCGCCGGTGCCGCCGAACTCACCCACGAGCGACATGTTAAAGGTGAGGGAGTGGGCGGGGTGGCCACCGGCCAGCAGAACCTGCAGGTTCTCGGCCTGGTTGGCAAGACGGATGGGGTCGATGCCCGGCTGGACAATCGAAGGGCCGTGGACACCGATGAACCAGAAGAACGCGGTGGCTGCCTGAATAAGGATGAGTCCGGGGTAGGTCTCTGCCGCAGTGAAGAGCGGGGAGAGCAGTTTGATAAGCAGCTCGGAGAACGGAACGCCCATGAGGTTGCGCACAACCACATCGATGATGCCGCAAATGATGACAGCGCCACCGAAGGGGATGATGTCGCGGAAGTTCTGTGCAATGGCGCCCGGAACCTCCTTGGGCAGCTTAATGGTCAGATCGCGCGAGACGCAGAACTTATAGACCCACACGGTAATGAACGCGGCGATATAGGCCGAGAACAGACCGCGCGTACCCATGCTGGTGCAATCGAAGACAGAAAGCTCGGAGCCGTTGAACTTGGTGGTGAACTGCGTAACAGCGAGCAGCAGCATGCTGCACTGGGCGGCAACCATGGTGGAGCCGTCGTTGAGCACCTTGCCGGCGGGCATGCGACGGTTCATGGAAGCCGTAAAGTTCTTGGCGGTGGTGCCGGCAACCATGATGCCCATGACGCCCATGGTGAAGTTGTACAGCTTGTTGCACCAGTCGATGAGCGGCTGGGGCAACGTGATTCCAACTACGCCGGGAAGGGTGGCGATCAGCAGAAAGATCGAAGAGGTAAGGACGATGGGCATGCACCCAAGGAATCCGTCTTTGATGGCCTGGAGGTAGATGTTTCTCGAGATCTTCTCGAAGAACGGTTGATGCTTTTCGAGCATCTTTACGATGGCGTCCATAGAGCTCCTTTGCTACTTGATGCGCGATGCATGTGGATGGAACTGGTCGTCGATGGATGGTCAGGACTGCCCGGAAACCTTCCTGCTTAAGGAAGGCATTGCGAAATGACAACGTTGTCATTTCGTTAATGACAACGTAAGACATTTTTGGAAGAGCAACAAGGATATACGGGTGAGCGGTCGATATTGTCCGGTAAAGGTGTTTCTCTCAAGACGGTTTCGCGTGTGATCAACGAGCCCGATAGCGTGCGAAAGTCGACACGCGATAAGGTTCATTCCGCAATGGAGGCGCTCGGGTTTCGAACCAACTTTGCCGCGCGTTCGCTCAAGTTGGGCCGTTACGGGTGCATTGGCGTGGTGCTGTTCCACTTGTCGGGCGGTGCCGTGGACATGATTGACGGTATCGCCGATGCCGCCGAAGAACGCGGCTTTGCGCTCACGATGATCAAAAAGCGGGCGGGGGAGAAGATGACCCTTGCCGAAGCGGCGCGTAGGATGTCGCAGCTGCCTGTTGATGGCATGATCTTCAACCTGCGTCAGATGGTCGATGACTTTGATACTTTTGAGGCACCGAAAGACCTCAAGACGGTGATTATCACACCGATGGAACATCCTACCTGCTCCACCGTCAGTGACGACCAAGAGGGCGGCGCGCGCATGGCGTGCGAGTACTTCTTGAACCACGGGCATAAAAACGTGTACTTCGTCTCTGGTAAGAAAGAGTCGTTGTCGAGCCAGTGCCGTATGAAAGGTTGGCGTGCGGCACTCGAGGCGCGTGGCATTGAGCCGCCCGAGCCTCTGCAAGGCGATTGGAATGCGGATAGTGGCTATGCCGCGGGCCTTGTGCTTGCCGATAAGCCCGATTGCACGGCGGTCCTCGCTGCTAACGACTGCATGGCAAACGGCGTGATGATGGCTCTACGTGACAAAGGGCTCAGTGTGCCCAATGATGTGTCCGTGATCGGCTTCGACGATGAGCTCTATAAGACGATTCCCAACTCGATTCTGACGTCGGTGAAGTTTCGCCACCGCGAGCTGGGCGTCCGTGCGCTCAACGAGGTCGTCGCGGGTCTGGAAGCTCCGAGCTCCAGAAGCCGTACGCTCGTCTCGGGCGTGTTGGTCGAGCGTTCCAGCGTAAAGGACTTGCGGGCGTAGACGTGCTCGGCCTATTCCGTTTGTCTCGATCTGTAACAACTAGACGGTCAAAAGTGGTCTACATGTTACAGATTGAGATTTTCGGCTTGGCCTGTGCGTTCATCTCGATCTGTAACAGCTAGGACCGAAAAACTCGGCTAGATGTTACAGATTGAGATGAACAGGAGGACGGGTGCGGTCTAAACAAAATGGCCCGCGCATCACACATCGATGCACGGGCCATTTATTGTCTGCAAGCGGCAGGTGGTGTCAGCGTCTTATGCCTCGAGGTTTTCCTCGATCCAGGCGACGGCACCCTTGGGATCCTTAGTGAGGTCGATGTACTGTTTGCCCTTGGGCGACAGCAGCGTGATGCCCAGGCGGTCGGTGTCGGCCTTCATCTCGTTGTAATAGGTGCGAACCTGCGGAGCCAGGACGATGACGTTGTACTGGTCCATGATGGCGTAGTGGCTGCCGTAGGCACCGGCGTTGGCGGTAATGTCGATGCCCAGCTCGTCGGCGCCTTCCTTAAGCGCGTTGGCGAGCAGTGCAGAGGTGCCGGCGCCAGCGCACAGAACCAGAACCCTCAGATCCTTGCCCTTAAGGGCGGACGGAGCTGCGGAGGCCTCAGTGGCAGAAGCGGTCTCGACAACAGGAGCCTCAACGGCGGGGGCGGCAGCGGTCTTGACGGCCTTGGTCTCCTCGGCCTCTTCTTCGGCCAGGGTCTCGGCCTCCTGCTTGCACAGGACGTTGTCGTAGGCCTTGCAGAACGGGTAGTAGATCAAGAAGTCAACGACCAGCAGGACGACAACCAGGACCAGAGAGATCGGCTGGAAGTTGGTGTCGATGAAGGTGCCGATCGGTCCGGGGAGTGCCCACGGCATGGCATAGATAAAGCCGTTCATGCCCAAAAAGTCGATGAAGAACTTACCAATGAGGACGTTGGCCACGGGGGCAAACAGGAACGGGATCAGGAAGTACGGGTTGAGGATGATGGGCGCGGCGAACAGCAGCGGCTCGTTGACGGCGAACATCACGGGCACGACAGAGGCTTTGCCGACGGCCTTGAGCTGCTTGGAGCGCATAAAGAGCAGGAAGATGATCGGGACAATGAACGTGGCGCCGGTGCCGCCGAGTTCGCCGATGTAGTTACCGAAGTTTTCGGTCAGGGCGAGGGCGGGGTGACCGCCGGCCTGCAGCGTGGCGAGGTTGGTGGTGATGTTGCCAAACAGCGCGGCGTTGAGGGCAGGCTTAACGACCGAGGGGCCGTGGATGCCCATGAACCAGAACAGCGGGATCATGAACCAGATGAGGGCGAGGCCGGCGTAGGAATCGGCAGCGGCGAACAGCGGGCTCACCAGCGTGGAGATGACGTTGGCAAACGGGACGGCCAAGCAGGTGCGGCAGATAACGTCGATGACGGCGACAAACAGGATGGAGAAGCTGAAGGCGAAGATGTCGCGGAAGTTCTGGGCGATGGCGCCGGGGACTTCTTTGGGCAGCTTGATGGTGATGTCTCGCTTAATGCAGAAGGCATAGATGTTGACCGTGGCAAATGCGGCGACAAAGGAGCTCAGTAGGCCCTTGGTGCCCATGTTGTCGGTAAAGAACACCGAGACATCGGCGCCGTCGATCTTGGCACTCGTCTGGGTAACGGCCAAGATGAGCATAGCGCACATGGCGGCGACCATGGTGCTCGTGGCGTTGATGGCCTTGCCGGCAGGCATGCGGCGGTTCTTGGAGCCGGTCAGCGCGCTTGCGGTGGTGCCGGCGACCATGATGCCCACGACGCCCATCGTGAAGTTGTAAACCTTGTTGCAGAAGTTCACGACGTCGACGTTCCACCAGTCGGGCAGCGTAAAGCCGCCGACCGTGGCGACAACGCCCGGCAGGGTCGAAATAAGCAGGAAGACAGAAGAAGACAGGATGATGGGCATTGCTGCCAAAAAGCCGTCTTTAATGGCCTGAAGGTAGATGTTCTTAGAGACCTTGTCGAAGTACGGCTGACCTTTCTCCAAGAACTTAACGATCGATTCCATAGTTCACGCTCCTCTTTGCATGAAATCTTAATGGCATGGACGTTGAAAACCTATATGGTCTCCCGCTTGCTAAAAGCCCGGGTGCAGGCGGGGTCGGTCCCAGGGGGAGAGAGGGGAGCGGCTGGGTTTGTATCGCATAGGGCCGCTCCCCTCTCGGGGGAAAGCGAGGCGATGCGCTACTGCGCGTCCGCCATAGTGTCGGCGAGCTCCTTGTACCAGAGTGCCGACTGCTTGATGTAGCGTTTTTGCGTGTCGAAGTCGATGTAGAACAGGCCGTAGCGCTTGTTATAGCCGTTGGCCCACGAGAACTGGTCCTGCAGGCTCCAGATAAAGTAGCCCTGGACGTCGACGCCCTCGGCGCGCGCCCGGAGCACCTTCTCCATGTGCTGGTCGACAAAGTCGATGCGCTCGGGATCGGCGACGATGCCGTTTGCGTCGGGCTCGGGGTCCTTGTGGCCCAGGCCGTTTTCGGTGATATAGATGACGGGGAGGTTGGGATAGGTGGCGCTGATGTGCTTGAGCGTGTCGTAGAGGCCTTGCGGGTAGATGAGCCAATCCCAGTCGGTGGTGGGGATACCCGGCATATCGACCTGCTGCCCGACGCCCTTAAACTTAAAGCACGAGGTGCCCTTGTCTCCGGTGCCGTTAAAGCTGTTGGTGGACTCGCCATCGTAGGCGGCGATAAACGCCGACTGATAGTAGTTGAGGCCGAACATATCGTTGCGGGGCGCCGCCTTGGCGAGCTCCTCCATGTCGCTGTCCTCAACCGTAAGCGTGGCGTTGTTGGCACGCAGAATCTCGTTGATGAGTGAGAGGGTGCGCGCGGAGTAGTGACCAAGGAAGGCGCCGTCCATGATGAAGTCGGTGTAGAAGGCGTTGTACAGGTCGGCGGCGTGCTGGTCGGCGGGCGAGTCTGTGGCAGGATATGCCGGCGTCAGGACGTTGACCATGCCAATGCGTCCGCCCAGGTGCTCGGTCTCGTCAAGATCCTTATACAGGTTGACGGCGCGGGCGTGGGCAACGAGCTCGTTGTGCTGGCTCTGGATGCCGCTCGTCACATCAAAGTGATGGTTGGGCGGGAAGTTGCCTTGGATGTATTGGGAGTGCGAGAGGCTGATGAGCTCGTTGATGGTGAACCAATTCTTGACCTCGCGGAACTCGCGGAAGCAGAACTCGGCATAGCGCACATAGGCGTCGACGGTCTTGCGGTTGAGCCAGTCGCCCTGGTTGAACAGGGCGGCGGGGGAGTCAAAGTGATGCAGGGACACATAGGGCTCGACGCCATACTTTTTGCAGCAGGCGAACAGCTCGTGGTAGTGCTTAACGCCCTCGGCGAGGGGCTCGGCATCGTCGCCGTTGGGGAAGATGCGGGTCCAGGCGATGGACACACGGATGGCGTTGAGTCCATGCTCGGCAGAAAGGCGGATATCCTCCTCGTAGCGGTTGTAGAAATCACTGGCCGGGTCGGGCAAAAAGCGACCCTGGGCGACAAGGTAATCGTCCCACATGGTCTTACCCTTGCCTGCCACCTTCGTGGAACCTTCCGTTTGGTACGCGGCGGTTGCGGCGCCCCAAACAAAGCCCTTCGGCAGCTGCTGTACGCGGTTTAGCAAAGACATATGCATACACCCTCTCGTCTCGCTGTTCGATATTGTGCGTTTGCGCTCAGGAGGCTCCCTGGTTAGCGTTCAGCGGTGAAAAAGCCCGATAAACACTATCTTAAAATGATTAGAACCAAAATGAGCACGTGATCATTTGACAATGAGCACGTTAACATCCGGATGGGATGTATAGAAACAAAACAACTTCAAACAGCCGCGAACGGTTGTATTTGTTCGGTAAGCGGTTTTGATTGACAGAAGTTTTCATGTTGTGGTATATGGCTCGGGTATCATGAGCACGTTATCGATGTATGTACGATGCGCCATGGGCGCGGGGAATAGTTGGGAAGCAGGTTAGCGTGGAAGGCATGGCTCAGCAGACAAGGAATGGTCATTCGGCGAGCGCGGCAGAGGTTGCGGCGCTCGCTGGCGTGAGCCGCCAGACTGTGTCTCGCGTGGTCAACGGTATGCCCAAGGTGACGGAAAAGACGCGCAAGCGTGTGCTGGCCGCCATGGAAGAGCTGGGCTTTCGTCCCAATTTTGCTGGAGCGGCGTTGCGCGGCGGGTCGTATCGTTCTATTGGCCTGTGCATATACAACATCACACGTGTCGGTAACCTGGCGACGCTCGAGGGTATCATGCAAGCGGCGCGCGAGCACGATTTTGCCGTCACTATGATCGAGATGGGCGGCGACAAGCCCTATACACTTGCCGATGCCTCGCGCCGCATGGTCGAGCGACCCGTCGACGGCATGATTCTCAACATGAACCGCATGGCTCCCGATTTTGAGGAGTTTGTTCCCCAGCCGGGAGTGCGAACGGTCATCCTGTCCATGTATGCGCATCCGCGCTGCACGACGATCGACTCCGACCAGTATGGTTCGTGCGAGCTGTTGACCAATTATCTGCTGGAACATGGTCACTCGAATATGCGGTTTGTGGCGGGTCCGGAAAGCTCGATTTCCTCGCGTTTTCGTGAGGCCGGTTGGCGCGATACGCTGGGTCGTGCTCATGTCGATGCCGCTCCGATGCTGCGTGGCGATTGGAGTGCGGACAGTGGGTACGCCATGGGCGAGCGGATTGCGGCCGAGGTGCTTGCCGGCGGGTCGCAGGCGCCGACTGCCGTGCTTGCGGCAAATGACCAGATGGCGCTGGGCGTTATCGCCGCGCTCGAGAACGCGGGCCTGTCCGTGCCCGACGACGTGAGCGTGGTTGGTATCGACGACGCACTCGAGGGACTTGTTCCTCACAATCGGCTGACGACGCTGCGATTTGATTTGCGCGGTGTCGGTAAGCTTGCGTTTGAGGCGGCGATTGGAGAGAGCTCGTCTATCGAGGCGATTCATGTGCCGAGTACGCTGGTCGAACGCTCGACTGTTAGGGACATACGGGGTTAGGTCCTACTCCGTTTGTCTCGATTTGTAACAGGTAGACGGTCAAAAGCGGGCTACGTGTTACAGATTTAGATTCTTCGGAAAGAGCAATCCTGTTCGTCTCAATCTGTAACAGTTAGGACCCAAAATCTCGGCCAAATGTTACAGATCGAGACAAACGGCCCTCAGGCCGAACAAAAACAAAAGACCGGGGGCGGCGCGCCGTGTGACGTGCCGCCCCCGGCTGAGAAATGGGGACAGGTTATGTGGGCAGGCGACCCTGCCAGCCGCTAGTCCAGACGACGGGTCTGCGCCACGTGCTTATACCAGTATGCGCTTGCCTTGGGCGTGCGCTTCTGGGTTTCAAAGTCAACGTAGAAGAAGCCGTAACGCTTGTTGTAGCCATTGGTCCAGGAGAACTGATCCTGCAGGCTCCACAGGAAGTAGCCGCCCACGTTGACGCCCACCTCCATGGCCTTGAGCAACCAGCGCAGGTGCTGCTCGATATAGTCGATGCGCGGCTGGTCGTCCACAAAACCGTCCTTGTAGGGGTCCTTGTAGCCCATGCCGTTCTCGGTGATGAAGATCTGCTTATAGTTGGGGTAGCGCTGCTTAATGTAGACGAGCAGATCGAACAGGCCCTCGGGATAGATGATCCAGTCCCAGTCGGTGGTGGGGATGCCAGGCTTGTTCACATGCTCGCCAATGCCCTTAACGCGCCAGCGGCCAGTGCCCTTCTCGCCCGTACCGTTGTGGTGCAGGTCGTTCTCGCCGTCGTAAGCCTTCAAGAAGCGGCACTGGTAGTTGTTAACGCCTAGGTAGTCGTTGTAGAGCGCGGCCTCGCGCATAATCTCGAGGTCCTCGTCCAGGATCTCGATGGTGCCGCCCGAGACGGCAGCCAGGCGGTTGGCGCACTCGAGGGTGTCGGGCGCATAGTCGCCGCGGAAGGTGGCATCGAGCAAGAACTGGTTCTGCAGCACTTGCTCGTTGTTGGCGGCCTTGATGTCGGCGGGGTCGTTCTCGTTGAGCGGATACTTAAACTCCAACGACTGAATGACGCCGATCTTGCCCTTAAAACCGCCGTTGTGGAAGGCAAGCACAGCCTTGGCGTGGGCGAGCATCATGTTGTGCTCGCACTGGAAGGCTTCGGCCAGATGCGCCTTGACGCCACCGGGGAAGGTGCCCTCGATGTAGGTGTTGGAGGCGTCGGCCCAGATCTCGTTAAAGGTGAACCAGTAGGTCACCTGGTCGGCGTACTCCTTAAAGCAGAAGGTGGCAAAGTCCACAAAGGCGTCGATGGTCTCGCGGTTGAGGAAGTCGCCCTTCTCAAAGAGGGTCAGCGGCGTGTCAAAGTGGTGCAGCGTGACAAACGGCTCAACGTGGTGCTTGTGGCACTCGGCAAACAGGTCGTGGTAGAACTGGACGCCCTCGGGGTTGATCTCACCGGTGCCGTTGGGGAAGATGCGGCTCCAGGCGATGGAGAGGCGAATGCCGTTGATGCCAAACTCCTCGCACAGCTCCAAGTCGACGGGGTACTGGTTGTAGAAGTCGGAAGCGGGATCGGGGGAGAAACGGCCCTGGGCCTCCAGGAAGTCGTCCCAGGCAACCTTGCCCTTACCGTGGGTGCGGGTCTCGCCCTCTACCTGGTAGGCAGCGGTGGCGCCGCCAAAGACAAAGTCTTCGGGAAACTGCGCGGGCGGGTTGGTGACACTAGCGGGGTTAACGGACATGATGATCCAATCGTCTAAATCGAAGGGCCAGCCGGCTGTGGATGGTCGGCTGGCCGTAAGCGTTACTTACTTCGAAAGCTGTTCACTCACGAAGGCGAGAGACTTGTCGCCGTTCTGGGAGAGCTCGATGTACTGCTTACCGCGGCAGGCGACGCACTTGTTGCCCACGCGCTCGCAGTCTTTCTGCAGGTCGGCCAGGTAGCTGGCGGCCTGCGGGGCCAGGACGACCAGGTCAAAGTCGGGGAGCATGTCAACGTGGTTGCCATAGGCCTCGGCAGCGGTCTCAAGATTGATGCCGCGCTCTTTGGCGGCCTTGGCCAGCGCGTTGGCGAGCAGGCCCGAGGTGCCGCCACCCTGGCAGAGCACGAGCACGCGCTTGCCGTTGAGGTCGCTGGTGGCCGTGGCCTCGGTGGCGGGTGCTGCAGAAGCGGCGGGAGCGTCGGCCTTCACGGCCTCGGCAGCAGCGCCGGCGGCAACGCTCTTGGCGTCAGCCTTGCCCTGGAAGGCATCGTTGAGCTTGGCGGCCTTCTCGGCGTTCTTGGCGGCGAGCTCCTCCTGGGAGATCTCGGCCTCCTCGGCGCACTTCTGGGCGTCATAGGCGCGGAAGAACGGATAGTACAGAACGAAGTCGACGACCAGGATAAGGGCGAGCATCACAAAGGCGAGCGGCTGGAAGCCCAGGCCCATGATGGTGCCGATGGGGCCGGGGACGGTCCAGGGCAGGGTGTACATAAAGCCGTTCATGCCCAAGAAGTCGATGAAGATCTTGAGGATTCAGATGTTGGCGATCGGGGCAAAGACAAACGGGACAAAGAAGACGGGGTTGAGCACGATGGGCGCGGCAAACAGCAGCGGCTCGTTGACGGCAAAGCAGACCGGAACGATAGCGGCCTTACCGACGGCGCGCATCTCCTGGGACTTAGCCAGGAAGCAGAACATAAAGACCAGGACGAGCGTGGCACCAGTGCCGCCCATGCAGACGACGAAGTACTGGGCACCCTGGGTCAGAACAGCGGAAGCGTGCTGACCAGCCTGGAACGCAGCCAGGTTGTCGGTCATGTTGGCAACGAGGGCGGCGGCGATGGCGGGCTCGACGATCGAGGGGCCGTGGACGCCCACGAACCAGAACAGGCTCATGGCGCCGTAGATCACAGCGAGGCCGATGTAGCCGTCGGCAGCGGTGAACAGGGGCTGGAACACCTGGATGACGCCCTGGGCAAAGCAGAAGCCAAAAGCAGCGCGGAAGGCGATGTCAAAGACCCAAAAGACGGTGATGCAGACGGAGAAGGGGATGATGTCCTTGAAGGTCTGCGAGATGTTGGGCGGAACCTGCTCGGGCATCTTGACGGTGATGTTGCGCTTAATGAAGAACTTGTAGATGATGCCGGTCACAAACGCAGCGATAAAGGCGGTCAGCAGGCCTTTGGAACCAAGGTAGGTGGTGTTGAAGCCGCTGGCAGCGTCCGTGGCGATCGTGTCGCTCGAAAGGAGCAAGAAGCCGATGATGGCCGCGCACATGCACGAGATGAAGTTGATCTGGTTGTTCTTGGGCAGATCGCGGTTCTGAGCGTCGGCGAAGTGCTTGGCCGTGGTGGCGGCACAGGCGATGGCCAGGATGCCCATGGAGTAGTTGTAGCACTTCCATAGGGCGTTGTTGATGTCATCGGGCCAGTAGAAACCCCAGATATTGGGAACCGAGGCTACCAGGCAGAAGATGGACGAGAAGATGATGATGGGGATGACGGAGATAAAACCGTCGCGGATCGCCTTGAGGTACTTGTTGCGGGCGATCGCGTTGAAAAAGGGCTGCCCCTTTTCGATGATGGCGATGAGTTGCTCCATGCAAAGCTCCTAAGAGTCGGTGGGTTGGCAACGATGGTAGCTTTTGACGTTTGGTTGCCAAAATGTTGACGTTGCCATTTTGCGACACAAAATAAGACGCGAACCGATGGCCCCTGTGCCTGTGGACCGTCGATTCCTTGCGCGTAAACGTTTGAGCCGCCCGGTGGCTCTGTGTTTGCACAATGGCAACGTTAACATTTGGTCGACAAAAGCTGTTCGGGGAAGCAAAAATGTCGGTGAACGGTAGGTTTTGGGTGGTGAGCGTATGGTGGGGGAGGCGTTGGATATACTTGAAGGCGTTAAAAATGACTGCGTAGGGTGTCACCAATGGCATCGTTGACATAGAAAGATCGACCTATGGCCGCTGTTAAAAAATCGGTATCCGTTAAGGATGTGGCGCGTCTCGCGGGCGTCTCGGAACAGACGGTCTCGCGCACCGTTCACGATTCGCCCAGCGTGCGCCCCGAGACCAAGGAGCGCGTGCGTGCCGCCATGCGCGAGCTGGGGTATCGCCCCAATTTTGCCGGTCGATCGCTGCGTCGCGGTAAGTTTAAGACCGTCGGCGTCGCCATATTCAATATTACCGGCACCGGCAACCTCGACCGTATGGAGGGCTTTGCCGCCGCCGCCGATAAGCACGGCTATGCCATCACTCTCACTAAAGTAGACGGGCATCCGTATACCCTCGAGGGCGCATCGTCGCGCATGAGCGCACTGCCGGTGGACGGCATGGTTGTGATTATGAACCGCATGCCGGCGGACTTTGGCACCTTTGAGCCGCTGCCCGGTATGCAGACGGTGCTCGTTACCATGCTGGAGCACCCGCTCTGTTCAACGGTCGATAACGACCAGTTCGATTGCTCGCGCCAAGTGGTCGAGTACTTGCTGGGGCAGGGGCACAAGACCGTGCACTTTATCTCGTGTCCCGAGCGCTCGCTTTCGGGCATGCGGCGCGAGGAAGGCTGGCGCGAGACATTGCGTGCGCATGGCATCGAGCCACCGCAGCTCGTGCGCGGCGACTGGACAGCGCAGAGTGGATATGCTGCCGGTCAGGCTCTGGCGGACGATCCGACCTGTACGGCCATTTATGCTTCCAACGATGCCATGGCATATGGCTGCATCCGTGGGCTCGAGTCGCGCGGGAAGCGCGTGCCCCAGGACGTAAGCGTGGTGGGTGTTGACGATAGTTTGGGCGATATCGTGCCCGATCGTCGCCTGACCACGGTGCGCTTTGACAACAAACGCGTCGGCATGTGGGCGGTCGACAAGATTGCCGGCGCCGAGGGCGTTGAACCCGGTGTGGAGCACATGCTGTTTCCGGGCGTGCTCGTCGAGGGCGATACGGTGCGCGATTGGCGCTAGAGCGCGGGTCTGTTTGGGTTTCCGCTAATTGTGTTCGATATTGTTCAGATTGGTTTAAAAACCGTTCACGGGCGAAAAGTGACCGTTCATAGCTCGAAATTACGTTTTGCGCTGTTCTTTTTTGTTTGAATGTTATTGTTTCTGACATACACAACGCAGCGCGTATGCCCGGACGCGATGCTCTCCATTGGTTCATATGTGAAAGGAACGCAACATGGCAACCAAAGAAGAAATCTCGATGGTTGGATTCGAGATTGTCGCATACGCAGGTGACGCCCAGACCGATCTGCTTGCAGCGCTCGATGCTGCTCGCGAGGGTGACTTTGAGAAGGCCGAGCAGCTGCACAAGGATGCCAGCGATGCGCTCATCGGTGCCCACGACACGCAGACCAAGCTGCTTTCGCAGGAGGCCGGCGGTGGCGAGATGGAGATGACCTTCATCATGGCTCACGCTCAGGACACCCTCATGACCACTATGATCCTGGAGAAGCAGACCCGCTTTACCATCGACGCCTACAAGCGCATCGCTGCGCTCGAGGCCAAGCTCGCCTAACGAGCCCGCACAACCAAGTCCCCTTCCAAAAGCCCTGCCGTTACCCGCGGCAGGGCTTTTTCTGTTCTCCTTCAAGTTGCGGTGAAATAGGGACTGAATAGGGGCCGGCGGGCACAAAACAATCCCTATTCCACCGCAACTCATCCGGAGATAGTCATTGGGGACAGTCTTGGTGCGCTCTGTTCGTCTTCCCGTTCGTTTTTTGCTCGGTGGGTATACTTCCTTTCGCATTAAGCCCCGGAATGAGGAGGTATCCAAATGCCGGATAACGGGTCAATACAAAAAAGAGGCGCACACGAGATGGCTCATGGGCGTCCTGTCCAGATAACCGAGCACACGACGGTAACCGAGCTGCAGCCCAGCCTGTCCGATGTCGTGTGCGCAAACAAAAAGCTGCAGATTGGCTTTATCGTTGCGCTCGTGGTGCTGGCGTTGCTGTCGGGCTTTGTAGCGCGACCGCATTTCGCCGATACCAAAACTTGGGACTCTACCATCGAGGTCATCGATCAAAAGAAAGGTAACGTATTGGCGCTCACGACCTCGTGCGTGGCGCTGTCTGCGGGCATTACCGCGCTGCCTGGTGATACGGGAACGCCGGTCGCCGAGCAGCTCGCGCAGCTTTCAGGCAACCTTGGTATCGTGCTTGCCGTGCTATACCTAGAAAAATATTTGCTCACGATTTTGTGGTCGGTTGGCTTGGGCATCTTAATCCCGTTTGCGTTGGTGCTCTTTGCGGTGTCGCTCGGCATTCACGGGCGCTGGAGCACGAGCACTGTCCTGCGCCGTGTGGCGACACGCGTACTGGTGGTTGCCGTGATCGGCATGGCGCTCGTGCCCGCGAGCGTATGGGTGTCGCAAAAGGTCGATGAAACGTATCGCGTAAGTATTGAGCAAGCTGAGCAAAAGGCTGCGGACGCGGCCGACACCGCGGACAAGTCAGCCGAGACCAGCTCAAAATCGAACAAGAAAAAATCCGAGGCCACGGAGTCCAAAAACGTGCTCGAGCAGTTGACTGATGGGGCCTCGAGCCTTGTTACGTCGGTGACCAGCGGTGCCAAGCAGATGACCGACGAGATCGTGCAGCAAGTGACCGACCTCATCGAAGGCGTCATCGTGATGATCGTGACTTCGTGCGTTATCCCGCTGCTGGTGCTCGTGGCGTTCCTGTGGCTGGGACACGTACTGCTGGGGATTGATATTTCCGGCCCGGCGAACTATTTGACGGGCCGCTTTCTGAGTGCTCCGTCCAAGCACGCCAAAAAGGGTGGGCAGTCTGAGTAGGCGGCAAAGCGATCTTTGGAAGATCAACCGTGAGAAGGGCGGACGAGACACGTTCTCGGCCGCCCTTTTGTTTGTTGAACACATGGTCGCTACGTCCGTGCCCAGTCCAAACGGTCAGCAATCATCTGTGAACGGTATTTGTTCAAAAAAGAACAAAGATAAACAAATAGTTGTTGCAGTTACTGTTCGAATGTGTTCAAATAAACATGAACAGTGAAGAACCGCACATTCAGATGCCCGGACCTGAACGCGATTCAACACTTCCAAACAGAAACTACGCACCTGCGTATCTCTCAAGGAGGATGTCATGAGGGTTGTAATCGCTTCCGATGCCGACGGTATGTCGATGAAGGAGTCCATCAAGGAGATGCTCATCGCCGACGGTCACGAGGTCGTCGACTATTCCGAGACCCCTGCCGCGGACTTTGTCGATTCCGCGACCGCCGTTGCCAAGGACCTGCTGGAGCACAAGGATTCCCAGGGCTTTGCATTCGATAAGTACGGCGTCGGCTCCTATATGGCCGCCGTCAAGATCAAGGGCATGGTCGTCGCCAACATTTCCGACGAGCGTTCCGCTTACATGACCCGCGAGCACAACGGCTCGCGCATGGTCACCATGGGCCCGGGCGTTGTGGGCACCGAGGTCGCTAAGAAGATCGCCCGTGAGTTCCTGCGTGCCCAGTACGCCGGCGGCCGTCACCAGATCCGTGTCGACATGCTCAACAAGATGGCCTAACGAGAGCCACCGAGAACTCGAACTTCTACCTCAACTTGTGAATTCAGACGAAAGGACGTTCTGATGAAGAAGACCATCGCAATCGGTTGCGACCATATCGTTACGGACGAGAAGATCTATCTGGCCGACCGCCTGGAGCAGGCTGGCTACAAGGTGCTCGACTGCGGCACCTACAGCCACACCCGTACGCACTATCCCATCTACGGTAAGGCCGTGGGCGAGGCTGTTGCCAGCGGCAAGGCCGACTTTGGCGTGGCCCTGTGCGGCACCGGCATCGGCATCACCAACGCCGTCAACAAGGTCCCCGGCGCCCGTTGCGCCCTGGTCCGCGACATGACCTCTGCCCTGTATGCCCGTCGCGAGCTCAACGCCAACATCGTGGGCTTTGGCGGCAAGATCACCGGCGAGTTCCTGATGGCCGATATCATGCTTGCCTTCCTGGAGGAGCCCTACGAGAAGACTCCCGAGCACGACGCCCTGATCGCCAAGATCGATGCCTGCAATAAGGCCGACGCCGAGGCTCAGGCTGACCCGCATTTCTTTGACGAGTTCCTGGAGAAGTGGGACCGCGGCGAGTACCACGATTAGCGGGTATCCGGCGTAATTAACTAGTCCGTTGACGGCTCGCGTTTCTGTGATGGGGCGCGGGCCGGTTTGCTATCAGCCCAATTGGCCCAGCGGGCTGGACGTGCATTGTTCTTTTGTTTGCGGCGCTGCCTCATTACCTTTCTGCTAAAGGCACGACGTTCACAATGGATCGTGCGAGATGATATGTGAAGGAGAAGATTCCCATGGAGTTTGTTCTTGATAACGGCTCTGTCCGCATTGCGTTGAGCACGGCTGGCGGATCGTTCACTTCTATTGCGGCCAACGGCCGTGAGTACCTGTGGCAGGGCGACCCGGCGGTGTGGTCGGGCCAGGCACCCATTTGTTTCCCGATCTGCGGCGGCCTTCGAGATGGTCACGCAATGACCATGGGTGGCCGCGAGGTCAAGCTTGCCCGTCACGGCTTTGCTCGCAAACAGGAGTGGAAGCTCGAGGAGCAGGGCGACAACATGGTCGCGCTGAGCCTAAGCTCTGCCGACCATGCCGAGTTGCTCGAGCAGTACCCGTATCCGTTTAAGATCGTTGCTCGTTACACGATCGATTCGGAAAAGGTGGCCGTGTCGTACGAGGTGACCAATGAGGGCACCGAGGACATGCCGTTCTTTGTGGGCGGTCACCCCGGCTTTAAGTGCCCGCTCGACGAGGGCGAGTCCTATGACGATTATGAGCTTCGTTTTGAGCAGCGTGAGGCCACCGAGCTCTGTACTGCCGTTCCCTCGACGGGCCTGATTGATGTTGAGCATCGCAGCAAGAACCCCATGATCGGCCAGAACCTGCCGCTTACCCATGAACTCTTTGACTTCGCGGAGACCATCTTCGACGTGCTCGAGAGCCGCGTGGTTACGCTGACCAAGAAGACCGAGGACAAGGGCGTGCGCCTGACGTTCCCCGATATGCCGTACCTGATTGTGTGGAGCAAGCCCGAGGGCGACTTTGTGGCCGTGGAACCGTGGGGCGGCCTGTCCACCTGCTCCGACGAGGACGATATTCTGGAGCACAAGCGTGGCTGCCTGGTGGCCAAGCCGGGGGAGACCGTTACCCGCGGCTTTGAGATCGAGATTCTTTAACGAGCTATCGTATGTTTGGGGCCGCGCGTGTCGTGCCCCGGAAACAGGAGTTCAATATGATTCTGACCGTTACCATGAACCCGTCGATTGATACGCGCTATCAGCTCGACAAGTTGATCATCGACGACGTGAACCGTGTGACGCCCGAAAAGACTGCTGGCGGTAAGGGCCTCAACGTGAGCCGTGTGCTGCTGCAGCTGGGCGACGACGTGCTCGCGACCGGTCTGCTCGGCGGCCACATGGGTGCCTATATGGCTGAGCTTATGGATGCCGACGGCGTCAAGAACGACTTTGTGCCCATCGCCGGTGAGACGCGCATTTGCCTGAATATTCTGCACGAGGGTAATCAGACCGAGCTTTTGGAGAGCGGCCCGCAGATCGCCCCGGCCGAGCTCGAGGCCTTTACGGCAAAATTCGCCGAGCTTGCAGCAAAGGCGGACGTTGTGACGCTTTCGGGCTCGCTGCCGCGTGGTGTCGATGCCGGCTACTATGCCGAGCTCGTCAAGATTGCCGAGGAGGCGGGCGCCAAGGTGCTGCTCGACACCTCGGGTGCATCGCTGGAGGCCGCGCTGGAGTCCGACGCTAAGCCTGAGCTCGTAAAGCCCAACCTGACCGAGATTAACGGCCTGCTGGGTACGTCCTTTACGACCGATGATGTCGATGCCCTGCGCGAGGCGCTTGCCGCCGATGACCGTTTTGCCGGTATCCCCTGGGTTGTCGTTTCGATGGGCGCTGCCGGTTCGGTGGGCTTCCATGAGGGCCGCGCGTTCCGCGCCAAGACGCCCGCGATTGCGGCTGTGAACGCGACGGGTTCCGGTGACTCGACCATTGCCGGTTTTGCGCATGCCATTGCTGCTGGTGCCGACGACGTCACGGTGCTCAAGACCGCCAATACCTGCGGCAAGCTCAACGCCATGGATCCCAAGACCGGCCACCTGGTCATGGACCGCTGGGACGAGGTCTACAACAGCGTTGTCGTGACTGAACTGTAGGGTTACGCGGTTTTACCAAACCGCGTAACGGCGCGACGCTGCAAACGCCCCTAAGCGGCAATCTGACGTTCAATCGTCGGGCATGACCAAAAGGTCAATGCCCTCCTCTTTCACGTCACCTTGCTCGCTTAGGGGCGTTTTCGCTGTCGTTGCCAAGACACCGGCGTTGCCTTGGTCGCAAATAGTCATTGGGGACGCTCTTTAATGACTAGTCGTTTAAGAACGCCCCTTAAGAATGACCCCAATGACTACACTCAAAAACGGCGCCCGTCGGTGATGTTGCCGGCGGGCGCCGTTGTCGTGTAGACGCTATTTGTTGAGTGCGTGCGTTCGAGCTCGCATGCTATAGCGAGTCGATAAAGCGCTGTTGGGCGGCGCGTCCTGCCTCGTCCCACTTAAAGACGCCGGCGTTGTCGAGCACGTGGCCAAACACCACGCCGACCTCTTCGTGCAGGATGTCGATGGCGTTGTCGGCCGTAAGCTCGTCGGCGCGGCGGGCAAAGACGTCCTCAGCCCATGCGGCGTGGCTGCGGCAAAGGTCGTCGCCCTCGAGCGCGCCGGCAAGGTCGTAGCTGGCATCTGCCTTGGCCGCCAGCAGGTGCTCGCGGACAGCGCCGAGCTCGGGAACCAAGCGCGGCGGCAAAATGGCCAGGCCCATGACCTCGATCAGGCCGATGTTCTCCTTTTTGATGTGGTGGTACTCGGCATGCGGGTGGAATACGCCCAGCGGATGCTCGTCGGTCGTGATGTTGCAGCGAAGCGCCAGGTAGGCCTCGTAGATTTCGCCGCCGGCGTTGCCGCGGGAGTCGACGCGGCGGATGACGGGCGTCACGGTGTTGTGGGCCACGCCGTCGGCCGTGTGTGCGATGACGCCAACCGACTCATCGGTCCACTCGCGCCAGGCAAGGATAATCTTCTCGGCGGCGTCGAGCAGCTGGGCGCGGTCGTGCGATCGTAGTCGCAGCACCGAAAGCGGCCACTGTAACACGGTACCGATGACCTGGTCAAAGCCCGGCACGCTAAACTGCGAGACCTCGGCGGCGTGCATCATGGGGAACTCGTGCGCGCCGCCCTGGAAGTGGTCGTGCGACAGAATCGAGCCGCCCACGATGGGCAGGTCGGCGTTGGAGCCAATGAAGTAGTGCGGGAACAGGTCGACAAAGTCGAGCAGGCAGGTCAGCCCCTTGCGGTCGACGTGCATCGGACGATGCTCGGAGCTCATGGCAATGCAGTGCTCGTTAAAGTACGCGTACGGGCTGTATTGGAAGCCCCAGCGCTCGCCGTCGAGCTTAATGGGGATAACGCGCAGATTCTGGCGGGCGGGATGGGCGCCGCCGTCGGCTGCAGCGGAGCGTCCGGGATAGCCTTCGTTTTCGATGCAGAGCTGGCAGGCGGGATACTTCTCGCCCGTGTTTTTGGCGGCGCCGGCCGCGGCAATATCGCGCGGGTCCTTTTCGGGCTTTGACAGGTTGATGGTAATCTCGAGGTCGCCCCAGTTGGTGGGGGTGCTCCATTTGATGTTGCGCGCGATGGCGGCACGGCGCACGTAGCCGGCGTCGCAGCACAGGCCGTAGAACCAGTCGGTCGCGGCGCGGGGCTCGTTGACGCCCATGCGTCCGTTGAACTCCTCGTTTACAACCGAAGGCCTTGGCATGAGCGCGCCCATGATGCGCATGGCGATGCGGTCGCGGCCCGATGCCGTGTCCTCGGCGGCGCCGTTGGCAACAGCCGCCTCGGCAAGCGCGGCAAGTGTGCCTTCAAGGTCAAAGTTGGGCAGGGTGTCGGGGTGCAAGAGCGAGAGTTTTTCGGCCTGGAGCGCCCAGGCCATGTCGAGCGCCGGGCCCGTAGCACCGATGCACTCGAGAATGGTGTTATACGCCCAGATGCGATCGTCCTGGCCGATCATCGATCGGTGGATAGCGTACTCGATCAGGTTCTGCGCGGCCTCGCGCACGTCAGTCATTACAGCCATGCCGCGTAAGCCCCCTTGTCAGAAATTGCGTAGTGGCGGGCAGAGCCCTCGCCCAGCCAGCCGTTCATCTTGGTGATAAAGGTGTCGACCAGGTCGAGCGGCACGAAGGCCTGGATGGTGCCACCAAAGCCGCCACCGTGGATACGGACGGCGCCACGGCCGTCGAGCACGTGCTCGGCCAGTGCCAGGGCATACATCGAGGGCTGCTCGGAGCCCAGCTTGGCAACGACATTCTGTAGGTACATGGCAGAGCTGGCGCCGGACTCGCGCGTCAGGACCAGGAACTGATCGATGTCGCCGGCGTTCAGGGCAGCCCAGCGCTTATCGACCAGGCCGTTTTCGTACCAGTAGTGAACGGCGCGCAGGCAGGCGCGGTCGCCCAGCTTGGCGCGCAGCTCGGGGAGCTTGGCGTCAAAGTCCGCCACGTTTACCTCGCACAGGCGTGCCTTGCCAAACTCGGCGGCGACGTCCTGCATCTCGCGCGGAACGGCGGCGTAGTCTTCGGTGGCGGCCACGTGGTCGGCACCGACCTTAACGAGCACGAGCGCATAGCCGTGATCCTCAAAGTTGAGCTCGAGCTTCTGGGTTTTAGGCTGAGCCTGGTCCTCAAAGTCCATGTAGGCAAGGCCGCCCAGGCACACGGCGGCCTGGTCCATCAGACCGCAGGGCTTGCCGTAATAGTTGTTCTCGGTGCGCTGGCTCATCTGGGCGAGCGTGACGGGCTCAATGGCGGGCGCGCCCCAGAGCGTCTCCATGGCACGACCGTACGCGGCTTCGACGGCGGCAGAGCTGGAAAGGCCGCCGCCCGAGGGGACGGAGCAGGTAAAGGCAAAGTCGAAGCCTTTGGGCTCAACGCCAAGGGCTGCGATTTCGTGGGCCATGCCGCGGACGAGGCTCGCGGACGTGCCCTTCTCGGACTCCTGAACGTCTAGCGTGTCGAGCGCGATCTCAAACGTGGGATAGCCCTCGTCGGCTACGCGAACCTTGTTGGAATCGGTTGCCACGGCGATGCCGTCGACGGCGACATCGAGCGAGCCGGCGATAACGTGGCCACCCTCGTGGTCAGTGTGGTTGCCGCTGATCTCGGAGCGGCCGGGCGCGTGCACGTAGAGCACCTGGCGGTCGCCGATGGGGCCAAACTCCTCCTCGAACAGCTTGGTGAGCGTGGCGAATGTCTTTTCGTCGGGGGTGGTCATGGGAGTCCTTTCCTTGGCGCGCCCGGGTGGGTTTTGCGTCGTTATGAGTACGTTAACAACTTAAAGCGGCATGAACCAAGTGTTCACGATACCGCACGTTACGGGCTATGTTAACGTACTCATAACACATCGCTTGTCACTTTTTGAGAATCTGGTAATCGGTAGAAATTCAGCCGTGAACGGTACTGCCGTATGGACTTATAAAGCAGAAGAGATGCAGATAGAAAAAGTAGAGTACGTTAACATGCGTCCGACGATAGCGGGCCTCGGCGCGGGATGTATTTCTGCCCGGGCCGGCATTCACGCTATTCAGATCTCGCAAGGGTGAAGGTGATCCTGTGGCAAGGCGCCCGTCCAACGATACCAGTTCGCGTCCGGTCTCCATGGCCGACGTCGCCCGCGCTGCCGGCGTTTCGCAGCAGACGGTTTCGCGCGTCGCCAACGGCTTGCCTAACGTTAACGAGCAGACGCGCCAGCGCGTGCAGGCCGCTATGCAAGAGCTCGGCTTTCGTCCGAGTTATGCCGGTCGCTCGCTGCGCGACGGCCGTTATCATTCGGTCGGCCTGTGCGTCAACGATGTCACCAAGTTTGGCAACCTCTCAATGATCGACGGCATCGCCAGCGCTGCTCGCGAGCATAATTGCGCCATCACGCTGGTCGAGATGTCCAAGACCGAGGAGTTTTCGCTTGCCGAGGCCACGCGTCGTATGGCCGCATTGCCGGTGGACGGCATCATCATCGGTATGAGTCGCATGGCGCCCGATTTTGAGACGTTTGATCCACTGCCGGGCATTGGCACGGTCATCGTTACCATGTACGCGCACCCGCGGGTGACCACGGTCGATTCCGACCATTACGGCTGCTCGCTATTGCTTATGGATCACCTGTTTGAGCTAGGGCACGAGCAGATTCGCTATATTGGCGGCCCGTCATTCTCGGTCGACGAGCAATTTCGTCGCGCCGGTTGGCAGGATGCACTCGAGCGTAAACACATCGAGCCGGCAGAGCCGCTCGAGGGCGACTGGTCTGCCAACAGCGGCTACGAGGCCGGCAGGTACCTGGCCGAGCACGATCGCACCATGACGGCGATTTACGCGGCAAACGACCAGATGGCAAATGGCGCGATTGCAGCGCTGCGCGATAGCGGTCTGCGCGTGCCCGAGGACGTGAGCGTGGTGGGCGTCGACGATTCGCTCGATGATTTTGTGGCACACAACGAGCTCACGACCGTTCGATTCGATTTGCATCAGCGTGGACGCGAGGTGTTCGAGCACGCGGTTCCCAAGGCGGGGGCAACGGACAAAACCGTTGCCATTCGTATTCCC
Organism: Collinsella sp.; assembly: GCA_018368055.1. GTDB lineage: Bacteria > Actinomycetota > Coriobacteriia > Coriobacteriales > Coriobacteriaceae > Collinsella. Next base: position 8,711 of record JAGZFB010000006.1, on the reverse strand, counting down.
GGCCAGCTTATCGTTCGACATACCACGGCAGCTCCGCGCACATAGTTTTTGCAGGTCAATGGCGATATATTCCGCCTCAATAACAATCGATAAGGATGCTGGCAGATAGCCGTGGCTATGAAGACGAGTGCTATGATAGACGGGCTCTTTTGTCTATCTAGGAGGCTTTGCCTGATGGAGATCACCAAGGATATCCGCTACATTGGCGTTAACGATCACGACATTGACCTGTTCGAGGGCCAGTACGATGTGTCCGAGAACGGCATGGCATACAACAGCTACGTTATCTTGGGCGAAAAGATCGCTGTCGCCGATTCAGTCGACGGCGGTTTTGTTGACGAGTGGCTCGGCAACCTCGAGGCCGTGCTCGATGGCCGCACGCCCGACTACCTGATCGTCCATCACATGGAGCCCGATCACTCCGCCGGCATCGCCGCCTTTATGGAGCGCTATCCCCAGGCGCAGATTGTTGCCAGCATGGGCGCCTTCCGTATGATGGTCAACTACTTTGGCACCGACTTCCCCGAGCGCAAGATGGTCGTCAAAGATGGCGACGTGCTCGACCTGGGCGGCCACAGCCTAACCTTTGTCGGTGCCCCCAATGTTCACTGGCCCGAGGTGCTCTTCTCCTACGAGTCCACCGACAAGGTGCTCTTTAGTGCCGACGGTTTTGGCAAGTTTGGCGCCAACGACATCGAGGATCCCGAGGGCTGGGCTTGCGAAGCGCGCCGTTACTACTTTGGCATCGTCGGTAAGTTCGGCAAGTTCGTGCAGGCCGTCCTCAAGAAGGCCGCCGACCTGGACATTCAGATCATCTGTCCGCTCCACGGCCCCGTACTGACCGAGAACCTGGGCTATTACCTCGACACCTATAACACCTGGTCGAGCTATCAGCCCGAGGACGAGGGCATCACGATCGCCTATGCGAGTGTGTATGGCCATCTGAAGGCTGCCGTCGAGGAGCTCGCCGCAGCGCTTGAGGCTCGCGGCCAGAAGGTCTCCGTCTTTGACCTGGCTCGCGACGACATGGCCGAGGCCGTTGAGGATGCGTTCCGCTACGACCGTCTGGTGCTCGCTTCCATCACCTATCAGGGTGAGATCTTCCCGTTCATGAGCACCTTTATCCATACGCTTGCCGAGCACGCCTATCAGAACCGTACGGTGGCACTCGTCGAGGCCGGCTCCTGGGCGCCCACCGCTGCCAAGGTTATGGCCAAGGAGCTCGAGGGCATGAAGGACATCACCTTGGCGCAGAACAAGGTGACCGTGCTGGGCTCGCTCAACGACGCCTCGCGCGCTCAGATCGAGGTCCTCGCCGACGAGCTTTCCAAGTAGCGATATTTCGCTTTTAACGAGCAAAACCACCACAAAGGGGACAGGCACCTTTGTGGTGGTTTTTGTTTAAGCGCCGGCGATGACGAGATTTGGGCGGGCGTCGTCGACGGTCTCGGCGATTGAGGTGGCGACGGCGCCATCGGGATCACGGTCCATCACGATGGTGTCGACATCGGTCAGCTCGGCAAAGCGGTACATGCCGCGTCCGTTAACCTTGCTGGCGTCCATAAGGGCGACGCTTTGACGGGCGGCACCGACCATAGCCGCTTTGGTCTCGGCCATCTGCGGAAAGTCGGTCGTAAAGCCGCAGCCGGGAACAAAAGCTCCAGGGCACATGACGGCAAGATCGGCGTGGACCATTTGGAGCGCTTGCATAGTGAGCGGGCCGTACAGATAGCGATGACCTTTGCGCAGCGCCCCGCCCAGCATGACGACATCGACCGAGGGCATGCTTTCGTCGATGTAATCGGCGATGGTAATGTCGGCCGTGATAACGGTGATGCCGTCGCGCTGATCGAGGAGCCGGACGAACTCGAGCGCCGTGGTGCCCGAGTCAACGAGCAGCGTGTCGCCGTCATTGACGAGCTCGATGGCGCTTTGCGCGATGGCCTGCTTGGCGGCGACGTTGACATTGATGCGGCGATCCTGCGTGGAAACAGTCAGACGCTTGTGGAGCGATACGGCGCCGCCATGCGTGCGGCGCAGCTTGCCGGACTCCGCGAGTGCGTCCAGGTCGGCGCGAGCGGTGACAGAGGACACGCCAAAGGTCTGGGCAATTTCTGCCACCTGCACCGAGGCGTTATGCTCAAGCATCTCCATGATGGCGGCACGACGCTCATCGGCGAAGGCACGGTTGGTAGCTTGGGCCATGTTTGCTCCATTCTCGGCTAAATTTGCAGGAATTGTGTTGACTCTATTTTCGTTCATTTTCTTTTTGAGTAAGAAAACACCTTTCGATTACTTATCTTTTCTATAAAAGAAAGACGCTCAACGCTCAAAATTCAATATCGAACACGCCCACTCGGCTCCAATTCCTTCCGTTTACTTTTCAAAAACGACTGTATTGACCTGCATGGGCTCAATATCTCGCACATGCAAAGATGCTGAATTTCATACAATGAGCGCGAAAAAAGGCAAGGTAAAACGCCTTGTGAACAACTACGCCCGATGTCCAGATGCGGGCGAGGGAGAGGAGCAAACGCTCATGGCACTTGTTACCACCGAAAAGATGCTCAAGGACGCTCAGGCCGGTCATTACGCCGTTGGCGCGTTCAACGTCGAGAACCTCGAGTTTGTTATGGCCGTTCTGGCCGCTGCCGAGGAGACCAAGTCCCCCGTCATCATGCAGACCACCCCGGGCACCATCAAGACCGCTGGTCTGGACTACTTCTACGGCATGGTGAAGGCCGCTGCCGAGCGCGCTTCCGTGCCCGTCGCTCTGCACCTCGATCACGGCGATGGCTATGACCGCTGCATGCAGGCTTTCCGCACGGGCTACACCTCCGTCATGATCGACGGCTCGCACGAGTCCTTTGAGGACAACATTGCCCTGACCAAGTCCGTCGCCGACGCTGGCCGCGCCATGGGCGTGCCCGTCGAGGCCGAGCTCGGCAAGGTTGGCGGCAAGGAGGACGACGGTCCCGCGGTTGAGGGCGAGAGCCCCTACACCGATCCTGCCGAGGCCAAGGAGTTCGTCGAGCGCACCGGCTGCACCTCGCTGGCCATTGGCGTTGGCACCAGCCACGGCGTGTACACGAGCGATCCGCACATCGAGCAGTCCGTGGTCAAGGCTATCCGCGACGCCGTCGACGTGCCGCTGGTTCTGCACGGCACTTCCGGTGTGCCCGATGAGCAGGTTGCCGAGGCTGTGAAGAACGGCATCTGCAAGGTTAACTACGCTACCGAGCTGCGTCAGGCCTACACCAAGGGCTTCATGGCCTACATGGCCGAGAACCCCGCCTGCTTCGATCCCAAGAAGCCGGCCAAGGAGGGCATGCGTGAGATCACCGAGCTGGTTAAGATCCGCATGACCAACCTCAACTCTGTGGGCAAAGCAGAGTAACAGCAAGGGTACTCTGATCCCACCGGGCCGTCCGGAAACGGAAAAGGGCCTATCTCCCAGAACGTCCTCGGACATGTCGGAAGCCCCGCTGCGCGCTACGCGCTGCGGGGCTTCCTCCGTCCTGCGGAATGTTCTGAGAGATAGGCCCTTTTCCGTTTCCGGACGGCCCTGCTCGATCGCCCTTGTGGCGTTGGGGCTGAAGGGGTGGGGCGCGAGGGGCGCTTTGTTGATGGGGGACTAGTATGCCCGGGCTTGGCTGGGGAATGATTTGTTTAGGGATGTTTGGAGCTTTTCGAACGATGCTCGCAAGTTGAGATGCTGATCGGTTGAGCGTTTGGCTTTTGTGGTGGGGGAGTCGAGGAGGCCGTTTCTCTGTGTCGGGGGGAAGGAGAAAAGGTCTGCATGTTTTAGGGATGGCTGCTGTGCTGCGTCATTGGAAGAATGCATGCTTTTGCGGCCTCCTCGATGTCCACCAAAAGGTTGCGCACGGGGTGTGCTGCTAGGTCCCGTTCGTTGGCAGTATTATGCCGCGGCTGCTGCAAAGAAGCGCTAAAGAAAGGCTTAACCTGGTTTGATGTTACGATGAAACTGCAGGTCAGAGGTATCGAGTAACACTCTTGAAAGGTTTTGAGCTTAAGGGCTTTCTAAGGTTTGTGACGTGGATGTGGCTCGCCTGTGTGGGGCGTGTGGACGGCTCGCTCCTAGCGCTGCGGCTCTGCGGCGCGCACCTGCTCGATGACCTTTTCCATGGTGGCGTCGATGCGGTCCTTTTTGAGCTCACATTCCCAGATGGTGATGCGCGTCCAGCCCATTTGGGTAAGTGCGTTGATGGCAGCGCGGTCGCGCTCGACGTTGCGACGGAACTTTGCCTCCCAAAACTCAACGTTGCGCTTGGGCTGGCTCGGGTTGCACTTGGGGCAGCGGTGCCAAAAGCAGCCGTTGACGAAGATGGCGATCTTGCGCCCGGGAAAGGCGATATCGGGCTTGCCGGGAACCTTCCATTCCAAGCGATAGCCCGTAAGGCCTGCTGCGCGCAGGCGCTGTCGTACGAGTAGCTCGGGTTTGGTGTTGGCGCGCTTGTTGCCCTTCATGGACTTTTTGATGGCGGCGCGACGGCGCACGAGCTCACGCTCGTCGGCGGAGAGGTCCGAGGTGTCGATGCCGTCGAGCAGACCGGGCTTGGGACGTTTTTTGCTGCGGCGCTTAGGTGCGCGCTTGGGTTTGGTGGCGGGCTCGTCGGTCGTGGCGGCCTCGGCGTCGTTGGCGGCGCCGTTGGCCTCAAGCCGATCTTCCTTCAACTCAATCAGAGCATCGATAAGCCCTTTGTCGGCGGGCATCCATTCCACCGTGGCAAGCGAGGTGCGCGGAATCCAGCGGATATCGAGCTGGCGGTCGTGTTTCTGGGGCTCATCGGATTCATCGGCGAGCGAGCAGTAGTAGCACTCCATGGAGAGATGAAAATCGGGGTAGTCATACTCAACGGTGTAGAAATCGCGCAGGTTGGTGACTTTTACCTGCAGCTCTTCCATGAGCTCGCGGCGTACGGCGTCCTCGGGCGACTCGCCGCGCATGAGCTTGCCACCGGGAAACTCCCAAAGTCCCTGCATGTTGCCATAGCCGCGCTGCACGGCAAGCAGCTCGTCAGATCCATCCTTGCGAATGATCCCAGCGGCAACATGAACAGTCTTCAACAGGAGTCCTCTCTCAATATCAACACGCGGCAGGCTGGCTGCCCTACCTTACGCAACGGTAAGGCAAGCGTAAGCGATATCGATGGTAGCCGACTCGGCTTCTTGCGACTATAGATGCCGTAGACTAATCGCAAGAAAGGACTCGGTATGCAAACCACGCACATGGCGACTCCGGTACTGGAAGTCGTGCATCTCGAAAAGGTATACGGAGCGCTGGGCAACGTGACCCGCGCGCTCAACGACGTCAGCTTTACCGTCAACCGCGGCGAATTCGTTGGCATCATGGGCGCTTCGGGCTCGGGCAAGTCGACGTTGCTCAACTGCGTGTCGACCATCGATAGTGCCACAAGCGGCGCGATCCGCATCAACGGCCAGGACGTGACGCGCATGAAGCAGGTTAAGCTTTCGCAGTTCCGCCGCGAGGAGTTCGGCTTTATCTTCCAGGACTTCAACCTGCTCGATACGCTCACGGCACGCGAGAACATCGCCCTGCCGCTCACCATCGCCCGCACAAGCTCGGCAGAGATCTCGACCCGCGTGCAGGATGTGGCAGCGCGCCTGTCCATCAGTCAGGTGCTCGACAAGTATCCCTACCAGATGTCCGGCGGTCAGCAGCAGCGCGTTGCCGCGGCTCGCGCGCTCGTCACCGACCCCACCATGATCATGGCCGACGAGCCCACCGGCGCCCTCGATTCCAAGAGCGCTCGCCTGCTGCTCGAGAGCCTGGAGGCCCTTAACCGCCGCCTGCGCGCCACCGTGCTCATGGTCACGCACGACAGCTTTGCCGCCAGCTACACGAGCCGTGTGTTGTTTATTCGCGACGGCAAGATCTTCACCGAGCTGTGCCGCGGAGATACCGACCGCCGCGAGTTCTTCGACCGCATTATGGAGGTCGTTGCCATGATGGGCGGTGAGGGCTCCGATGCTCTGTAAACTCGCTTGGGGCAACGTCCGCCGCGCCGGCCGCGACTACCTCGTCTACCTTTTGACGCTCACCCTGGGCGTCACGGTCTTCTATGCCTTTAACACCATCTCGATGCAGGTCGACATCGCCGGAATCGATGAAGAGGGCTTGGCGCAGGTTATGGGCAGCATGCTCGGCGACCTGACGTACTTTTTGGCCGGTGTCATGGCCTTTTTGATGGTGTATGCCAATAACTTCATCATGAAACGCCGCAAGAAGGAGTTTGGCCTGTACCAGGTACTCGGCATGGGGCGCGGGCGCGTCGCCACGATCATGGCGCTCGAGACCGTGATAGTATCGGTTGTGGCCTTTGTCGCCGGCATTGTGCTGGGTGTGGGACTCTCCCAGCTCATGACGTTCTTTACGGCCTCGCTCTTTAAGACACAGATCGCCAATTTCCACTTCTTTTTCTCGGTGCATGCGTTCAACCTGACCCTTGCCTGCATGCTCGTAATGTTTGTGCTCACGCTACTGCTGAACCTTTGCGCCGTGCGTCGTACCAAACTCATCGAGCTTATGGGTGCCGAGCGTCGCAACGAGAGCATCAAGACACGCAACCCCTGGATCGCGATTGCCATCTTTGCCGTGGGTGCGGTGCTTGTGGGCGTGGCCTATTACCGTCTGCTACGTGATGGGTTCCCGCTAACCGCGACGGATAGCAAGCTGCAAGAGGCCATGAACCAGTTTGGTATTACGACCGCTATGGTTACCGTGGGCACCTTTGCCCTGTTCTGGGGACTCTCGGGCATGCTCATCAAGCTGCTGCAGAGCCTGCGCGGCGTGTATTGGCGCGGCCTCAACATGTTTACCGTGCGCCAGCTTGCGGCCAAGGTCAACACGGTGTGCTTTTCGATGGGCGTCATCGCGATGCTCCTGTTTTTGGCCATCACCTCGGTGACGTGCGGTATGTCGATTGCCAATGTGATGAACGAAAACCTGGAGCGCTATAACCCTGTTGACGTGTCACAGACGTATGTCTATTACACGCCCGATACGCTCGACTACTACAAAGAGTACATCAATCCGTCTGAAGCCGATCGCATGGTGCTGGCCGATAGTACGGTCGATTTGTACTCCGCATGGCACGGCGATCGTAAGGGCAAGTCGGCGGACAACAACGACGAGACCGGCAAGAAGGTCAATATCGCCGATGTTGCCGGTGAGCATGTGCAGATCGATTCGTATCTGAGTTACCCGCTTGGCGGCTCGGATCCTTCGGTGACTCCAAGTGAGATGTGCAAGACCATGGGCGAAAAGCTTCCCAAGGCGTTCGGGGGTAGCAATGCCGATACGATGGGTCTGTTTGTGACGCCGGCGAGCCAGTACAACAAGCTGCGTCAGATGATGGGCGAGGAGCCGGTGCACATTGGCCGCGACCAGTACTTGCTCACGTGTGATATGGGCGGCGAGCTGGTCGACCTGTACACTAAATACATGGCCGGCGGCCATACCCTCACCTTGGGTGGGCATGAGCTCAAGCCCGCAACCGATAAGTCGGACGAAGATACGGCGGCCATCGCCAACTCGGCGATGGGCAGTAATCCGGGTACCGTCGTCGTTGCCGACGAGCTGTTGTCCCAACTTAATCTGCAGCCGTATTCCAGTAGCCTGCTCGTTAACTACAAACAGGGGATGGATACGACTGAGGCAGACGAGAGCATTAAATACACTGTGCTCGACAATCTGCTCGTTGACGGCAAGGAGCCGGGGTCGTGGGGAATCTTCATCACACGCTCCGAGATGTACACGCAAGCAGCGCAAATGAACGGTCTTATTAGCTACCTAGCCATCTACATCGGCTTTGTATTGGTCGTTGCATGCGCGGCGATTCTGTCGATCCAGCAACTCTCCAACGTGGCCGACGGTAGCCGCAGCTATCGTGTGCTGGCACAGATCGGCTGTGAGGACCGCCAGATTCGTCATTCGGTGATGGCGCAGCAAGCGGTATTCTTCCTGTTCCCGCTGGCAGTGGGCCTGGCGCACTCCTTTGTGGCACTTAAGGTGATCATCGAGCTGGTGAGCATTTTCGGAAATATGAGCATCGGCGGCACCGTGGGCCTCACCTGTGCAATCTTCCTGGCGGCCTACGGCGGCCACTTCCTGGTGACCTACCTCATGAGCACCGGCATGGTACAAGCCGCCATCGCCACCCGCTACAGCGAGTAACAAGCGGACAAAACCGTCGCAAAATCAGAGGCGTATGACCGCCGCGAAGGGACCAGGGGCCCTTTCGCGGCGGTTTTTGCCAATCTGGTGCGTCTCAGATACAAGTGAGTAGACTTTTTTGAACCTGCCGAGCACATCGCGACAAATGATCTATAAAACTGCAGGTCAGAACTGTGGCGTTTTGGGGCGTGCTTGCCCTCCTGCAAAAAGCCTACTCACTTGGTTTTTCTGCTAGAAGACCGCCACGAGGGAAGGCAACTCCCCCGGGTAGTCGTTGGGGACGTTCTTAAACGACTAGTCAAACAAGAACGTCCCCAATGACTACTTTGCGGGCAGCTAAAAGAGCCCCATCCTAAATTAGCTACCCCGCCAACACCGCAGGTAGAGCAAAAGTCAGACACTATGACCCAATCCGAGGGCACTGAAAAGATAGGAGCCCCCGCTCGTGACCGCGGGTCGGGGCTGCGACAATGATGTTGAAGTGCCATAGGCG
>JAGZFB010000005.1:0-190727 GCA_018368055.1 Collinsella sp. | reverse complement strand
TCGGTCGGAGGGGTGGCTTTGTAAAGCCGTTTGTCTCCACCCGCGTAGCGGGTGGTTTAAAGCTGGCCGCTGCGCGGCCAGCAGACTAAAGTCTTGAAAAAAGAACGGGGCAGACTCCAGTGCGGAGTCTGCCCCGAAAAGAGAATGGCAAAGCAAGAACGTCGATGGACAAGAAAAGTGTCCGCAAGTCTCATGGCCATCACATCCCACTTGCCAAAGGGATGGGTGAGCGAGCGTTACTCCTGCTCGGACTCCTCAGCCTGCTTACGGCTGCGGATAAGGTGCGCCACGCCAATGCACAGCACCGCGCCACCAGCGATCCAGGTGAAGGTCACGCCGTTAAGACCGGTCAGCGGAAGGCCAGAGCCCTTCTTGTTTTCAATGGTAATGGACATGACCGAACCATTTGCAGTACCGGGAGTGACCTTTTCGACGTCTTCGTCAACGGCCAGCGTCGACAATTTGCCGTTTTCATCATAGGTCGGCGTAACCGTAATCTGGAAGGGCGCGATAGTGTTGTAGCCCGAAGGAGTGGTCGTCTCGGCAATCTCATACGTACCCTTAACGAGGCCAGGGATAATAACCTCGCCGCTCGTAGCATCGGTCATAAACTCAGAAGCTTTTTCTTTAGTCTCGACAAGGGTCCCGTCATCCTTAAGCCATTTGCCAGCAGAGGCAGAGTCCCCGTTGTTAACGACTTTGACCTTAAAGCCAGCAGCGAGTTTTTTGTCCTTATTGCCTTCCTCAACCTTGGTAATATCCAAGCCGAAAACGTAGTCGGTGACTTTCTTCGGCGTAGAGGTGCCGGTGCCTTTACTCATGGGGTCGTTGGAGTAGACAAGCGTGACTTCGTTGGTGTTGCCGGTAGCCGTGTATTCAGCATCGCTAGTAAGCTTGGCCTTGTAGGTCACAACGACCTTAGAATTCTTGGTCAGGGTCACGTTCGAAGCCTTTGCAGCGGCCTTGAGGTCGGTAAAGGAAATCACCAGGTCATGGCCTGTAACCTTGTTGGAAGCATCCAAAGTATCCGTAAGCTGCACGCTGTAGTTATTTGTAGGCTGGACAGACTGACCGTTAATAGTCACGGCAACGGAGCTCGGAATAGCCTCCAGTCCAACGGAAAGATGGTCATGGAACTCATATGTGTATGTGGTAAAGGTATCGATGTTATCGGCGACAGAGCCAGTCAACCTATATTCGATTTCCTCACCGATCTGGGAGTCGCTCACGTTTCCCCAGGTGCCGTTCTCTTTAACCTCCTTGTCGACGGTAGGAATGCTGGTCTTCTCGTTAATTTTGACCGCTTCATCACCAACAACAGTGAAAATGGGGGCAGTGGCAGCTTCAACGCCTGTGACGGTAGAGGCGTCAGTCACAAAGAGCCAGTAGCCGTGTGAAAGGTTGTTAGCAACGCCATTCGAAGTGGTCGTGTAATCACTTGAATCGTCCAGATCGGTCACCGCAGACACGGCAGCTGCAATCTTGTATGCAGCAGATTCAGATGCCACACGGAACTCTTCATCGGTACCCATCACGTGTCCCTTGATCCATTCAGCAGCATCCTGAGCGGTGGCTATATTGGCACTAGGTTCGATTCCCGTAATTACCCCCTTAACAGCAGCTTCCACCTTTTCGTTTGCCCATGTGATATTGCTCACAAGCGTCTTGCCATTCTCGTCCTTTACCACATTGGCATCGAAGATCTTGTAACCTTTAAAATCGGTAACGTTATGATTTGCGTTCTTGATGGTCACCGAGCCGGTCGCGCCGCCCTCAGCCGCAAACGCCATACTCACCGGGGCCATGACTCCGCCGAAGCTCAGCGCTGCTGTGAGGCCGGCGGTTACTGCCAGGCGTGCGATGTTCTTGCTCATGCTCATCTTCTTTTCCTCTGCTTTCTGCTCGAATTCCATTTGATCTAAATCTGTCTGTCTGTGTCTTAGCATCTACTTCGCTACGTCTCGCCCCGCTCTCTGTGGGGCTGCCAGCTACTCTTTATGGCTGCCACCTCCCCGCTTGACCAGGAGCGCGACCACGATGAGCGCGGCTCCGGCGACCGCTGCGGCGGCCGCGGCGTACATTGCCATATCGCCAGTCGAGGGCATAAAGCCTCCGGTGGTAATGCTAGGGGGTGTGCCGGTGGGCGTGTTGATGAGCGACGCCTCCAGGCTGCCCGTCGACCCGTCCGCGCTGTCGGCGCGTAGGGGCGACTCGGCCGTGATGGTGAGCTTAGGCTTGGCGGCGGCCACCTGGTCGACGTCCAGGCCCTCGGCCTTCACCGTCACGGAGCGCGTGCCCTCAAAGGCGGTGTAGCCCTTGGGCGCCTTGAACTCGCGGACCTCCAGCTTGCCCGAGTCCACGCCCGAGACGGTCACGCGGCCGTCCTCGCCCGTGGTGACGGTGGCCTTGCCCTCCGCATCCCACGTGCCGTCGGCCGTCAGCGTGCGGCCGCGGTCGTCGGCGATGCTCAGGACCGCCCCGGCAAGCGGCTTGTCACCGTCGCTGCCGCGCTTGGTGAGCGCGAGATCCCAGGTGTAGGCGCACGCGTCATAGCTCGGCGTGCGGGTGAAGCCGGCGTCGCCGGACTGGTCGGCAAAGGGAGAGCGCGGGTAGCGCAGGTAGACCTCGTTGGGGTTGCTCTTCGCGATGCCGTGGTTGCACGCGCTGTTGAGCGGCGCATTGTACACGGCGACCACGCGGGCGCCAGCGGTGAAGGCGTCTGCCCCGCCGAGCGCGGCGATGAGGTCGCCGGTGCGCACGGTGAAGGTCTTGCCGTCGACCGAGACCCTGCACTGGGCCGTGATGTCGGTCCAGCCCTTCGCTGGGTCGGTGCCTACGCGCCCGTCTTTGCTAGTCGAGACGGCATCGAAGTCGCCGTCCGCGCCTGCCGCCACGTATACATGCATGCTCGCAGCGACCTTGGAGGGGTCGAGCCCCGCGCTCATGGTGTCAACGAACTGCACCGTATAGGTGTCGTAGGCGGTAAGACCCGCCGGGACCGTGGCAGAGAGGCGCCAGTACAGGTCGTCGGCGACCGTGGCGTCGGCGGCCTTCTGCCAGGCGGCGGTACTGTCCTCCAACACATGCTTGGACACCTTGGGGGTCGCCGCCTTTGGCTTGACGGTGACGGCGCTGCCGCCCACCAGGGCCATGATCGGCGCGGTGCCGGCCTCGCCCTGGGCGATGGCGTCGTCGTCGGCGACGATGAGCCAGTAGCCGCAGGGCAGCTCGGCCGTCGTCCCCGCGTTAAGGGCCGCAGGCCTGGCGCCAGAGCTCTGGAGGGAACGAGCGAGCTGTGCGCTCAGCGCGCTCGTAAGGTGGGAATCGGCGTTGAGCCATTCGGCAGCTTCCTGCGCGGTGGTCTGGGAGTTGGGCATGCCGGCGCTGTGCAGCACAGGCAGCGCGGCGTCGCGCACGGCGTCGCTTGCCCAGGCGAGGTCGGTGGCGATCTTGGCTTCGCTGTCGCCGTCGACGACGTTGGCGCTAAAGATCTGGCAGGCGTCGTAGCTGCGCGCCACGGTGCCGCTCACCGTGATGGAACCGGTCGAGGTCGGCACGGCCTGCGCGGAAGCGGGGAACACAACCGCGCAGGTGCCGATCACGAGGGCAAGCAGCGCAAACAAGATCGGGAAGGAGCAAACTTTCTTATTCACGACGCTTACCTCCCTTCGCATTCGCCTTGCGACGAATGTGCATCCAGGCCGCAGCAGCGCAAAGCACCGCCGCGCCGGCAAGGTACGTCAGAGTGACGCCCGACATACCAGAAAGGGGCAGAGTGGTGGAGTAGGTGTTGGTGAAGGTGGGGGTGGAGTCGGTGAACGTATGCTCAGTGTCGTCGGTCACCAGATTACCATTACGATCTTGAATCTGCTTGTAGGTTGCAGAGATGTCTATCTTGCCTTTAGAGTTATCAGCCGCCTTGACCGTAATTTGATAGACCGACTGGTCATACTCGTAGTTCGTGAACGGCGTCGTCGGCCGCTGTTCACGGACGTAATAGGTGAAGGTCTTGCTTGCACCACGACCGGTAGGGTCAGATTCGAGCTTTTCGAGTTGATTGAGTTTGTACTCAATCTCGTCGAAGTCCAAGGTCTGGGACTTGGAGCCGTCAGCCTTGGTCGACTTATCGTTGACGATGCTCGTGAACTCCTTGTCGGTCGCGAGCTGAAGCGTAAACTTCTTCATCTCGCCACCCTTGACAACCTTCGTAGCCGCCGGAGTCCAGGAACCCTTGGAGTCGTACGGCGTGTATGTGTTGGTGAAAGTCTTTGAGCTTGTTAGCGCGACGTTTGCAACGTCACCTTCGGGTATTGGATAAACCGTAGCAACAGACGTAGTACCATTAGCGGCGATTGTGGTGATTGCCACACTACTGACCGTATAGTACGTGTACTCGATATCAAGCACCTTATGCGACTTTTTTTCATCCTTTACGACCTTAGGATCTATCTTGTAGATAGTCTCGTCGCAAGTCACGCCAGAAACGGGATTGTCACCGGGGTCCTCAACGAGGTAGTAGACGATCGAGTCATCGGAATAGACCTCGCCCAGATTAAAGGCAAAGTTGCCGCCGCCATCATTCGTGACCCCATTGCCAACTTTTGTGCAGCCATTGAGTCGCAGCTTGTGATCGGCAAACGAGGGATCCTGCTTGTTTGTACCCTGTTTGAGCAGCTGGAACTTGAACTCTCCGTCTTTAAGCGCACGACCCATTAGCGCCTTAGTGCCATTGAGCTTCATCTTGGGGTACACGCTCACCTGCATGGTGGAACCAGCGACAACGTCGCCGTTGGTCATGATGCCGCCGCCGTGGATGTTGGATTTGTTGCCCGTGATGAAGAGCGTGGCATTATCACGGGCAAGCCCTTGATCACCATCGGAAGGATCTGCATCGAGGCCAATCATGTACTTAGCCTGGGCGCCCTCGTACTTGCCGATGGTCGTAGGCGGCTGACCGTCGATCGTGCCCCTCCAGTTGGCAGCGCCGCCACCAAGCATCTGACCAGTTACGGCAGCGATGTAGTCGCTATTATCTGACTTGCGAATCAGGAATAGATCCTTATGGCCGTTTTGCTTGAAGGTATCAGTGATTTCGCCGCCCTTAACGGTTGTGGGCTGATCTTCATTCTTACCATTAGTACCACCCGATAGGTGGGCGCCGTTTTCATCGCGGTTTCCGAAAATCGCAATACCATTGGTATCGGTAATAGCCGTTTTGCCGGTCGGGCAGGCAGCGAAGCCACCGCCATAGCCCTCGGCCGAATTGTTAGTAATCAGCGCGTTGTATATCTTAAGAGTCGCTGAATTAACGTTTTCATCACTGTTGCCGCCCTGGACGAACACGCCGCCACCGCCCCAGTCATTAGTGGTATTGGTCGTATTGTTGGTGATATAAGCGTGTGAACCATTCGCAACTTCAAACACACCAACGGTAGGCGCAGCAATGCGGATACCGCCACCCTCTGAGTTTTGCGCCACATTGCTGGCGATGGTTCCACCAGAGAACGTAAACGTGGAAAGAGCCTGCTTCCAAGCGCCAGCATAAATACCGCCACCGGCCTCGGCAGAATAGTTACCGGTGATGTAGCCACCGTTAATCTTCAGGCTACCGCCATTAAAAGCAGCAATACCACCACCACCGTGGCAACCGCCGCCCTTGTGCACCCAATTAGTCGAATCGGTATCTTGGTAGAACTGATACTTGTTATTGGTGATGTAGCCGCTCGTAACGTTAACGGTTGATTCGAACGCACAGATACCTGCGCCGTAGCCAGACTGGCTACCAAACGTACCGTTGCCGGAGATAATGCTGCCATCCACGTTGACCATTGAGCCCTTAGCGTACACGCCGCCGCCATTGGGAGCGTAGTTACCTGCGATAACGCCACCGGTTAGATTAAGGGTCGAAGCAGCACCCTTTTCATTAGACACCATAATGCCAGCGCCGGTGCCCGAGGTTCCCGTAGAGGCACCGCAAACGTAGCCACCGCTCATATTGACGGTAGAACCGTTCTCGGCGTAGACCAAGTTGGCAACTTTACAGCCCTGTCCTTGCGTCAGCACGCCACTTTCAAGATTGAACGTACCGCCCTTACCATTAGTGCCATAAAGATTGATGAGCTTCAATTTGTCGTTACTATTGCACGCCACGATGGCGCCGCCGATGGTAGCTTCATGTTTATAAAGAGCCTCGGTAGTGCTAATGCCATCTGGATTTACGGACGATCCGGTTACATAGTAGGTGAGATTTGTAGGAATATTAGAAGTCTCATCAGGGGCCACAGAGGCAAGGTTGCCATTTTTGCTAAATGTGTTGTCGGAGCATACATATTTGTCGCCCGTTGGATCATCCACTTCAGCTTGCTGACTATCCATGACGGTTAACGTCGCGCCCCCCGTAATGTTGAACAGGGGCTGGCTCGAGCTCTCGTGTTTAATTTTGTGACCGTTTAGATCCAGCGTGATCTTGCTGCCGTCCTTGCCAAGCTGGATTGTCCCGCCGGTATCGACATCATTCATAAGCTTGAAGCTAGCGACACCGCTTGCATTCTCCAACTTGTTTTTCAAATCGTCAGCGCTATTTATCTCGACGGGCGCCGCTTCGGTTTGCCCACCTTCCGCAGCTGCCATAACGGCGCCGTCATCCGACGACTCGCCGTCTTCGACCTGCAACTCGCCCTCAGGCTGATCCTCAGACTGACCCTGCTCAACACCATTTGAAGAGTCGGCCTCGCCGCCGTCGACCTCGTCGCTATTCTGGTTTTCGGTATCCCCGTTGGTAGTGTTGTCTACACCAGTAGACTCACTTGAGGAACCCCCCCCCATCACAGTTTCCTCGGCAGGAACCGTCTGGGCATCGTTGGCAATGGCCTGCGAGATCGGAGGCATGACGAGCGACAGTACCAGGCTCAACACGGAGGCTCCGCACAAAACGCCTGCCAGTACACGGCGCGTCGCTTTTTTACTCTGCTTAGTTTTTTCTGAATTCGCTTTCATCGATGTCTCCTCCCCAAGAGACCGCGATCTTGCTCTTTCACTATCAAACGTATTTGCGCAATCTGTAATTGCGCACGCTTGTAGTACATATTGTAACGATTGTTTGAACATCTAAGCAAAAATATCGATAGTTTTGTAGCGAATTCTCAATTCTCTTGACATTTGCTCGGATTTACCTTCGTTTATTCGCTATGAAATATCTATTTCTACTGGTAATTAAGCTAGTTATCATTTTTTTAAAAGCATTTTGTTTATTTGCACAACATTTTGCTCAAGAGCATGCGTCCTGTGAACGGTCGAAAATCGACCGTGAACGGTAGATCATTAACCGGGAGGAATAGACTACCAAGTTGATGGGAATATCTTTAACCCATCGGCAGTTGGAAGCATGATGTTCAGACAACAATATTTGAATTTTCGCACAGATTTTAGGCATCAATTCGCCCAAATCGCCTGAGGCCACCGCAAAGGAGCCTGTCCCCTTTGCGGTGGTTCTCCCCCGGCGCTATAGCAGATGTTCCTCGATAAAGATCGCGATGCCGTCTTTGTCGTTGCTGGCGGTTACAAAATCGGCGGCGGCACGGGTGGCGTCGCTGCCGTTTGCCATGGCCACGCCCACGCCGGCGTCAGCCACCATGCAGGTGTCGTTGTCCGCATCGCCAAACACGCAGATGTCCTGGAGCTCCATGTCGTTGAGCTCCGCCACGCGCACAAGGCCGCGCGTCTTGGACACGCGCGGATCCATGAACTCGTAGAGCCGCTGCGTGGTTTGCAGAGCCGCCGCTTTAACGGTGTCATCGGCAAATGTCGACGCCCGCTCAATCACCCGCGGCATCACCTCGGGCGCCATGGTAAACATCACCTTGGGCTGCGGCTCGCGCAAGAACTCGGCAAAATCGACCACCTGGTAGGGCACGCCGTCGACGCGCGACAGATGCTCGACGCACGCGTTGCTCTCGGGCACGTAGAACACGCCGTCTCGGGGGCAGACGGGTGTTGCCGGAAGGTCCGCCATGTGCTTGCAGATGCGCGCGATGGTCTCGCCCGGCAGCGGGTAGCTCAGCTCGTTGATGTCGTGCGCGCGGTCGATGACCTCGGCGCCACCGCAGCCCACCATCACGTCTACCAGGCCTTCGATGCCCCAGAGCTCGTACATGGCCTCGGTCGCGTGGGCGTCGCGCCCGGTGCACAGGCCAAAGAGCACGCCGCGCTCACGCAGGGCGCGGATCGCCGCCACGGTGCGCGGGGACACCGTGTGCTGGCTCGTGAGCAGCGTGCCGTCGATATCGCAGAAAACGGCTTTGATGTGGCTGAAGGTGGTGTCCATGGGGGCCTTTCTGGGTTGTGTGGCGGTGTTGGGTGTATTCGCGAACGGCGTACATGGTATACCAAGGCGCGGGCGCGGCCCGTCAAAGCAAAAACCACCACAAAGGTGCCTGGCCCCTTTGTGGCGGCCGGACCCGCAGGATGGCATGGCCCGGGGCGCAAACCATCACAACATTCGACGTTATTCGGCAAAATCGCGATTTTCGCTGAATGTTGTGATGGTTTTACTGCCTTGCAGAACGATCGAAATGTCGGCGGCCAAACAGCAGCAACGCCGCGGGAACTGCCGTCACGACCATGCCCGCCCCTACGAGCGTCTGTTGCACGCCAAATATCGCCGCCAGCCACGGGGCAATCGCCAGCGGCGCCACACCGGCAAACATATTGCCAAAGCCCATGACCGAGTTCACGCGACCGAGCTGCTCGAGCGGAGCCGTCGTTTGCACGATGGTGTTGTGGAGCGGGTTGACGACGCCCCAGGCTATGCCCAGGGCGATCTGGCCGATGAGCGCCACGCCCACGTACGGCGTCCCCACGTAAAGCAGGCATCCCAGGCCTACGGACATAAGCGCCACGAGCAGTGTTTTAAGACTGACGAGGCGCGGCGGCATGCGGAACGCGACCACGGCGCCCAACACCGCGCCCACGCCGGAGGCCGCCGAGAGCCAGCCCATCCACTCGACGCCGACGTGCAGGACATCGCGGTAGAAGAATGACTCCAGCGAATCGAAGGCGCCGTAGCCAAAGTACGAAAGAAAGATAATACAGAACAGCAGGGCGAGGATGCTGTTGGTGAAGACCGTCTTGATGCTGGTCGCGAAGGTGACGCGGGAAGATGTATTGGGGTCGGGGCTTTGGCTGGCCTTATCCGATGTGATGTCGCCGATCGCGGGTTTGCCTTCGTGTGAGGCGGCCTGACCCGCACTTTGCCTAAAGCCCCAACCGACGACGAGCGCCAGCACTGTAAAGAGCATCATGAGCACAAACACCGCACGCGACGACGCAGCAGCTGCGACAAAGCCGCCCAGCGTGGGGCCAACGATGATACTCACGTTTGAGAACATGGCGATGGCGGAGTTGATGTCTTTGAGCTCGACGGGATCATCGGTGAGATATGCCGGATAGGACGTGGCGATGGGTTGGGCGAACCCCATCACAAAACCTAGGAGCGCCGCGCCGAGCAGGACGATGCCGGTCGCGCTGCCAAAAACGAGGATCGCCGCGCCGGTTGCCAGCGTGTCCACGATGCTCAGCAAGAAATGCCGGCACGGACCCCAAGCGTCGAGCGCAGCGCCACCCGCAAAGGATCCCAAGATCACGAATACGTTCATAAAAAGGACGGCCAGCGATGTCGCCACGACCGAGGCATCGTCTGCATAGGTGAGTGTTCCGATAACGCCGATAAAGTAGCTGGTCTGAAAACCGGTGTAGATGAGAAAGCGCATCGCCACCAGGCGCTTGGCCTGCATGGACAGCGATGATTGAGGCTTTGAGAAAAGATGGGTGAGCATGGAGGCTCCTTGTTTCATACGAATGTGGACGGTGGGCATTCGCCACCGTCTGCCAAATCAATCTATCCGCATGAAACATTAAGGACGCATCAAGCCCCTTCCCTCCGTTTTCGCCCGTCATGAACTACTTGGTAGATTGTAAGGCATGCCCCACACATCTACCAAAGCAAAAACCACCACAAAGGTGCCTGGCCCCTTTGTGGTGGAAATGACGTTTGCCCAGATAAAACCTGCCAAAATAAACCTGTCCCTTTTTGGCAGGTTTTAGGCCAGATGATCTTGGATGAGATCGCAGATGGCTCGGGCGTCGTTGATGTTAATAGCTCGGGTCGCAAAGCCTGCGTCGAAAGCCTGACGCGCCAGGGCCTCGTTGCAGGCAAGGGCCAGCGTGTGGCCATCGACCAGGTCGAGCGAGCTCTTGCCGCGCAGACGGTCGACACCCGAGCGCGCGACCACGATGTTGTCGAAGCCCTCGGTCTTGTAGCCCTCGATGATCACCACGTCGACATCGTTGTAACGCGACAGCAGCTCGCGCGCGGGCATCTCGTCCTCCTCGCGCGTGTCGGCGTACTCCGCCCAGCGCGTGGCGCAGATGAGGCCCACGTGCTTGGATCCGGCCTGATGATGGCGCCAGGTGTCCTTAGCGGGTACATCGATATCAAAGCCGTGATGCCCATGATGCTTGAGCGAGCCCACGCGCAGGCCGCGGCGGGTGAGCTCGGCGATAACCTTCTCGACGAGCGTGGTCTTGCCCGAGTTTTGGTAGCCGATAAACGCGATCGCGGGGACGGCCGGAGTGGGAGCTGCGGGCGCGACGGCGACGGGTGCGCTTGCGGGCGCGGCACCGTCAGCGGCCACGGCCTCAACGGCAGCGGCCTGACGCTCTACACGATCCCACACGCCCGAGCGGCCGCCCTCCTTGTGCAGCAGGCGCACGTCGACGATCTCCATGCCGCGATCGACCGCCTTGCACATGTCGTAGATCGTTAGGCATGCAGCGCTCGCGCCGGTCAGGGCCTCCATCTCGATACCCGTCTTGCCCGTCACGCCCGCCGTAACCAGCACGTGGAAGCCAACCTGCCCGTCCGCGCGCGCCGGCGCCCAGCCCTCGGGCACGTCCTCGGCCGGCGTCCCCGCCGCAGCGATGGGCGTAATGTCGCACTTGCTCTTGGTAATGAGCAACGGATGGCACATGGGGATGATGTCGCTTGTGCGCTTGATGGCCATAATGCCCGCCACACGCGCGCAGGCGAGCACATCGCCCTTTTTGGCGCGGTCCTGCAGCACCATGGTCTGCGTCTCGGGGTGCATGAGGATGGTGCCCTCGGCGATGGCAATGCGATGGGTCTCGGCCTTGTCGGACACGTCGACCATGCGCACCTCGCCCTTGGCGTCCACGTGCGTCAGCTCGTCGCGACGGGCGTCACGGGCGGGCTCGGTGGCAGCACTGGCAGTCGGCTGCGCGCCCGTGACGGCATCGCTGGCCGCAGCCGTGGCTTTGTGGGCAGACATCGCGGCCCTGCGAGCGGCCTTGGTGGCATCGGCGTACCTGCTCTTGGCCATATGATCATCCTCCGATTTGGGACATAAATCGTTGCGTGCCCTCAATTATCGCGTGTTCCTGCGGTTTGTGGGCCACGGCATCGCGCCAAATCGAAAGTACCTGCATATCATCACCACGGCGCAGCGCCTCACGCACCGAATACTCGGCATCGCTGAACAGGCACGGACGCACGTTGCCATCGGCCGTCAGGCGCAGACGGTTGCAGCTCGCGCAAAAATGATTGGACATGGCGCTAATGAAGCCAACCGTTCCCGCCGCGCCCGGAAAGTGCCAGTAGCGTGCAGGGCCCGCGCCGGCAGGAGCGTCGTTGATGTCGAGCGGCTCGAGCTCGCCCAGTCCCGTCGCGGCGGCCCCGGCATTGATGCGCGCCCGCAGCTCGTCGCTCGGCACGGTATCGCTCGCGTCCCACAGCTCGGGATTGAGTGTGGGCGCGTGAGGGTCTACGGCACAATGCGAGCTCGTGTGCTCGTCGCCAATGGGCATGTATTCGATAAAGCGCAGGTGGATGGGGCGGTCGACGGTCAGCCGTGCGAGGGCCGCCACGTCCTGGTTGAGCCGGCGCACCACAACGCAGTTGACCTTAACGGGCTCAAAGCCCCAAGCCAGCGCCGCGTCGATGCCAGCCATGGTCTGCTCGAGTCGGCCCAGGCGCGTGATCTTTCCAAAGAGCGTAGGGTCGAGCGTGTCGAGCGAGATGTTGACGCGATTAAGCCCGGCATCTTTGAGCTGCGGCGCCAGCTTGGGCAGCAGAGCGCCATTGGTGGTGAGTGAGATGTCCTCGATCTGCGGGATCGCGCGGATGTCACGGATGAGCGGGATGATACGGCGGCTGACCAGCGGCTCGCCACCCGTCAGGCGCACGCGGCGAATGCCCTCCCCCGCCACCAAGCGCACAAAGCGGGCGATTTCCTCGGCGCTGAGCAGCTCGTCGTGTGCACGGGGCGCCACGCCATCGGCCGGCATGCAGTAAATGCAGCGGAAATTGCACTTGTCGGTAACGGCAATGCGCAGGTAGTTGATATCGCGGCCAAAACCGTCATGTTGCACGTGCCCGTCCACGCGGCCCTCCCCTCACGCGGCGTTTTATTCTTCGGAAAACATAATACCCCACGAGAGAATCATGCCGACACCCGTACGACAGGACAGGTCGCTTCGAGCAAAACCGGCTTCCCAAGCCCATCCTCAGCATACAAACCATCACAACATTCGTCGCTTTTCCCGTTTTTGGCAAAAAACGTCGAATGTTGTGATGGTTTGCCTGCCCACAGCACCCCGTAGAAGGACCAAAGCGCCCCTAAAGGCCGCCGTCCCAGTGCCGAATCACGAATTCTCGCAGGTCGTTCTGCCGCTTTTGGAACGCTTCGCTTCGGTCGCACTTAAGGCCCATAGCGAGCGCGATGGCGTTCATCGCCCGGTGCAATTGCAGCTGGTGGGCAAACTGAGTCCCGGTGAGGACGATCATCCTAAAGCCCAGCGCGCTTAGCACGGTCATACGCTCCGCATCCGACGCGCTGCGCTGTTTATCAAGATGGTCCGAGCCGTTGTATTCAATCCCCGTACCGCTCGCAGACGCATATACGTCGATCTCGAAATACCCGGCCTTTGTGAGATACTTGAACTCGTTGGGAACATCGACCCGATGGTTGAGCTCGATCTTGGCGTATCCCAGCCCTCCCTGGGAACGTTTTGCTACGACCATGATTGCGGTGGCCGTCTCCATGGGCGACCGCGCGCCATCGTGCACGCGCTTGAGCACGGTGGCCGCGCGTATAGCCCCCTGACGAGATCGGTTCTCATTGCAATAGGCGATCAAGTCGGCAACGGTATACCTCTGCCCCATCTCGATATAATCGCCTGTCGACAGATGATTCAAATGGTATCGGGCACAGATTTCGTAGCCATATTCCAGCTGCTCGGGCTCGCTCATCCATGAACCCGCTTGGACAAAGCACATGGCCTCATCAACCACTAGAAGGTCCTCTGCCACCTCGATAAGATGGCTTGGAGGTACCGGCGCCCCAAACACGTGGCACCTAAATCCAGCCGGCGTCGAGCGCTCAAAATCGAAGTTGACGAGCGTGTCGATATGATCGAGCTCTTCTCGTGGAATACCGAGCGAAACTAGATAGTCGGTAACGATCCCAACTGCCGTTGAAGCCCTCAGCCCCTTGGTATCGAGTCCCAATTTGGGCAGGCTCGCGGTCGGCTCCGCCTCGTTAGCAAGCGAGTCCTCATCGTATAGGCTGCTTGCTCGCGAGAGCGGCTCGGACGGGCGCGCCACGTTGTGGTACAGCCAGGCAGTCTTATGGGACAGGACGATCGGCAGGTCCATGAGCCCTCCAATGGAGTCGGATAACCAACCTTATTCCCCTGCCCACGGGCCCGCACACCTCCGTGCGCAAGAAAGCGATTCCACCCGGTCGAGCGGCAGAAAAACCATCACAACATTCGATGCTTTTCCCGATTTTGGCAAAAAACGTCGAATGTTGTGATGGTTTGAGGCGGAGTGAGGGGCATGGAGGGGTCAAAGCATCGTGCTCGAACGGGTTAATCCAACTCTTTTAAGCCATGCGCCAGCTGCCAGTACTCGCCGTGCTGGGCGAGCAGCTCTTCGTGCGTGCCGCGCTCGATGATGCGGCCGTGTTCGAGGACCATGATGGCATCGGCGTCGCGGACGGTGGACAGGCGGTGCGCGATCATAAAGGTGGTGCGTCCGCGCATGATGCGGTCCATACCGCGCTCGATGAGCTTTTCGGTACGCGTGTCAATGGAGCTCGTGGCCTCGTCCAGGATGAGCACCGGCGGATCGGCGACGGCCACGCGCGCGATGGCGAGCAGTTGGCGCTGGCCCTGTGACAGGTTAGCGCCGTCGGCCGTAACCGGTGTGTCGTACCCTCTAGGCAGGCGGCGGATAAACGAGTCGGCGCAGGCTGCCTCGGCAGCGGCGCGCACCTCCTCGTCGGTCGCGTCGAGCTTGCCAAAACGGATGTTCTGCGCAATGGTGCCGCTAAACAGGTGCGTATCCTGCAGCACAATGCCGAGCGACCCGCGCAGGCTGGCCTTGGCAATGTGCTTGACGTCGATGCCGTCGTACGTGATCTCGCCGTCATCGACCTCGTAGAAGCGGTTGATGAGGTTGGTAATGGTCGTCTTGCCGGCGCCCGTGGAGCCCACAAACGCAATCTTTTGCCCCGGCTTGGCAAACAGGTTGAGGTCCGTGAGCACGCGGGCGCCCGGCACGTAGGAAAAGTCCACGGCATGGAAGCGCACGTCGCCGGCAAGCGGGACCAAGCCGCACGTGAGCTCGGTGCCGTCGGCGGCCACCGCGCGGCCCGACTCATCAACGGCTGCCACGTCATTCAGGTGCCCGTAGACGCCCACGCCCTGGCCCTCGGGAATTTTCCACGCCCACGCGGCATCGCCCGTCTGCACCAGCTCCACGCAGCCCTCGTCCACCTCGGGCTCAAGGTCCATAGCCGCAAACAGGCGCTCGGCACCGGCCAACGCGTTGAGCAAGAAGTTGTCGAGCTGCGTAAACTGGTTGATGGGCATGGCGGCCTGGCGCACAAAGACCAGGTAGCTTGCAAGTGCGCCCACATCGGCGAGCCCCTTGATGCAGAGCATGCCGCCCGCCACGGCGACGATGGCATAGTTGACGTAGCCAATCACGACGGTCATGGGCACCATGGAGTTGGCATAGCTCACGGCGGCGGTACCGGTGCGGCGAAGCTCGTCGTTGCGGCAGGTGAAGCCGGCGACATTCGCTGCCTCACGGTTAAAGACCTTGATGACCTTTTGGCCCGAGACCATTTCTTCGATATATCCGTCCAGGTCGCCAAGCGATGCCTGCTGGGCAGCAAAGAAACGCTTAGAGCGCGCGCCCGAGTAGCGCGCATACAGCACAATGGCCGCATCGCACACGAGTGTGATAATCGTGAGCTGCCAGTTAAGGATGATGAGCATAGCCGTGGTGCCCACAACCTGAATGGCGGCCTGAATCACGTTGGCAAAGCTGTTGTTGAGCGCCTCGGAGACGGTGTCGACGTCGTTGGTGAAAAAACTCATGATGTCGCCCGAGCGCGTGCTGTCAAAATAACTGAGCGGCAGCGTCTGGATGTGCGCGAACAGGTCGCGGCGAATATCGGACACCACGTGTTGGGCCGCGCGCACCATAATCTGCGAGTAGCCCAGGGCCGAGAGCACGCCCGCGGCGTAGATGATCGCCGTCAGGATGACCTGCTTGGCAAGCAGTTCCTCCCCGCCCGTGGCCAAACCGTTAACGATGGGGCGCACCATGTAGGTGCCGGCGAGGCTCGCGATGGCGGCAACGGAGGCGAGCACGCCCACCGCGAGCAACGAGAACTTGGCATGCCCCATGTAGGAGAGCAAGCGGCGCACAGTGCGCTTGAGGTCGGCCGGGCGTGCTTGGGCTGCGGTCTTAGGCACGGCGCTCACCCCCTTCCAAGGGTGATCTGCTGGGGACGGAGGAGAACGAATCATTCGCGCAGCCATCGTCGCAGCCGTCGCCGGCGTCCGCGTTCCCCGCAAACTCCATCTGCGAGGCGTAAATCTCCTGGTAGATGTTGTCGCCCGCCAGCAGCTCCTCGTGCGTGCCCACGCCGTGGACACGACCGTCGTCCAACACCACAATGCGATCGGCATCCATGACGCTCGCGATACGCTGGGCGATGATGAGCACGGTCGTATCGGAAATCCGAGCGATGTGCTCGCGAATCTTAGCGTCGGTCGCCATATCGACCGCGCTGGTGGAGTCATCAAAAATGAGCACGCGCGGATGCTTGAGCAGCGTGCGCGCGATGCACAGGCGTTGCTTCTGGCCACCCGAAACACCAGCGCCGCCTTGGCCCAACTCGCCGTCCAGCCCGCCGATGCGATCAAGGAACTCGTCCACGCACGCCGCGCGGCAAGCCGCGAGGAGTTCATCGTCCGACGCCTGCGGATTGCCCCACTGCAGGTTCTCACGCACGGTGCCCGTGAACAGCACATTCTTCTGCAGCACAATGCCCACCGCGTCGCGCAAGGTAGCCAGGTCGTAGTCACGCACGTCACGTCCGCCCACAAGCACGGCGCCCTCGGTAGCGTCGTACAGGCGCGCAATCAGCTGCACAAGCGAGCTCTTGCCCGATCCCGTGCCGCCGAGGATGCCCACCGTCGAGCCGCTCTCGATGCGAAGGTCGATATGCTCGAGCACATCCTCGGCTGCATCCGCGCGGTATTTAAAGGAAACGTCGCGAAACTCGATACTGCCGTCCGCTGGTGCCGCAATCGCGAGGTCTCCCGCGGGGTTGGCGATAAAGGGTTCCTCATCGAGCACCTCGGCGATACGGCCCACACTCGTAAGAGCGCGCGTGAGCAGCAAAAACACGTTGGAAATCATCATGAGCGAGTTCATGATCAGCAGCACGTAGCTCATAAAGCCCGTGAGCGAGCCCACGCCCAGCTTACCGGCGAGAATCATGCGGCCGCCAATCCACAGGATAGAGAGCGCAGCCACGTACATCGACAGCTGAAACACCGGCAGGTTGAGCACCGCGTTGCC
Source organism: Collinsella sp. (assembly GCA_018368055.1). GTDB lineage: Bacteria > Actinomycetota > Coriobacteriia > Coriobacteriales > Coriobacteriaceae > Collinsella. The sequence continues at coordinate 173,770 of JAGZFB010000005.1, read as the reverse complement.
AAAGGTCTTCGTCGCAGTGCCGGCGAGCTCGGTATTGACGGTGTCGAACTTGGCCTCCTCGTGCTCGGTACGAACGTAGGCCTTGACGGCACGCACGGCGGTGAGGTCTTCCTGTACCACGCCGTTGAGGTGGTCCATCGAGGTCTGGAGTTGGCGGTAGAGCGGACTGACGCGATAGGTGATGACGCCCAGTACGATTGCCAGCACGGGCAAGATGATCGCAAAGACGGTGGCGAGCGGGCGCGACAGCATCAGCGCGTAGATAAGGCCGACGATAAGCGTCACCGGGCCGCGCACCATAGGGCGAAAGCCGTTGCCCACAGCATTTTGGATAACGGTGATGTCCGTGGTCATGCGGGTGACGAGCGAGCTGGCGTCGTAGTTGTCCAGGTTACCAAAAGCGAGCGTCTGAATCTTTTTGTACTCGGCCTCGCGCAGGTTAGTGCCTAGGCCCGAGGCAACGCGGGCGGACGTGCGGGCATAACCCAAGCCCAGTACCAGCGAAAGCGCAGCGCACACCAACATGTACGCGCCCTGCAGCAGCATGTAGTTGATATCACCCGCAGGCACGCCCACATCGATGATGTTGGCCATGATGACCGGGATAAACAGCTCGAGCACCGTCTCGACCGACACAAAGAACACGCCGAGGATGGCATCGCGACGGTATGCCCCTAGATAGGAAAACAGTATTTTGAGATTGCGCACGCAGGTTCAACCCCCATCAAACGTTGTTCGCAAACGCACGTATTATTGCGCGCCGAATAATGGTGTCAAGTATTCCGAAATCGTTTTCTGCAAGGTTAGCGCCGGCGGCGAGTTCTCGTGATGTGTGTCCATATTCACTCGGAATAATGGTGCGCGAGACTTTTTCGCTTCGGCGTCAACACAAACCTTGACTCTACAATCGTTGTAGGGTTTTCACTACACTGGTACGTAAACGAACCCAGCCAGAAAGCCCCGCCCATGGAACACGACCTCACACGCGGCAATGTCCTTAAGACCATCGCGGTCTTTGCCCTGCCTTATATGCTCTCGTACTTTTTGCAGATGCTCTACGGCATGGCCGACCTGTACATGATGGGGCAGTTTAGCGGCGCCGCCGGCATCACCGCCGTGGGCAATGGTGCGCAGACGCTCTATATCATTACCGTGACGCTCGTGGGTCTAGCCATGGGAACGACGGTCATCGTCGGCCACGCCGTGGGTTCGCGCCGCTTCGACCGCGCCGAGACCGCCATCGGCAACACCATCACGCTCTTTATGGGCGTCTCGGTGGTGCTGGCCGCTGTCCTGCTTGCATTGTGTCCGCAGATTGTGGCACTCATTGGCACGCCGGCCGAGGCAGTCGAAGGAACCGCCGCCTACCTGCGTATCTGCTTTGTCGGCATTCCGTTTATCGCCGCATACAACATTCTTTCGGCCATCTTTCGCGGGCTGGGCGATTCGCGCTCGCCCATGTACGTGATCGGCGTGGCGTGCATCATTAACATCGCGCTCGATTTTCTGTTTATCGGGCACATGGGGCTCGGCCCCGTGGGCGCGGCGCTCGGCACGGTAACCGCCCAGACGGCCAGCGTTGCCCTCGCACTCGTGTGGCTCAAGAGCCGCCGCACGAACATCCACGTTAAGCGCAGCGACCTGCGCCCCCAGCCCGAGGTGCTCGGCAGCATTCTTAAGATCGGCGTGCCCGTGGCCGTGCAGGACGGCTGCATCCAGGTGGCGTTTATGTTCATCACCGTCATTGCCAACCACCGAGGGCTCGTCGACGCCGCCGCCGTGGGCCTGGTCGAGAAGATGATCAGCTTTTTGTTCATTGTGCCGAGTTCCATGGGTGCCACCGTCAGCGCGCTCACGGCGCAAAACGCCGGCGCGGGCAAGGGCGACCGCGCATGTCAGGTGCTTAAAGACGCCATGACGATCTCGGTGGTGTACGGCTGCCTGATCACGGTGCTGATGTGGCTGGTGGCGCCGGCGTTTATCGGCTTTTTTGCCAAGGACTCTGCGGTGGTCGCGGCCGGCACCGGCTATATGCGCAGCTATATTTTCGACGCGATTTTTGCCGGCATCCACATTTGCTTTAGTGGCTTTTTCGCTGCATACGGCAAGAGCTACATCGGCTTTGCGCACAACGTACTAGCCGTGGCGCTCATTCGCGTGCCGGGCGCGTGGCTGCTGTCGAACGCCTATTCCGACACGCTGTTTCCCATGGGCATCGCCTCGCCGTGCGGATCGATTTTGTCGGCAGTCATCTGTGTTGTCGCGTTTACCGTGCTCAACCGGCGCGGGGCTTTTGACAAGCTGGTGGCGTAGCGGGGCAACGCGAAATCGCCCTCATCGACGACATCATCAGCGACGACCCCGCGACCTATGTGACGCAGATCACGGTGCCGGTTGCCCCGTCCAAATAAGAACTGCCCAGAAAACGTTCGGCTGAAGGCAGAATCTTGACGTTATAGGCCATATTTTGCCTCAAGGTCATCGAGAGCCTCAAAGGCATCACGCGCCATGCCAGCAGCACGCTCCTTCTCGGCCACAGCTATACGAGCCATCAGACGAGCCTTAGCCTGTTCCTGAACCATGAAGTCATAGTCTTCAGATCGAAGTACAACAAATTTGCTATAGCCGTTTTTTGTAACAGTCACTGGACCAGGAGCCTCCCAACAAGCTCGCCAAACGCCGGGGACAATCCCCGATATGGCGGTTTTACTCCTCCGGAATCGGAAACGCACGGATGAACTCTGCAGGCGAGAAGGTCTTGATGGTCGAGCGCACAAAAGCGGCGCGGTCACGCGTGATGATAAAGTCCACGCCGGCACGCTCGGCCATCGCACGGATACAGCCGTCCTCAAAGTCCGGCTCATCGGAATAGGCGGAGGTAAAACAAGCTTCTTGGTCGAGAGGCTCTACCGAGTAGCTCTTAAGGCAGTCGCGCACCACCTCGCGGGCGCGCGCCTCGCCGGCCTGTTTGGTGAGAATGTAGTACGCGTCCTTGAGAGAGCAGGCCGAAACAACGCCCTCGATAAGCCCCACGTCGACGAGCCCCTTGATCGTTTGCGCCGCTGCGTGCTCCGGCCGGCCCGGAAGCACGCAATCGAGCAGAAAATTGGTATCGAGAAATGCCCTCATAGGTAGCGCTCCCTCGCGACGCGCTTTTCATCTTCAACCGTCATCGTATCGAGCGGCGTTCCTTTTGGCATTTTGGCTACGATATCGAGATACTCCTGGTAGTCCTCATTCTCCGCGAGCATCTCACGGATCTCCTTCCAGGTGATCTTGGGATGCCACATCGTACCCACGTCGCGCTTGGGCTTGTCCGAGCCGCACGTCGGCTTTGCACCCCCGCGCTCCTGGGCAGCGTCATATTCCACTGCAACCGGGCTTTGATAGTCGAGCGGCACGATCTTGAACAACGGCTTGCTCCGCTTGAAGACCACAACCTCCTCGCCCTCATTGGCAACCTTTTCGGCCACCTGCGTAAGGTTTTGGCGCAGTTCCGAAAACGCGACGGTAACCATAACTGCTCCTCTCAACATATATCTTCACTGCTAAGTATACACGTTAATGTTAATGTTAAAGTGTATAAAACTCATCACAATGGGGCAGCCCCGTTGTGGAACCTCACTGCGGGGCCCCTTTGCTTTGTATGAATCTTCTATCGCTCCGGAACGACACCGCTCCGCAGGGTCACCCTCAGCAACCTACATGACGCAGATCATGCTGCCCGCCACCACGCCCAAATAAAAACCTCCCGGAAAGTATCAACCTTTCCGGGAGGTTTTCTAATTTGATTATCGATGTCCTAAGCCTGGGGCACCTCACCAGTAGCCAAGATCTGCTCGAGTGCATCCTCGTCCAGCACGGGCACACCCAGCTGCTCGGCCTTGGTGAGCTTGGAGCCCGCTTTGGGGCCGGCGACCAGATAGCTCGTCTTCTTTGAAACACTGCCCGAGACCTTGGCACCAAGCACCTTGAGCGCCGCGCCCGCCTCGTCGCGGGTGCGGTTGACGAGCGTGCCTGTCAGCACGAAGGTCAGACCCGCGAGTGGCTGTGCGTCGGCGAGCTCGCCCGCCACGCCAGCGTCGGCTGCGGCTTGCGCGTGCGCAGCGCCCAAGTCGACCTCGAGCGAAAGGCCCGCCTGGCGCAGACGTTCCAGCACGGCAAGGTTCTCGGGCACGGCCAGGAACTGCTTGACGCTCGCCGCAATCTTGGGACCGATGCCCTCGCACTCGGCGATGTCCTCTTCGCTCGCCAAAATGAGCTTGTCAATCGACAGGAATCGCTCAGCGATGACCTCGCCCACGCTCTTGCCCACGTGGCGGATACCCAGGGCAAACAGCACGCGACCGAGCGGCTGGCTCTTGGACTTGTTGAGCTCGGCGATGATTTTCTCGGCCGTCTTGAGGCCCACCGGGATGGGATCGCCCTTCTTGACGCCTTTTTTGCTGTTGGAGCTAGCATAGGTGCGCCCCGTGTCCAGGCCTGCGATGTCGTCGACCGTGAGCTGGTAGAAGTCCGCGACATCGTGGATCAGGCCGGCGGCGATCATCTTGTCGACGATCTCGTCGCCCAGGCCGTCGACGTCCATGCAGCCGCGGCTCACCCAGTGGAGCAGGCGCTCCTTGAGCTGCGCGGGGCAGTCGATGGACACGCAGCGGTAGGCCACCTCGCCATCCTCGTGGACCACGGGGCTGCCGCACACGGGGCAAACCTCGGGCATACGCCAGTCGACCGAATCGGCCGGACGCTTGTCGAGCACCGGGCCCACGACCTCGGGAATCACGTCGCCCGCCTTGTGCACGATGATGGTGTCGCCCTCGCGCACGTTTTTGCGACGGATCTCGTCGATGTTGTGCAGCGTGGCGCGCGCGATGGTGGAGCCGGCGACTGTCACCGGGTCGAACTCGGCGACCGGCGTGAGCACACCGGTGCGACCCACCTGGATACGGATTTCGCGTAGGATGGTCTGCTTTTCCTCGGGCGGAAACTTAAAGGCAATGGCCCAGCGCGGCGCGCGGGCGGTAAAGCCCAGGTCGAGTTGCTGCTGGAAGCTGTCCACCTTTACGACCACGCCGTCGATGTCGTAATCGAGATCGCCGCGGTGCTCGAGGGCCTGGGCACAGAACTCGTGAACCTCGGCCGGCGTGGCGCAACGAGCCACGTTGGGGTTGACGCTAAAGCCGGCGTTGCGCAGCCAGTCGAGAAATTCGCGCTGGCTGTGAACGTGCAGCGGATCGGTATCGGCGATGGCGTAGATAAAGGTGGCTAGGTCGCGGCGCGCCGTGACCTTGGGATCCTTCTGACGCAGGCTGCCGGCGGCAGCGTTGCGCGGGTTGGCGAAGGGGTCGCGCCCCTCGGCATCGGCCTCTTCATTCAGACGAACAAAGCTGCCCTTAGGCATGTAGACCTCGCCGCGCACCTCGATGGCGCGCTCGCGGTCGGCGCCCATGTGAGCGAGCGCCGGCTCGGACAGGTGCATGGGCACATCCTTGATGGTACGGACGTTGAGCGACACGTCCTCGCCCGTGGTGCCATCGCCACGTGTGGCCGCGCGTACGAAGGTGCCGTTTTGGTAGGTAAGTGCCACGCCCAGGCCGTCGATCTTAAGCTCGCAGGTATAGGTGACGCTGCCAGCACCGAGCGCATCCTCGGCGCGCTGGAGCCATGCGTCGAGTTCGTCCAGATCCATGGCATCGTCCATGGAATACATGCGCGCCATATGCGTGACCGGCGTAAACTGCTCGCTCACGTAGCCGCCCACGCGCTGGGTATAGCTGTCGGACGTCACCAGGTCGGGATAGGTCGCCTCGATTTCCTGCAGCTCAACGAGCATTTTGTCAAAGGCGGCGTCCGTGATCTCAGGCGCATCGAGCATATAGTAGCGATAGGCGTGGTAATCGAGCTCATGGCGCAGCTCGGCCGCGCGCGCTGCCGCCTGGGCACGGGCGTCGGTCGGTGCGGTGGCTTCCGCGGTCGTGGGCGTTTCGGTATCGATGTCCACGCCGTCACCAAACAGGCTCGATTGCTCCATAGCGGCACTCCTTCGCTCGATTTCAAACGGATACAAGAGTACCACCGGTCGCAACGGGGCCGAATAGCGGTCTCAAACCGCACCGAATCGGCAGCCGCTAGACCGGGTTGGATCGCGCGATCCAACCATGCTCTTATCAACTCTAAATGATCCGTTTTCCTCCGTCCCCAACGGATCAATAAGAAAAGAGGGGCTGTCCCGCGTTGGCGGAACAGCCCCTATGGCATCGGTATGTGCGATACGGCTCGTTAGTAACCCTGGCCGTAGCCCTGACCCTGGCCCTGCTGGCCCAGCAGCTCCTCCAGGTACTGGCGCAGCTGCTCGTCGGTAATACCGCCGTTGCCGGTGTCGGTCGAACTGTCGTCCTGCTGCTGGTTCTGCAGCTCCTCATCGGAGCCCAGCTCAACCGTGACCTTCTTCTCTTCCTTGCCGCGCATGAGCGTGATCTCGACCTTCTCGCCCACCTCGTGGCTGCGCAGCGCGATGATCAGGCCATCGGCGCTCGTAATCTCGTCGTCGCCCAGCTTGGTAATGACATCGCCCTCCTGAATGCCGGCCTTGGCGGCAGGACCATCCTCAACGACGCTCGCCACATACGCGCCGCTATCGGTGCTCAGCTTGTTGGTGCGGGCGTTAAGCGCATTGACGCTCGAAAGCGTAGCTCCCATGTACGGATGCACCGGCGTCTTGCCGTCGATGATCTGGTCGGCAATGTTCTTGGCGTAATTGACCGGAATGGCAAAGCCAACACCCGAGCTGGAGCCCGAGTAGCTCTCGATGAGCGAGTTGATGCCCACCAGCTCACCATTGTCGTTGACGAGCGCGCCGCCGGAGTTGCCCGGGTTGATGGCGGCATCGGTCTGGATCATGTTGGCGTAGATGGTGTTACCGCTGGTAGAGCTCATGGCCGTGGAGCGATACAGCGCCGACACGATACCCGTGGAGACAGACTGCTCGTTGCCGAACGGCGAGCCGATCGCCATGACCCACTCGCCCACGTTGAGCTTGGAGGAATCGCCGATCTCGATCGGCGTAAGCTTGGAGGCGTCTGCATCCTTGAGCTTGATGACGGCCAGGTCGCTCGAGGCATCGTTGCCCACGAACTCGGCCTCGTAGGTGGTGCCGTCATCCATGGTCACCACGTACTGATCATAGCCATCAACCACGTGGTTGTTGGTGAGGATGTGGCCCTCGGTATCGAGCACCACGCCCGAACCGACGCTGCCCGAACCATCCGACTCGTCGGCAGACTGCGAAAGCGAGCCATTCTGGCTACCGCTCGAAGTAGCGGTGATGGAAACAACGGAGGGCAGGGCCTTGGCAGAGACGGCCTCGGCCAGCGTGGTGTCCTCGGAGTCGATGGTGATCTTTTGCGTCGATGAACCCGAAGCACCCGCCGTCACGGCGTTCCTGCCGCCGCCGATATCGAGCGTGCCACTCATAATGAGTGCGATGACCAACAGGGCGCCGCAGGCACAGCCGGCGAGTGCCGTAATAAAGATCGGCAGCTTTTTGGTCTTAGTCTTGACCACTGTGTGCTTGTTTACAACCTGCTGGCTGCCCAGCGGCTTGCCGGTCTGTGTGTCGTAGGCCTGCACGTAGGGAATGTTGCTGTCGGCAGGCGTCGACTCCACCTGCACGCGCGGCTGCTGCTGGGTCTCGCCGGCGTTGCCCGCGTCCTGGGGACGCTGAGAATCGTTCTCGCTCATAGCTGCGATCCTTTCGTCAAATAACCAAAGGCCCGCCAAACACGTGGCGGGCCATCATTGTTTACGTTGAGTTGTACCCCAATATGCGGGTGCACGTGTATGAGAACGCAATCTTTTAGGAAGGCTTAAGTTCTGTTGCGGACCCGAAAGGAACCCACGCATGCGGCAAAACCACCACAAAGGTGCCTGTCCCCTTTGTGGTGAAAAGCTAGTCCTTAAACAGATAGCCCACGCCGCGGACGGTGGTGATGTGTGCCGCAATCTGCGGGCCCACCTTGGAGCGGATGCGTCGGATGTGCACGTCGACGGTACGGGTGCCGCCGCAGTACTCAAAACCCCACACGCGGTGCAGCAGCACCTCGCGGCTGTAGGCACGGTTGGGATGCGTCGCCAAAAAGCTCAACAGCGAGTACTCCATCAGCGTCAGGTCGATAGGCTCATCATCGAGCGTCACCTGGTAGGTGGCCAGGTTGATCTCGAGGTTATCGATGTTGAGCACATCGTCGGCGGCGACGGTCTCCTCCTCGCCCATCAGGCGCTGTGCGCGAGCCTTGAGCTCGTTGGGCGTCGCCGTGGGGCATACAAAGTCGGCATGCGCGTGATTCGGCAGGCGCAAGGTACCGAGTGCCTCGTCGTCGACAATCACCAACATGGGGACGCCGCCGCGATCGTCAAGCCACTTGGCAATCTGATCGATGCGGTCGCTGCGGATGCCGTCGGAATCGAGGATCAGCAGGTCAAAGTCGTGCGCCGCAGTCGGCGAATCGGGGGTAGCCAGGCTCACCTCGACACCCAGGGTGGTCGTCAAGCTGCGGGCAAACTCGTGGAAGCGCGTCGTGCGCGCCATGAACAGGGCACTCTTTTCGGACATATCGGCCTCCAAAGAAATGAGCTCAATCGTACTGGAACAAGCCAGCGCGATTAGGAGTTCGCCAGGTAGTGCTTGATCTCCCACTCGGTGATCGTGGACTCAAACTTATGCCACTCGTCGCGCTTCTTTTTGAGGAAGAAGCCGTGGATGTGCTCGCCGAGGGCATCCTTCATAAACTGCGAGTCCTCAAACACGTCGAGTGCCTCTTTGAGCGAGCGCGGCAGCGGCGTGTAGCCGGCCTCGAGCATCTGACGGTCGGTAAGCTTGAGCGTCTCGGCCGTTGCCTCGGGCGGGAGTTCCAGCTTGCGCTCGATGCCGTCCAGACCAGCCGCCAGCGTGACGGCGTTGACCAGGTACGGATTGGCCATGGGATCGGGACTGCGCAGCTCGATGCGCGTGGACAGCTGCTTGCCAGGCTTGTAGACCGGGATGCGGACCATGCTCGCGCGGTTGCGCAGGCCCCACGTGGCGTACTGTGGCACGGAGTCGCCACCCGTGGTGATGCGCTTGTACGAGTTGACCGTGGGGTTGGTGATGGCGCTAATCTCGCGCGCGTGCGCCAGGATGCCGGCCATGTAGTGCTTGGCGATATCGGAGAGGTGGTACTTCTCGTCATCCTCGCCCCAAAAGACGTTGTTGCCGTCGTGGTCGAACAGCGACTGATGCAAAAACATGGCGCTGCCGTCCTCGCCCGCCAACGGCTTGGGCATAAAGGAGGCATGGCAACCGCTCTCGTAGGCCTGCTGCTTAATGATGAGTTTGGCCGTGGTGATGGCGTCGGACATGCTCAGGGCCTCGGCGTGGCGCAGGCTCATGCCGTGTTGCGAGCGGCCGGCGGCGTGGAAGGTGTACTCCACGGGCACGGACATCTTCTCGAGCGTGAGGACCGTGTTGCGACGCAGGTCGCGGGCGGCATCGCTCACCGAAAGATCGAAGTAGCCCACGTTGTCGAGCGGCTCGGGGGTGTGCTCGTCGGGGAAGTAGTAGTACTCCAGCTCGGCGCCCACGTTGAGCAGATAGCCGGCCTTCTCGGCCTTGTAGAACATGCGGCGCAACGCATCGCGCGGGTCGCCGGCAAACGGCTTGCGATCGGGAGTGCACACGTCGCAGAACACGCGGGCAACGCCGTTATGGCTCGGGCGCCACGGCAGGATCTGGAAGGTCGAAGCATCGGGGAATGCGAGCATGTCGGCTTCCTCGGGCGTGGCAAAGCCCTCGATAGCGGAGCCGTCAAAGCCAATACCCTCCTCAAAAGCGACCTCGAGGTCCTCGGGACTAATGGCAAAGTTCTTGAGGCGGCCGAGAATGTCGACAAACCACAGACGCACAAAGCGGATGTCACGCTGCTCTACGGAGCGGAGTACGTAATCGATGTTCTGCTGGTTCATGTCGCTCCCCTTTCTTTCGGGCGGGTTTCGACTGGTCTATATCGCAGATACTATCGCAGAAAAATGTTTCCGCAGGGTTAAAGCGTATCAAGCGCTCAAAAAACGTGTGCGAACAGGCCGTTGCGAACGAGCGGCTAGCGCGAGGTCGATGCGCGGTGCTCGATGTGGCCGGGGATCTCGATGCGTTTGGGCGCCAGCTTTGCGGCCTCGCCCACGGTGGTGGTAACGACGTCGATGCGCTCAGACAGGCGCTCGACTACGCACTCGGCAATGGTAAGGGTGTCTTGCGCGGCCGTGGTGACGCCGCCAAAGAGCACATGGTTCCAGGGGTAGTCGTCAAACGTCGCGATCTTAAGCCCCGCCGGCAGCGAGGGACCAAGCTGCGCCAGAGCCTCGGTCAGACGCAGGAAAACCAGGCCGTTGACGGCAATGAGGCCGAGCTTTTTGCCGGCATAGTCGCGGATGGTCTCGTCCAAGCGACCGACGCCCGTGGCGCCCCCGTCGGCCAGGGTGACGACCTCGCCCGCAAGGCCGCGGTGCGAAAGCTCGTCAGTAAAGGCCTTGGCGCGCTCGCGACGGACGGGGCTGTCGTCGCTTGCCTCGGTGAGCAGGCACAGGCGCTCGCTGCCAGCGGCGACCAAGGCGTCTACCAAGCCGGTGACCAGCTCACGGTTGTTAGATGTCACCAAGTCGATGCCGCCGTCGGCAACATCGCGGTCGAGCAGCACAACGGGCAAGCGTCCCGCGGCAGCGGCGATGGCCTCGTCATTACCTCCGCAGGTGTTGACGACCAGGCCGTCCACGCCGGCATCGATAAGTCTGGTGAGCGACTCCGCTTCCTTAGCGGAGTCGTTGCCGCTAATGGCCGTCATAAGCGAGCAGCCGCGCGCGGCGGCACTGGAGGAAAGTCCTTCGAGCATGGCGCTCGAGAACGGGTTGGCGATGTCGGCCAGGATCACACCGATGAGGTTGGTGCGCGAGCTGCGCAGATTGCGCGCGGCGGCACGCGGGCGATAGCCGGTGCGCTCGATAACCGCCGCGATGCGAGCACGGGTTTCCTCGGTCATTTGCCCGGGGCGGTTGTTGAGATAGCGCGAGACCGTGGCCGGACTCACGCCCGCCTCGGCGGCAATGTCCTTGATTCTCATCTGCGCCATAGCGCACCCCGTTTCCCAATGTCGGCAGTCTGAGCCATTTTAGGCATTTTTTTAAAAATCTCGGTTGCAAAACGCTGTAGGTGAGTATACTACAACTCGAAACGAAACCGATTTCGTAAACCGATTTCGGCAAGCGTTGGCACGTAGGTGCAAAGATGTACCCTACCGTCTTGGCACCTCCGTGCCAACGCCATATCAAAGGTGTACGCACGAGCAAGAAGGAGCTGCGCGACCATGGGTAAAACGGTTCTTACCTTTGGCGAGATCATGATGAGGCTCTCGCCCAAAGACCATCTGCGCATTGAGCAGGCAATCGAATTTGACGTCCGCTATGGCGGCGCTGAGGCCAACACCGCCCTTTCCCTCGCCTACCAGGGCGACAAGGCCGCTTACGTCTCCGTTGTCCCGGCCAACCGTCTGGGCGAGTGCGCGCTGCGTTCGTTGAAGGCCTACGACGTCGACACCACGCGCGTCGTGCGTCAGGGCGATCGCCTTGGCTCCTACGTCTTTGAGGTCGGCGCCTCGCAGCGCGGCAACGGTTGCGTCTACGACCGCAAGTTCTCTGCCATCAACATGGCCAAGCGCGACGTCTTTGACTGGGACGAGATCCTCAAGGGTATCGATGTCTTCTATTTCTCCGGCGTGACCCCCGCCGTCTCCGATGAGATGGCCGCCGCGTGCAAGGAGGCGCTCGCCGTCTGCCGCGCCAAGGGCATCACCACCGTGTGCGACGTGAACTATCGCAGCAAGATGTGGTCGCCCGAGAAGTCGCAGGCCACCATGAAGGAGCTCCTGCCGCTCGTCGACATCTGCATCGCCAACGACGAGGATGCGCCTGCCGGCCTCGGCATGACCTGCGTCTCTGGTTCCCTTGCCCACGGCATCGAGGAGCGCGACACCTATGTCGAGATGGCCCGTCAGATCTGCGCCGAGTACGGCTGCAAAAAGGTCGCCTCGGTCGTTCGCAACATCTCCTGCGTCGAGCGCTCCATCTGGATGGGCATGCTCTTTGACGCCGAGAGCGGCGAGCACTGGTTCTCCCCTGCTCACGATGTGCACGTGCTCGAGGGCGTTGCCGCCGGCGATGCTTTCAACGCCGGCCTCGTCCATGCCCTCATCAACGACTTTGACCCGCAGGACGCCGTCAACTACGCGATTGCAGCCTCGATCCTCAAGCTCACCATCAAGGGCGATTCCAACTTGGTGACCGCAGACGAGATCGCAGCCGTGGCATCCGCCGCCGACGGCGGCACTCGCGTCGCGCGCTAGTCCGTCTCCATTCCGCGGGCCGCAACTTTCCGATCCCATACCCCTGCGGCCCGCTCCCCGATTCCTCCGGCCGGGCAAAACCACCAGTCCCATTCCGGTTTTGCCTGGCATTTCCTACACGACTGGTCGCGCAGCCGGTTTTGGAATTGCTTGAACCCCAAGCAGTGCCTCCGATAACCAATCCAAAATCGGCTCCTGACCAGCACATTTGGCAATCACGCGCCCATGCGCGCTACACATCGAAAGGAACATCATGTTCGATCAGTTCTACACCACGCTTGAGTCCCTGGGCATCGTGCCGGTCGTCGTGCTTGACAAGGTCGAGGGCGCCGCACCGCTCGCCCACGCCCTTATGGCAGCTGGCATGAAGTCCGCCGAGGTCACCTTCCGCACCGCCTGCGCCGCCGAGTGCATCGCCGCTATGGCCGAGGCCGAGCCCGAGATGTGCGTTGGCGCCGGCACCGTTTTGACCGTCGAGCAGGTTGAGCAGGCCCGCGCCGCCGGTGCCAAGTTCATCGTCTCCCCGGGTTACAACGAGGACGTCGTGAAGCACTGTATCGACATCGACCTGCCCGTCCTTCCTGGCACCGTGACCCCCTCCGAGGTTACCGCCGCCGAGAACCTGGGCCTCAAGGTCACCAAGTTCTTCCCCGCGTCCCAGTATGGCGGCCTGAACACCATCAAAGCCCTCGCCGCTCCGTTTGTCGGTCACCGCTTTATGCCCACCGGCGGCGTGAGCACCGCCAACGTCGAGGAGTACCTAAGCTCCTCTGCCATTATCGCCTGCGGTGGCACCTGGATGGTCAAGCCGGCCCTGTTTGCCGACGGCGACTTCTCCAAGGTCGAGCAGATCGCCCGCGAGGCCATGGACGTCGTCAAGAAGGTCCGCGGCTAGGTTTAGCTCTCTATCGTGAAAGGGGGCGTGCCCTAGACCTCGCCCCCTTTCTTTTAAAGCGGCTCGGAAGCGCGCCGTTTCCGTCACGAACAAGAACCAAAACCGTCTTGTATGCTGATAGAACGTGACGGAAGCGGCACGCCCCCGAACCGCTTTTCCTGCTCGGTTGGCGACCACGCCCAGCAGAGCCACTTCGACAAAAGCCAAGCCACCAAAACAGCTACGGCGCCGTCTGGAGGAATGGACCCTTGCTTCCGGTCTTTTCCTCCAAGCGGCGCCGCAGCTTTTTCGTGCCCCGATAGTACCCCGGCAGTTGCGGTGAGATACGGACTGTTTACACCATCAGAGCCGCAAAACAATCCCTATTTCACCGCAACTAATGAAGGGAACGAGTTAGATGGCCGAGTCTTTGGACAGCTCAAAATAGTCGGGATGCAAGGCGATAACCGGGCCCTGCTCCTCGGGCATCAGATGCAAGTGCGTCTCGGCCAGATAGCTTGCCGTGTCGGTATCGCCCCTCTTAATGGCCTCGAGAATCCGGCGGTGCTGCCGACGAATCGGCTCCCAATCCAAATCCTGCGACACCATACGCAACCAGTTGTATCGCTCAAAATGCGTATTGACACTCTTCATCCAATCCCACAACATGTGACGGCCGGCAATCGCAAAACACGTCTCATGGAACAGGTTGTCCAGGTCGAAAAAGCGACGCGTTTCGCCATGGTCGAGCGACTCGGACTCGGTAAGAATCTGATCAAGCCGCTGCTTTTGCTCGGGCGTAGCAGCCGAACAACATTTAATGAGTACGCTTCTTTCGAGCTTTTCGCGCAAGAAACAGGCATTCTCGGCGTGTTCCATGCTGATCTTAGAAACGTAGGTGCCGCTTTTGGGACGTGTTTCGACCAGCTCCTGCTCGCGCAGGCGCACAAAGGATTCGCGAATGGGCGTACGCCCGATTCCTGTCTCTTTTTCCAGACCAATCGCCGAAAGGCGCGTGCCGGGCTTGAGCTCGGCATAGATGATCTTGGAGCGCAATGCGTTGTATGCCTGATCTTGCAGGCTCTGATAATGCTGGTGTTGTTCCATAAAGCCCTCGGATGAAGCCCACGGTTTGTCGAATATCACCACGTAATACTATCGCATCCCCCATCTCCTCATTTACGGCGAAATAGGGGCCGCTGGCGACACCCGCGCCGTCAAACTATCCCCAATTCGGCGCAACTTCCAACCAGTCATTTAGGGACGAGGCTTTTAGCTAAGGTTGAAAAAAGCCCCGAGCTCGTATGAGCTCGGGGCTTTTCGTGCCACGCATCTATGAGAGGGGAAATTTGATGCGCCCGGGCGCTACTCCATATAGCCACCCTGAATGGCGGAAACTGCATGCTCGGTAAAGAACTTGAGCGTGCCGGAGGTATAACGATTAGCCTTGGGCTTCCAAGCGGCTCGGCGCTCGGCCAGGACGGCGTCGACCTCAGCCGGCTCCATCTCCTTGCCGGCGATGCCCACGATGGACAGCGAGCGCTCGGGGATGTTGATCTGGATCAGATCACCTTCCTCGATCAGGGCAATCGGGCCGCCCATGGCAGCCTCGGGCGAAACGTGACCGATAGCCGGGCCCTTGGAGGCGCCGGAGAAGCGGCCATCGGTGATCAGGGCAATGCTCGCACCCAGCTCGGGATCGCTGGCGATAGCCTCAGTGGTGTAGAACATCTCGGGCATTCCGGAACCCTTGGGACCCTCATAGCGAATGATAACGGCATCGCCGGGCTTGATCTCGTGCGTCAGGACGGCGTGAATAGCGTCCTCCTCACAATCGAACGGGCGAGCCTTAAGCGTGGCCTGGAACATCTCGCGCGGAACGACGGTGTGCTTGACGACCGCGCCCTCGGGAGCAAGATTGCCGTGGAGGATGGCGATGGAACCGTCGGTGCCGAAGGCCTGGTCAAACGGACGGATGATGTCCTCGCGCTTGAGATTCCACTTCTCAAGGTAACGACCGCACTTCTCGTAGTAGCCGTTGTTCTTAAGGTCCTCGAGGTTTTCGCCGAGAGTCTTGCCGGTGACGGTCATGACATCGAGGTGAAGCATCGACTTGATCTCCTCCATGATGCGCGGCACGCCGCCCGCATAGTAGAAGAACTGCGCCGGCCACTCGCCTGCGGGACGGACGTTGAGCAGGTAGTGAGCGCCACGATGCAGGCGATCGAAGTCGTCGGCGGACATCTCGATGCCAAACTCGCGGGCAATCGCGGGGATATGCAGCAGCGAGTTGGTGGAGCCCGAAATGGCACCGTGGACCATAATGAGGTTCTCGAAGGACTCCTTGGTCACGATGTCGCGCGGGCACAGGTTGTGCTCGGAGAGCCACACGGACTGACGGCCGGCCTCGCGCGCAAACTCACGCAGATCGGAGCTGGTGGCGGGCAGCAGGGCCGTGCCGGGAAGCATAAGGCCCAGGGCCTCGGCGGTAACCTGCATGGTCGACGCGGTGCCCATAAACGAGCAGGCGCCGCAGCTGGGGCATGCGTTGTGCTTGGCAAACTCAAGCTCCTCGTGGGAGATCTCGCCGCGCTCGTAGCGGGCAGAAATCGCGCCGAGCTGCTCCAGGGTCAACAGATCGGGACCGGCATCCATGACACCGCCGGTAACGACGATGGAGGGGATGTTGATGCGGCCCATGGCCATGAGGTTCGCAGGCAGGCCCTTATCGCAGCTGGCGACAAAGACGCCGGCGTCGAACGGGGTGGCCTTGGCATGGATCTCGATCATGTTGGCGATCATGTCGCGACTGGGCAGCGAGTAGTTGATGCCGTCGTGACCCTGGGCCTCGCCGTCGCAGATATCGGTGCAGAAGTAACGGGCGCCGTGACCGCCAGCCTCGGCAACGCCAGCACGGACCTCCTCGACCAGCTCGAACAGGCCGGCAGAACCCGGGTGCGAATCACCGAAGGTCGACTCGATGATGACCTGCGGCTTGTCCAGGTCCTCGATCGTCCAGCCGGAGCCCAGACGCAGCGGGTCCATCTCGGGGCTGATGGTGCGGAACTTGCCGGAACGCGGCTGCAGCTTGGCAACCAGGTCGGCGGCCTCCTGCTGAATCTGTGCCTTGGTCTTCTCGTCCATGATGTTCTCCTCTTTTGGTTTGAACGGTTGTACCAATCGTTGGTTAATGAATCAGGTGTAAATGGGTGCCGAGCGATGCACTCGGCGAAAGATGCTTAGCTACGCGAACTAGGCGAAGAACGAAATCACCAGGGCGCAGGCAAGACCCGAAAGGCCGATGAGCGTCTCCATAACGGTCCAGGACTTGAGGGTGGTCTTCTCGTCAATCTCCAGGAACGAGGAGCACATCCAAAAACCGGCATCGTTGACGTGCGAGAGGGCCGTGGCACCGCCGCAGATGGCAAGACAGATGGCGGCACGCATGAGCACCGAAGCACCAGCGACCGCAGGCATGGCGGCCATAATGCCCGATGCCATGGTCATAGCGACGATGGAGCTGCCGACAGAAGCACGCACCATGACGGCAATCAAAAAGGCAACGACCACCAAAGGCAGCGGTGAGGCCTCGAGCATAGGGCCGATAACCTGGCCCAAGCCGCAGTCTTGCAGCATCCAGCGAATGACGCCGCCACAGGCGATAACCAGCAAGATCATGCCGACGGGCTTAAGCGAACGGTCGAGCAGAGCCTTGAGCTCGGCGCCGGAATAACCGCGGCGCGCACCCAGCAGATACATCGCAACGAGCGTGGCGAGCGTCAAAGCGACGAACGGCTTGCCCAGGAAGGCGAGAATCGAGGCGAGCTCGGCGGGCATGGGGATATAAGAGGACAGCGTGCCCAGCAAAATCAAACAAAGCGGCGTGAGCACGATGGCAAGCACCATGCCAAAGGAGGGAAGCTCCTTTTCGTCGCTCGCGCCCTCGGCAGAGGTAAAGTGCTCCGGAACATCGGTAAAGATGCGACCGCCCACGTTGCGACCCCAGATGACGCCGGCGATCGCCATGGCGATGAAGGCGGTAGGGATACCGACGAGGATCATGGTGCCCAGGTCGACACCGAGCGTGCCGGCGACCAGAACCGACCCGGCCGATGGCGGCACAAACGCATAACCAGCGGCAAGTCCCGCGAGCAGCGCGATGCCGTAGTAGAGCGTCGACTTTTTGGTCTGCGATGCCACACTAAACGCAAGTGGGATCAAAACGACCACGCCGGCCTCAAAGAACACCGTAGTGCCGATAACCAAACCGGTGATGCCCAGCGCCCAGCTGGAATGGCCCTGGCCAAAGGTGTCAATGAAGGTCTGGGCGATCTTCTTGGCGCCGCCGCTCTCCTCCAAAATCTGGCCAAACATCGATCCCAGGCCAATGAGCAAGGCGATGTTTTGCAGCGTGGTGCCCACGCCCTTGGTGACGGTGTCTGCCACCATATCGAGCGGCATGCCGGCTCCGATACCGATCACGAGCGCCGAGACCATCATCGACAGCACGGGGTGCAGCTTGAACTTGATGATGAGCGCAAGCAGCAGCGCGATGCCCACGATGGCCGCGATGACCAGCCTGGTGAGATCAGCCATAAACGTTGGGTCTGACATCTTTCCTCCAATTCATCAGACCTTTTGAATTCGTCTGATGACTATAGCGTGTTTTGGAAAGGTCTGATGTTTCATTTTGGAATTTGTTCGAAATACATCTGATGTATTTGGTAAACGGTCGTATTTGCGCTGCGAACGGTATATCTAAGCCGCCCGACTCAAATCCAGCGGCCAATATCGCATCCGTGGTGCGCTAAAATAGCTCAGATGAATTTTGTAATGAAAGGTATAGCTATGGCCCGCGCCGAATCGGGACTCCCCGAGCAAATATCGGAGAAAATCATTCAATTGATTCTGGATGAACACCTTGAGCAAGGCGATCGCCTGCCCAAGGAAATCGTGCTGGTCGAGCGCTTGGGCGCCGGCAGGAGCACCGTGCGCGAGGCCATGAAGTTGCTGCAGTCGCGCAATATCGTGCGCATTAAGCAGGGTTCGGGCACCTATGTGGCGTCAAACCCCGGCGTTGCCGACGACCCGCTGGGCTTTACCTTTATCGACGACAAGCAGCGTCTGGCGCGCGACCTACTCGAGGTGCGCTTTATGATCGAGCCGCAGATTGCACGCATGGCAGCCGAGCACGCAACCAACGACCAGGTCGTCTGTATCAAAGAGCTCTGCGACGAATCCGAGCGCCTGGCCGAGGCCGGTGAGGATTACTCCGCCGCCGACACCGCGTTCCACAATGCCATTGCCGAGAGCTCCGGAAACCTCGTCGTTCCCCGCCTGATGGGCGTGCTCAAGGCATCCGTCCCCCTCTTTATCGACGTGACCGGCAAAAAGCTCGTCGAGGAAACTATCCGCACGCACCGCGATGTGGCCGACGCCATCGCCTCGCGCAACCCCACCGCCGCGCACGACGCGATGTATCTGCACCTGGTGTATAACCGCAACATGATCGCAGAGGGCACGCAGGCAAAAAGCGAGTAGAGGTCCGCACGGCAGGGGCTTTTCTGCCGTTCACCTTTTAAAAGTGAACGTTCACCTGATTTTAGGAAATAAGGGGTGCCTGTTGCGCCGCTTCTCCTATACTGAGCTTGTACTAAAAGTAAGATAAATATAGATGAACGTTTCTTTTGAAAGGATCGCTATGTCTGATCTTATGGACAGCTTCCGTCTGGACGGCAAGGTCGCACTGGTGACCGGCGCCACCTACGGTATTGGCATGGCCATCGCCGAGGCGCTCGGAGAGGCCGGCGCCAAGATCGCCTTTAACGCACGTCACGCCGACAAGGTCGCCGAGGCCGAGAAGCACTACCGCGAGCTGGGCTTTGACGCTCACGGCTATATTGCCGATGTCACCGACGAGGCCGTCGTTGCCGAGCTCATCGCCAAGATCGAGGCCGACTTTGGCACCACACCCGATATCTTGGTCAACAACGCCGGCGTCATCCAGCGTACCCCGATGCTCGACATGAGCGCCGAGGACTTCCGCCGCGTCGTCGATATTGACCTCAACGCACCGTTTATCGTGTCCAAGGCCTGCCTGCCCGGCATGATCGCCAAGGGCCACGGCAAGATCATCAACATCTGCTCGATGATGAGCGAGCTGGGCCGCGAGACCATCGCCGGTTATGCCGCCGCCAAGGGCGGACTCAAGATGCTCACCAAGAACATCTGCTCGGAGTTTGGCGAGGCCAACATCCAGTGCAACGGCATTGGGCCCGGCTACATCGCCACGCCGCAGACCGCGCCGCTGCGCGAGACGCAGCCCGACGGCAGCCGTCACCCGTTTGACCAGTTCATCATTGCCAAGACGCCGGCCGCCCGCTGGGGCACGCCCGAGGATCTGAAGGGCCCCGCCGTGTTCTTGGCTTCCGACGCGTCGAACTTCGTCAACGGCCACATCCTCTATGTCGACGGCGGCATTCTCGCCTATATCGGCAAGCAGCCGCAGTAAGACGTCTGGGCGAGGCGGCGGACGATAAGGTCTGCTGCTCGAGCAGTCCTGACTCGCACGAAGAGCACATTAAGTGCTCTTCGGCTCGTGCGGAACTCGCGACAGACCTTATTGTCCGCCGCCCGCAGAGCGGCCTCTCTGTTGGAAATGCCGCTCAACATAACGAACAATTAATTCAGAAAATAGCGGAAGGTTACCTATCATGAAAATCGCTCTGATCAATGAGAACTCTCAGAACTCCAAGAACCCCATGATCGAGGCTGCCCTTAAGAAGGTTGTCGAGCCCATGGGGCACACCGTCTTTAACTATGGTATGTATGCCGACGCCGACTCCAAGCCCCTCACCTACGTGCAGAACGGCATCCTTGCCGCCGTGCTGCTGAACTCCGGTGCTGCCGACTACGTCGTGACCGGCTGCGGCACCGGCGAGGGCGCCATGCTCGCCTGTAACTCCTTCCCCGGCGTGCTGTGCGGCCACGTTGCCGACCCGCTCGACGCCTACACCTTTGCCCAGGTCAACGATGGCAACGCCGTTGCCATGCCCTTCGCCCTCAAGAACGGCTGGGGCCAGGAGCTCAACCTTGAGTACACCTTCGAGAAGCTCTTTGGCTTTGGTTCGGGCAACGGCTATCCTGCCGAGCGTGTTGAGCCCGAGCAGCGCAACAAGAAGATCCTCGACGGCGTCCGCGCTGTGACTATGCGTCCGCTCGTCGACGTTCTGGGCGAGATCGATCAGGACCTGGTGAAGGGCGCACTTGCCGGCGAACACTTCCAGGAGTACTTCTTTGCCAACGCAACCGACGAGGCCATCATCACCAAGGTCAAGGAGATCCTGGGCCTCTAATCGCACGACTCATTGCAGCTAACGCAAGCGGCGGTCGTCCCACGTACGGGACGACCGCCGCTTTTTGCTATCTACCGACTGACGCCGCGGGGACAGGCCCCATGCACCAAGGGATTAACTAGAGCTCGCAGGCAATCTTGTAGCCGTCGCCGATGGCGTCGCGGATGTTGCCGCACTTGTTGGCATCGCCCAACACGTGGGTAGCAACACCGGCAGCGGCAAGGTCGTCGGCCAACTTGGTATTGGGACGATAACCCATGGCAAGCACCAGCGTATCGGCATCGGCGATGGTGTGGACCTCGCCGTCCTTCTCGTAGCTGATGGTGTCCTCGGTAATCTCGGTCACCTTGGCCTCGGTCAGCACGTGGACGCCCTTGGAGAGCATGCGCGTGATAAGCACCGCACGACCGGCGCCGCCCTCGTTGGCGGCGAGCGTCTTGGTCATCTCGATGACGGTGACATCGCGGTTGGCCGGCGACAGGTCGTTGACCAACGGGGCCAGGTAATCGGCCGTCTCGCAGCCGACGGTGCCGCCGCCCACGATGACGATCTTCTTACCCGGGAAAGCCTTGCCACCCAGCAGGTCATCGGCCGTCATAACCTGCTTAAAGCCCTGCATGAAGGCCGGAGCGATGGGCTCGGCGCCATAAGCCAGGATAGCCTCGTAGCCCGCGTAGTCACACTGAATGTCCTCGGCAGTAAGCTCGGTGCCAAATACGCACTTCACGCCGGCCTCGGCCAGGCGACGGTACTGATACTTGATCACGCGGGTGAGTTCCTGCTTTGCCGGCGGAACGGCCGCGATGCGCATCTCGCCGCCCGGCTCGTCCTGCTTATCCACGAGCACCACGTTGTGGCCGCGCTTGGCGGCAATGTAGGCCGCCTCCATGCCCGCGGGACCGGCACCCACAACGAGCACGTTCTTTGCCTCGGCGGCAGGCTCGTAGCCGGCCTCGTCGCGCTCCACGTCCGGATTGACGGTGCAGGAGATGCGCTTGCCAAACATGATGCCGTTCAGGCAGCGCAGGCAGCCGATGCAGGGGCGGATGTCGTCGGCGTTGCCGGCAGCCGCCTTGTTGCAGAACTCGGCATCGCACAGGTTGGCGCGGCCCATCATGCAGATGTCGGCAGCGCCGTCCTCGATCAGCTCCTCGGCAATCCAGGCCTCGTTGATACGGCCGACGGTGGCGACGGGAATGTTGACGTGCTTTTTGATCTCGCGCGAGCAGGCGGCGTGCGAGGCCTGCTGGGTACCAGCGGCGGGAATCGCGGAGCCGCGCTTGATGGTGGTGCCGCCCGACACGTGAATCATGTCGACGCCGGCCTTCTCCAGGCGACGCGAGACGTAGATCATGTCGTTGAGGGTCAGGCCGCCATCGGTGTACTCATCGCCCGAGATGCGGACGTCGATGATAAAGTCCTTGCCGCAACGCTCGCGAATCTCGGCGATGACCTCGAGCAGGAAGCGCATGCGGGCGTCGAGCGAGCCGCCGTACTCGTCGGTGCGCTTGTTGTAGAGCGGAGTCAAAAAGCCGCCGAGCATACCGTGGGCGTGCGCCGCATGGACTTCGACGCCATCGACGCCAGCCTTCTGCATACGCACGGCAGCGTCGCCAAACTGATGCGTGAGCTCGTGAATCTCATCGACCGTGATAGGACGCGGCGCCTCGCGGGCATAGGACGGGCCCACAAAGGACGGAGCGATCAGGCGAGGCGTGCCCGGAATGTTAAAGGCCATGTAGGCGGGGTGGAAGAGCTGCGGCATGATCTTGCAGCCGTACTCGTGGACGGCCGCGGCGAGCTTTTCCCAGCCAGGGATAAACGTGTCGTCGTAGCAGCACATGTCGCCCGGCAGATAGGTATAGGTAGGCTCGACCGTCACGACCTCGGTGATGATGAGGCCCACGCCGCCCTTGGCACGGGCACGGTAATGATCGACCAAGTCGTCGGTCACGTAGCCATGATCGGCCAGGTTGGTGGACACCGGCGGCATAAAGACGCGGTTCTTGACCTCGGTCGTACCGACCTTGATCGGGCTAAAGAGCATCGGATAGGCGGAAGACTCCATACAGGGTTCCTTTCGTTTGAGCCGCTCGGCGGCAGTTGCTAACGTACTTATCGTATCAGCAACCGCGCAGCACCCGACCGCACGCGCTTCCCCAACTTCTGCTCGACCCATAAAAAGTTGCGGTGGAATACGGAGTAGGTGAGGCTTTTGACAGGCAAAACAGTCCGTATTTCACCGCAACTGATGGGCGGGGTGGACTTGAGGGCTCAGATAGCCAGTCATGCCCTCATCCGCCACTCCCTCACCTACAGCGCGCCGTCCAGCATAAGGTTCACCTTGAGCACGTTGACCGTGGGCTCGCCGAACACGCCGAGGAAACGGCCCTTGGTGCACGCGGCAATGATGTCGCGCACCTCGTCCTCACTTTTGCCCGTGGCCTTGGCAAGGCGCGGGACCTGGTACTCGGCGGCATCGGGAGAGACCTCGGGGTCGAGCCCTGAGCCGGAACACGTCACCAGGTCGACGGGCACAGCGTCCATATCGGCATCGGGGTTGGCGGCGCGGATCTTCTTCACGCGCGCATCCACAAGCTGCCGATACTCCTCACTCGCCGGGGACAGGTTGGATGGGGCACCATACGCCATGAGCTCGCCATCTTCGCCTTCGAAAATTGACACGTTCTGGATGCGGCCCCACATGTGGTCCTCATCCTCGAAGTTCTGGCCGATGAGCTCGGAACCCACAACCTTGCCGTCGACCGTAATGAGCGAACCGTTCGCCTGATACGGGAACGCAACCTGGGCGATGCCGGTCACGACGAGCGTATAGCCCAGGCCGCAGACAACGGTAAACAGCGCGAACACGCCCAGTGCGCGCGATGCAACACCTTTGAACATACAAACCTCCACTTACATAATGCCGCAGAACGCGAGCAGCATGTCGATGAGCTTGATGAATACGAACGGGGCAACGATGCCGCCCAGACCCCACACGAGCAGGTTGTGGGTCAGCAGCTGTCCGGACGGGACCTCGCGGTACTTAACGCCCTTCAGCGCGGCCGGGATCAGCGCGACGATAACGAGCGCGTTATAGATGATGGCCGAAAGAACCGCGGACAGCGGGCTTGCCAGACCGAGGATGTTGAGGGCGTCCAACCCGGGGTAGATCGGCGAGAACAGGGCCGGGATGATAGCGAAGTACTTCGCCATGTCGTTGGCCACCGAGAAGGTCGTGAGCGAACCGCGGGTCATGAGCAGCTGCTTGCCGATACGCACGACCTCGATGAGCTTGGTGGGGCTGGAGTCGAGGTCGACCATGTTGCCGGCCTCCTTGGCAGCCTGGGTGCCCGTGTTCATGGCCACGGCGACGTCGGCCTGGGCCAGAGCGGGCGCGTCGTTGGTGCCGTCGCCGGTCATGGCGACCAGGTGCCCCTCACGCTGGAACTCGCGGATCTTCTCGAGCTTGCCTTCAGGGGTGGCCTCGGCCAGGAAGTCGTCAACGCCGGCCTCGGCGGCGATTGCCGCAGCGGTGAGCGGGTTGTCGCCCGTCACCATGATGGTCTTGATGCCCATCTTGCGCAGGTCGGCGAACTTCTCCTTAACGCCGGACTTGATGATGTCCTTGAGGTACACAACGCCCAGCACGCGGCAGTTCTTGGTCACGACCAGCGGGGTGCCGCCGGCCTTGGCGATGCGCTCGACGGCCTCGTCGCACTCCTGGGAGAACACGCCGCCGGCTGCCTCCACATAGGTGCGCACGGAATCGGCAGCGCCCTTGCGGATCTCATTGCCCTCGTAGTTCACGCCGGACATGCGGGTCGCCGCGGTGAAGGGGATGAACTCCATACCCTTATCCTCGAGTGTGCGGCCGCGCAGACCGAACTGCTCCTTGGCGAGCACGACGATGGAACGGCCTTCGGGGGTCTCGTCGGCCAGCGAGGAAAGCTGGGCGGCATCGGCCAGCTCCGCGGGATCGATGCCGTCGACCGGAATGAACTCGGCGGCTTGGCGGTTACCCAGGGTGATGGTGCCGGTCTTGTCGAGCATGAGGATGTCGACGTCGCCGGCGGCCTCGATGGCGCGGCCGGACATGGCCAGCACGTTGGCCTCGTTCAGACGGCTCATACCGGCGATGCCAATGGCGGACAGAAGGGCGCCGATGGTAGTGGGAGCCAGACACACGAGCAGCGCCACGAGCGTGGTCACGGCCGTGGGGTTGACCATGTCGTTAAGACCAACCGAGAAGTAGGAGTAACAATACAGGGCCAGCGTGACCAGGATAAAGACGATAGAGAGGGCCACCAAGAAGATCTCCAGAGCGATCTCGTTAGGGGTCTTCTTGCGCGCGGCACCCTCGACCATCGCAATCATCTTGTCCAGGAAGCTTTGGCCGGGCTCACTGGAGATCTTGACGATGATCCAGTCGGACAGCACCGTGGTACCGCCGGTAACGGCAGAGCGGTCGCCGCCAGCCTCGCGGACCACGGGGGCGGACTCGCCGGTGATGGCGGACTCGTCAACGGAGGCAGCGCCCTCGATGACGTCGCCATCGCCGGGAATCTGCTCGCCGGCGCGTACGATCACCAGGTCGCCGCGCGTAAGCTCGGTGCCGGGAACGACGGTGAAGTGTTCCTTGTCCTTAACGGACTCGATGCGATGGGCCTCGACATCCTTCTTGGCCGCACGCAGGGAATCGGCTTGAGCCTTACCGCGGCCCTCGGCAAGCGCCTCGGCGAAGTTCGAGAACAGGTCGGTGAGCCACAGGATGACCGCGATGGCGACCACATAGTAGGTGGGCACACCCGCGTCCTGCACACCGAAGATGGAAGCGACGGCCAGGACGGAGGTCATGACGGCGGAAAGCCACACCAGGAACATGACCGGGTTTTGAATCTGGACGCGAGGATCCAGTTTGGCAAACGAGTCGCGGACCGCGCGGCCCATCATGTCTTTTTGCATAGCCATAAATCTGCGCCCTCCTTTACGCAATCATCTGGAAGAACTCGGCAACGGGGCCAAGCGCCAGGGCCGGGAAGAAGCTCAGGGCACCGATCAGCAGAACGATGAACACGAGCAGGAATACGAACATGCCGTTGGTGGTAGACAGGGTACCGGCGCTCTCGGCGACCTTACCCTTCTTGGCCAGCGAGCCGGCGATAGCCAGCGTACCGATGATGGGCATGAAGCGGGCGAACAGCATCTCGAGGCCGAGCATGACGTTGATCCAGGGAATGTTGCAGTTCATGCCTGCAAACGCCGAGCCGTTGTTGCCGCCGCATGAGGTGAAGGCATACAGCACCTCGGAGAAGCCGTGCGCGCCACCATTGTTGAGCTGGTCGGCAAGACCGGGCACCATGCAGGCGATGGCCGAGCACACCAGAATGGCAAACGGAGTTGCCAGACACAGGACAACTGCCCAGCGCATCTCGCCCGGCTCGATCTTCTTGCCCAGGAACTCAGGCGTGCGGCCGACCATAAGGCCGGCGATAAACACCGTGAGGATGGCGAAGCCGATCATGCCGTACAGGCCGCAGCCCACGCCGCCGAAGACGACCTCGCCCAGAGCAATCTGGAGCATCTGGACAAAACCGCCCAGCGGGGTGTAGGAGTCGTGCATGGAGTTAACCGAGCCGTTGGAAGCAGCCGTCGTGAAAGCGGACCAGGTGGAAGAGGAGGCGATACCGAAGCGGCTCTCCTTGCCCTCCATGTTGCCGCCGGCCTGGCCGTCGGTCATCTCGATATTGACCGCTCCGCCATCGGCCAGCTGCGGGGTGCCCGCATGCTCGTTGACGGCGATGATGCCGGTGAAGATCACCAGCAGGATGAACATGGCGGCAAAGATGGCCTTGCCCTGCTTGGTGTTCTTGACGCCGATACCGAAGGTGAAGCAACAGGCGGCCGGGATCAGCAGCAGGCTGGTCATCTCGATGATGTTGGTGAAGGCACTGGGGTTCTCATACGGATGGGCGGAGTTCACGCCGAAGAAGCCGCCGCCGTTGGTGCCGGACTGCTTGATGGCGACCTGAGGAGCCGCGGGACCCTGGGGCAGGAACTGCTCGGTGACCACGCGCGCGCCCTCGACGACCTTGCCGTCGACCTTGACCGTGTCGCCCTCGATCTGGGCTCCGTCGATGACGCTCCAGCCGCCGTCTGCATTAGGCTGGACAGCGACGGGCTCTACGAGCTCGGCCTTCTGAGCCGGCTGGAAGTTGGAGATGACGCCACCGGCAGCCAGGCAGATGCCGAACACGAGGTTCAGCGGGATGAGCACATACAGGACGGTGCGGGTGAGGTCGACCCAGAAGGAACCCAGACCCTGCTCCTTGACCTGACGGAAACCGCGGATGAGCGCGAACATGACCGCAATACCGGTGCCGGCGGACAAGAAGTTTTGCACGGTGAGGCCCATGAACTGCACAAAGTAGGACAGGGTGGTCTCACCGGAATAGGACTGCCAGTTGGTGTTGGTTATGAAGGAAGCAGCCGTATTGAACGACAGGTCCCATGACACACCCGGCAGGTGCTGGGGATTGCCTGGCAAGAAGGACTGAAGCACCTGGAGTGCCACAAGAGCCACGAGGCCGATCCCCGAAAAGACCAGCACGCTCGCCAGATAGCGCCTACACCCCATCTGCTCTGCCGCGTCGATGCGAAGCAGACGATAGACGCCGCGCTCCACAGGAGCAATCACAGGCGACAGGAACGTATGCTCACCATCCATGATATGGGCCATGAACCGACCGAGCGGAACGGCCAGGACGACGAGCACGGCAAAGTACAAGATGTACTGAATCGCAGCGTCCATAGTTTACGAATCACTCCTCATCAGAATGTAGATGTAATAGATAAGGAGTCCAATGCAGACGACTCCGATGATGGGAATGAGGATGTTCATTTACCGCCCCTTTCACGCGCGGCCCGATGTCTCGGACGCCTGCTCTCGCAAGCGTCTGGGGACAGTAAACGCTTCTAGGGATTAAAGAGGCGTGAGGGCCGGGGCTCACGACCTTAAGATGCCGTAAAGATGCAGGTAAAAAGCACTATTGCGGCTGCAGTGCGCCTATACTCGACCTCGCGAGCATACAGTGGCGTCCTCACCGCGTATGCACGCATGGACAACGCTTCAGAAAGGCTACGCTATGCAGCGCGACGCATCGGACACTCGCGTCAATCCAGACCTCATCCTCAAGGCAATTGAGAAAGACGAGGTCGCCGATGACGCTCGAACCAGCCGGGGACACCTCAAGATTTTCTTTGGCTACGCTGCTGGCACAGGCAAAACCTATGCGATGCTTCAAGCCGCCCACGCCGCCAAGCGGCGAGGTGTCGACGTCGTCGCGGGATACATCGAGCCGCACGAACGTCCGGCAACTGCCCATCTTGCACAAGGGCTTGAGAACGTGCCCTGTAAACTCATCGAGCACAACGGCATTGCGCTCAGCGAGTTCGATCTAGATGCGGCCATCGAACGCGCCCCTCAGCTCATCCTTGTCGACGAGCTCGCCCATACGAATGCGCCGGGGTCTCGCCACGACAAACGCTATCAAGACGTCGAGGAACTTCTACATGCGGGCATCGACGTCTATACGACCGTGAACGTTCAGCATATCGAGAGCCTAAACGACATGGTTGCATCCATCACCGGCGTTGTCGTGAGCGAACGAATCCCCGACCGTATCTTCGATGATGCCGACCAGGTCGAGCTCGTCGACATAGAGCCCGAAGACCTACTTGAGCGCCTTCGCGCCGGCCTCGTCTACCGTCCCGCACAAGCCGACCGAGCGCAACAGCATTTTTTTACCGTCGAGAACCTCACCGCACTCCGAGAAATCGCGCTGCGCCGCTGCGCCGATCGCACCGGCCACCTCACAGACGCCGCACGCGTACTGGGAAACCGTGACTACTACACCAGGGAGCGTATCTTAGTCTGCGTCTCCCCGGCGCCGACCAATCCCCGCATCGTCCGTGCCGCCGCACGCATGGCGAAAGCGTTTCGCAGCGAGCTCGTCGCCCTGTTCGTAGAGAGCCCGCGCACGCAAGCCATGAGCGATGATGAGCGCGCCAAGCTTGCAGCCAATATCGCCCTAGCCGAGCAGCTCGGAGCACATATGGAAACCGTCTATGGCGACGACATCGCGTTTCAGATCTCCGAGTTCGCGCGCCTGTCGGGTATTTCGAAGATCGTCATGGGGCGCACGGGCGAGCGCAGCAGCGTCCGTCAGGCCCTCTTCGGCCGCAAATCTCTCGTAGAACAGCTCATAACATTCGCCCCGAACCTCGACATTTACATCATTCCAGAACAGTCGACTCCGCCCTCCCGACCCAAAGGACGCCGCCATGCGCTCGCCCTGCAGCCGCCCAGCAGCCGAAACGTGCTTCGCACGCTGGCCCTCTCTCTTGCCGCCACGGCGATCGGCACGGCTTTCCGCCATCTGGGATTTGCCGATTCCAGCATCATATCCCTCTATATCCTCACGGCCCTGCTGACCGCCGTCACCACGACGGGGCGTATCTGCACGATCGTATCGAGCGTGCTCTCTGTAGTGCTTTACAACTTCTGCTTCGTCACGCCTCTGTTTTCGCTCGCCAGCTACGACCGAAGCTATCTGGTCACGTTCGGCATCATGTTCGCTACCGCTATGGTCGCCGGCGAGTTAACTGCGCGCATCGCCGACAACGCCCGTACCTCCGCCGAGAACGCATTCAAAACGCGCGTACTCCTCGAAACGAACCAGCTCTTGCAGCAAGCCCATAGCGCGGAGGAGTGCGCCCGCGTCGCCATGAACCAACTCGTCAAACTGCTAAAACTTGACGTGGTCTTCTACCCCGCCGAACACGGCACGCTCGGCAAGGCGCTCTATGAGTCCGCTGGCACCGAAAACCGATCCGCGTCGCTGCTCACCGACTACGAGCGCGCCGTTGCAACCTGGACCTACACCAACAACAAGCGCGCGGGCGCAAGCACGCGGACCCTGCCTGAGGCGCGCTGTCTCTACCTCGCGGTTCGCACCGGCGACAAGGTATTCGGTGTCATCGGTATCGCCCTGGAGGGGCGCGAGATCGAAGCCTTCGAGCATTCGATCGTCCTATCTATCGTAGGTGAATGCGCCTTGGCGCTCGAAAGCGACCGGGCGGCGCAAGAGCGCGAAGAGGCTGCGGTCTTGGCGAAAAACGAGCAGCTGCGCGCCAACCTTTTGCGCTCCATCGGCCACGATTTGAGGACACCCCTCACGGCTATATCCGGATCTGCGGCAATCCTTCGGAAGAGCGACGAGAAGCTCAGCCTCGAACAACGCTGCGATCTTGCCGATGCCATTTACGACGACTCCCTCTGGCTTATCGATACCGTGGAGAACCTCCTCGCCATCACACGCGTCGAGGACGGCACCATTCGCCTCAACTTAACATCCGAGCTCATCGACGAGGTCATCGAGGCTGCCCTCAGCCATGTCGCCCAAGCATCGCATGGACGTGCCGTCACCATCGAGCACACTGACGACATCCTGCTGGTACGCATCGACGTCCATCTCATCATGCAGGTGCTTACGAACCTCATCATGAACGCCTTCAAATACACGCCCGAGGACTCGACTGTCACCATCAGCGCACGTCGCGAGGGTGCGTTTGTCGTGGTGGACGTCGCAGACGATGGGCCGGGTGTGGCAGACTGCGACAAGCCTCATATCTTTGATCGCTTCTTCACCTCAAGCAATACGCGGCCCGTGGATTCGCGTCGAAGCATCGGCCTTGGGCTGTCGCTCTGCCGCTCCATCGTGGAGGCGCATGGCGGCGTCATCGAAGTTCGCGACAACCACCCCCATGGGGCCGTCTTCCGTTTTACCCTGCCCGCCGAGGAGATCGAGATTCATGAATAATGCCGCTAAGCCACGCATCCTCCTGGTCGAAGATGACCCGACCGTTCAAAACCTCGTTTCGACCGCGCTTGACCTCCACGGCTATGTCGTGAGCAAGGTTTGCAACGGCCAAGCCGCCATCATGGATGCGGTGTCGCACGGCCCCAGCCTCATCATGCTCGACCTCGGCCTTCCCGACATTGACGGTATCGAGGTCATCACGAAGATCCGAAGCTGGTCGGCAGTCCCCATTATCGTCATTTCGGCGCGCACCGAAGATTCCGACAAGATTGCAGCACTTGACGCAGGGGCAGACGACTACCTCACCAAGCCCTTTTCTGTGGATGAGTTGCTCGCGCGCGTCCGTGCGAATTTGAGGCGCTCCTCGATGGCGTCGAGCGAGTCGACAGAAGCGAGCACGTTCGACAACGGTCCGCTGCATATCGACTACGCCGCGGGATACGCTACGAAAGACGGACGCGAGCTCTCGCTCACCCCAACCGAGTACAAATTGCTCGTCCTTCTGGCGAAAAACGTCGACAAGGTGCTCACCCACACCTTCATCACCCGCGAGATATGGGGCACGAGCTGGGACAGCGATCTGGCGAGCCTGCGCGTGTTCATGCGCACCCTGCGCAAGAAGATCGAGGCAGACCCCTCTCACCCCAAGATGATTCAGACGCACATGGGTGTCGGGTACCGCATGCAGCGTCTCTAGCCCGCCCAACAAAAAGTTGCGGTGGAATACGGAGTAGATAAGGCCTTTGACAGCCAAAACAGTCCGTATTTCACCGCAACTGATGGATGGGATATGTTAGAGACCCAAATAGGCAGTCATGCCTTCGACGGCGAGCTTGGCGCCTGCCACGGCATGAACCACGGTGAGCGGGCCGTTAACCACGTCGCCGGCGGCAAAGACGCCAGGCACGGTGGTCATACCGCATTCATCGACCGAAAGCAGGCCGCGATGGTCGGTCTCCAGACCACCCGTCGTAAGCACAAGCTTGTCTTTGGGCACCTGCGAAGCCGCAATCACAACTGTGTCGGCAGACGCATGGTCGAGCTCTTCCTCGTACCCCACCACGTTATTCTCCTCGTCGAAGATAGCCGTCTCGAAGACCGGACCGTTATCGTCGATGGCACAGATCGCCTTGCCGCACACAATCTCGGCACCATCGAGCTCGGTCAGCTCGACCTCGTCGTCGATGGCCGAGATATGGCGCGAGCGGGCATACACGGTGACCTTGCGAGCGCCCGAGCGCAGGGCTGTGCGGGCAACATCCATGGCAACATTGCCGGCACCGATGACCGCCACGTTCTGCCCGATTGCCACGCTCGCGGGATCGACCAGGTAATCGATGCCAAACAGCACGTTGCCGCGCGACTCGCCGGGAATACCCAACTTTCGAGCTCGCCAGGTACCGGTACCGACAAAGACCGCGTCGTAGCCGTCACGTAGCAGGTCATCGATGTGCAGTGCGCCGCCGATGGTGGTCGAGGGGCGCACGCGCACGCCAAGCGAGCACATCACGTGACGGTACTTTTGTACGAGCGCACGGGGCAGGCGGAACTCGGGGATACCGTATTCCAGCACACCGCCGATCTCGGGGCGCTGTTCAAATACCGTGACGGCACAGCCCAGCTGGGCCATCTTAATGGCCACGGTAATACCGGCGGGACCGGAACCGACCACAGCAACCTGTTTGCCACACGACGGCGCGGGCGTCCACTCCTTACGATCTAAATACGCTGTGGAGATGTAGTGCTCGATGCTCGAAAAATGCACGGGTGTGCCCTTACGGCCCTGAATGCAAGCGCCCTCGCACTGGCCCGAATGATTGCACACCATGGAGCAGACCGCGCTCATGGGATTGTTCTGGAACAGTAGCTCGCCCGCCTCTTCTAGACGACGCTGCTTGAACAGGTCGATGACCTGCGGAATAGGCGTCTGAACTGGACAGCCCTCAATCTGACAGAACGCCCTTTTACAACCCAGGCAACGATTCGCCTCTTCGACAATGTGGATAGCCACGCAACTCCCCTTTTTAATGCAATCCAATGGGGCGACGATAAAGACCCTTCACCGCCGCCCCCATACAGGTAATCTCAATCTGCCGACACGGCAAAAGCCAATGCTATAACTCGCGATGCGAAGCCCCGCAGCGACCGGACATGTGCTCGAGTGTCGCCAGGCAGTCAGCCGCCGTCGCCGGCACGCTGTTCTCGACCACGCAAGGAATCCCAGGGCAGGCGGCAGCCGCCCAGGCCACCACGGGCTCAAAGTCATATCGTCCCGTCTCGCCCACGCCATGACACACCAGACGTGAACCCGTACCGTCGCACCAACCGGCTTCGTCCTCGTTATCAACGACCTCAAAATCCTTGGCGTGCAGCGCGCGGATCTTGCTGCCGCATAAATAGAGCATGCGCGCGGTGATTTCCTGCGCTTCGTCAACGACGCTGGGGTGCAGCAGCGACACTGGGTCATAGATCACGCCGAGCGACGGACTCGAGACGCGCTCTAGCACCTCACGGCAGCGATCCGGCGTGTTGACCGTTTCGTTCCAACCAGGCTCGATCAAAATTTGCCCACCCACGGCCTCGGCCCGATCGCAGACGTGTGCAAGCCCGTCTGCAAACGCATCGAGTGCCTCATCGGTCATGCGGTCGTCAGCAACGCGGTTCTGTGCATTGGGGCGACCGGTCTCGGTGCCAACCGGGCATCCGCCGAGCATCTGGGCAAAGTTCAAGCATGCCTCGTACTCGGCAAAGTTATCCATGAGCTGTTGGCGATCGGGCGTCGCCAGATTCTTATAACAGCCGAGCACGGTGACCGAAACGCCCGCCTCGTCGAGCACCGCACGCAAATGGTCGGCAAGCTCGTGGGTCAGGCCGCCTCGATCGATCCCCATCGATGCGTAGAGCACCTTGCTCGGCAGTTGAATGCACGAAAAGCCCAGCTCTCCCGCCATGCGAATGCGTTCCTCGACGGTCCCCTGCGGAAGGTCGTGCAAACGTACGCCCGGAGTAATAGCCCCCACGTTATTCACATCCCTTATGAGCGTTGATGCCCGGGGTGTATCCGCCAAACGGGTCCTCGATGGAGCACACGCCCGAGGGGGCGAGCGGATCGCGCTTACCGGCCAGCTTGTCGTGATGCATGGTCTCGATATAGGCAAGCACCAGCGGCGCCACACCCTTTGCATCATTTTTGACCACGGGCTCGCTCATGTAGTAATCAAACGTGCCCTCGCGGTGCGCGGTGTTTCCCAAGCCCGCAACCAGGCAGATGTTGTCGAGCGCCAGCTGCCCGTCATACTCGGACAGGCAGGTCTCGCAGATGCCGTCGAAGGCGCGACGGCCGTACTGGTAGTAACGCTCGCCCAGCACGCCCAGACGCACGCCCTTCATGATGGCGTTGGCAAAGATGGCGCTGCCCGACTCCTCCAGGTAGTTGGGGGCGATATTGGGCAGGTTGATGACCTGATGCCACATGCCGGTCTTCTCGTCCTGATACGGCAGCATGGCGTCGATCAGATCGTGGAACATCTTGCGGATCTCGTCCTTCTCGGCCGACATCGAAGGCGGCATAAGCTCCCAGGTGTCGATGAGCGCCATGGCAAACCAGCCCTCGGCGCGCAGCCAGAAGTTAGCCGAAAGGCCGGTGACCGGGTCGCACCAGAACTGTTTGCGGCTCGCGTCGTAAGCGTGATAGTACAGACCGTTGAGGGGGTTGCGCATCAGGTCATGCACGACCTGGAACATATGGAAGCTGTCCGAGCAGGCACGACGGTTGTGGAAGCTCAGCTCGTACTGCATGTAGAACGGCTGCGCCATGTACATGCCATCGAGCCAAATCTGGTTGGGATAGACGGCCTTGTGCCAGAACACGCCCTCTTTGGTGCGCGGCTGGGTCTCGAGCTGGCGGTAGATGGTGTCCATGGCGGCACGGTACTTGGGCTTGCCCACCAGGTCATAGAGCTTGTAGAGGGTCTTGCCCGCATTGACGTTATCGAGGTTGTACTCCTCGGGGTTGTAATGCTTTATGGTACCGTCGTCCTGGACAAAGAAATCGATGTAGTCATCGGCGAAAGTCAGGTAGCGCTGCTCACCCGTGATCTCGTACAGTTCGATGAGCGCCTTGATCATGCAGCCGTCAATATAGTTCCAGGTGTTCTCCTTGCCGGCGCGAATCTTTTCGATATTCCAAGCCGGCGCCTGCGGCGTAGAGGTTTCGATCAACTGCTCGATATAACGGTCCAGGATTTGATTGCAACCCATTGCTGTCCCCTCTGACATAAACGATAGGTGAACGTTACCCCTAGTGTAACGCGAACGAGGAATATAGGGTGAACGTTAACCCTATATTCCTCGCGAACGGCAGACTTTTAGCGGCAAACGGCGGTGAGACCCGCGGCGATGCGATGCGCCAGGCGCTCATAGCCGGCAGGACTGTAATGCAGACCGTCCGGCATATAGAGCTCGCGGTGCTCCGGCAAAAACGGGCTGATACCGCTTTGCGCATACAGGTCAATCACCGGCACGGAGTAGCGGTCGCAGACCTCGAGCATCGCTCGCACGTAGGCGACCTGCGTCAACCCCAGGTGGTTGAGCTCGTCGCTTGCCGGGATATCCTTCTCGTGCTTGCCGCTCGTCTTGCACGGCGTCATAAACACGAGCTTTGCCCGAGGCGAGCGCGCCGTGATGGTACGGATCAGGTAATCGAGTGCACCATAGAACTCATGCACGTCCGTGCTGCCGAGCTCTCCAAGCGGCACGTTGCGGCTAAAGTCGTTGACGCCGCCAAAGACGATGTAGATATCGGCCGCATCGTCGATACCGTCAAGGCGCTCGACAAACGAATCGGTACGGTCGGCCTTGATGGCGATACGCGAACCCTTTATGCCAAAGTTCTCGACGACCGCGCCTCCCAGCAACGCGCCCAAATGCGAGGTCCACGAGATGTCGTTGCCTCCCCCACCGCAGCCGTTGTCGCCCCAGGTCGTTGAGTCGCCAAAGCAGCAAATGGTCGATTCACTCA
Source organism: Collinsella sp. (assembly GCA_018368055.1). GTDB lineage: Bacteria > Actinomycetota > Coriobacteriia > Coriobacteriales > Coriobacteriaceae > Collinsella. Next base: position 138,215 of record JAGZFB010000005.1, on the reverse strand, counting down.
AACTCTTCGTTTCCATAATCTTCTCCTCATCCGCCCATCGGCGGTCATACAGGAACGTACCGTTTATTCGCAGCATGCCGAGGGGCTATGCACGGGCGCATTCCGCAACGTGCGAATCGAGCCATTCGATATCCTCGGCAAGATGTGTCACGCCCAGATGGTGTTCACCCGGACACACCTCGTGCCGCAGGCCATCTCTGCGACCCAGTAACTTGTAGGCATCGCGCACGATCTCGAGCTGCTCGTCAACATTTTTCAGCCCGCGCGAACCGTTCAGATGATCCTCTTCGCAGCTCTGCACCAACAGCGGGCGTGGCGCAATAAGCGAGGCAATATCGCCCATGTCGAGCAAGCGCCAAAGTCCGGGTGTGTAGTTGCAGCTGCAATTGCCGTTGAGGTGCAGCAGCGAATCATCGACACCGTACAGGTAGCCCGAGACAAACGTCTTGCATACGCGTGGATCGAGCGCCGCCAGATACAGCGTCATGTATCCGCCGCCCGAAAAGCCAAAACAGCCCAGGTCGTCCATGGCAATGTCGCCGCGCGCCTCTAGGTAATCGATCAGACGCATGTTATCCCAGGCGTTGAGACCCGCAACGGTAAGTCCCAGCGGCTCGGCCATGCGCGCCTGGTTTAGGCACGTGCCGCGCAGAAAGCTGTTCTCGTCATCGCCCTGGCCCTTCCAGTCACGACGGTATCCCCAACCGCGTGCGTCGGGGCAGACGGTCACGTAACCCATGCGTGCCAAACGCAGACCGTAGTCGTAATTGAACTTACGCACGGCATCATCGACCGCCGGCACGCCCGCAACACCGGCTACGCTTGCAGCACCCGCTCCCTGATGGCCATGCGGGCAGATATAGCAACACTTGCGGCCGCACGCATCGAGCTTAGGCGACTGCGGCTCGAGCAGGTAGAACGGCATCCAAACGTCGCGCTCCACCTGCAGCATCGCATGGGTGCGCACGATGCCGCCGGCAACCCGCACGCGGCTGAGCTCACGAATCTCAATCGGGACGCGGTCCATAAGCGAAAGGCCCAAAACATCGTACAGACGAGTCCTGGTCGCAATCTTCCACGCCTCAAAATCTGCAGGAGTCTTGCCCGTAAAAGCAGCCGAACGTCCCTCGCGCTTCAGCCGGGCACGCAGCGCAGGCTCGTCTTCGCAGTACGTCTCGATGTGCACGGTGCGGCCATTGGCAGATAGCCCAGCCGTCTCAACCGCATCACCGTCGCCGCCCTCGGGATCCCAGCCATCCCCACCGGCAAGCACCTGCTCGCGAGCGTACCCGGCGGCAGCCATCACATCGAGTTTATTTGCCCACGGCACCCAGTCGGTAGTATCACCCGCCGGCCCATGCAGGATTGCGCCAGCATACTGCGCGCAGCTGTGCGCCGCCGGCTTATTCCAATCCCACCAGCCTTCGCGCTTGATATGTCGCCCCAGCCAGCAATCGATCAGCACAGTTTGCGCCCATTCGCGCCAAGGACGACCCAGGTAGACCGAATCCGGCGCCACGCCATCCGGAGCTGTAAACGAACAGCCGTGGAACACAAATCCGTACGGCTCGCCTTTAGGCGTGGAGGCTGCCGTTACATACCCGTTGACATCCATATCGCGATTGAGCGAGCGAATCTCGCACCCCTCAAAGTAGGCACGCGCGCCGCCAAAGATAAAGTCGACATCGCCCTCGATCCGGCAACGTCGAAAATACTGGCGCCCCACCCGGCGCGGCGCATACTGTTTGGGTCCTATAAACCCGCCCGGTTTGGCCTCATGCGGCGGCAGCGGACCCAAAAACAGTGTGTCCTGGTGCCCCTTAATGCAGCAGGCATCGACAACCAGACGGTCGCCATCGGCATACAGGGCAATCGCCTGACCGACCTCGCGCCCATCGCCCGCATCGTTTTCGATCGTGAGGTTCTCGAGCCGTACGTCGTCGGCATCGACCAAAACGGTATAGGTCCTAAACGTGCCGAGCGTGCCGTCCACGCCCGAGCCGTCCTCCGAAGGCATCTTGGCACCCAGGCTGCCCACGATACGCACGCTGTCGGCCGTCTCTCCCTCAATCGTCACATGCGAGCGATGAATCTCGACCCGCTCGCGATACTCGCCCGGATCGACGCGAATCATCACCGGTTGCTCGGCATCCGGATAGAGCTGATCGGCTGCCGCCAAGGCATCGGAAATCGTTGGATACGCTCCTGCCGCAGCCCTCGAAACGCGCAGCGTATAGATACTTTCGCTCATCGTCCATCACGCTCCCAGGAAGCGAACTGTTCAGGCCAGCCCTGAACTTGTGGCTGAATATGCTCGGCGCAGCCCTTAAATGCCGTTAGGGCCGTGGCGAGCGATGCCCCATGCTTTCCATGCGGAAAGACATGTAGGCTAAAGCCAATCCCGTGGTCGGCAAGAGCCTGCGCAAGAAGGAGGCTATTTTGAACTGGTACCGATGCATCCTCGGCGGTATGCCACAAGAACGTACGGGGGAAGCCCTCGCCCACCATATTCTCGATCGACAACTTTTGAGCCAAAGCGCCATCGGCACCCGTTAGGTGTTCAAATGAACCACGATGAGCATAGGCCCCCGAGCTTACGACCGGATAGCCCAAGCAAAGTGCGTCAGGCCGAATCGACTCAGGAGATGCCGCAATCGACTCTGCAAGCCAGGGTTGGTCCCAAAGCGCCCCGAGCAAGCCAACTAGATGCCCACCGGCCGAAAAACCCATGACCGTAATCCGATCAGGATCGACACAGTACTCTGCCGCATGGCCTCGGACGGTATCGACCGCCCGCGCGAGTTCTTGCAATGCCAGCGGATAGACAGCCGGAGCAACCGAGTAGTTCAGCACAAACGCTTGGTAGCCCATCGCCAACAAACGGAGCGCTACCGGCTCGCCTTCGCGCGGCGAAACGTGATCGTAGCCGCCTCCTGGCACGACCACAACTGCAGGCAGCGGTTTTAAAGCATAAGCATCTTCGGTCGGGGCAAAAACATAAGACGTAATCGTGGCAGACGAGCCATCGACCCCGACAGGAATCGTTTTATTGAGCATGTATTCCCTTTCACCATGATGCGTAGCGCAGCGCACACGGCCGTATCGCACAAGGGCTGCATTGCCGATTTATCCGACAATGCAGCCCTGGTCATCAACCCGAGTTAGGAACGGACAACCTTGTCGACGTTCTGGAGCTGCAGCTCCTCGCCGTCCTGGCCCTCGATCACCACATTTTGCAGGTCGAGCACCTTGACGTTTTGCGCAATGATGCCCTGACGCACCATGGGCTCAACGCCGCAGGCCATGGCCGGGACAAAGGGCTCGGCATCGTCGGCAAAGGTCACGTGAACGTCTTGGAACGTCAGACGCGTCACCTTGCTCTCGGGCAGACCCGTGATATAGGCCGCGGCAGCATGGCAGTTGGTGGCCTCGATATCGCAAAACGTCGTGGCACCAAAGCCGGGCGTGCGGTCGTCGACAGGCAGCGTCTCGCGAGACTGCACGTAATCGGTCTTGCCGTCCTTGTCGCAGAAGTAGAAGGAGTTGACCACGAAGGGCGTGAGCACCTCATCCATGCGAATGTGCTCAAAGGTAATGCCCTCGTTGACGGCATCCTTGCCGCGCCCGCGGCGGGTCTTGACGCGCAGGCCGCGGTCGGTGCGCTCAAAGAGGCACTTGCTCACGGTAAGGTCCTTGATGCCGCCGGCAGCCTCTGAACCCAGGACCACGGCGCCGTGACCATCGTGCATGTAGCAGTGAGAGATCAGCACGTCGTGCATGGCGGGACGAAGCTCGGGCTCAATGCCCAGCTTGCCGCTCTTGATGGCGATGCAGTCGTCGCCCACCGAGAACTGACAGCCAAGGATGCGGACAAAGCCGCAGCTCTCGGGATCGAAACCGTCGGTGTTGTGGGAGTTCTTGGGGCCCTCGATGGACAGGCAGAGCGCATCGACGTGCTCGCACAGGATGGGGTGGATGTTCCACGCCGGGCTGTTGCGGACGGTGAAGCCGGCCAAGCTCACGTTTTGGCACTCGGACAGGAAAATCATGCGCGGGCGGGCGACCTCGCGGCCCTCCTCAGGACGGAAGATGTTCTTAAAGTCCTTGTTCCACCAGTTGTCCTCGGCAAAATCAGTCTGACCGTCGATCGCGCCGCGACCATAGATGCACACGTCGTGCACGCTCAGACCCGTAAAGGTAGAGCAGTATGTCGAGAAGCTCTCGCCCTCCCAGCGGCCCAGGGGCAGCATATCGGTGCCAGCATACCCAGCACCCTCGTCGCCCATGACCGTACCGGGGATGTAGGCAAGCGCCGCACGATCGTGGCGAGCCAGCAGCACCGCTCCCTCGGCGAGCTCGATGTTGATATTGCTCTTAAGGAAGAGGGACTTGATACGATAGCTGCCGGCGGGAATCAGCACGCGCCCGTCCTTGGGACAGGCCATGATGGCAGCCTGGATGTTGGTGGTGTCATCATGCTCGGCATCGCCCTTGGCGCCACAGTCGCGAACGTTGATGGTAAAAGGCTCAGCCGGCGTGGTGACACCTACGCTCAGCTCACGCTCGCCACAAACAAAACGAACCAGGTTGCGCTTGCCGGGGGTCAGGCCGTCGAGATAGGTCTCGACCGTATTCGTGGTACCGGCGGGCTCGTCGTTGACAAAGATCTCCCACGTATCGGCACAGGTAAAGTAGCCGCCGTCGTCAAGCTCGATCACGGCCGCGCGGGCGTTGCGCCAGATAACGTTCGTCTCCATGGATTTCTCCCTCAAAAAGATGCTCTAAAGGCAAATTGTACGCTGTTGAAAAAGGGCCGTGCCTGCCGGCGTAATTCCGGTGGCACGGCCCTGTGATTTGGACGATATGTCGGCCTTACTCGGCGGGGGTTACGCTACCGTCCTGGAAGCCAACGTTGTTGTGGGCAAAGCAGTCCTCGTACTTGAAGCCGGAGAGCTCCTCGCAAAGCGCCTTGACCTCGGGCTTGACGTCGGCCATCTTGCCGCCCTCCTTGACGCGGCGGATCTCGTCGCAAAGGACGTCGCACTGCTCCTTGTCGATCTTGATGCCGCGGGCAAGGACAGCCGCGAGCAGGAAGAAGCCGGCGCAGCCGATGAGCATGTAGCCGCAGATGTACAGAGGCACGGTGGCGGGCTGGGTCACAGCGTCGCTGTTGCCGGCGGTCTGAATGAAGCCGGAGGCAGCAAGGACGATGGCCCATGCGTTAACGGCGATAGCCTGGGCGATCTGCTAGCAGAGCTGCTGAGCGGAGCTGTAGATGCCCTCGCGACGACGCAGGGTGATAAGTTCATCGACATCGGGGATGTAGTTGAGCAGAACATCGGGCAGATACTGGAAGCCGACGTAGAAGAACTTCCAGATGGCGAAGATGATGGGGTAGGCGATCATGGCGATGGCGACCGTGGAGGTGCCGTTGATCTGACCAAAGGCGAAGTAGTTGTAGGCGATGATGCACGCAGCGCAACCGACATTTGCGAGGTACCAAGACTTGTGGAAGCCCTTCTTGGCCATGAGGGCGACCCAGATGGCGGTGCAGACGATAGCGACGACCTTGCCAGGCATCTCCATCACGGACTCGTAGGACTTAGGAATCTGCAGGCAGTAGACGATGAAGAAGGACAGGCAGGCAGACCAGCAGGCAGCAGCGAGCTTCGTGGAGACCTGTGCGTACAGGACCTTGCGGAAGGACTTGTTGCGGAAGGTGGAGATAACGTCGATGAAGAACTTCTTGATACCCTCGCCGACGCTCTCGATCTTCTCCTGAGCGACCTCCTCGGGGGTGTGCTCCCACGTGGACAGGTACACACAAAGCAGCGAGATTGCCATGACCGAAGCGTTGACCGTAGCGATGATGAAGTAGCTGAACGGGTTGGTCTCGCCGAAGGTGCCAAAGCCGAAGCCCACAAGTGCAGCCATCAGGAAGCCGGCGGCGTTACCAAAGAGATGCTTGTAGCCGGTGAGGTACGTACGCTCCTTAAAGTCGTCGGTCATCTCGATGGTAAGCGGCGACAGGTTGGCGGTGCAGAACGTGTACGCGACGTTGTAGATCAGGTACAGCACAAAGTAGTACGGGAAGCCAAACGGCGTAGCCACGAAGATGAGCGGCTCGGCGATCATCATCGGGATGGCCAGCAAGATCCAGAAACGACGACGACCAAAGATGCGGCCAATCTTGGTGGCATAGAAGTTATCGGCCACAAAGCCCATCAGCGGGCAAAGAATGGCGTTGACATAGATGGCAAACGAGCTGATCAGTGCAGCCTCGCCTGCGGACAGGCCACACTCCGTGGACAGGAACAGCACCATGTAGCTGTGCGTAAAGGTCAGGGCACCGGAATTGAGCATACCGCCCATACCAAAGCCCAAGCGCGTCCAGAATGTGATCTTACGCTTTTTTCCGATCTTATTAGTCATCGAGCTCCCTCTCTTTTCTCGATTGTCTTGCAGCAAGACATTGGAGTCCACACTGACATCTGTCTGCCCAGCGTTCAGGGTGAACGTTTAGTTAGATTATGCGCGATTGCTTACGACAGGTGAACGTTCACTTGAATAATATCCTTGAACGGTCGATTTTTACCGCTGAACGGACACAATTGAGATCCTCACACCTATTTTCTGCTGGTAAGGGTGCCATGCTGGACAGCCATGAGATAGGTGAACGTTTATCAGATTTTCCAACATATTCACTTAACCACGAAACGAAAAAGCCCCGCCGGGAACACTTCCGACGGGGCCGATGACATCGCGCTATACTTGGGCGCACTTGCCGCTACAAGCAGACGCCGTCCTTCCAGATACTGATCTCGTGACAGCCACGGCGCTCGGCACTCGTGAGCTTACCGCTCGCCGTCTGTAGCACCAGCTGGTACAAATCGCGGGCGGCCTCGTCGAGCGTGCGCTCACCCGTGGCAATCACGCCGGCGTTAAAGTCCATCCAATTGGCCTTGTGGTCGCACAAACGCTGGTTGGTGAACACTTTGAGCGTAGGCGCCGGCGCGCCAAACGGTGTGCCGCGGCCGGTCGAGAACAGAATCACGTGGCAGCCGGCAGCCGTCAACGCCGTGGTGGATACCATGTCGTTGCCCGGACCGCACAGCATGTTCAGGCCGTGTTTAGTTGCCTGGCCGGCATACGGCAGCACGTCGACGATGGGTGCAGAGCCACCCTTCTGCACGCAGCCGCAACTCTTGTCCTCGAGCGTGGTAATACCGCCGTCCTTGTTACCGGGACTCGGGTTCTCGTAGACCACCTCGCCATGGCTAATAAAGTAGTCCTTAAAGCCATTGAGCATGTCGGAGGCAGCGTTAAAGACCTGCTCGTTCTCGCAACGGTCAAGCAGGATGCTCTCCGCGCCAAACATCTCGGGCACCTCGGTAAGCACCGACGTGCCGCCGCGGGCGACGAGCATATCGCTCACGCGACCGATCGTGGGGTTGGCGGTAATGCCCGAAAGACCGTCAGAGCCACCGCACTTAAGGCCAATGACCAGCTCGGAGGCTGGAATGGGCTCACGCTTGGCCTGCTTGGCCAGGTCGGCCAGCTCAGACAGAATCTTGTGGCCTTCGACCTGCTCGTCGGCAACATCTTGGCAGGTAAGGAAGCGAACGCGCTCGTGATCGTACTCGCCCAGCTCGTCGAGCACCTGCTGATGCGTGCAGTTCTCGCAGCCGAGCGACAGGAACAGCACGCCCGCAGCGTTTGCGTGACGCGATAGCGCCACCAGCAGACGGCGTGTCTGGGCGTGGTCGGCGCCGGTCTGGGAGCAGCCAAAGGGATGCGGGAAGTAGTAAACGCCCTCCAGCGAACCCTCGACCAAATCCTGAGCCTGCTCGCACATGGCGCGCGCGACCTCGTTGACGCAGCCGACCGTAGGGATAATCCACAGCTCGTTGCGCGTGGCGGCGCGACCGTCGGCGCGACGGAAGCCCATAAAGGTCTCGGGCTCAACCGGCTCAACAACCGGATGCGTCGGGTTGTATGCGTACTCGACCTCGCCCGAAAGGTTGGTCTTGACGTTATGCGTGTGCAGCCACTGGCCGGGCTGGATGTCCTCCGTCACGTGGCCGATAGGAAGACCGTATTTGATAACGTCCTCGCCAGCCGCAATGGAGCGCACGGCCATCTTGTGGCCCTGCGGGATATCCTCCACGGCAACGACCTCACCCGCGCCGGGAACCGTTACGGCGGCACCCTTGGCAAGCGGCGACAGCGCGACGATCACGTTATCGGCCGGATTGATCTGGATAGTGTTCATTACAAATGGTCCTAACCCTACAGGTTGAGCAGAAGTCGAGGCGCGGGCAAGCCGTCTGGCGCCCGCACCGGGAATTTACGCCTGAGCGTTGGCGAAGGCCTGCTTGGCGCCCTCGGCACGCACGACGGCGAGTGTGCTGACGACGAACTCCTCAAGACCGGCGATCTGCGTAAGGTCCTCGCCCCACATCTGCTCGTTGGTGAGCACGTCATGCACCAGCTCGGCATCATCGGCGCCAGCGTGAGCGGCGTAAAAGTCGAGCACGAAGGCATCGTCCTGAGCGGTGTACTCGGTGCCGTCGGCACGGCGCAAGTGCAGGCCATCGCCCTCGCGGGACACAAGCTCCTGCGTGTAGAAGGCGATGAGCGTAGCGAGGCTCGTGGCCAGGCACTTGGGAAGGCTGCCGGTCTCGGCAACATAGTCCTTGAGCGTGGGCAGATCGCGAGCGCGCCACTTGGCCGTGGAGTTGAGGCAAATGGAGAGCAGCGCGTGGTCGATAAACGGGTTGTCAAAGCGGTTCTCGACGGCGGCGGCAAAGGCCTTGCAGTCCTCGACATCCAGGTCGGCGGCAAGCGTCGGGATGACCTCGTCGTAGAGCATGGTGTTCATGAAGCCGCGGACGGTCTCGTCGTGCATGCAATCGCGCACGATGTCAAAGCCGGCAACCCAGGAACCCGGGACAAAGGCGGTATGGGCACCGTTGAGGATGCGGACCTTGCGCTTCTTGTACGGGGTGACGTCGGGAGTCACAAAGACACCCGGAAGACCAGCCTTCACAAAGGGAAGCTTCTCGGCAAGCGACTCGTCGCCCTGGATGCCCCACATCTGGAAGGGCTCGCGCACGGCCAGGAAGGGATCCTCGTAGCCCAGACGCTCGGCAACCGCCGCGGCCTCCTTAGGATCGCGGATGCGGCCGGGGACGATGGTGTCGACGAGCGTGGTGCAGACGGTGCAGTCGTTAGCCATCCACTGCGCAAACTCGTCCTCCCAGCCCCAGTCGCTCACATACCGGTTCATGATGCGCAGCAACTCCTCGCCGTTGTGATCGATGAGCTCGCAGGCGAGGACGATGACGCCCGGCTTACCGGCAGCCCAGCGGGTGTGGAGCACCTGGGCAAGCTTGGCGGGGAAGCTCGCAGGTGGCATGTCGTCGGCCTTGCAGGACGGGTCATAGGCGATACCGGCCTCGGTGGTGTTGGAGACGATGATCTCTAGGTCGTCGGAGACGGCGACCTCCATCATGGCGCGATAGTCGTCCTCACGATACGGGTTAAGGCAGCGGCTACAGGCGCTGATCACGCGTGACTCGTCAACCGTGTTGCCGTTCTCCTTGCCGCGCACCAGCACGGTGTACAGGTCGTCCTGGGCATTGATACCGTCGGCAAAGCCAAAGGCACCGCTGATGGGCTGCACCATGACGACCTTGCCGTTCCAGCCGGTGGCCTCGTTGCCCATGTCAAAGAAACGGTCGACGAAGGCGCGCAGGAAATTGCCCTCGCCAAACTGCAGAACCTTCTCGGGAGCATCCTTGGGCAGCAAATAGCCCTTGTAGCCGATCTTCTCGAGCGCATCGTAGCTGATGTTCTCCATCTGTGTCTCTCCTTAGATAGCTGTTAGCGTGCAAGCAAAACAGGGGCGCCGCGTGTGGCAACGGCGCTCCCGAGTTCGATGTGATTTGATGCGGGCTTAGGCCTCGACGGTGTCCAGGTCAAAGCCAAAGTAGCGGACCGCATTGTTGTAGCTGATGTCGCGTACAACCTCGCCCAGTAGCTCCATGTCGGCCGGGTACTTGCCCTGCTCGACCCACTCGCCGATCACGCTGCACAGCACGCGACGGAAGTACTCGTGGCGCGGATAGGACAGGAAGGAGCGGGAATCGGTAAGCATGCCCACAAAGTTGCCCAGCACGCCCTCGTTAGCCAGAGCCGTGAGCTGCTCGCGCATACCGACCTCGTTGTCGTTGAACCACCAGGCGGAGCCGTTCTGGATCTTACCGGCAGTCGGAGCCTCCTGGAAGCAGCCCATCACGGTATCGATCATGGTGTTGTCGATGGGGTTCAGACTGTACAGGATGGTCTTGGGCAGGCCGCAAGTCTCCTGAATGGAGTTGAGGAAATCGGCGAGCTGGTCGGACGGCGTGTAGTTGGAGATGCAGTCGTAGCCGGTATCGGGACCGAGCTTGGCAAACATGGCGCGATTGTTGTCGCGCTTGCAGCCAAAGTGCAGCTGCATGGCCCAGCCCAGACGGACATACTCGCCAGCGACAAACTGCATAAAGGCAGTCTTGTACTTGAGGACCTCTTCCTCGGTAAGCGGCTCGGCAGCCAGACCCTTGGCAAAGATAGCCTCGATCTCGTCGGCGGTAGCCGGGACGTACATAACGTAGTCGAGTGCGTGGTCGGATGCGCGGCAGCCCAGCTCGTGAGCAACGTCGTAGCGCTTGGAAATGGCAGCCTTCATGCCCTCAAAGTCGCTGACCTCAACGCCGGCAACCTCGGAGAGGTGCTTGCAGTAGTCGGCAAACTTCTGGCCGCGCTCGATGCGCAAAGCGGCATCGGGGCGCATGGCGGGAACGACCTGAACGTCAAAGCTGTCGTCGGCGGCAATCTTCTTGTGCCACTCAAAGCTGTCGGCGGGGTCGTCAGTAGTGCAGATCATGCGGACGTTGGACTGCTTGATCAGGTTGCGGCAGGTGAAACTGGCCTCGGCGAGCTTGGCGTTGGCAAGGTCCCAAACCTCCTGGGCAGTCTTGCCGTTGAGGACGCCCTCGTAGCCAAAGTAGCGCTTAAGCTCCAGGTGGCTCCACTCAAAGACGGGGTTGCCGACGCAGCGACCCAGGGTCTCGGCCCACTTTTGGAACTTCTCGCGAGCAGGGGCGTCGCCAGTGATAAAACGCTCGTCGACGCCGTTGGCACGCATCAGGCGCCACTTGTAGTGGTCGCCGCCCAGCCAAACCTCGGTGATGTTCTCGAAACGCTTGTCCTCCCAAATCTCCTTGGGAGAAATGTGGCAGTGGTAGTCGACGATGGGCATGCCCTCGGCAAAGTTGTGGAACAGCTCCTCGCCGGTCTTGGTGCTCAGCAGGAAATCCTGATCGTCCATGAAGTTTTTCATCAAACAACCCCTTTGTTTGCGGAGCGGGCGCACAATACGCTCGTCATCCTCTAGGTGAACGTTCACCATACTAATCCATTACGACTCAAAAGGTGAACGTTCACCTAACAACCATGGGGTGAACGGTAGGTTTTGCCCGTTCAACGGTTGCCGGAGCTGTGACTTGCATGCATTGCGGACCGGTTGGCGTCCCCGAACACCGAACTTGAGCGCTTTTGCTCAGGTGGGTCATGTCCCGACGTACATTTTTGGGAGTATTCAGCATTGGAGCGCGCCGTGCGCCATCCTCAGCGTCCTATTTGGAACGCAGATAGCGCCCGATCGGCATAAAAAGTGCCCCCGATGGCAAATTACGCCATCGGGGGCACTTAAAACAGTCGTTCTGCACCTCATTCAGGGCATGCCAATGCTGAATACTCCCAAAAATGCACGTCGCAAGAGGGGGTACCTGCTCAATCGGCTAAATACCCGCAAGTTCGCAGTAGCGGTCGACATTGCTGGCAAATACCATCTCGACGGCGCCCTTCTGGACGGGCTCCGTCGGGGTCCTTCCCCACAGCAAATAATCGCCCAGTGTCTTGGCGCCGCGATACGCCAGGCTCGTCGGGTCCTTATAGACAATATTGGTAAAGATACCGCGGCGCAAGGCCAGGGCGCTTTCGGGAAACAGGTCGTTGCCGATCACCATGACCCGACCGGCCTTGCCGGCCGAGACGAGCGCGTCGGCAACCACTTCGGAACCAACGGCAAAAACGCTACAGATAAGTTCGGGGGCGTCCGGCGCACTCAAGCGCTTTTCGAGCTCATGCTCGAGTTGTTTGACTTGCGCATGGGCACCTGCAAGATCCTCGACCTGCCATGGAATATCTCGTTCGCGCAGGTAATTGTGGAAGGCGCGGGCGGTTAGATAGTGCGAATCGGTATATGGGTCGCCTGTCAAAAGGAGCACGCGGGCGTCGGTCCCAGAAGCATGGACCAGGTTTGCCGCCTGCTCGGCCATAAGGCTGCCTGCCGTCGAATAATCGGCCAAGCTCGCACCCAAACGATTCAAATGCGGACGGTCGCCGTCGACAAGCTCAATCGTCACGCCCGCCTCGGCGATCTGCCCCAAAAGCTCAGTCGCACGATCGTCGCCCGGCGCATAGGCGAGCAAGCCATCAATCTTCTCGCCCACCTGCAGACGCTCGTCGATTTGCTCGAGTGCATCAGCGTAGCCGCCCACGCCAAATTCAACGCGCTCAACCGTAATGCCCCGGTCGATGACCTCCTGTTCAAAGCGATTGCAGCCTTCCCACAGGTAACGGAAAAAGTACGCTCCCTCGCGCGATGCGCGGGGCAGGCAAAACACCAGATTGATATCCTTGCGGCGCAGGCTTGAGGCACTTGTGTTGCGGTGATAGCCCATGGCCTCGGCCTTGGCGTTCACCTTGGCGCGCACGGATTCGCTCACGCCGGCCTTTCCCGTCAGGGCCTTGTGCACGGTATTGATGGAAACGCCAAGCTCGGCGGCTATGTCCTTCATGGTTACGCGAGCGCTCATGCGGTTACTCCGTTATAGATAAGTTGCCAATTAATAGTCCAGTTAACGATACCCCAAAAATACTCTTCGACTCGCCGTGCTCTCCCTCAAATGCACAAAGCGCCCCGCGAACGGATGCCCGCGGAGCGCTTGGATGTCCGGACCTTATTTGATACCGCGGCCCAAGTCTTCGGCGATTTTGTCTACGCCCTTAAGTGCAGCGCACGTCTTTTTGTTGGAGCAATGCCCCGTGCAAACGCCACCCTGAGCGCAGTCGGCGCAGGTGCCCTTGCGGTAGATGCGCACGCACACGGCGACAAACGCAACGCCGATAACAGCCAGTACAGCAATATCGATAGGTGCCATAGCAAGCCTCCTCTAGTTAACCGCCACTTACTTTACCCCATTCTCCACCTACCAAAAAGGGACAGGTTTATTTTGGTCGGTTTTATCTGCGGAAACGCCACATCTCCCCCACCAAAAAGCCCGAGTGTCGCTGGGACACCCGGGCTCGTGAAAAGGGGCTAATCCTTATTCGGACTTAAGCGGAAACTGCGGCGGAAGCAGTATTGGTCTCGTCCTCGTCGGTCCATGCATGCTTGGGCATGGGACGGAAGATCTGGAAGAGCATCGCAACCAGCAGCACGATGGCCACAACCGTCCAGAAGCCAAACTGACCCAGAACAAGCAGGTTGTAGAACTGGTTAATGAACAGGCCGATTACCCAAGCGAAGGCGCACTCGTAGCCGATGGCAATCGCGGTCCACTTGCCGGAGTCCATCTGGTTGCGGATAGTGCCCATGGCGGCAAAGCACGGAGCGCACAGCAGGTTGAACGCGCCAAAGGCAACGCAGGCGCCCATAGTCGGGAACATGCCGGCAAACGCGGTCCACAGGCTCGGGTCGGTCTCGGCGGCGTCGGCCACGGACAGCAGCGAGCCGGCAGTGGCGACGACGTTCTCCTTAGCGACGAGACCCGAGACGGTCAGCGCGGTGGCCTGCCAGGTGCTAAAGCCAAGCGGGGCGAAGATCCAAGCGACCAGGTTGCCGAGCATGGCAAGCACGGAGTAGTCCATAAACTCCTCGGGGATGCCGTCCATTGCAGGCAGGAAGCCAAAGGAACCGTTGTAGCTACCAAAGTTGGACAGGAACCAAACCACGACGGTGGACGCGAAGATGACCGTGCCGGCCTTCTTGATAAAGGCCCAGCAGCGCTCCCAAACGTGCAGTGCCCAAGAGCGGATCGCCGGGAAGTGGTAAGCGGGGAGCTCCATGACAAACGGCGTCGGACGACCGGCGAAGAGCTTGGTCTTCTTGAGCATGAGGCCCGAGGCGATGACGGCAAAGACGCCCAGGAAGTAGAAGAGCGGGCTGATCCACGCGGCGGTGGTGGAAGAATCGCCGATGATGGAACCCATGAGCAGGGCAATGATCGGCAGCTTGGCGCCACAGGGAATGAACGTGGTGGTCATGACCGTCATACGGCGGTCCTTCTCGTTCTCGATGGTCTTGGTGGCCATGACGCCGGGAACGCCGCAGCCCGAGGACACGAGCATGGGGATAAAGGACTTACCGGACAGGCCAAAGCGGCGGAACACGCGATCCATGATGAAGGCGACGCGGGCCATATAGCCGCAGTCCTCTAGGAAGGACAGCATGACGAACAACAGGAACATCTGCGGGACGAAGCCGAAGATAGCGCCCAGGCCTCCGACGATACCGTCGCAGACCAGCGAATCGACCAGGCCACCGTCCTCGGTGCCGCCCGCCACAAGCGCGTCGTGGACCATGGTGGTAATACCGGGAACATAGGGGCCGTACTGCGCCGGGTCGACCGAGTCGGCATCATCGCCCGCAGCCTCGACAGCCGCGTCGTAGGCGTCGCGGCCCTGGCCGAGCACATACCAACCGTCGGTACCGAAGAGCTGGTCGTTGGTGAAGTCGGTCACCGTGCCGCCCAGGGTGGAAACGGCGATGTAGTACACGCAGAACATGATGACCACAAAGATCGGCAGGCCCAGGATACGGTTGGTAACCACACGGTCGATCTTCTCGGAGGTGCTCATCTTGGCCGGAGCCTTGGTCATGCACTCATCGATGATGTGCGCGATGACGCCATAGCGCTCACCGGTGATGATGGACTCGGCATCGTCGTCGCAGTCCTGCTCGCACTGGGCGACCAGCTCCTCCACGCGAGCGGCCTTCTCCTTGGTGAGGTTGATGAGTCTGCAGGCGTCTGCATCACGCTCGAACAGCTTGACGGCGTAGTAGCGGCGCTTGTTGGCGGGAACGCTCGCCGGAAGGTTGTTCTCGATGTGGTCCAGAACGTCCTCGATGGAGGAGTCGAACTTGTGCTCCGGCACCTGGCCCTTGGAAGCAGCGGACTTCTTGACCTGCTCGAACAGCTCCTTGATACCCTTGTTCTTAAGGGCCGAGATCATCATGACCGGGCAACCGAGCTTCTTGGAGAGCTTGTCCGTGTCGATCTTGTCGCCGTTCTTCTCGACCAAGTCGGCCATGTTGAGGGCAACGACCACGGGCAGGCCGGTCTCGATAACCTGAAGTGCCAGGTATAGGTTGCGCTCGAGGTTGGTGGCGTCGACCACCTGGACGACGACATCGGGCTCGCCGCTCATGAGGTAATCGCGCGAGCACTGCTCCTCGGGGCTGTAGGGGGAAAGCGAGTAGATGCCGGGGAGGTCCGTGATGGTAACGTTCTTGTCGCTTAGGAGCTTGGCCTCCTTTTTCTCAACCGTAACGCCGGGCCAGTTGCCAACGTAGCCGTTGGCGCCGGTGATCAGGTTGAAAAGCGTGGTCTTGCCGCAGTTGGGGTTACCCGCCAGCGCGACATGGATCTGAGAATCCGCCATTCAATCCTTCTTCCTTGTGTGCCTGCGCTGCTTTCTCCGCACAGGCTGGATAATGTGCTTCAAAGTTGCAGCATTAAGTTAGAAATACCTAACTTTATCTGCAGAAATATACGTCGCGAGCCCTTACTGAACCTCGACGACGGCGGCCTCCTCCTTGCGGATGGAAAGCTCGTAGCCGCGCACGTTGATCTCGACCGGATCACCGAGCGGTGCAACCTTCACGACCTTGAACGAAGTGCCCTTGATGAGCCCCAGGTCCATAAGGTGGCGGCGAAGCGCACCCTCGCCGTGAAGCTTGACGATGGTAGAACTCTCGCCCACCTTAACGTCACCCAACGTCTTCATCCTCTTGTCCCCCTTTCGGTTTTTATGAAATGCTGCGAACTAACCGACGGTCATGATGTGCATGGCAACCTTGGAATCGATGCCAAAGCGTGCGCCCAGCACCGTGACGATGATATTGGCGCCGCTCGAGCTCACCACGTGGATTTCGCTTCCCTCGACAAAGCCGAGGTCCTTGAGGTGGTGCTTCATATCCTCATTGCCCTTTACCCGAGACACGCGCACGGTTTCGCCCGCTTTTACCATCGAAAGCGGCATGGCCGGCATCTGCGGTCCGCAAGACATGAGTGAGCTCCTAACGTCGGTTCGTCCTCAACATCGACGCGGTAAAAGTTAACCACGTCTATGTTCGCTATAGTAAACTAGCACGCGGTTAACTTTTTGGAAAGGGTCCCCATTCAGATTTCGAAAAAGTTTCCTATACGAAACAAAAAGGCGCGGCAAAGGACCATCCTTTACCGCGCCCTATCATGCTTAAAGCGAGAGGTTTCTAATCGACGTAACGCAGGAAGCCTCATCCACGCCCGAAACGCGGAAGACGACGCTCTCGCCGCACTCACCATAGAGGGCCATGAGTCCCATGACATCGCGACCATCCGTGTGGCGATCGCCAATGCTGACTGACACGTCGCTACGGTGCTTGGCAATAATGTCATAGAGCAGCGCAACCGGGCGGGCATGTAGTCCCAACGGATCTTTAATCGTCTTTGTAAACTCGACCATGTCCCCTCCCGCGACATCGTACATTCGGCCGGCAAAACCCAGCCACGTGGTAGATATTGTAGCGTTAGATGCTTGTTGAGGGCGGGACGGAAACCGCATCCCGCTTCGAGCGTCTACGATGGGACACAGTTTCCGCCAGAAGGCTCAACCGGAAAGTGCGTCCCGTTATCTGGCTGGATTCTGGGATGTACTTTCCCGGACGGCCCCCTTCGGGAAAGTACATCCCATTCTGAACTCGAATTCTGGGATGCCATTTCCGCATTAGCCGGCAAGCCCGTCCCTTAGTCCTCGGCGCATGAAAAACGAGGGAAGGCACGCGTCCTTCCCTCGTTACGGGCAATATATAGCCGATCGCCTACATCAGGCGCAGGCTGACGTCCTTGAGCTGGGCGCCGGAAACGGCACTCGGGGCACCCGACATGAGGTCGGAGCCGCTGGCCGTCTTGGGGAACGCCATGACGTCGCGGATGGAGTCGGAGCCGGTGAGCAGCATGCACACGCGGTCCAGGCCCAGAGCAAAACCGCCCATCGGGGGCGCACCAAACTTGAGCGCCTCCATGAGGAAGCCGAACTGAGACTCGGCACGCTCCTCGGTAAAGCCCAGGAGCTTGAGCATGGACATCTGCATCTCGGCGTTGTGGATACGCATGCCGCCGCCGCCGGCCTCAAAGCCGTCCATGACAAAGTCGTAGGTGCAAGAACCGGCTGCCAGCGGGTCGGCCTCGATCTTGGCGATATCGGTCTCGGTCGGCAGGGTAAAGGGCTGGTGCTCGGCAGCGTAAGCCTTGCGATCCTCGTCCCAATGGAACAGCGGGAAGTTGACGACCCACAGGAAGTCGTGACCCTCGCGCTTGATCTCGAGCGCATTGGCCATGTGGGAACGCATGCCGCCCAGGATCTCGTCGGAGAGCAGGCGCGGGCCGGCGGCGAACATCACAAGGTCGCCGGGCTCGACGTCCATGCGCTCGCGCAGAGCCGCCATCTCCTCGTCCGAGAAGAACTTGACGATGGGGCTGTTGATGGAGCCGTCCTCGCGGAAGGCAATCCAGGCCAAGCCCTTGGCGCCAAACGTGGAGGCCACGCCGGCAAGCTTATCGATCTTGGCACGTGCCCAGGCACCAGCGCCCTTGGCGTTGATGGCCTTGACGACAGAGCCCTCCTCGTTTGCGGCAGTCGCAAAGACCTTGAACTTGGAGTTGGCAAAGATGTCGGTCAGGTCGACCAGGTGCATGCCATAGCGGGTATCGGGCTTATCGGAGCCATAGGTGTCCATGGCATCCCAGTAGTTCATGCGACGCAGCGGCGTGGGCATCTCGACACCCATGCGGCCGAAAGCATCGGCAAGAACCTCCTCGAGCGCGCTCATGACATCGTTCTGGTCCACGAAGGACATCTCGATATCGACCTGGGTGAACTCGGGCTGACGGTCGGCACGCAGGTCCTCGTCGCGGAAGCACTTGGCAACCTGGTAGTAGCGCTCGACGCCACCGACCATGAGCAGCTGCTTCAGGAGCTGCGGGGACTGCGGCAGGGCGTAGAAGTTACCCGGCTGAATACGGCTGGGAACGATGAAGTCGCGGGCGCCCTCGGGCGTGGACTTGAACAGGGAGGGCGTCTCGACCTCCATGAACTCACGGTTGTGCAGCGCCTCGCGAATGGCAAAGGTAAAGTCGGAGCGCAGCTTGAGGTTGGCCATCATCTCGGGACGGCGGAGGTCCAAATAGCGATAGCGCAGGCGGGTGTCCTCGCTGGTCTCGATGCCGTCCTCGATCTGGAACGGCGGGGTGACGGACGTGTTGAGCACCTCGGCGTGGTCGGTCAGAACCTCGATCTCGCCGGTCGCGAGCTTAGTGTTGGTGGTCTCCTCGCCACGGGCGCGCACGACGCCGTGAATCTTGATGGGCCACTCGGGACGCATGGTCTCGGCGATCTTAAAGGCATCGCCATCGGAGTGCTCGGGGTCGAAGGTGAGCTGCGTGATGCCCTCGCGGTCGCGAAGGTCGCAGAAGATAAGGCCGCCGTGGTCGCGGCGACGGCTCACCCAACCGGTGAGGGTGACCTCTTCGCCCACGTTCTCGAAGCGAAGCTCGCCGCAGGTACGGGTGTGCATGGAATGCTCATCGATGGGACGGGTCTGGCTCATACCAGTGATCCTCCTTTATGGATCTGTGCCGCCCCGTGTCGTTCCGGGCGGCGTCGTACAGATTTGCCCAGCCTGCGTAAACCGCGCAGCCGGACATGGCGTTCTATCTTATCGCACCCGCGTCGATGTGCCGCGACAAAGTAGCTCTTGTCCAAAGACTTGACGGAGACGAAACAATTGACGCGGCCTGGCCGTCGCCAAGGCGCGCCGCGTGCGACAATGTGCCCCAACACAACTGCACTCGGAAAGGCCCGTCATGACCGCACGCCTCATCGTTATGGATATCGACTCCACGCTCATCAACCAGGAGGTCATCGACCTGTTGGGCGAGGAAGCCGGCGTAGGCGAGCAAGTGGCTCGGATCACCGAACGTGCCATGCGCGGCGAGCTCGACTTTAAGCAGGCGCTCGAGGAGCGCGTGGGGCTGCTTGCCGGCTTGGATGAGAGCGTGTTCGAGCGCACCTTTGAGCGCGTGACGTTTACCCCCGGCGCGCTGGAGCTTGTGCGCTCGGCGCACAGCAAGGGCTGGAAGGTCGGCGTGGTAAGCGGCGGCTTTCACGAGGTCGCCGATAAGATCGTGGCCGCCGCGGGCATCGACTTTTGCCTGGCCAACCGCCTGGAGGTCGTAGACGGCAAGCTCACGGGCAAGCTGGCGGCAGACATTGTGACCAAGGAGTCCAAGCTCATCCAGCTGCTGGATTGGGCGGTTGAGTGCGGTGTCGATATGGCACACACCGTGGCAATCGGCGACGGCGCCAACGATATCCCCATGATTCAGGCCGCGGGCACGGGTATCGCGTTTTGCGCCAAGCCCAAGACGCGCGAAGCCGCCCCGTTTGCCATCGACGAGCGCAACCTGATGCTCGCCATGGACATCATCCTGCGCGACTAGCAGTTCGCCCAACAATCAAATCAACTCCGCTATATCTAGTTTCCGAACGATTTTGTTCTAATGTTCGGAAACTACCTTTCTCGTGCTAGACTTTGCACCGTCGAAAGGAACATATATGGATAAGCGAGATCTTGAGCAGTTGCTGAGCGATGTTGCCGGCGGAGCAGTCACCCCGGCTGTCGCCCTTACGCGCATCCAGACGGCGCCGACCGCCGATCTGGGTTTTGCGCAGCTCGATCTTTCGCGCGGGGTGCGCCAGGGAGCCGGCGAGGTTGTCTACGGCGCCGGTAAAACCGCCGAGCAGATTGCCGCCATTATCGAAGCGCTGCGCGATGCCGGCCAGGAGCGCATCCTGGTCACACGCCTGGACGCCGAAAAAGCAGCCCACACCTCGGAGCTCCTCGGCAACGGCATCGACCTGGGATATGTCCCGGACGCACAGCTCGCCCTCGTGGGCGGCAAGCCCTCCCCTACCGGCAACGGACGCATCGTTGTCGCCTGCGCCGGTACGAGCGACCTGCCCGTCGCCGAGGAAGCCGCATTGACGGCCGAATTCTATGGCAACGAGGTCGACCGCCTCTACGACGTGGGTGTCGCCGGCCTGCACCGTCTGCTCGCGCATACCGAGGAGCTTGCCCAGGCACAGGTGGTCATCGCCATTGCCGGCATGGAGGGCGCACTGGCGAGCGTTGTCGGCGGCCTGGTGAGCTGTCCGGTCATCGCCGTTCCCACCAGCGTGGGTTACGGCGCGAGCTTTGGTGGCGTAGCCGCGCTGCTCGCCATGCTCAACTCCTGCGCCAGCGGCGTTTCGGTCGTCAATATCGACAACGGCTTTGGCGCCGCCTACCAGGCAAGTCTTATCAATCATCTGAGCGCCGGCACATCCTGCGCCCGTTAAGGAGCATTCCATGTCCAACCATCAGCACACGCTTATCATCGACGGCACTTCGGGCATCAGCGGCGATATGACCGTCGCGGCCCTGCTCGACCTGGGCGCCAGCGAGGAGCATCTGCGCGAACAGCTCGCCACGCTGCCGGTCGACGGCTTTTCGATCGCTGTAACGCGCGTAAACAAGCATGGCATCGACGCCTGCGATTTCGACGTCCAGCTTGCAGAGGAGCTCGAGAACCACGATCACGATATGGCCTGGCTCTACGGCAACGAAGCAGCTGCCGAGCACACGTACGAGCATGAGCATCACCATCATGATCATGGCGAGCACGAACATTGCCACGAGCATGACCATGAGGGCCACGGCCATGGCCACGAGGGCCATCATCACGCCCACCACCATCACCATCGTTCTTTGGCGGACGTCACCGCCATCATCGACGGATCGCAGCTAAGCGATGGCGCCAAGCGTCGTGCCCTCGCCATTTTTTCCGCACTCGCCGCTGCCGAGGCCAAGGCTCACGGCAAAACGCCCGAGACCGTCATGTTCCACGAGGTAGGCGCCATCGATTCCATCGTCGACGTCTGCTCGGTCGCCATCTGCCTCGATGACCTGGGTATCGAGGATATTGTTGTCGAGTCGCTCTCCGAGGGTCACGGCACCATCCACTGTGCCCACGGCCTTATGCCCATCCCGGTGCCCGCCGTCGTCAACCTATGCCAAGCAGGCAATATCGCCCTCACGCCCGCACCGGTCTCCGGCGAGCTCGTGACGCCCACGGGCGCCGCTATCGTCGCCGCACTGCGTACGTCCGAGCACCTGCCGGTCCGCTACCGCATCGAGGCCGTCGGCTACGGCGCCGGTAAGCGCCCCTACGAGGGCTGCTCCGGCACGCTCCGCTGCTTGCTCGTTCACGCGGACGAATAGCATGGATGCCCGCAAGGCAAAAAGCCGCGCTGCCATCGTTGCGGCTTTCTCCGAGCTGTTGTGCGAAGAGGACTACGGCAAGATCACCGTCGGTGACATCATCGCGCGCGCTCACGTAGGCCGCGCGACATTCTACGGCCTCTTTAAGAGCAAAGACGACCTACTGTCCGAGCTCGTGAGCGACATCTGCACCCACGCCCTCGACGACGATGGCACACCGCTCGACGACCCACTCGTGCAGGTCGAGCATATCCTCAACAACCTCTGGGAGCGCCGCCAGGGCGTTCGAGCCCTCGTAGCCGGCGCCGGCTCACGCATCTTCGCCGACAGCCTCCGCAAGACCATCATGGCCCGAGCAGCCGAAACCGTCCCTACCGACCCAAACGGCCCCGCCGGCACCATGGACCGCAGCTTCTTACTACACCACATAGCCTCAAGCTTCGTAGGAATGGTCCAATGGTGGGCCTGGCACAACTTCCAAGCAGAAAAAACCGACGTAGCCAAAGACTACCTATCAGCCATAAAACCCCTCTTCAACTAAGTAAACCCCTCATCCCAAAATTCCGCCCTCATCTCAAAGACCCGAACCCAAAGCACAATCCATCCCAAAGTGTCGACAGCAGCCCAACGCCCCTATCAGCAACAAGCCCCTCCCATCCAATTTCAGATATATATGTTGGGTTGCTTGTTCCAACGCGACTAAGATCCCGCAGCTGGCCGCATGGGGTAACTCCCCAGCGCACTCCGCAGGACGAAGGAACCCCCGCCGCACGAAGTGCGCAGCGGGGGTTCCTTCATGTCCGAGGACGCGCTGGGAAGTTACCCCATGCGGCCAGCGGACAACTATGTAGCCTTGGACTAGAACATGCCCAAGAAACCATGCACAAACAGCGCGGCCAGAGCGGCGCCGACAAACGGAGCGATGCCAGGAACGAGCAGGCCATACTTCCAGTTGTTGTCAGCCTTGTTCTTGATCGGCAGCACCTGATAGGCCATGCGAGGACCAAGGTCACGAGCCTGGTTCATGGCGAAGCCGGTGATGCCGCCCATGCCCATGCCAACGGCCCAAACGATCAGGCCGACGCAGATGGCGAGCATCAGAACGTTCTCGCCGGCGCGGCTAGCGGCAGCGAGGATGGCGCTGATGAACACAAAGGTGCAGATAGCCTCGCAGAAGAAGTTACGGGCGTAGTTCGTACCCTCGGTGGTGGGGTTGGTCGAGAAGATGTTGCGCTGGGCAATGGGGTCGACGACGCCATCGGAAGCCTTGAACTCATCGGCATACATAAGCCAAGCGATTACGGCGCCCGCAAAGCCACCGAGCATATCGGCAATCATGAAGGGGATGCAGCTGCTCCACGGCACCAGGCCTACGATGCACTGGGCAAGCACCATGGCGGGGTTCATGCACACGGCGCCGCCAAAGACAAACAGGCAGACCGAGATGCCAAAAGACCAGGTGGTGATGGCAAACATGTGACCGGAGCCCTGATACTTGGTGCCCTTGAGCACGGTATCGCAGTGTACGCCCACGCCAAAGATGATCATGAGGGCCGTTGCGCCGAATTCGCAGAGGAGTTTGGTAAGCATAAAACCTTATCTTTCTTGTCGGTTATAAACGATTCGTTTAGGCCGCGTACTAGTGCTGAGCGACGACAACGCCCAGGCCATCGGGAATGACGGCCACCTTGGCATCGGCACCCTTCATCTCAAAGGCGAGCTTGAGCGCCTCCTCGAGGGTGTTGACCGGCGTCATGTGCATATCCTTGATCATCTGGTGATCGCACAGATCGGTGACCATGATCACAGGGTGATGTGCCAGGATGCGGGCAAAGATCTGGCTCGTCCACTGGTCGGGCAGGGTCTCATCCTTAGGACGGTCGATGCAGGCGCGCTCAAACTCTGCCGGATCATTGTCGGCGATGTTGTGATAGAAGCCCTCGCCACCGTGACCGTCGGCACAACCGGCGACATCGATGATCACGCCGCCCTCGGGAAGCGTAGCCTCGGCAGAGCACATGCCCTTCACGGCCTGATAGATGTTCTGGTCGAGCGGGTAGCCGCCGTTGGTGGTAATGGCAATCTCGCACTCGACGGGCTCAACGCCGGCAAGGCTCTTCACGAACTCGCAGCCAGCCTCGTGCGCCTTGTGGATGTCGCCGGCAAAGGAGCCGATGACCTCGTGCTTGCCGTTGAGCACCACGTTGAGCACAAAGGCAAGGTGAGCCATCTCGGCAGCGGCAAACATGTCCTCGCTCACGTGGTTGTGGCACAGGTTGCCGGCACGCGAACGGGAATCGTTCACAAACTGACCGTTGTGGTTGTACATGATGGTCTTGTAGCTGGCGATACCAGGCAGGACGGACTTGCGGCTACCAGAGAAACCGGCAAAGAAGTGCGGCTCAATAAAGCCCTCGGCAAGCAGCAGATCGCAATCGGCAGCAATCTTGTTGATGATGCACTCGCCGCCAGAAGGCAGGGTGCCGATCTTTTTCATCATGCTGTCGTCGGTCGCGACGTGCATAACGATTTCCTCGTTGGCAACGATCTCCTCGCCGTACTTGTTGACGAGCTCCTCGTGCGTCGACGGACGATGCATACCCGTAGCAACCAGAATACGCACGCGAGCCTCGGGCGCAGCAGAATGGATGTGATGCAGCAGAATAGGCATCGTCACACGCGAGGGAACGGGACGCGTATGATCGGAGCTAATGATGACGATATCCTTCTTGCCAGCACAAAGCTCCTCGAGCGAAGGCGAGCCATAAGGGTTGGCAAGTGACTCCTCTACCAGCTCTTCCTGCGACTTCGTGGTCTTAAACTCGTTTTGATGACCTTCCATCACACCCGCGAAGTTCTTATCCTCGAGCTCCAGATGCAACGTCTTGTGGTCAAACGGCAGTTCACATTCAAACAATGACGAGCGCCCTCTTCCTTTCAACTGACACACTAGATAAACCGTTGGAAGGATACGCCGCTCACCGAAAAACACCACCGTCCACCGACTCATTAACACAACGTTCATATTTGACCCACAACAAAACGGCCACGATCCCAAACGGGACCGCAGCCGCCACAGTCGTAAGGCGAGAAGCACCAAACGCGCCGCCGGGACAGACCCCATCCAAAACGCGCGAAGCGCGCCATTATTCACCCAGCAGTAATCCGCCGAAGACCGGACATCGCAGGGCCCGCCATTAGTTTACTTTTAGGCACACTCCGCAGGACGCAAGAAGCCCTCGCCGCACGAAGTGCGCAGCGAGGGCTTCTTGCATGTCCGAGGACGTGCCTAAAAGTAAACTAATGGCGGGCCCGGACGACTACAGGGCTATCGATTACCCCGTGTTCTGCAATCCTGCCGAGACGCCGGTCACAGTCGAAAGAATCAGGCTCATGTACTCGGCCTTCTTCTCCTCGGCCATCTCGTCCTGGTTCATACGCACCTCGCGAAGGGCGCGGACCTGGGCGATGGACAGGGCGTCGACGTAGGGGTTACGCACGCGAACAGCACAGCCGAGCACGCGGCGGCGCTGCAGCGGCCACTCATCACCGACGATGGCAAGGACCCACTTACGGGTGAGCTGCATCTCGGTAAAGACCTTCTTGGACAGATCATCGCGGTCGCCCAGATGCAGATACATCTTGGCGATGCGCTGATCGGTCTTAGCAATCGACATCTCGATGTTGTCGATAAAGGTGCGGAAGAATGGCCACTCCTGGTAGGCAGCCTTGAGCTGGTCAAGATCGCCCAGCTGCTCGCAGGCGGTGCCCAGGCCGTACCAAGCGGCCAGGTTAATGCGCGCCTGGCTCCAGCTGAAGATCCACGGAATGGTACGCAGGTCATCGAGCGACTTGGCGCCCAGGCCGCGCTTAGCGGGACGCGAGCCGATCGGCAGCAGACCGACCTCGGTCAGCGGCGTCACGGTCGAGAACCATGGTGTAAAGTCCTCGGTGTTCAGCAGGTCCAGATAGCGCTCGTGGCTTGCGGCGTTGAGCTTCTCGGCCATATCCCAGAACTTCTGCGTGGTCTCGGTGTTGGTCTTCTCGACACTCGGGGCCGACTGCAAAAGCGTTGCGGCGGCAACGGACTCAACATGGCGCTGAGCCAGCGTGCGGTTGCCGTAACGGGCAAAGATGACCTCGCCCTGCTCGGTGAGCTTAAAGAAGCAGTTGACCGAACCCTTGGGCTGCGCCAGCACGGCCTTGTTGGCCGGGCCGCCGCCACGGCCCACGGCACCGCCGCGACCGTGCATGAGCACCAGGTCGATATCGTTCTTCTCTGCCCACTTGGCGATGCGCTCCTGCGCAGAATGCAGCGCGAGCATGGCCGTGGTAGGACCGGCATCCTTCGAGGAGTCGGAATAGCCCAGCATGACCTCCATGCGGCGGTTGGTCTGGGCAAGGCGCTTTTGCACCACGGGCAGCGTAAGCATCTGGTCGAGCACGTCAACGCAGCCCTCGAGGTCCTCGAGCTGCTCGAACAGCGGGATCACGTCAAGCTCGGGGACATCCTCCTCATGTGCAAAGGACAGGTGGGCAAGCTCAAAGACGTCGGCCACATGCTGGGCGCTCTTGGTGAACGAGATGATATAGCGGTGCGCCATCTTCTTGCCGTAGCGCTTTTGGATGGAGCCGATGGCACGGAAGGTATCGATGACCTCGCGCGTCATGGGCTGCAGGTCGCCATGGATACCGTTCTCGTGGATATCCTTGAGGGCGCGGGCGTGCACCACGGAGTGCTGACGGAACTCCATCTCGACCATATGGAAGCCGAAGGACTCGACCTGCCAGATGATGGTCTGGACCGGGCCGTAGGCAGCACGGACGGCACCGCAGGCGGCCAGCGAACGCTGGACGACGCGCAGGTCATCCAGGAACTCGTCGGCGCTGTGGTACATGGTGTCGGTGATACGGCGCACGGTGGCGTTCAGACGGTCGGCCATGACGAGCATGACGGCGCGATGCGGCTCGTGCTCGGAGATCAGCTCGGCGCGGGCCGTGTACCGAGGGCTCATCTCGACCTGATGGTTCCACAGGTTAATGAGCTCGGCCGACGGCTTGCTGTAGGTGGCCTCGAGCGTGAGGTTGCGGCCGATGTGGCGGCACTTGTCCTCGAGCTTGAGCACCATGTGCGTAAAGTACTTGGCGGCGACCTCACGGCTCACCTTGGCGGTGACGTTGGGGTTACCGTCGCGGTCGGAACCGATCCAGCTGCCGGGATGGAAGAACGCCGGGCACAGCGGCGGCACAGTACCGGCCTTGTCGCCCAGCACCCAATCGTCAAAACGACGATAGATAACGGGGATAACGTCGAACAGCGTGTTATCGAAGATGTCGATGATGGTATCGGCTTCCTCGACCGGCGTGGGCTTCTTGAGCGCGATGGGGCTCGTACGCACCAGGGCGTCGATCTCCTGCAGCATATGGCGCTCGTTCTCCACCAGGTCGGAGCCGCCCAGACGCGGACGCTCCTCCAGCAGGTTGGAGATACGGCGGATCTTGCCCTCGACGGCCTTACGACGGGCCTCGGTGGGATGTGCGGTAAAGACAGGGTGGAACTCGAGCTTGTCGAGCAGCTCGTTGGCACCCTCGACACCCAGCTCATTCACCAGCTGGTGATAGGCAACGGTAAGCTCGTTGGCAGGATCGACCTCGGTATCGGTCGACGCACCGGCCTCGCGCTCGCGCAGCTGCGCCACACGGTAGTTCTCCTCCGACAGGTTTGCCAGATGGAAAAAGCTCGTAAAGGCGCGGACAATGACCTGCTGCTTATCGAGCGGCAGGCTGTCGATCAAATCGACGACCTCACGAAATGCCACGGCAGTGGGCTCGTCGGCGGTGGGCACGCCCTGCTCGTCGACGGCTTCGTCGGCAGCGCAGGTACCGGGGTTGCCGGCATTGACCACAATCTCGGCTGTCAAAATCTTGTCGAACAGGTCCGCGATCTCGGGATCATACTCGCTAAGCACACGGCGCTCCAGGCGCAAGAACAGCGCCAGATTGTCGCGCAGCTCCTCGGGGATCTCGATCTCGGCGAGACGCTCCCTGGACTCGGCATTCGAGCCGATTCGGTTAACGAGGCGGTTGACCACGGCAGCGACGCGCGCCGCGGCTTCGGGTACAGACTGGTTGCTTAGGTTCTCAGCCACGTTTCCTCCCATTCCTCCTTCTATGCACGTAACATGCGGTATTCATTATAGGCGCTTGAGAAATACTTTCGACACTGATTGCGCTTTACCACACAAAAGTATTTTCTGCATTGCAAAGGTTTTTGCCCTAAATGGTCGTATTTCTCGGTGGGCGGCATACGTAAACGGGGGCATTCCGCATAAAAGCGAAACACCCCCGTAACAATCGCTCTCCATGAGCAGGGCACGTTAGCAGGCCCGAAGCTCAAAAAGATGCGCTACAGGCGCTCGCGAACCGCCTCGACGACGTTGTCCAGATCGGCGAGCACCTCGTCATGGCTCTGCATGTCGCGCACTTTGACCTTGCCGGCGGCAAGCTCGTCGCCACCCAGGACCAAGATGAGCTTGGCGCCTACCTTATCGGCTTGCTTAAACTGGGCCTTGAGCGAACGACCCTGATAGTCGGCCTCGGTCACGATACCTGCGGCGCGAAGCTGCTGCGTAATGGCAAAGACGTTCTGACGCAGCTCCTTGCCGGCGTTGGCGACATAGACGCACGGGGCCTCATCGGCACCCAAATCGCTGCCAAAGGCCTGCAGGGCCAGCAGGGCGCGCTCAAAACCGACAGCAAAGCCGACGCCCGCCGTGGGCTTGCCACCCTCGAGCTCGACCAGGCCATCGTAGCGGCCGCCGCCGCCGATGGAGCCGACGCCGGCGCCAGGGGCCTCGACCTCAAAGACAGTACGGGTGTAGTAGTCCAGGCCGCGCACCAAGGTGGGATCCTCGACATACTCGATACCGGCGGCATCCAGATAGCGCTTGACCTGCTCGTAGTGCTCGCGGCACTCATCGCACAGGTTGTCACCCATCAGCGGAGCCTCAGCCATGATCTCGCGGCAGTGGTCGTTCTTGCAGTCGAAGGCACGCAGCGGGTTGAGCTCGGCGCGCTCGCGGCACTCATCGCACATCTCGTCGGCGTGATCGAGGATGAACTGCTTAACCTGCTCGCGATAAGCCGGACGGCACTGGGCGTCACCCATCGAGTTGATGAGCAGACGAAGCTTGGAAAGATCGAAGCCCAGGCGCTTGTAGAACTCCATGAGCATGATGATGCACTCGGCATCTGCCGCCGGATCGGGAGCGCCGAGCCACTCGATGCCCACCTGGTGGAACTGGCGCAGGCGGCCCTTCTGGGGACGCTCGCCGCGGAACATGGCCTCGGCGTAGTACGCCTTAAACGGCGTGGAGCCCTGGGGCACCAGATTGTTCTCGACGACGGCGCGCACCACGCCGGCCGTGCCCTCGGGGCGAAGTGCTAGGCGCTGCTTAGGCTTGAGTTTGGTGTCGGTGCCCTCGGTAAAGACGCGCTCCAGGTTGGCACCGCTGAACACACGGAACATTTCCTTGCGCACGACGTCGGTCGACTGGCCGATACCGTGGACAAACACGTCCACCTGCTCGATCGCGGGCGTCTCGATGGGTTTAAAACCAAACGGCTCGAACACGCCGCCCGCAATCTGCTGCATCTTTTGCCAGGCGCGCATCTCGGCGCCGATAAGGTCGCGGGTTCCCTCCGCCTTCTGTGCCTGCATGGGCAAACACCTTTCTTTTGTATCGCGTCATAGGTAGTGGACATTATACGGCACAAAGCAGCAACGCGGCGGCGCGTCTGACCGAACGAGGGTATGGGGACTCGTTCGGCCTGACGCACCGCCGCTGTTTGCGATCCGCTTTCCTCCGTCCCCTTCGGATCACGTGATCTGTTGGGGACGGAGGAAAACGGATCATTTCGTAGGCCCGTGGCCGCCTTGGAAACCGAATGATGGTACGAGCATCCATTCGGCTTCCAGGGCAGCCACAGACAGAACGGGGCGAGCAGCAAAGAGCGACGGACGTCTACTCCCCCGCCACGCTCGCGCGCAGCTTGGCGGCGATGGGCTCGGATGCCAGCAGGAACACGAGCATGACCACGGAGCACGCCAGGCACACAATCCAGGTGCTCGCAAAGGAGCCCGTGGCATCGAACAGCACGCCCGAGACGATGGCGCCCACGGTGCCCAAGATTGCCTTGAAAGACAAGGGCATAGGCCTTATGGCCATGCCCGCAGGCTTGAAAGGCAAGGTTGGGTACTACCGGTGGTCGGCGATATAGCCCAAAGCGACCGCCGTGTAAGCCGCGGCGCCAAGGGGAAGCTCGGCATCGCTAAAACGCGCCTTGGGATGATGCTGAGCAAAATGCTCGTCCGTATCAGTCACGGCAGCGCCCACGGTAAAGTACGCACTCGGAATCTCACTCGAAATCAACGCGAAGTCCTCGCTCGCCATGGCGTGGAACAGCGGCAGGAAGGCGGCCTTGGGCAGCACCGCGCCCACGTAGCCAAGCGACGCCTGCGTCATATCGTCATCGAGTACGAGCGGGGGAACATCCGAGAGCGTCTCGAGGGTCGCCGGCGTGCGATAGGTCGTGGCAACACCTTTGACGACCTCCGCGATGCGGGTCTTGAGGTGCTCCATGAGCTCGACGTCGAAGCCGCGCAGCGTACCTTCGAGCACGCAGGTATCTGGAATGACGTTGGCCGCTTGGCCACCGGCAAATTTACCCACGGTCAGTGCGATCTCCTTGGCCGCCGGCACCTCGCGGGAGATGAGCTCCTGAAGTGCCAGATGCACGTGCACACCCGCCGTAATGGGGTCGATGCAGATCTCGGGGCTCGAGCCATGACCGCCCTTGCCCTGCAGCGTGATGCGGAAACCGTACACGCCCGAGAGCGCCGGACTGCCGTAAAGCACCAGGCCGAGCGGCGATTGGCTGTTGACGTGCATGGCAAAGGCGACCTGGGGACGCGGGTTCTGCAGCAGACCGTCGGCGATGGCGGCGCGGGCACCCTCAAAGGTTTCCTCGCCCGGCTGGAACAGCAACTTAACCGTGGCATTGGCGTCGACAAGCTCTGCCTCGCGTGCTTTGAGCATACGAGCCGCACCAAGCAGCGCCGTCGCGTGCATATCGTGTCCGCATGCGTGCATGCAGCCGTTGGTGGATGCAAAGGGCTCGCCGGATTCCTCGGCAACGGGCAGGGCGTCCATGTCGCCACGGAGCATGATGACCGTACCGGCCTGCTCATTCGTGCAGACGCCATTATCCTGGGCCGCGGCGGCACCGGCGCCGACAAGGCCCACAACGCAGGAACCATCGACGAGCGTGGCAAACGGGATGTCCATCTCGGTCAGGCGCGCTTGGATATACGCAGAGGTCTGTGGGAGGCTATTACCCAGCTCGGGCATCTGGTGTAGATCGTGTCGCCACGCAGCGAGCTCGTCTGCAAAAGCCTGAGCTTCTGCAACAAGACCGTCACCGATAGCGGTCTGCGCCGCTGCGGTGGCCTTGGGCGCTGATTGCGGTTGAAGATCGGACAAAGCTGGTGCCATAGATGCCCTCCAGTATCGTTTTTGCAGCAAGCACTTTGATAGCATAAAGTGCAAAGTACTACTTTAAGGGCGACGCATAAAAAATGCCGCCCCGGGAGGGCGGCGCAACAAGTTGTTTACAATTGCGGGCGCGGCTTTTTGCGCAAAAAATCGAAGTGAGTCTCGCTCAAGATAATCGACAGGAAGATAAGCACGAAGCCGGCGAGCAGACGCGAGGTGAGCGCCTCCCCCATCAGCAGCACCGAGAACAGCACACCCGAAGGCGACTCCATCGAAAGGAGCAGCGAGCCCGTCGAGGCCGGGACATGCGCCAGGCCGACGTTTTGGATGAGCAGAGCCACACATGTGCAGCCCACCGAGAGAAACGCCATCACACTGATAAAGCTCGGCGTCCAAACGGACAGCGGCGCTTGGGTCTCGAATAGCAGCGACGAGATCAGGCTCAGCACGCCGTTGCCCACAAACATCCAAAACGTGATGACGTTGATGTCCATCTTGCGGCCATACTTGGCGGTCACCGCCATCTGGATGGCAAAGAAGACCGCACCGCCCAGTGTGATGACATCGCCGACATTGAACTCGACGCTATCGAGCGCCACCAGACCAATGCCCGCCAGGCACAGCAACGCGGCGCCCAAGTTGTAACGGGTAAGCTTTTCGCCGCTTAGAACGTAGCTCGCAAACGGAACCAAGATGCAGTACGTGCCCGTCAAAAATGCACTCTTGCCTGCCGTGGTCTGTGCCAGGCCGATCGTCTGCAAACCGTAGGCACCCCACATGAGCGCGCCCATGCCAAGTCCAACAATCAGGTTTCGAGCGTTGAAATGGGCAACAATGCGCTCGTGGAAGATGGCAAGCATGACCAACGACGCCGGAAGAAAACGAATGTAGAGCAGCTCGAACACCGGAATGGTATCGAGCGCATCCTTCATGGTGGTGAAGGAATAGCCCCAGATGACCGCCACCGAAAGCAGCAAGACCTTCCAGAACAGCGGCGAGCGCGCACCGGCACCGCGAGAGGCACCGCCGGCACCTAGGTCTTCGCGGGCTACAGGGCTATCGGGCATATTCTCGATTTCGTTGGCAGCGTATTGGGCCATGGAACATCCTCACACTCAATCTGGGCGTGGTGTCCGCACGCGTATGGCTGCGTGCCGCCTCATGGTCAAATAAAAACGGGGCGCACCGGACCCCCGGCACGCCCCGCTACTGTAGCAACAACCAAGCAGCCCACGCAATCCAGCCCACTAAAGCGTCGGCAGAGTAAACCTCGATGTTTCGTCGATGTCACGCTGTTGCACTAAATAAGTTTCGTGCTTTCAAGCTTTTCGATGATCCAGTCGTTGGCTTTGATGACTGGGCGGCGGAAGACCACGCCCAGGGCCAGCGACGGAATCAGATAGCTCGTCAGAATGCCCAGCCCAATCCAGTACTCCATATGGTAGGCACCGGCCATGGCGGCATGCATGGCGTTGATGCCGTGGGTAAACGGCAGGAACGGATAGATTGCCTGGAACACGGGGCCGGTCATCTCGATGGGGAACGTGCCGCCCGAACCACCGACCTGCATAACCAACAGCACGACGGCGAGGGCCTTACCGATATCGCCAAACGACACCGTAAGCGTGTAGACGATATTGGAGAACACGAGGCTCGCGACCCAGCCCGCCAGCACAAACTGCAGCGGGTTGTCGCACTGGATGCCAAAGAACAGGATATCGCCCGCGCATACGAGTGTTGCCTGCAGCAGGGCCAGACCGCCAAAGAACAGGTAACGGCCCAGATAGATCTCGTGCAGGCGCACGGGGATGAGCTCGTTGATGAGCTCATCGTCGACCGAAACCTTCATCATGGCAGCCAGCACGATCGAGCCGACCCAGAGCGACAGGATCGTGTAGAACGGCGCCATGGCAGAGCCGTAATTGCGGATCGGATAGACCGGCTTGCGGTCGAGCGCGACGGGACCGGAAAGCGACGCGGCCAAACCATCGGGGTCGTTGCCGATCATCGTCTTGATCGTGGCCAGATCGTCCGACATAAGGGCACCATCGAGCTCGTCCTTGAAAGCGCTAATCTTGTCCGCCGCCTCGCCCAGCTGGTCAGAAGCCTTGTTGACGAGCTTTGCAGCCTTAGAGAGGCCCTTTGCCAGCGAACCGGATGCGTCGGTCAGACCGTCTACGGCACTATCCAGATCGCCCGAGATACCGTTGAGTGAATCCAGAACGCCCGAAATAGTCTTCTTGAGTTCTTTGGCCTTGACCGAAAACGTAGAGTCGTAGTCAGTCTTGGCGCCCGAGATACCAGCCTTGGCATCCGCGATTGCCTGATCGACCTCGGCACGCGACTTGTTAACTTCTGCCATGCTGTCAGAAAGGGACTTTGCGGTTGCCGTCAGGTCCTTGGCGTTATTGCGATACTCCACCGCGATTCTGCTCAGCGATGTTGCCACAGACTTGAGGCTGTCCTGGAGCTTTTCGTCAGTCACCTGATCGGCAAAGCTGCGGAGCTGGTCGGCCGTGGCGTCGATATCGTCGGCACGCGTGTTGAGCGCCGCCGCGGCATCGTTGAGCTGGGACACTGTAAGGTCGACATGTTGATTCGCGGCATCAAATGCCTTCGCAAGCTCGGCGGACACGTTGTCAAACGAGCCCGCGCTTCCGTCAATCGCGGCGTTGATGGCGTCGTTGGCGTCCTTCAGCGCTTCCTTGGAATCGCTCATACCGCTCTTGGCATGCTCCATCAGCTGCTTAGTCGACTCATCGACCGTGCCCGTCTGCTTGAGCATACCGCCCGCCGACGTCAGCGAATCGGACGTGGAACTCAAAATGCCCGCCAGCGACGTTGCGCTGGCCTGAACGTCTTGCAGGTCCTGGACCGAATCGCCGAGCGTCGAGGACAGGTTGGCGATAAAGTTGCTCACTTGATCGGTGCTCATGTAGTCGAGCAGGCTGGACACGGTTTTAAGACCGATGGTCGTAATGGTCTTGGTAAAGGTCTCGTTGACTTGGCTCTGGACGGCACTCGACCCTTTCTCGGTCACGATCTGGGCAATGGCGTTGGCCTTCTGATTCTCGTAGAACTCGATATCGGCATGCTTCACGTCGGTCGAAAAGAGCGTCATCATATCGGCACTAAACGTCTTAGGGA
The DNA here is from genome assembly GCA_018368055.1 of Collinsella sp. GTDB lineage: Bacteria > Actinomycetota > Coriobacteriia > Coriobacteriales > Coriobacteriaceae > Collinsella. Next base: position 103,820 of record JAGZFB010000005.1, on the reverse strand, counting down.
TAACGACAGCCGCATAGTATGCGCCCGATTTGACGCCCTCGATGGCCTTTTCTCGATTGTTGAGTACAACCCAATCGAAGCTCTCGTTGCCGCGCAGGGTGGCGGTCACGTTTTCACCCACGTTGACCTCAACGGGGATCAGATCGCTCTCGTAACCCTCATCGGTGTTGACCACGGCGATCTTAAGATTGCCGGTGTTGCCGTACGGGTCCCAGCTGCCGGCGATGTTAAACCACGCGTACAGGCACGGTACGATAACGAGGCCCATCACGACAACCAAGCCGATTACGGAGCGAGACACATTTTGGACATCGCGCTTAAACAGATGCAGGATGTTCTTCATTTATGCCTCACCTCCTTTGGAGTGCTTGCCAAGCGGAGTGGCATCTCCATCATTTGTGGCTGTGCTGTCGCTGTCCTGAGATTTATGGTTCGAGCCTATATGCGGCAAGCGGCCCGTGGACTGATCGCCGCCCTTGGCACCACGCTCGCTGGCGTTGAGGCCAAACATGTAGCGGGCAGCAGGAATGGCGGCCGTGTGCTCGCGCATCTCGCGACGCAGGTCCTCATCCGAAAGCGCCGAGATGCGCATCTGGGTATTGAGGCTCGCGCGGATATATTCGATATTGATAAGCCAGCCGCAGATGGCAATGACCGAGATGATCCAAATGACAAGCAGGATGATCTTGCCGTTATTGTCGATATCGAGAACCGTCGACAGGACAAAGAGCAGGACCTGCACGCCGACTACAGCGGCAAAACCGCCCTTGATGTAGTACGGGTAGCGATGTTCAAAGGCGACTGCATGATCGAGCAGTTCGCGACGGTACGAATCGGAATCGAGCATGACACGCATGGCCGTGCGCAGCGAGTAGCGCTGGCGCGGCAGGTCATTGGACTCGCAGATCATCATACCGGTCGTGGAAAGCTGTTTATCAAAGAGCAGGTTGAGGTTGAGCAGCAGCGGACGCAGCTGCAGACCGATAAAGAGCGCCACGATCAAGAACACGCCCAGAATGCACAGGTTAAACAGGTAGTTGAACGAATACATGCCGCCGACCGTCTCGCGCAGCAGATTGATGCCGTAGGTAAAGGGCAGCAGCGGGTGCAGCCACTGGAAGAAGCCGGGCATCATCTCGATGGGGTACATGCCCGACGAACCCGGGATCTGCACGATGACGAGAATGACGCCGATAGCCTTGCCGATATGCTTAAACGTGGTGGACAGCGCATAGATGATATTGACGTAGGTGAACGAAATGGCGATGCCGCCCAGCACGAACAGCAGCGGGCTGACGCACTGCACGCCAATCACCAGATCGCCTACCGTAACGATGATGGCCTGCAACGCGCCCAGGATCACCATGAGCAACCAGCGGCCAAAGTAGCCTTGGCGCGCCGTAAAGCTGCCAACACCTTCACGGTCGACCTCGAGCTTGTAAATGGCGATGAGCACATAGCCGCCCACCCAAAGCGCCAGATTGGTGTAGAAGGGAGCGATGCCCGAGCCAAAGCTCTTGACCGGATAGATTGACTTGGACGTCAACTCAACCGGAGACGCCATGAAATCTGCCACGTCATTGACATCGACGCCCATCAGATCGGCCAGCTCGCCCATGGACTCGGAGGTCTGCAGCGCCGCGATGTCATTGGCGGCGGTTGCAAGCTTGTCCTGGACCTTGGCAAGCGAGGAATCGGTCTGGGACAGCGTGGTCTTGGCCTGGCCGAGCGTAGCGCTAAGCTGCGCCAACGTGCCGCGCGCATTTGCAAGTGTAGGTGTCATACCCGAGACGATACCGGTCAGGTCGCCCGAAACGGCAGCAAAAGAGTCGAGCGCGCTCGAGGCCTTCGGCAGCGCGTTTTGGCCCAAGTCCGTCTGGGCTTGGCCAAGGTTGGTCGCACCGGTATGAATTGCGTTATTGATAGCGTCACTGGCACCCGAAACAGCCGCTGCGTCATTCGCCATGGCGCACGACTGCGCGGACAGACCGTCCTTGATGCTCTGAAGCTTTTCATTCTGCTCTCGAAGCAAATCGATGGTCGATACAATGCGCGCGTCAATTTCCTCGGAACCTGTCGACGTGTCATTGGCGAGAATCTCCAAGTGCCCGATAACGGCCTTATTGTGGTCGATCGTCGCTTGAAGAGACTCGAGCGAGTTGTCGATACGGGTGGTCGTAGATGTGACCGCGCCCGTCAGCTTGCCGATGGCAGCGTTCGCAGAGGCCGACGTCTTGGTGAGCGCAAGGCTGCCTTCCGAGAGCGCCTTGGAGAGCGAGGTGATGGAGTTGCCCGCCGTGGTGCGAGCTTCGCTCAGCAGGTCGTTGCCCTGGGAGATCGCCTGCGTCAGCGACGGTGCCTGGCCTTGCAAGCCGGCAAGTGCCGCATCAGCCGAGGCGATAGCGCCACTCGTCTTATCGATGGCGGCATTCATATCGCCAATCGAATCGCGCACCTCGCCCAAGGTGTCGGACGCCTCGGACACCGAACTTGCCAGCGAGTCCTGAGTCTGGGTTGCCTTGTCCTTTAAATCGACACCGGCATCCTTGGCGATACCGGCAACAGTCTTGCCTACCGTAGAGACAAATTCCGAGTTGATCTGCTCCTCGATGGTGTTTGCACCGGTATCGGTAACCTTGGGCGCAATGGCGCTCTTCTTCTCATTGACGTAGTACGTGAGCTTGGGCTGATGGTAGTTGCCGTCGAGCATCGAAACCAGGTTATCCGAGAAGTTCTTGGGAATCACGATAGCGGCATAGTACTCGCCGCTCTCGACGCCCTCCTTGGCATCGGCCGTCGAGTCGACGAACGTCCAGCCCAACTGATGATTCTCCTTGAGCTGGTCGACCACTTTGTCGCCAGCGTTGAGCTCACCCACCAAGTCGTTTTGGGTGCCTCGATCGTTGTTGGCGATAGCAATCTTGATGCCTTGGGTGTTTCCATACGGATCCCAGTTTGCCACGATGTTATACCAGGCATACAGCGAGGGAATAACGCACACGCCTAGGGTAACCACCAGGGCGACGGGGTTCACAAGCAGTCGCTTAATGTCGCGCTTAAATATCGCAAAGGACACCTTTGCATTGGATAGTTTGCTGCCGAGACTCACGCTTGGACCATCCATCCTGTCGTTAAATCGAATCGTACTATCGACAACCATTGTAGTAGGCGCTTTAACGTCTCAAAGCACAATGGTGTTGAGTTTTGCGGGTAGCAATATACTACGAAGATGAGTTAACGTACAGATGTACAGTATCCTAAATTTCAGCAGGTGGCATGAAAAGAGGACGGCATAGACCTTCTGGTCATGCCGTCCTCTTTGAATGACAAGTTGTCGCTCTGGCGCCCGCGCAGCGTCGACTGGTCCGCCGTTCGTTAGAACGGCGGAACTGAGGGCAGCGTCGAGCCGTTACGCGGTTTGGTAAAACCGCGTAAATACCTAACTACATCAAGTTGCAAACAGCTGCTGCGAAGGCAACGGGGTCCTCGGGCAGAATGCCCTCGACCAGCAGGGCCTGGTCATAGAGCAAACCGGAGTACTGCTTGATCTTGTCGGCGTCGCCCGCCTTCTGGGCAGCGACGAGCTTGGAAAAGACCGGGTGCTTGGCGTTGAGCTCGAGCACGCGCTGGCTCTTGGGCATACCGTCGGGCGCGCCCTCGGGACCCTTCTGGAGCACCTTCTCCATCTCGAGCGAAAGCGGGCCCTCGGTGGTGATGCACGCGGGAGCATCGGTCAGGCGCGCAGAGACAGCAACCTTCTCGACCTTGTCGCCGAGTGCCTCCTTCATGGCGTTAAAGAGGTCCTCGTTCTCCTTGGTGGCGTCCTCGGCCTCCTTTTTCTCGTCCTCGGTCGCCAGGTCAAGATCACCGGTCGCAACGTTCTTGAGCTCTAGATGACGATCCTCGACCTCGGGCTCGGCACCGTCGGCCACAGCCTTCTCGGCAGCCTCGCGGGCAGCATCGTCCTCGTAGATCTTGGGCATATCGGCGGCAACGTACTCACGCATAGCCTGGAACGTGAACTCATCCACATCCTGCGTCAGCAGCAGCACGTCATAGCCGCGGTCGAGCACGCCCTTTACCACGGGCATCTTGGCCAAGCGCTCACGCGAGTCGCCGGCGGCGTAGTAGATGGCCTTCTGATCCTCGGGCATGCCCTTGGCATACTCGGCCAGGGTAATCATCTTCTGTTCCTTGGCAGACCAGAACAGCAACAGGTCGGCGAGCTCATCGGCCTTCATGCCATAGCTCGAGTAGATGCCGTACTTAAGACCGCGGCCAAAGTTCTCAAAGAACTTCTCGTAGGCCTCGCGGTCGTTGTCACGCATATCCTCAAGGTCGGCGGTAATCTTCTTTTCCACACGCTTGGCGATGGCCTTGAGCTGACGGTTCTGCTGCAGCGTCTCGCGCGAGATGTTGAGCGACACGTCGGCGGAATCCACGACGCCGCGGACAAAGTTGTAGTAGTCGGGCAGCAGGTCGTCGCACTTCTCCATGATCAGGACGTTGGAGCTGTAGAGCGCCAGACCCTTCTCGTAGTCCTTGCTGTACAGATCGAACGGCGCGCGTCCCGGCACAAACAGCAGGGCGTCATACTCGAGCGTGCCCTCGGCGTGGAAGCTGATGGTGCGCGCAGGATCGTCAAAGTCGTGGAACGTGGACTTGTAGAACTCGTCGTAGTCCTTCTGCTCGACATCGGAGCTGTGCTTCTTCCAGATCGGTGTCATGGAATTGACGGTCTCGAGCTCCTGGTAGTCCTCGTACTCGGGCTTGTAATCGTCGCCGGCGTCCTCGGGCTTGGGTTTCTGGCGGCTCTTGGACACCATCATCTGGATCGGGTAACGCACATAGTTACTGTACTGCTGAATCAGGCTCTTGAGACCCCACTCGGTCAGGAAGCGATCGTAGGTCTCGGCCTCGCCGTCGGCATCGAGCTTCTCGTTCTCGCGGAGCGTCAGGATGACATCGGTACCGTGCTCGGCGCGCTCGCCGTCCTCGATGGTGTAGCCCTCAAGACCGTCGGATTCCCACACATGGGCGACATCCTCGCCGTAGGCGCGGCTGACGACCTTCACATGGCTGGCGACCATAAAAGCCGAGTAGAAGCCCACGCCAAACTGACCGATGATGTCGACATCGGAGCCCTGCTGCTCGGCGTTCTCGGTCTTAAACTCCTCGGAGCCGGAATGGGCGATGGTGCCCAGATTGCGCTCCAGCTCCTCGGCGGTCATGCCAATGCCGTTATCCGAGATGGTAATGGTGCGGGCGTCTTTATCAAAGGAGACGCGAATGGCCAGGTCGCCCTGGTCGATCTTGACGCTCGGGTCCTGCAGGCTCTTAAAGTTGAGCTTGTCGACGGCGTCGCTCGCGTTAGAGATAAGCTCGCGCAGGAAGATTTCTTTATTGGTGTAGATGGAGTTGATCATGAGGTCGAGCAGTTTTTTGCTCTCGGTCTTAAATTGACGCATGTGCAGTCCTTTCGCGCTACCCCTGTCCGCAAAAACGGCTCGGTCGCCCGAGCCGCATCGCAGACCTGCTATGTTCAGACTTAGATTTTATAACCCATTAACGCGCATATATACATACGGAATCGAAAAACTGTATGTCCGAGCGCTCTGATGCGCCAATTGCCAAGGAGTGTCCCAAACTGCCGGCAGGAAAGGAACGTTCCTATCTGCCATCTACGCGCTTGGCCATCCAGGCATGAGGCTGGCCCTCGTCTTCGTAGTCCACCGGGGCAATCTGCGTGTAGCCCGCCTTGGCATAGAGCGGCAGCACGTATTCCTGAGCATGCAGCTTAATGAGCTTGGCGCCGGCATCACGCGCGCACGTATCACTGGCCTCGACAATCTTGCTCGCCAAACCGCGACGGCGCATGCTCGGCAGCACGGCCACGCGCCCCATAATGTAGGTCTCCCCCGCCGCGACACCTTCGTCCAAGTCGCACGCCGGCGACACCGGAGCCTCTGCGTCAGCCGCGCGCTCAAGCTCTTCGGGAAACACGCGCGAGCAACCGGCAAGCTCGCCGTCTACATAGAGCGTCACATGAATGCAGTTCGGATCCTCGTCGATAGCGTCGAACTCATTCTCGTAGCCCTGCTCGTCCATAAAAATGACGCGGCGCACCAACGCCGCGTCATCAAAGCATCCCGTCTTAAGTTGGATATCCATGGCTGCCCTTTCATTCAATGCGAACGTTAGGGACAGATTTTAGCGAAAATGAGCTCCGCGCACGCTAAACTTCGCGCGAGCCTTCGCCAGGCAATCGTAATGACCCACGTTATGGGCATCGCTCGCGATGAAGCTGTACAGGTTCTGATCGAACAGGCGCTGTGCCGGCTTTTTCTCGCGACCAAAGCGACCGCCGGCAATAAAGTCCGCCGAAGCCTGCAGCTTGCAGCCCATATCGACCAGGCGCTCCGCCACGCTTACATCCTTTTGAACCGCACGATAGCGCTCAGGATGAGCGATGATCACCTGGTAGCCACGGCACTGCAAATCGTAAATCGTGTTCTCGTACTCTCTAAACGCATACGCATCGGCATGCGTCGAAAGCTCGAGCAGAAACTCGTTGGTCCCATCGAAATGCAAGTGCTCCGCGGCATCGATACCAAGCTCAACGAGCTTTCGATGGTTGACCTCGAAGCCCATCTGGAGCGGAAAACCGTCAGCGTTATCGCGCAGCAGCTCAAAGGCATCCCACATCTTGTCGTAATCAAAATAGGGATCACGGCAGTGAGGAGTGCAAACAATTCTGGTTACACCAGCCCGCTTGGCAGCCTCGAGCATCGCCAAGCTCTCATCGAGATCGGCGGCGCCGTCGTCTACACCCGGCAAGATATGGCAATGAATGTCACGCATAGGTCAGCCTTAATCAACTAAACGTTTGCTCGGTTGGTGAAGATGCCCTTTTTGGAAGTCCCCTGATCGTCGGAGCCCTTCTTCACCTTCTTACCTTCCTTGGTGTAGTAGGAGTAGTAGTACTCGCTGGTCTCGGTCTCGCAGTAGTTCATAACGGTACCGATGAGCTTGACCTTCTCGGACTTTTTAAGCTGACCGATGGCGTTGAGCGCCTCCTCGCGCTTGGTGAAATCCTCACGCACCACGAACAGCGTGCCGTCGGTCAGGCTGGCAATCTCGGCAGCATCGATGAAGGTGCCGACCGGGGGAGCATCAAAGATGACGTACTGGAACTTGGCAGACAGTGCCTTTACCAGCTTGGCAAAGCGGTGAGAGACGATGATGTCGGCAGGATTGGGAATATGCGGCTCGGCATCGAGGAAGTAGAAGTTCTTCTGACCCGTCTCGACAATTGCCTGGTCAATGGAGATCTGCTCGGAAAGGACCGCATAGAGTCCGCCGCGCGAACGAACGCCGAGCATATCGGAAAGGGACCTGCGGCGCATATCGGCCTCGACCAGAAGCACGGACTTGCCGCTCGTGGCGATTGCCTGAGCAAGGTTAATGGAAACCGTAGACTTGCCCTCGTTGGGAATCGAGGAGGTAACGGTGATGGTGCGGATGGGGTCGTCCACGCTCGCAAAGCGGATGTTGGCCAGAAGGGTCTTGGCGGCATTCTGTACAACGAGCTTGTCGGTGTTCTTTGCCTTAGCCATGCCTATTTACCACCTTTCATAGCCGGAATTCGGCCAACAACGGGAATGCCCAGGAGCTCTTCTGCCTCTTCGGCACCGCGGATGCGGGTATTGAGCATGTCTGCCAAAACGACATAGGCGACTGCGATAAAGATACCGGCGAGGAACGCGACGGCAATATACAGCGTGCGCTTGGGGCCGCTGGGGGCTTCGGGGGTCTTAGCCTCGTCGATAACGTTGATGCTCTGGGCAGCGCCGACGTTCTGAGCGACCGTACTCACCGAGCTGGCCATGGCCTTTGCGACCTTAGCCGTCTCCTTGGCATCGGTGCCGGTAACCGAAAGCGTAATGACACGCGTGGTGGTCTCGGAGGAAACAGACACCTTGTAGTCATCCAGATCGGTGAGGCCCAGTTCATTGGCTGCGCCGCTCTTAACGCTATCGCTATCCAGCAGCGTGGCGATATCGTTGGAAAGCATCTGACTCGCCGAGAGATCGTTGTAGCTCATCTGACCGCTATCGTCGGTCTTGGCGAGAATGTACATGCTCGTCGTCGCGGTATAGGTGTTGTCCATCGCAACGAAGGACACGATGCCCATGGCGATCGCGCAGACCACCGGAAGGGTGATGACCAGCTGAAGGTGCTTCTTCAGCAGCTGGAACAGTTCGAGAAGGGTCATGCAGCTTGCCTTTCATTTCCCCAGTTCGGATTGACAAAACTGTCCGTATGTTATCGCATCTTTTTACCGAGACCAAACTCTATACATAAGAAACAGGCTCTCCTGTAAAAATGTCGGAAGCAATCGTAAAATTGCACAACAACGCCGCACCCGAAAGTCAAATGCGGCGTCTGCATCAATATCTATGTTGTATCGCTATGCGAATGGCTCGTCCTGCCGTATGGGAAACGTCACCGTAATGGTGGTTCCCATGCCCAACTCGCTCGACAGATCGAGCGTGGCGTGATGATACAGGGCCGCATGCTTGACAATTGCAAGCCCCAGACCGGTTCCGCCGCGCGCCTTGGACCTACTCTTGTCCACGCGATAGAACCGCTCAAATACCTTGCCCTGTTCTTCAGGCGCGATACCGATTCCCGTGTCGGCGACCGCAAGGAACGGATGGCCTTCGTCGTTGGTGCCGCACTGCAGCGTAACCGCACCGCCGGGTCGATTGTAGCGGATGGCGTTGCTCGCCAGATTATAGATGAGCTCGTCAATCAAGCGCGACACGCCTTCGATGACCACAGGCTTGGTCTCATGACTGATCGTCACATTCGCCTGACGGGCGACCTGTTCAAGACGCTGCTCAACCGCGTAGATGGCACGCGAGAGCTCAATAGGCTCCGTGGAACCAATGGGCACCGCCTCGCCCTCAGTTGCACGCTCGGCCTCGTCCAAGTTAGACAGCGTAAGGATATCGTTGACAAGCGCTGCCAAGCGGCCCGCCTCACGATAGATGCGACCGCCAAAGTTGCGCAGGTCGCCCTCGCCCTCGACCATGCCGTTTGCGATGAGCTCGGCATAGCCCGAAATCGCCGTAAGCGGCGTCTTGAGCTCATGGGTGATATTCGCCGTGAACTCGCGGCGCATACGGTCGTTGTCCGCTAGCACCGCCATTTGGCGCTTGAGTTCCTGGCGCTGCGACTCGATACGCTCAAGCATGGGGACCATCTCGGCATAGGCGTGCTCATAGCTACGGCGTGGGTGGTCCAAATCCACCTCTTGCAACGGCGCGATGATGGCACGGGACTCGCGGCGCGCCATAAAAAACGAGAGTACCGCACCCGCTGCTGCGATAAGCAGCATCGGCGCCACCATCGACAGCAAAATCGCCGTAACGCCAGGCTGGGCCTGCGCCAAGCGGACAACCTGGCCGTTATCAAGGGCGACGGCGCGATACAGCATAATCTCGTCGAGCGTAGAGCTTGCGCGCTCCGCGGAACCCAAACCACTCTCAAAGGCCTCGATGACCTCGGGGCGATCGCCATGGTTGGGCAGTGTGGAAGGCGACGCCTCGTTGTCGTAGGCAACCGATCCATCCTTGTTAATCAGCGTGATTCGCAAGTCCTCGCGATCAAGGCTACGCAAGAACGGGATGGGCTCCTGCTGTTCGTCGAGAGCGGCAGCAATGAGCTCGGTTTCCTGCGCCAGATTGGTACTCGTGGCATCCGCCAAGGTGTTTTGCACAAAGAACGCACCCAGCACCGTAAACGCCACGATAACCGCCATGGCGCAGACAAAGATCGTCACAAAAACGCGGTGCGACAGCGTATGTTTTCCCTGGGGGGCGAAGACCACGGGTTACTCCTCCGATGCGGTGGCCGCGGTGTCGTCACCTTCGGCACCATCACCGGCAGAAGGCTCGGCCAAGCGGTAGCCCACGCCGCGCACGGTCTCGATGGCGCTGGCATGCTCGCCCAGTTTTTGGCGAAGCGTCTGCACGTGCACGTCAACGGTGCGCGAACCGCCGTCGAAGTCCCAGCCCCACACGCTCTGCAGCAACGACTCGCGGGTAAAGACCACGCCGGGCTTGCGCATGAGGTACTCGAGCAGGTCGAACTCGCGCAGGGTGAGCTTAAGCGGCTCGCCGGCAACGGTCACCTCGCGATGGCTGGGCGAGAGCACGATGTCGCCCACGCTGAGCACATCGCTCGCCTGCTTGACCATGCCGCCGCGACGCAGCAGTGCGCGGCAGCGGCTCGCAAGCTCCATGAGCGAAAACGGCTTAGTCAGGTAATCGTCGGCACCGCCATCAAGCGCCATCACCTTGTCGAGCTCGGTATCCTTGGCGGTAAGCATCATGATGGGCACCGTCGCCGTCAGGCGATCGGCACGCAGTCGACGCATAATCGCCAAGCCATCGGTATCGGGCAGCATGATGTCGAGCAGGACGGCATCGGGTACCCGTCGCGCCACGGCAGCCTTAAACTCACCGTCGCACGAAAAGCCTTCGGCCTCAATCCCCTGCTTGCGCAGTGCATAGACCGTCAAATCCCTGATGTTGTCATCGTCCTCGACGTAATAGATCATGTTGAACCCCTTTGCGGCCGGCATGACCGCATCTTAACCCTAAAGGTACCTTTTCTAGATGGTATCAGCCAAAACGTCCCGTCAAATAATCCGCCGTGCGCGGATCGGTCGGATTCTTGAAGAGTTGCGCGGTGGGCGCGTGCTCCACCAGCTCACCCAGCAAAAAGAATGCGACCGAATCGGAGATACGCGCCGCCTGCTGCATATTGTGCGTAACGACCACGAGCGTGCAGGTCTCTTTGAGCTCGCAGGCCAGCTGCTCCACCACCAGCGTCGACACAGGGTCGAGTGCCGAGGTCGGCTCGTCCATCAGCAGAATGTCGGGCTGCACGGCAAGTGCGCGGGCGATGCACAGACGCTGCTGCTGGCCGCCCGAAAGACCCAGACCCGACTCTTTGAGCTTGTCCTTGGCCTCGTCCCACAGGGCGGCGCGTCGCAGGGAGTCTTCGACCAGCTCGTCGAGCACGACGCGATCGCGCACTCCCATTCCGCGCGGACCATACGCGACGTTGTCGTAGATGCTCATGGGAAACGGGTTGGGGCGCTGGAACACCATGCCCACGCGCTGGCGAAGGCGGCAGATGTCGTAGTCGCCCAGGATATCTTGACCATCGAGCGCAATCTTGCCCTCGATTCGGCAGTCCTTGATGCCGTCGTTCATGCGGTTAAAGCAGCGCAGCAACGTGGACTTTCCGCAGCCCGAAGGCCCGATGAACGAGGTAATCTGCTTGTCGCGGATCTTGATATTCACGTCCTTGAGCGCATGGTGGTCGCCATAGAACAGGTCGAGGCCCTCAACATCGATTCGCGTCGGCGAGGCGGCAAGATCCTCTGCCGTGGGGCGAGTCGCATCCCCAACCTCGCGCTCGTGCGCGGCCTCGGCCTGCGCTTTCATGAGTTCTTCAAGCTCCGTGGGCTCCACAGCCGCAGCAGCCGTCATACCGCATACCTCCACATCGATATCAATTCAGCAGTATCGATAGTAGGAATCGCGGCTCATATGCACGTGAGCGCATTGTCAAGTGTTTGTAAGGGCACACTGGCTATGCGGCGGGCAGCTCGATGGTGAATATCGTGTGTTCGGGCGTCGATTCACATGCAACGGTACCGCCGTGCGCGCATACGATCTCCTTGGCGATGGCAAGCCCCAGTCCAGCGCCGCCGCGATTGGTCGCACGCGCCGCATCCAGGCGATAGAACTTCTCAAAGATCACCTTGAGCTTTGGCTCGGGGATCGGATCGCCCTGGTTCACAAATCGTACGCGTACGCCACCGTCGCCCAAACGCCTGGCCTCGATCGTAATTGTCGAGCCTTCATAGCTATAGGCAACGGCGTTTTTCATGATGTTATTGAATACGCGAGCCATCTTGTCGCCGTCCACGAGCACCGTCAGGTCCTCGCAGATATCAACCTGGACTTCCTTGCGCTGTTCGTTGAGAATGGGATAGAACTCGTCGGCCACCTGCGCCAGCAATAGCCCCAAATCGACGTAAGCGCGGGTGAGCACGATATCGTGGAAATCAAAACGCGTGATGTCGAAAAACTCCTCGATGAGCGCGTCGAGCCGATGGGCTTTGTCGAGCGCCACGCCCGTAAAGCGTGCACGCTGCTCAAGCGGCAAATCGGGAGCCTCCTGCAGGAGCGAAAGATAGCCCACCACGCTGGCAAGCGGCGTGCGCAGGTCGTGCGCCAGGTACGTAACCAGGTCATCTTTGCGATGCGATTCGTCGCGCAAGGCCTGTTGAACCTTACGCTCGCAATCGCGCGCCCGGTTGAGCGCACCCTCGACCTCGAGAAAGTCGCCGTCGATGGTATCCCACGTGTCGGGGTTGTCGATCAGACGGTCCTGAATACGGGCGGCGATCACGCGGTCGGCACGCTGCTCGCCTTGCTCATAACCCTGGTAATACAGGGCACGCCCGCAAAAGAACAGGACACACACGGCGAGTGCCAGCACAAAGCCGAGCATGTTGAACACAAAGGCGGCATTAAAGAACACGGGCCCGCCAATACCGCCAAGCGCCATGGCCCCGATCGCCAGCGTAGTCGTCCACGCGGCACCGCCGATTACCACGCAGCGGCGAACGATTTCAAATCGATCGATCAGCAAGAAGCTAATGAGCAGAACTGCCAGGATACCAACGATATTGTCAATGCCAATGAGTAGCAGACTCAGCAAAAAGAGCAGCACCGTCGCAAGCGCACGGTTGTCGACGACCGCCCTTATGTATTCAAAGAGTCGATCGGGCACCTCGAATACCCGCCTATCGTCTTTTGTCATATCCACTTCCCCACCATCAAAGACGTTATTCGATTATGTAGCCAACGCCCCAGACGTTTTTGATAAAGCGCGGCTTTTGAGCATCGTCGCCGATCTTTTCACGCAGATGGCGGATGTGCACCATCACCGTATTGTTGGAGCCGGGCATAAAATCCTCGTTCCACACCGCGCGGAACAGGTCCCCCACGGCCACCACGCTGCCACGATGCTCGACCAGATACAGCAAGATGGAATACTCGATGGGCGTGAGGCGCACCGGTGCACCGTCCACCGTCACACAACGAGCGTCGCGGTTGATCTCGAGGCCGTCGAGCTGGATGGTCGGCGACTCGACCGCCTGTGCGCGGCTGTCGTAGCTAGTGTAACGACGGAGCTGAGCATGAACGCGCGCAATGAGCTCCAGCGGACGGAACGGCTTGACCACGTAATCGTCTGCGCCCAACGAGAGGCCCTCGATCTTGTCATGTTGGGCATCGCGCGCCGTCAGCATAATAACGGGATAGGTATGGCTAGCGCGGATGGTGCGCAGCAGCTCAAAGCCGTCGATATCGGGCAGCATGACGTCCAGCAGCGCCAGATCGAACTCCTGCTCCAAAATCGCCTTGGCAGCATCTGCGCCGCTATAGGCAATCTGCACATCAAAGCCCTCTTTTGTAAGGTAGATACCGACCAGGTCGGCGATGGCCTTCTCATCATCAACTACCAAAATGCGCTCGTTCATGCGTGCTCCTCTCGCGCTCCATTATGCCCGAGGCAGTGTGCGCCACACACAACAAGCGCGGGCGATTAAGTCGACCTTAAGCACCTATATGTCCGTTCGGGCGCAGACATGGGCCGCGCACGCCCGCGCACTGATTGTCCGCGCCGGTAAACGATATACTTTGAACTCTAAAGAGACCATCCCGTCGAAAGCGAAATCTGTGAAGACCCTTAGTTCTCTTGTAAAGCGCTCCGCGCAACTGACCACCGGCATTGCCTGCGCTCTCGCCCTTGCTGCCGGTGCGCCGTCTATCGCCAATGCCCAGGTGCTTACGACCGATATCGTTTGCGGTAAGACCGCCGACGCCCGCGGCATCACGGCCGATAATCTGCCCGATATCGATGCGACCAACGCCATCGTCATGAGTAAGGACGGTTCCATCTATTACGCCCGCAGTGCCGACGAGCAGGTCAAGATCGCCTCAATCACCAAGGTCATGACCGCAATCTTGACCATCGAGAACTGCAAGATGGACGAGAAGGTCACGGTGAGCAGCGCCGCGGCAACCGTGGGCAATTCGACCGCCGGCCTGCTCGAAGGCGACGAGCTCACAGTGGAACAGGCCCTGCGCGGTCTGATGATTCCCTCGGGCAATGACGCCGCCATCGTGCTTGCCGAGCATGTGGGCAAAAAGATCGACCCCAAGACCAAAGATGCTGAGGCCACGTTTGTCAAGGCCATGAACGAGCGCGCTAAAGAGCTCGGCTGCACGGGAACTCTTTTTGAGAATCCGCACGGTCTGGACTTTGATGAGTGGGCCGGCGACATGCACTCGACCGCGCACGATGCGGCCCTGATGATGCAGGAAGCAATGAAGAGCGATGCGTTCCGCGAGATCGTGGCGAGCGATGATTCCTGGATTGAGGTTACAGGCGCCGATGGCTCCGACCACTCACATTCAATGGATACGCACAACGAGCTGCTGGGGCAGGACGGCAATATCGGCGGCAAGACCGGCACTACCGACGATGCCGGCTACTGCTTTACGGCAGCCTACGACCGCGATGGCGACGAGACCTATACCGTCGTTTTGAACTCCAGCACCAACGACCAGCGCTTTGCCGACACGGCCGCCCTTGCCAACTGGTACTACGGCCACAAGGTGACGGTTGCGATCGCCAACACGCAGGAAAAGACCGCCAACGGCAATCCGCTCATCGCGCGCATAAGCCAGACCGACTGGACGGACAAGACGATCGACGCCACACTCGCCGATCCCGCAGCTCAGGCGACCATCTTTTCGCTTGCCGGAGAAGTAACCGAAAAGGTTGCCTACGATGACCTTTCGGGCACGGTGCATGTGGGCGACAAAGTAGGTAGCCTCACGCTCAAACAAGACGGCATCAAGGTCGTTGTCACGGATTTGGTTGCCGATGAGGAAGGCTCGGGGCCGAATCCCATTGAATGGCTTCTTGTGAAGCTCGACCGCCTGAGTCGTCGCATCGAAAACCGTCCGCTTGCGGCAGAAAGCGAAACCGTAGCCAAGGCACCCGAGGTGTAGGATCGAAGAACAATACGCTCGCTGAAAGGAGACGTCCGAAAGGATGCCTCCTTTTTGAGGGTTCGAATCCCCAGCCGCCATTCTTGATAATAAAAAAGGGCCCCAAATGGGACCCTTCTACAAATTCATACTGGCGGAGAGCTGGGGATTCGAACCCCAGATGCCCTTTTGGGGCATACTCGCTTAGCAGGCGAGCACCTTCGGCCTCTCGGTCAGCTCTCCGTAACAGCCGTTCTATAGTAACCAAACAGCCGAAGTTGAGCAAGAGGGAATTTTCTAATTGCCTAGCGGCCTTTCCTCCTTGCAGTTTTCGCCCCTACCCCAGCGAGCGATTGAGGGAGCCGAGCTCATCGTTGCCCATGGTGCGCCACATTTGGAAGATGCAGACGCGCGCCAGGAAAAAGAAGCCGCTATCGACCAACTGCACGGCAGCATCCGCCAGCTGGTTGGCCACGGCGGACACGGGAGGCAATTCAAGCCCAGCCTTGCGGATGGTCTCGACGGCCTCCTCAAACGTCGGAGGCTCATTGACACCCATCTCATTCATAAGGCCCTGCATTTCCTCCAGTGCGTTGCTACCCGACTCCTCGCCGCGCGGTACCAGGCGGTAGCATGCCAGCGCGAGCTCGAGCTGGTCGCAGTTCCAATAGGCAAACGCCAAGCGATAGAACAGATAACCGATTGCGGAACGGTCGCTGGCAATGCGCAGGCCGTGGCGCGCCACCTCGATAATCTCGTCAAAGCGTTCCAGGCGCGCCAACACGTTGATGAGCGCAAAGTGCGATTGCATGGACGAGCGAGCCAGATCGTAAAGACGACGCACCTCGGGCAATGCCCGTTCAAAATCCTCCTGATCGGCGTAATAACTGCAGATCTCGTGCTGAGCAAAGTAGAGCGCGTCGGGAGCGCGCAGGATGCGCACCGAGCGATCTTCCTCCATTACCGGCAGCACCATACGCACCAGCTGGTTGTCGCAAAACTGCGTCTGAACCGGACCCGTTGCCAAAAGCTCGGCGACGGCGCACTTTGCCTCCAGCTCCTCAACAAGACGGGAGAAGCCCTCAAACGCACTTGCATGGTCAACTTTTACCTGCTCGCGCAACTCAACGACGCGCGCCACATACGGGTCATCGTCCTCCTCCATGACCTCTAGCTCATCAGCCGTATCGGCAAGCAGCAGGTCGCGCAACGCCGGCGGCAGCGAACGGTGGTCGTCACGCGGGCGAGCGTGAACCTCCGCAGGCTCAATCGCATCCGGTGCGTCCGACTCATATGCCTCAAGCATGCGCTTGCACGGCATATCGTCCATGTCCATGCTCTCAAGATCCTTGGCGACAGGCACGCAATTGGCCAGATAGGCCGCACGCCCAAAGGAATATGTTGCAGTGACGCGCTCGCCCCGCTCGCCGTCGGGAGCCGCAATCTGAACATAGCAGCGCGAAATGCAGGCACCTGCGGCAAAACACGCCGCCGCAAGCGTAAGCGCCACGCGCGCGTCGTGCTCCGCGGCCCAAGTCGCGCGCATGTCCACGTCTAGCTCGCGCCAGACGTCATCCTGAGCGTCGTATTCACGTTGCGGCATGGCATCCACGACAGAGCGCCCAAACCGAACGAGCATAATCCCCTCGGCAACGTTTGCCCGATAGGTATAGTCGAGCCGTGTGACCACGTTGAGTGCCTCGACGATATGCGCGAAGCGGGTGCGCACGTCCCACTCACCGCCCGGCTGACAAGTCACCGTCCCCGGTTTGGCCCATGGGTTATCGCTCGAGGTCGTATCGAGCAGTCGAGGAACATCGTTGGTCGTCTTGGCAATATGCCACGCGTCAAAGAGCGCACAACCCTCAAAGCTCGGCGAGGACGCCGCGGGGACCAATCCAGCCCCAATGCGCTCAAGGATGCCGGAGAGGCGGTTGAGATGGCACTCGACGGCAAGCAGCATGTCAATCTCGTCCTGGTCCAGCAGACTACGATCAAAATTGAGATAGAAAAGCTTTGAGCGGTCGATGCGCGCTAGGCTCATTTCGGACTTGGCAGCAATGGTGCGCAGGCGGGGCAAGTCAATCTCGCTCATCAGGGCGGCGGCATAACGCTCGATACCGCTCGGATTCTCGGCATGGTCAACACGGTAAAGCAGCGTCTCGATAGCATCGGGGAGCGGCGCCGTGTCAAAGCCCAAAAACACCTCGACCGGCTCGGGCAACTTTACGAGTTTGATCTTGTCGACAGCGTTTTGCATGTCTGCATCGAGACCGTCGACGCCCGCCGTGTTCGCAATAGTGCTTTCGGAGTTGGCAAATATCACGTAGCGCAAGAACATCGAGGCCATAAACTCGCCGTAAGGAAGGGCGCGGGTCGAATTCCATGTCTCGAGGTCGGACTGCTCGCGCATGGGGCCTTCGGGAGAGCCGGCAGTTCGCGCACACGCGCGCATTGCTCCGTTGGCCTCCCTCACCATAATCTCGCCAATACTGGAATCGGACTCGTGAAGGACCAGCTCCATGTCGGGGTCCTCGGGCAACGGTGCTTCCCGAACAGGGCGGTCAACCTTATAAACCTTGCCCGACACGCTCACGTAGCCCAAGAGCGATATGTGGCTTTTGCCGACGAATTCGACGACGTAGCACGACTCTTTAGGATCCTCGCCAAAGACTTTCCAGACAACACCATACGAGCGCCCCGCAGGCTGCTCGGGCATCGATGGAAAACGCTTTTTGGGATCGAAAAACCTGAGCTTGTATGTCGGACGCTCTGCCACGAAATATCACCCTGATCGGTCGTCTAGAGAAGGAGCGGTCGCGGATGGGCCGCGACACCTACTCGGAATCTTACACGAGTCGATAAGAAATAGTCCGCTTCACGCTCGCGCCTCGACCGAGGTTCGAATCCATGCATGGTTGTCAAAAAGAAAAGCCCCCGTTTCCGGAGGCTTCAAGTTCAAATGGTGCGGCGTATAGGATTCCGCGCATCCGCTTCGCGGATCCGCACCGGCTTCGCCCGCCTGCCGGCGTGCTCGCCCGCTCGCTACGGACGCTCCGCGTCCGCTTCACGCTCGCGCCTCGACCGAGGTTCGAATCCATGCATGGTTGCCATAAAAGAAAAGCCCCCGTTTCCGGAGGCTTCAAGCTCAAGTGGTGCGGCGTATAGGATTCGAACCTATGACGTTCTGATTCGTAGTCAGACCCTCTATCCAGCTGAGGTAACGCCGCGACTTGTTGATTATTATGCACAGGGACTGAATAATGGTCAAGCATTTTTTCAAAAAAAGTTATTGAATTTGATTTTTACTCATTTGGGACACTTGGCGCGATCTTCGACGCATCGCGATATAAGAAAAGCCCCCGTTGCCGGGAGCTTCAAGATCAATTGGTGCGGCGTATAGGATTCGAACCTATGACGTTCTGATTCGTAGTCAGACCCTCTATCCAGCTGAGGTAACGCCGCAACGCACGGATTATTATGCACGCGAGCCCCCGATGGGTCAAGCGATAATTTGAAAAAATTTTACGAAGTAGTGATTAAACCGTTCGTGCCTCGACCGAGGTTCGAATCCATGCGGTGTTGCCATAAAAGAAAAGCCCCCGTTGCCGGAGGCTTCAAGTTCGATTGGTGCGGCGTATAGGATTCCGCGCATCCGCTTCGCGGATCCGCGCCGGCTTCGCCCGCCTGCCGGCGTGCTCGCCCGCTCGCTAAAAACGCTTCGCGTTTTCTTTACGCTCGCGCCTCGACCGAGGTTCGAATCCATGCGGTGTTGCCATAAAAGAAAAGCCCCCGTTGCCGGAGGCTTCAAGTTCGATTGGTGCGGCGTATAGGATTCGAACCTATGACGTTCTGATTCGTAGTCAGACCCTCTATCCAGCTGAGGTAACGCCGCAGCGCAAGACATATAAAACCACTTTAGTTAGTTGGAGTCAAGCACAATCTCAAACTTTTTTCGAGAATATGCTCCTCACGCAGCTCCGCATGCGCCAACATCCCCAATGCGATCAATCGGTTTTTCAACCACATCGAACCCGGCACCGAGTTCCCTCAAAAGCGAACGCACCCGCTGGGCGCAGTCATAATCGGCAAACGAGATGCTCAGCATGCGCGCTACCTGGTTAGAAGTCCCAACTCCATAGAACTGCTCAAGCGCCACAAGCCCCTCGTGCGTCACAAAGGTCTCAACTACATGCAGCGACTCCTCAAAGCACCATTGGGTTAACGGACCCTCGCTCGTCTGCCGCACCACCAAACCACCCATACCCGATGGCTCACACGTAACTAGTAGGTGCTCCCCACCTTCATCGCTCTCAAACAAAACTACCCGTTCATCAAACAGCTCCATCGCATCCCCTTCCTCTCGCTTCAATTTAACAAAAGCATAGCAGGTAGATGGCTGTATACAGAACGTTTGTTCGTGTGTTTTTTATTGAGCTGTCCGCACGATATGGTAAGGCTTTGCGCACAAAAAGGGCGCCCCAAAAAGGAGCGCCCTCGCAAATCGCTTATGCAGGCAACCTACGCGACCGGCTCGATCTTCTCGAGGCCGCCCATGTAGGGACGCAGAACCTCGGGGATCGTGATGGTGCCGTCGGCGTTCTGGTAGTTCTCCAGAATGGCAGCCATGGTACGACCAGCCGGCAGGCCGGAACCGTTAAGGGTGTGCAGGTAGCGCGAGCCCTTGAAGTTCTCGGGGTCGCGATACTTGATGTTGGCGCGACGGGCCTGGAAGTCGCCGCAATTGGAGCAGGAGCTGATCTCCTTGTAGGCGTTGTAGCTCGGCAGCCAGACCTCGATGTCGTAGGTCTGACGGGCAGAGAAGCCCAGGTCGCCGGTGCACAGGCTAATCACGCGATACGGCAGGCCCAGCTGCTGCAGCAGGTACTCGGCCTCGGCGGTCATGCTCTCGAGTTCCTCGTCGGACTCCTCCGGCTTGGCAAACTTGACCATCTCGACTTTGTCGAACTCGTGCTGGCGAATGATGCCGCGGGTGTCGCGACCAGCGGAACCGGCCTCCTCGCGGAAGCAGGGGGTGAAGGCAGTGTAGCGGCGAGGCAGAGTGTCGGCGTCCAGAACCTCACCGGCATGCAGGTTAGTCAGTACGACCTCGGCGGTAGGGATCAGGAAGTTGTCGCCCGAGACGTGATAGGCGTCGTCCTCAAATTTGGGCAGCTGGCCCGTGCCGAACATGGTCTGACGCTTGACGACGATGGGCGGCCACCACTCCTTGAAGCCACGGCTCGTGTGCGTGTCCAGGAAGAAGTTGATAAGGGCGCGCTCCAGGCGGGCGCCGGCGCCACCGAGAACGGTGAAGCGGCTGCCGGAGAGCTTGTTGCCACGCTCGAAGTCGAGGATGTCCAAATCGGTGCCCAGATCCCAGTGGGGCTTAAAGTCGAAGTCGAACTCGCGCGGGGTGCCCCAGCGGCGACGCTCGATGTTCTCGTCCTCGTCCTTACCGTACGGGGTAGCCTCGCACGGAATGTTGGGCAGGTGAGACATGAAGTCGTACTGCTCCTGCTCGAGAGCGGTACGGCGCTCGGCCAGACCGTCGATCTTCTCGTTGACGGCGCGCACGGCCTCCTTGGCGGCCTCGGCCTCGTCCTTCTTGCCCTCCTTCATCAGGGCGCCAATCTTCTTGGACTCGGCGTTACGCGTGGCCTGGAGCTCCTCGACCTCGGTGATGACGGCACGACGCTCGTCGTCGAGCTCAAAGAACTTCTCGCGATCCCAAGACGTCTGGCGATTTGCCATGGCGGCATCGATGGCATCGGGGTTCTCGCGAACAAACTTGATATCAAGCATTAGATCCTCCGGCGATATACATTCCATTTAGGTTGCAACCTTGTACATGTATGGGCAAGTATATACTTATGAGCGTTTACGACCCAACTCAACTACGCAAGAAGGCACCCAATGGACGCAGTTTTTTCCTTTTTGTTTGGCACCCGCACCGGTTTTGCCATCCTTTTCGCCGGCGGCATCCTGCTATTTGCGATTCTTGCCTTTGTGATGGAGAAGCGCACCCATAAGATGTATGTCGACCGCGGCCCCAAGTCCGAGGACGAAGAAGACAGCTTCTGGGACTAACCGGCCAAAAAGGGACAGGTTTATTTTGGTCGGTTTTATCTGGGCAAACGCAAGCGCCCCGCAACTGGAATTGAGCCAGTTGCGGGGCGCTTTTTGCTAAAAGGACAAAACCGCAGGAAAAACCTGCCAAAATAAACCTGTCCCTAAATGGAAGGTTTTACTGGAGAGTACTAAATGGAAGGTTTTACTGGAGAGTAGCGTCGATGGCCTTGACTAGGGCGCTGCGCATTCCGGCGTCCTCGAGCGCGACGACGCCCTTGATGGTAGCACCGCCGGGCGAGCACACGGCATCTTTCATCGCTGCGGGATGCTGGCCGGTTGCAAGCTGCAGCTTTGCCGTACCCAGCACCATCTGGCTCACAATGCGATAGGCATCGGCGCGCGGAATACCGTGTTTGACGGCCGCATCGCCCAGAGCCTCGATTGCCATGGCGACAAATGCCGGAGCGCAACCGCCCACGGTACCGCCCACAAACAGCAGACTCGAATCGAGCTCGACCACCGTGCCAAGCTTTCCGAGCAGACCGAGCACCGTGGCACGCTGCTCTTCGCTAAGCGTGGAAGCCTTCTCGCAGGCGATAACGCCCTCGCCCACCGAAACCGGCGTGTTGGGCACCGTCGAGATATGAGCGACACCCGGCAGGACCTGTTCCCACTTGGCACTATCCCAGGTCCAGGCGACCGAAAGGACGACCTTGTCGGCAAGCACATCCTTGAGCGGGGCGAATACCTTCTCAATCATGTACGGCTTGACCGCCGCAACCACGATATCGGACGCGGCAACAACCTCCGCCGCATCGTGGCAGGCAG
The DNA here is from genome assembly GCA_018368055.1 of Collinsella sp. Classification (GTDB taxonomy): domain Bacteria; phylum Actinomycetota; class Coriobacteriia; order Coriobacteriales; family Coriobacteriaceae; genus Collinsella. Next base: position 81,771 of record JAGZFB010000005.1, on the reverse strand, counting down.
CCATGCCCCGTGCCTCGCAACGCTCAACCAGAGCATCGTAGCGGCCTGCGCAGGCGCACATGTCGCCCGCGGCCACGCCGGCGGCAATCCAGCCATCGGCCATAGCGCTCGCCATATTGCCAAAACCGACAAATCCAATCTTCATATCACACAGTCCTTTCAGACACATTCCTCAAAACGAAAGTCATTGTCCCACGCCATTGTTTCGCATTGCCGACCTACTTGTGATACGGCTCGCCACGGCTAATCTTGCAGGCGCGGTAGATCTGCTCCAGCAGCACCACGCGCGCCAGGTTGTGCGGCAAGGTAATGCGTCCAAAGCTGAGCATCTCGTCGGCGCGGGCGCGCACGGCATCGCTCACGCCGTCCGATCCGCCGATTACAAAAGCGATGTCGCTGTTGCCTCGCAGCATAAGGTCATCGAGATGCGTCGAGAGCTCCTCGCTCGAACGCTCCTTGCCCTCGATAGCCAGCAGAATCACATGTGCCCGCGGTGGCAGGGCAGCAAGAATCGCCGCGCCTTCTTTGATGCGCGCGGCATCCACACCGCCCGCCTTGGCCGGATCGATATCGGCAACCTCACGCATATCTACCTTGGCATAGGCGCCTAGGCGTTTGGTGTATTCGGCACACGCGTCCTTCCAAAAGCGCTCTTTGAGCTTGCCAACGCAAACAACGGTATATTTCACGCGCGTCTACTCCTTCGACTCGTTCTGAACTTTGCCGGCGGTCAGCATCTGCTCGAACATCGAGGCCGACTGTGAGAAATCGCTCGGCAGCACGACCGTCGAGGTTTTGCCCGTGCGAGCGAACTCCGTCATCATCTCGGACCACTGCGTAAACATGAACAGCTGGTTGGCCTCATCGTTGCCGACGCCCGTCTCCTGGATAATCTCGAGCGAGTCCTTGATGCCCAGTGCGATGGCTTTGCGCTGGTTGGCGATGCCTTCGCCTGCCTTTTCCATCGCCTCGGCCTCGGCGGTCGCCTCGGTAACGCGCTTGATGCGATCGGCCTCGGCGAGCTCCTGCGCAGCGGCGCGCTTTCGCTGGGCGGCGTTGATGTCGTTCATGGAGTTCTCGACCTCGGTCGGCAGCGCGATCTTGGTGATAAGTGTCGACACGAGGGTGAAGCCGTAGGCGGCCATCTGCTCGGACACGGTGGCGTTGACGTCCTTGGCGATATCGTCTTTTTTGGCAAAGACCTCATCGAGCGTGTAGACGGGGATGGAAGAGCGCAGGGCATCGGTGATGAAGTCACGCATTTGGTCGACGGGCTCCTGCAGCATGTAGTAGCTCTTGTAGATGCCCGAATCTGCCGGGCCGGCGCCCATGTCATAGCTCACGTGGTACTGAGCAGAGACCTCAAGGCCGATAGTCACGTTGTCCTGGGTCTTAACGTCGATGCCAAAGCCGTTTTTCATGGTGCGCAGACTCACCGTGGCGGCTTTGCGGTCGATCACGGGCACCTTCATGTGGAAGCCCGCGTTGACGATGCGGTTAAACTTGCCCAGACGCTCAATGATCACGGCATGCTGTTGTTCAACGACATAGCAGGCGTTAGGAAGCAGCAGCAACAGGATGATGATGGGAATCAAAAGGCTGGTAAGGGCGGCGATGATACCGGACAACAGCATGGTCTCTCCTCTGATAGGCACACGTTGGCACTAGGATACCCGCACGAAGCAGCAACATGACATCAACAAGAGGCCCATAACAAAAAAGCTCCCATTGCTGGGAGCTCTTTCATTTAATGGTGCGGGCGAAAGGACGTCCGCGTATCCGCTTCGCGGATCCGCACCGGCTTCGGCCGCCTGCCGGCGTCCTCGCCAGCTCGCTAAAAACGCTCCGCGTTTTCTTTACGCTCGCTCCTTCACAGGTTCAAGTCCCTGTGATGGGCCCATAACAAAAAAGCTCCCATTGCTGGGAGCTCTTTAATTTAATGGTGCGGGCGAAAGGACTTGAACCTTCATGGGGTTGCCCCCATACGGACCTGAACCGTACGCGTCTGCCAATTCCGCCACGCCCGCGTGCAGGAATTAGAATAACGGAGCGCCACCACGAACGCAAGAACTATTTTTGAAAAAGTTTGCAGGCATTCTCCCAAGCGGCTTGCGCGATTGCCTCAGCATCCTCGCCGGTACGATCGACACGGTCGTTGACCAGCGTGTTTGCCGTAATGGAGATCATTGCGGGCTCGCATTCAAGACCGCGGATGGGCTCCGGAGCCATATACGGGCAATCCGTCTCGAACAAAATTCGATCGAGTGGGGTTGCCGCAAATGCCTCGCGCACATCGTCGTTGCGCTTAAAGGTGGCCGCACCGCCATAGGCGATATAGCAGCCCAAATCCACAAAGCGCTCCATCGTGGCGCGGTCCTCGCCAAAACAGTGCAGCACACAACCAGCCTGGGGCACACCCACCTCGCGCAGTACGTTGTACGCATCAACGTGCGAGGTGCGCTCCCCATCCGAGTCCTCGTGACGCAGGTGCAGCTCCACCGGCACATTGCGGCGCACGGCAAGCTCGAGCTGGCGCGCCATGCAATCAATCTGCACGTTATGGGGTGCCGGCGCGATATCGTCGTCATAGTCCATGTGATAGTCCAGGCCGATTTCGCCAATACCGGCGCATAAGGGGTCATCAAGTGCGGCAACGACCTGTGCATGAACGTCGTCGGTATAGTCCGGCGCGCCATACGGATGCACGCCGGCAAGATACTTGATCTGCGGGATATCCTGCATCGGAAGAATCTCGCGCACCAGCCAGTCGCTATAGTCCGCCACGCTGCGCTTGTCGGCAATGAGGTCGAACATCGTCACCAACAGGTCGACGCCCGCGGCTTTGGCACGCAGGAGCGTCTCGGGCACATCCTTGCCCCAAAACGAAAGCAGATGTGCATGCGTGTCGGCAAGCGGCGCCAAGGGCACGGGACAAGCAACCGTCTTCTTTTTCTTGGTAAACGTCACGCGTTCGGCATTAGGCATCATGGATTAGCTCCCGGGCCAGACGGACAAAGTCGGCAACATCGAGCGTCTCGGCGCGCGTGGTGGGTGCGATACCGCAAACCTCAAAAGCGGCATCGAGCACGTCCTTGGCAAAACCGTTGGCGCTCATGGAATTGCGGATGGTCTTGCGACGCTGAGCAAATGCAGCATCAATCACGCGGGCCACAAATTCGCGATCGAGTCCTTCGGGTACCACGCCGTCAACACGGTCGATACGCACGACGGCCGAGTCCACGTGCGGCGCCGGCATAAAGCAACGCGGCGGCACCTCAAAGCGACCCGTCACCTGCGCATACAGGCCGAGCTTTGCCGTATAGCCGCCATAGGTCTTGTTGCCCGGCACTGCGGCAATGCGATCGGCAACCTCCTTTTGCACCATGACGACGGCGCGCTTGAGCGCGGGCATCGTCTGGAAGAACTGCAGGATGATTGTCGCCGCCACGTTATAGGGCAAGTTCGCGACAAATACCGTGGGCTCGCCGCCGGCGGCCTGCTCAATCTGCTCCGGGCCCACCTTAAGCGCGTCGCCCATGATAAAGCGGAAGTTGGCGTAGTCGGCGGCGTGAGCATCGAGCACCGGCTCGAGCTCGGGATCTGCCTCAATCGACGTAACGCACGCCGCCTCCTGCAGCAGGGCCAACGTCAGCGTGCCGCAACCCGGGCCGACCTCGAGCACGCGCTCATCGCCCGCAAGCTCAGCGAGCTCACAGATACGTTCGATCACATGGTTGTCGATCAGGAAGTTCTGGCCCAGGCGATGCTTGGTCGCAAGACCAAACTCCTCTAGCAGCTCCCTAGTTGCCGTGGGGTTTGCCAAAGGCGAAGTTGTCATGGTTGCCTCCTTAACATGGTGGCTGCATCGTAAAGCAAAAGGGCATGGACCGTTGCGGCCATGCCCTTACAGCTAAACAGCAAATTGCCGATATGGCGCGCAGCGGCTTAGCCCAGACGCGGGAACAGCGGCTCGCCCTTCTCGACGGGCTGACCACCGGCAAGCAGGCCCCAAGCGCAAATGCCCTTGAGGTCGTCGCTCGCGGCCTCGTCCTCGCAGGACAGGCGGCGCAGGGCCTCGGCAGAGGTCTGGGGCATGAGCGGCATCAGCAGGTGAGCGGCAATGCGGATGGCCTCGAGCAGGTTGTAGATCACAAACGCCAGCTCGTCAGCCTTGGCCTCGTCCTTGGCAAGCGCCCAGGGCTCGGAGTCCTCGATGTAGTGGTTGGCAGCATGGATGAGCTCCATGACCTCGTCCTTAGCTCCACCGTAATCGAGCACGTCCATCTTGGCCATGTAGCGATCGACCAGACCATCGGCAATCTTTGCCAGCGGGTTGTCGAACGCATCGAACGACGCGGGCTTGGCGGGCGCGCAGCCGTCAAAGTACTTGCCGCTCATGTTGAGCGAACGCGAGATGAGGTTGCCCCAGCTGTTGGCCAGGTCGGCGTTGTAGACCTGCTCCATGCGATCGAAGCTGATGGCGCCGTCGGTGCCGGGGACGACGTCGGTCATGAAGTAATAGCGATAGCCCTCGACGCCCAGCATGTCGATAACATCCTGCGGAGCGATGGCGTTACCGCGGCTCTTGGACATCTTCTCGGCCTTGCCGGTCTCGGCGTTGCGCACGGTCAGGAAGCCGTGGGCAAAGACGTGCTCGGGCAGGGCTTCACCGATGGCCATGAGCATGGCAGGCCAAATGACGCAGTGGAAGCGGATGATGTCCTTGCCCACGATGTGGAACTGCGCGGGCCAGCGATAGGCCAGCTCGGCACGGGCCTCGTCGGTGTCGACACCGTAGCCGACGGCCGTCATATAGTTGAGCAGCGCATCGAACCACACGTAGGTCACGTGACCCTCGTCGAACGGAACCTGAATGCCCCAGTCAAAGCTCGTACGGCTCACGGAAAGGTCGTTGAGGCCGCCTTCGACAAAGCTGCGCACCTCGTTCATGCGGAACGCAGGCTCGACAAAGTCGGGGTGCTCGTCATAGAGCTTGAGCAGCTTGTCCTGGAACGCAGAGAGCTTAAAGAAGTAGGACTCCTCCTGCACGCGCTCGAGCGGACGGTGGCAATCGGGGCACAGATGCTGGCCGACGCTGCCGTACTCTTCGTCACCCTTCTGGACCTGCGTGTCGGTAAAGTAGGTCTCGTCGGGCACGCAGTACCAGCCGTCGTAGCTGCCCTTATACAGGTAGCCGGACTCCTTCATGCGCTCCCACAGATACTGCACCGCATGATGCTGGCGCGGCTCGGTGGTGCGGATGAAGTCGTCGTTGGAGATCTCGAGCTTGCTCCACAGCTCCTTGAAGTGCGGAGCCTGGCTGTCGGTCCACTCCTGCGGCGTCATGTTGTGCTTGGCTGCAGCCTCGGCGACCTTCTCGCCATGCTCGTCCATGCCAGTCAGGAACTTGACGTTATAGCCGGCTGAGCGGCGATAGCGAGCCTGAACATCGGCGATGATGGTGGAATAAGCCGTGCCCAGGTGCGGATCGGCGTTGACGTAGTAGATGGGCGTCGTGATAAAGAACGAAGGCTTGGTTTGATCCATGGGGTCTGTCCTCCAGAAAAACGTTGCATACAGGGGATGATTCTAGCGCAAGGGCTGGATATCCTCCATCTATTGCATATCGAGCACCATGGCATAGACATCGCGCTTGCGGCGCGAGTACTTCTGAGACAGGCGCTTTGCCACCGCGGAGGCGGGCTCCCCCTCCTCGAGCGCGGTGCGAATGTCCTCGCGCAGGGCTTCGTCGGGGTCTACCGCTGCGGCTCCAACCGGCGCGATACCGGCCTCCTCGTCCTCACTCGGCGGCGCGATGACCAGCGCGATCTCGCCCTTTACCTCGCCACGGGCACGCAGCTCCTCGGCGAGCTGGGCAGCGGGCCCGCGCAAGACCTCCTCGTGCAGTTTGGTGAGTTCGCGGCAGACGGCGACATCGCGCTGGGGAAAAACCTCTGCCACGGCCTCGAGCGTCGCCACGATGCGATGTGGAGACTCGTAGAAGATGAGTGCGCCGGGGACGACGGCAAGGCGCTGCAGTCGGCGCACGCGGTCGCCGTGCTTGCGACCCAAAAAGCCTTCGAAGAAGAAATGCTCGCAGGGAATACCGGACGATACGAGCGCCGTGACGCAAGCAGAGGGGCCGGGAATAACCTCGACAGGCACATCCGCCTCGCGCGCCGCCTCGACCAGCGCCTGGCCGGGATCGGACACACTCGGCATACCGGCGTCCGAGGCAAAGGCGAGGGTCTCCCCCGCCAGCAGGCGGTCGACCAGGCCGGCTGCGCGACTTGCGATCACGTTCTCGTCGCAACGAACGAGCGGCTTGGAGATGCCTAGGTGCATCAGCAACTTTGAGGTCACACGCGTGTCCTCGCAGCAAATGGCATCGGCGGCGGCAAATGCCTCGCCGACGCGCGGAGACAGGTCGCCCAGGTTACCGATGGGCGTACCGACCACATAAAGTTTGCCCGTGCGGGCGCTGTTTTGCGTCATATCAACCTATTCAATCATGCCGCGCTCGAGCGTGCCGAGTGCCGCGCGGGCGTCCCATGCTGCAATGCGCTTCTCGGTCTTCCACGTTTGGAAGAACCAACCGGCAGCCGGCGCAAACGAAGCCAGCTGGTTGGCGATAAACACGCGCTCGTAGGCATTGCGGCCCTCGGGCGTAACCGACGAGTTGGCAAAAATCGCCGCACCCGACCATTCACCCACCAAAACGGGGAATCCGGTCGAGATTGCCTCCTTGAGCTCACGCTTGTTGCGCGAAATCGCCGTCGTCAGACCGCGGGGGCTCGTGATGTCGAGCGCATACTCGTCGCGGTAATGGTACAGGTGAAGGTCCATGTAGACGTTCTTGTACTTGGCACCGCGCATAAAGTGCTTCCACTCGCCGGGGTGTCCCGAAGAGGAAAAGACGACGATCTTATCCTCGGGCATATACGAACGGACGAGCTCGTAGGCATCGCGATAGAAGTTGCGCAGGTAGTGCGCCGGAATACCGTCCGTCATGGTAAAGAGGCTCTTGCGTACGCTCATCTGCGGCGTATCCAACAGCTCGATGCCTAGCAGGCTCTCGGCCTCGCCGTAGCGATCGGCCAGGCGCTCGAGCACATCGAGCGCAACGTGACGGCCATTGGTGGACGAATGCCACTCAGCGACGACTTCCGGCGTCGTGGGCGAATCGTTGGAATCGCCCTGGCCGCCCGGCACCGTCGCCAGATCGAGCAGTACGCGGATGTTGTACTTGTCGGCCCACTCAATAGCACGGTCGATATAATCGACGACCGAGATGTAGGAAGCGTCAGACTCCTGCGAACCAAAGGCATACCACGGCACCGGCAGGCGCACGGCGTTGAGACCGATCTGCGCCATACGGCGAAAATCGTCCTCACTCACAAACGTCTCGTAATGGCGACGCATGCGCTCGTTATAGGCAGCGGTGCCCATGGCCTCCTGCAGCTCGGCTGCATTGGATGCTCCGGTCGCTGCATAGAGCGACGGGGTCACCCAGGGCTCGGGAATAAACCAGCCAGAGAGATTAACGCCGAGAATCCTCTCCATCACGGCCCCCTTCGAATCGCGCAGGCCGAACCTGCATCGTATTGCATAGGAAAAGTATCGTTTTGAGTATACCCGCGCGTGCGGACAGGCGACCGAACGGTCTACAAAGTGGCGCAAAAGTGGGAGAAATGTCCGGGCGGGCGGAATCCGCGCATCCCGCTCTGAAGCCAAATTCCGGGATGCAGTTTCCGCAGGAGCCCTCGGTAAAAGAAAAGGACCCCTTTGCAGAGGTCCTAGTCAATTCAAGGTGGCGGGGAAGGGAATCGCGCCCGCGCTCCGCGCGTGCGGACCGCTGCGGCGCTTCCGCGCCTTGCGAGCTGCGCTGGCAAACGCTCACGCGTTTACTCAGCTCCGCGCCCTCACGGGGTTCGATTCCGCGTGGGGGCCACATAAAAGAAAAGGACCCCTTTGCAGAGGTCCTAGTCAATTCAAGGTGGCGGGGAAGGGAATCGAACCCCTGACACGAGGATTTTCAGTCCTCTGCTCTACCAACTGAGCTACCCAGCCATTTGAGATGTGCCTTGTTTCAAGGCTTGATTAGTATAACCAAGGACGCGCTCCGGTCAACCGAGAATTTTAAAAAAGTTTTTGAGCATAGCCTCGGTTCTATAAATCGGCACGTCAGAGGCATCAGCCGGCAGCAAGAAGTTTTTCACTCAGAGCCGCACGGGCAAACTCACTTGGCGTCATCCCCTCGGCAGCCGCCCGTCGACGAATGGCCTCCTTCATTCCCAGAGGAATCTTGACCGACAGCGTTGCCGTCCCCTCACCTGAGAGCGGGGGCCGTCCATGCACGATCCCACCAACGGTGTGTTCGCCATCCGGAAACTCTCCGCGCTCGTACGACTCGCACCACGCGTCAATCATTTCATCCGTTACAACCTGACCATTAGCGGCCGTATACGTCTTGCCCATCATCGACCCCTTTGCCGAGCCTGTTCAATCTCCTGCCAAAATTTCTTCTGGACTGGAGACAAGGCATGAATGATAAGCCACCCACGGACAAGCTCGACCGCGACAAGCTCCACGCTTCGTCCGTCTGGGAGCCATCCAATCGCAAGCCATCTCGGCGGCTCGTCCTTCGACTCGCGACGAATGCACTCAGTAACCGCAAGCCAAGCGCTAAGCACCTGCTTTTCCGTCAGGTGCTTTTTAGCGTTGGGATGAATCTCAACATCCATGCATCTTCTCCTCCATCTTACCCAATTTCGTATGACGAAAGTCCACTGTCGCCAATTCTTAAGCCGGCACGCGTTGGAGAGCAGGGGTCGAAACAATGATTGAAGGACGCTCTAGTACGGCCCAGGCGCCGGGGCAGGAGCACATGCGCCAAGGGCGGACGTTTTCGTAGCGCGCGAGGATATTGCCGTCGCGATCGATGAAGGCGATGTCGATGGGATAGGCCATAAAACACGTATGGACCGAAGAGCAGCGTGGAAACGCCATGACGAGCGGCAGGCCGTTGGCGGCAACCGGACGCCGTCCCAGCATGCCGCGCAGGCGCACGACAAACGACTCCGCCACCACAAACTCGGCCGGCGTCCAACCCAGCCTATTGAGTGCCCGCGCGTAGACGATGTAGGACGAGACCGCGGTCACATGACCACCCCCGGACGCCATGGATCGACCGTCACCGCACGCTCGTGCGACAACGTTGTCGGCGCCCCCAGCGGAACGCCAGCGATGCTGAGAGAAGTCGGCCACGGCTCATAGTGCATGGTGCAGGTGTAGGTCCTAAACGTACCGGATAGGGAGAGCAGGCCACCATCCGATGCCTCCGCGCCTTGCTCGCTCGACACTTCGATCTGCAAGTCATAGCCTTCCATGGCATTCAGAATTTGAGTCTGAACCGTCGCCGAGGCATCGGCAGAGCTTTCGTCGCCCTCCCCCTCCGACGCCACGGCGTGCGCCAACACGATGTCGGGCACCACGCGGTCGAAGCGCGCAACAGCGCTGGCAAAGATCATGACGTTGTACACGATGAGTGCCAGCACCAGCAAAACGGGCGTAACCACTGCCATCTCAACCGTCGCTTGGGCGCGCTCCTCGCGCAGACGCATGCGGATACTCATTACGACCCACCGCCCAGAGCGCCAACCAGCGTGGCGACATCGACGGTGAGCGGGATGGAGCCGCCGCCGGGCAGAGGAATCTCCGCAAGTGTGAACACCGTACCGCTAATGGTGCGTTCGACTTGATATTCCAACGCCTCGCAAAGCGCCTTGGGATCGGTCACGCCCAACGGAATACTTCGCAGTTTGTCTTGCGTTTGAGAGAGACCCGCAATGTCAGACCCCGGACTCTTAATGACGTTGGCGGAATCGGTCAGCACCGGCTTTCGCAGGCGCAAGTCGCACGGTTCCAAACCCAGCGCCGCCACGGACGCCGAAACGGTATCGCCGAGCCACGATGCAATGGAGCCCAACGCACCGCTGCCCCCTCCTAGGTCTTTAATCATCTCGTCCATAAGTTCGTCGGCCGAACCTTGGATGTCTCCGTATCCCACGAGTAGCCGTCCCCAAACATCCATGACGCCGTCGAGCACGCCGGCAACGCCGCCCGAGCGTTCCTTCAATGTCGAGAAAAATCGCGAAAGCACGTTGTTTTGCGCCGTCGCCTCATCGGGCGCCAGCACCGCGGCAGAGATAGCACCGCGATCGCCAAGCCTGACTGCCGCGTTAAACGAGGAGTTAAGTTGATCGGGGCTGGTAATGTCACCCGAAACTGCAAAGGCGACCACGCCGTTGCGGCCAGGTGGGGCGATACGCGGGCGCTCGCCGGAAAGCGCTTTAATGGCCTGGTCAAACGCATTGCCCGCACGGTCGGCCTCATCCTCGGTCTGACGCTCAAGTTCGAGTTCTTTGTTGCGGCATTCGACGTAGTCTTCCAGAGCCTCTTTGAATCGATCAAAGTGGTACTCAAAGCCGTTTTCGATAGAAGTCGAAGGAGCCGCAACGGCACCGAGCGACGAAACACCAAAATGGCATCTATTGCATTTGTCCTGCCCGTCATAAGCAGCAACCGAGGCCAGCCCGCATGGCGCCCCCTTCTTATAGTTGGGGCAACTCGTTCCGTAATGCAGATACGTCTTGCCATCGATGGCACTGGTTGGCCACACCGTATCGGTATAGAGTTCCGTCGCTCGCACCTCGTCAGTGTTGCGCGGCAACAGCGGGATATAGGAAGCGACTTCATCTCCGTCCTCGGTTACATATGCACGATTGACCTCTGTACTCGCATAGGTGTAAAACGCCTTGCGCGCCGCCGACTCCGCCTTCGTCTCGACGCTTGAACCCTGCGGTTTTTCGTCTGCCAGGCGTTGACGGTAGTAGGTCTTCGCGCGGTCGAGCGCCACCTGTGGCTCCCACGAAATGCTCGAGGCATAATGCGGGTTCTGCTCACCCGAGAGCTTTGCCAAACTCCTCGTACGTTCCCACATGCATGAACAGCTACCGACCGAAGCCGGAACCGATCCACCGCAATCCGCAAGCCAGGCGCGTTCTTTTGCTTTCGCCGTCTCCTCCAAGGCCTTCTGCAGCTCATCTGCTGCGCGCTCCAGATCTTTCGATGTGTCTTTAATGGCATCGGTCGAGATCTCAGAACCCTCGAGCGCAACGAAATCCGACTCGGACGTCCTGGGCACGGCAAGCGCCGTACCGGTATAGGTCACACTATCGGTATCCTGCGCCGACACCGCCTGCGTGGCACGCGCGGCAATCAGATACGGCAGAGCCGTCTCGATTTTCTGCAAGCCTTCCGATGCGCTTTTGGCAAACTTGTTGCGCGTTTTAATGATCTCAATCCCGGTGTCGACCATATTGCCGGCAACTGGTTCGGCACCCGGGATGAGGATGGCGACCAGGCCCGTCCCGATCGTGGCAAACCCCGCTAGCCCCAGACTCAAGATGCTCGCATCAACCACCGTGGCAGCCGTGTGATAGGACGACACTACGTTGGCACCCGCCAGCGCGCCGCTATCGGCCGCCACCTGGGTGTCCCCCGCGCGCGACATGCTCCATATCGCCGCGGTCGACGAAAACAACAACGTGAGCACCACTAGGATGACCACGGCAGAAGAAAGCGTGGTGTAGGCACCGTCTTCGATAAACAGGTCGATACCGGCGCGGCCCATAAAGCCGCCTCGCTTGCGATGGCAGCTCGGACGGCGCGTCAAAACGCGTCTAGACCAGAAACGCTTAATCCCATGCAGCAATCCACGAATCATAATCTCCCTCCAGCCATTCGGGACGTGATTGATACGAGACATCGACCTTGAGCTCAACGTAGCCACCCTCGGCGGTACCACCCATAGCCTGCGCAAACGCACCGATCACAGGCAACGGCTTGACCTCGCCGGAAACGGACACAGACGAGACGCCACCCGCATCGGCCCGGCTAAGCTCAATATCCCACGACAACGGCCCGCCGGCATGAAAGATCGAAACGTTGGGCACTGCGGCAAGCCGGCGGCGGGTGAACTCCTTAAGATCGTCGTCCTCCGCCGTCGTCGTGATCATGAGCCGCGCGGTCTCGGCGGCGGCAGACTCCATGACCGCGCGCGTATAAAGCAGGCACACCGGTTGCAGTGCGAGAAGGATGAGCGTCAGAAACGTCGGCAGCAAAAAAGCGGCCTCGACCGTAGACTGCGCCCAGTCCTCGCGCGCGATATCAATACAACGCGATGTCCTTAGCGCCCGCAGCGGCGTCGATAACCGACGTCGAGGCAACGCCATGGGATGCCGCCCGCTCAACCAGCGCCGCCAAGCGCCCATCGGTGCCAGCGCGCCAAAGCCCCGCAATCGCCAGCACAATCGACAACAGCGCCACGGTGACGATGGCGTATTCGACGGTCGACTGAGCAGATTCCTCACGCAGGACATCATGCATTTCACGACCCCTCCTTTGACTCCGTTGTTTGCGGAACCAGACGCACGGCACGCAGGCGGCACGAGGCATCGCCGGCATCCGCGGCAACCGTCACCATGTCGACCCAGCCTCGCCCATCGCGCACGATGGCGCCCCATACGTTGCCCTTAATATCGAGATAGCCACTCAGGGCGAGCTGGGCCGTGGGCACGTCGCGGTAGGCGCGTAACAGGTCTGCCGCCGCCTCGGTCATCGGCCGGTCCTCGGACCATGCGAGTCGAACCGCGATCGCGTTGTCTGTAGACGGCTCCGTCGCGCTGGCGCCCCGCTCGTCGAGTGCCTGCAAAAAGGTCCGAGCCGTGACGGCGGCGTTCTGACCGCCCATATCTTGCGCGCCTTCCGCTTGTGACACCGCCGCCGAGCCCGATCCCAAATCGGCAGTAGCGCCTGGACGCTGCTGTCGCGCAACACCCAACCCCCAAAGCGTCACCGCTATTGCCACGAGCAAACAGACAAGCACCAGCGGCGAACCAACAGGCCGCCTGCCTCCTACAGGCTGTTGATGCCGTCTTTGATCGCGTTCCATAGTTCTTCGACTTTGCTCTTAAACGCGACGATGGCGATAATCGCGATCACTACGAGCACGCCGACCAAGATGGCGTATTCGGTAGTGCCCTGTGCGCTCTCCTCCCGCAACAGCGCCTTGGCACGCTGGCGAGCGCGGATTGCCCGGCAAAAAGCCCAGCTCCAAGCCTTGCCCGCAATGTCGGTCATCGTGTTCATGTATTCCTCCCTACATCATCCCGCCTGCTCCCAGCAGCGGGCCCAATATGGACAGAAGCAACGCCGGCAAGATGAGCGTGCCGGTGGGAATCAGCAACTTGACCGGGGCGCGCTCGATCTCGCGCTCGACTGCGGCGCGATGGGCCGCACGGATCTCGCGACTTTGAGCAGCCAGCGTCTCGGCCAGCGGAGCGCCCAGGGCAAGCGCCTGCCCCACCGTGATGGCAAAGGTCTCGAGCGCCCTTACGTCCAAATCACGCGCGGCAGCCAACAGCTCGGCCTCGCGCGTCCCCACGCCCACCTGCCACGCCATGCAGGCTTGCTCAAGACGGACGGCCAGCACCGACCGACGATTGGCACAGAAAATCTCGAGCGCCGCGTCAAACGAAAGGCCGGCAGAAAGCCCCAGGCGCACCACGTCGATCATCTCGGACACCTCACCGAGCGACACCCGAGCCGGGCCGCCCGCCCCAATCGCGCCCTTCATTCGCGCGGTCAGGGCATCAATCACCGAGCAGCCCGCAGCAATGACCAGTACCACCTCGCGCTTGCACGTCTCTGCAATCTTGCGGGCATCGGCACGCTCCAAACCTGTCGCGGCAAATACGCTCAGGGCACACAGACAAGCCGCGACCCCGACCAGGGCGCTCATAACTCCACCCGCATAATGCGCCGGATAACTACCAGGGCAACGACGTTGAGGGCAAGCCCCAGCACCACGGCGCCCGCACCAGCCGGCGTCGCAAGACCGCGGCGAAAGTCTGCCGAAAGCAAGGCCAGCACTGCGCACATGCCCGCCGGCATCGCCGCGACCATGTGTGCCGACATACGCGCCTGTGACGTCTTAACGTCCAGACGGCGTTTGAGCTCAATGCGCTCACCCACCATGCTCGACGCCTCGGACAGCAAGCCGGCAAGCGGAGCCCCGGTACGCTGCGACACTTTGAGCGCCAAGGTGACAAGCGAAAGGCCGGGGGCATCGATGCGAACGAGTAGGTCATCGAGTGCGTCGGTCGCCGAGATGCCGCAATCGATTGCCGCCGCCACCCGCAAAAACTCGGTATGCACCGGCTCTTGCGCATGGGCGCCCACAAAGCGCATGCCCTGTGCCAGCGAATGCCCCGAGGCAAGCGACATGGATAACGCTGTGAATGCCTCGGGCATGGCCTCTTCTACATCATGCTGCTCGCGTCGGCGATCGAAGGTGTCACGCGCGGCACCCACGCCAAACGGCGCCACCAGCCCCAAGACAAAGCCGATGGGCGACAACGACGCAACAGCCAGCACAACGCTGCAGATACCGCTCGACAGCAGCATAAATGCCAGACGAGCCGCGTTATCCTCAATAGCAAGCCCAAGGCGATCTGCGGGGATCAGCGACGCCCACGAGCGGGCAATTTTTGTCAGCAGGTCGTTTTCCGCCAACTCACGCGGCAGCTTCTCCGCCATCGATTCGAGCGTCTGGCGCGCCAGCTCCGCCGGCGGCATCCGCGGCACACGAGGCTCTGCCCCACACGCCGTCGCGACAGAAAGCCCCGCCAAACCCCCTACGACGAGGGGCACAGCGATCTCCATTCGTCCACCTCCTCTTGCGTGAGCGTTCCCGACCGCAAGCCCTCCGCAATAAACGGCGGCTCGCGATCGAGCGTCCAAGTGCGTTCGGCGGCATCGAACGTCACGTAGCGTTCGAGCTCAACACCGCCCGACGCGCCGCGGTGAACCCCCGAATATGAGGCCACAAACCGCCTGCCATCTGCATGACGCTCGGACATCACGATGCCGTCGAGCGCCATGGCGATCTGCTCTTCGATAAGCTCACTCGGCAAATCGATGCCGTAGCGCGCAAGCAGCGTCAGGCGAACCACGGTCTCCTGCTCGGTACCCGCATGGAGCGTGGTGAGCGAGCCGTCGTGGCCCGTGTTCATGGCCTGCAGCATGTCGCAGCACTCGGCACCGCGCACCTCGCCCACGACGATGCGATCGGGGCGCATACGCAGAGCATTGGTCACCAGGTCGCGAATCGTCACCGCACCCTCGCCCTCGATTGACGCCTCACGCGCCTCCAGACGAACAACGTGTGGGTGATGTGCAAACTTGAGCTCGGCGGAATCCTCGATCGTCACGATGCGCTCGCCGGTGGAAATCTCGCACGACAGCGCGTTGAGCAGCGTGGTCTTGCCCGACCCCGTGCCTCCCGCAACCGCCAAGTCCTGCCGCAACGACACCGCGCACGACAGCAGCTGCGCATACCAAAGCGGCAGTGACCCCAACCCCACAAGCTCGTCCAACGAACAGATACGGTCCGAGAACTTACGGATGGTAAGGATTGGCCCGTCGATCGCCACGGGTGGAATCACCGCGTTGACGCGATAACCCGTCTTGAGGCGGGCGTTGACGATGGGGCTACGCTCGTCGATACGACGGCCAAGCGGCGAGATGATACGGTCGATGAGTACACGGATCTGCTCGTCGTCCTCAAACGCGTGCTCGATGGGATACAAAACGCCACTGCGCTCAAAAAAGGCAGAACGACAGCCGTTGATCATGATTTCGGTAACGGTGTCGTCCTCGATGAGCGGCTGCAGCGGTCCCAGGCCTACCACGTCATCTAGGATCTCGTCGATGATGGTCTCACGCTCAGGCGTCGCCAAGTCGGTCGGCTCTTCCACGTTGAGCGCCGCTTCCACCGCCGGACGTAGCTCAGAGCGGGCAAGGGCCGGGTCGACGTAAGCACTGATGCGCGCCACCTCGTCGTAGCCCATGCGGTCCATCACCGCACGCTTGGTGCGGCGTTTAACGGCACGGCGGCGTCCCGCATCAACGGGGGCAGCCGCAGCGGCCGCGCCAGCGGCCTTAATCCGCGTCTGCAGACTCATCGCGAATCACCCTCACGCGACCAGGGAAGACGGATGCGCGGGCGCTCGGTGCGGGTCGCGCGGTCGGCGACCATATCGCTCCAGGGACCGACGGCGCAGCCCAGCTCCACGAGCATCTCGCGCGTGGCCTCGCGCACGCTGGTCGCAAAAGCGCTCGTCTGACCCACCGCCTCGTCGGCGCGACCGAATGCCATGAGCGCGGCCAAGTCCTGACCGCCATCGGCAATGCGGATCTTGGAGCTCAGTGCGCAGGCGATCTCGAAGCGCATGGCGACGTCCTCGTCGGCACCGCGCGCACCAAACCGGTTGAACACGGCACTCATGCGCGTGCGCGGCACGCCCACGCGGCTCGCCAGCTCAATGACGCGCGAAGCGGATGTCGCGGACGATACTGCCGCATCGCCTACGACCAGACAACGGTCGCTCGCCGCCACCGCGGCGGCCACGGCGTCACCCCAAAAGACCGAGGTGTCGACAAAGACCACGTCGGATTCGCGACGCAAAACATCGAGCAATAGCTCCACCGGACGCGCCATGAGCTCGGCCTTCTCGGGGGCCGCGACAGGTCCCCAGAGCGTGACGCCCGGGGCGACGCGCATCGATGCAGCCACGATATCCGGCTCGGCAAGTGCACCCGCCGCCGACGGCTCGATAAGCGTCGCCATATCGTGCGGGGCATCGACACCCAGCAGATCGTATAGGTTTCCAAACATGAGGTCCAAGTCGAGCACGGCGGCACGCAAACCCAACAGCGACGCCGCATGCGCCATGGTGGCAACGATTGTCGACTTGCCGCAACCGCCCGAACCCGAAACGGCGCAGACGACCGGCGCCCGACGCGACGGAACCGAAGCTTCCGCCGACGGCACGGGGGCTGACGGCGCGGGGGCTGACGGTGCAGGAACCGGCGACACGGACGCGGGCGATAACATCCCCGTCTCCCCCGCCGCAGTCACGCGCTGAGCCCAAGCCGGCATGTCAGGCTGCCCGGGCTGCGGTTCCGAAGCCAAAGACGCAGCGGCACACGACTCGCCAGCCCCGGCAAAACCCTCGACCTCGTCGAGCTCATCGGCCAGATTTACGCCGTGCACGTATCCCATATCTTCAGCCGGAACGTCATCGCCATACGGTACCGGCCCTCCAGCGTCATCGTATGCAAGGGGGTCCCGGGGGCGCCGACCATGCTCGGCTTCCGCTTTTCCATATTCATCAACACGCGGGCCTCTTGTAGCGCGAGGCGCCCCGGGTTCCCTATCAACAAAAGCATCGGGCTCAATCGTCATGCGCCGATCGGAATCAACCGTTCCCTCGCCCGCGCGCCCGTTGCCGCACAAACTGTGCGCAGCGATGACCTCGGTCGCCCCCGCGCGAAACAGCCCCTCGATATCCGACGGGTCGAGCGTCTCGATCAACACGACGACGCGACTCACACGGCCCTCGGCCGTCAGGCGTGCAACGGTCTTCCGCACATCTTCGGTATCGAACAGAGATGCCGCGATGATGGCGGCACCGCGGCGCGACGGAAACGCCCGCGCCATGGATACCAGCCCGTCCAGGTCGCCCACGCGAAGCACCTGCGCGCCCACATCGCGACCCTCGACTTCCTGCTGTAGCAGCCCGTAATCGCCGCACGCGCAGCACGCAAGCCAGATCGCCTTCATCACTCGTCGCCTCCGCTCTTTTTGCCGCGCGCCGTGGCGGGAATCGTCAAGCTGACCGTTCCCTTTCCCGAGGCTCCCAGCAATTCCTTGACATCTTCGGGGTCTGCCGCCAGCGTCACCCACTCGATCTTGCCTTCACGCGTGGTGCCGGCATCTTCGCTGGTATCGATCACGTACGCGCCGCACAGTCGATCGGTTACGCCATCTTTTTGCACGTACACATCCACATAGCTGCCCACGCCCGTGGCGCCGCCGACCGAGTGCTCGGCATCGACCGCCACCGAAACGGCAACCTTGCCTTTAGGCACCTCGAGCTTGTGGCTTTCGGCCTTGGTGTAAACATTGCAAATCACGGCGTTTTTGGGAATGCGCGAGGTCGTCACGTCGCCGCGCACCTGACGCAGCTCGGTCGCCGCATCACGCGGCAACAGACTCGCCAGCCATTCCTGAGTTATGACATTAGTCTCGTCGAGGGTCTCGCCCGCATCGATATCGCGCGCCGCGACGCACACCTCAACGCGGTCGCCGCCGTATTTTGCCAACGTCTCGGCCTGAGCCTGCTCGGCTTGCGAACGGATCGACGAGCTGTAGACCATGCAGAGCGCCGCGGCAAGCACGCCCGCGGCCAGACTGATGGCGATGCGCTTGCTCTTGTTCACGGCCGCTCCTCTCAAGGTAGCACCGGGCAAATGCCCGTACCACCATTGTCTGGGCGGCCAGGGCGCAAAGCGGTGCAATCGCAATCTTGGTTTTACGTGTCAAACCAATTGCTGACCAAAAGCTGACCAGCCCGTCAAGCTCGTGGCAAGGTTTTGGTCAGAACGTCGGCAAAACGCATATTTCGAGGCGCTTTGGCAGCAAAAAAAGCCGCCTCCCAAGCAATTAGGAGACGGCTGTCATAGGAAAATTCAATTACAGATGGACATCGGGGTCGAGCATTTGGGCACTCACGCGCATGGATGACGCCAGGTTTTGGAACGTCTCCAGACGCAGACTGTCGATCTGTCCGGCATCTTCGGCCTCGCGAACGGCGCAACCCGGCTCGTGAGTGTGCGTGCAATCGCCAAACCGGCACGCGCGCGACGCCTCGACGATCTCGGGGAAGGCGCGCGCCAGACCCCGCTCATGTCCCACGAGCGGCAGGCTGCGCAGGCCCGGGGCATCGGCGATCACGCCGGCGTCGCCCGGCAGCGCCACCATCACGCGCGCAACCGTGGTGTGGCGACCTTGGTCATCACGCTCGCGCACGCCGCCAGTGGCCAGCGCATCGTGGCCCAACAGCGCATTGAGCAGCGTTGACTTGCCGGCACCCGACTCGCCCAAGATCATGGCACAGCTCCCAGCCGGCACGCAGGCGCGCACCTCGTCCAGGCCGAGGCCCTCGGCAGAAGACGTCACGATCACGCGCACGTCCGGACCCACCAGACGGCGCACGCGGTCCAAATCGCGCTCGAGCTCATCGGCCTCGCAGCGGTCGGCCTTGGTGAGCACCACCACCGGCTCGGCATCGCAATCGAGCGCCAACACCAGTGAGCGCGCCACGCGATCGAGCAGTACCTCGCCGGCGCCGAGCGCCTGCACGATCAACACGCTGTCAACGTTGGAGCAGAGCACCTGGCGCTCACCGCGGGCACGACCACGCCAACGCTCAAAGCTCGTACGGCGCGGCAGTACGCACTCGATCACGCCCATGTCGTGCCCGGGAGCACGACGAACCGCCACGCGGTCGCCCACGGCTGGCAGCAAGAGCTCGTCCTCGCCACGCGACTTGGCAAAACCTACGGCATGCTCGGCACGAAACGTGTCATCGGCAGTCGCCACCAGCGGAAACCCGCGGTCCAGGCGCACCACGGCACCGAGCTGCATCTGCTCGGGCTCCTCGGCCTGTACGCAAAAGTCGTCAAATGCAGCCTGCTGGACCGCATCGACCGGCAGGTCATCGAACGCCGGAACATCCTGCAGCGCGTCAAGCCCCGGTACACTCGCCAGCAACTCCTCAGCAGATGCAGGGGCTTCGGTCGCGAGCTTCCGACGACGATCGCGCTTAGCCCGCGCCCCCGTCGTCTTTTTCTTCGCCTTAGCCTTAGCCTTGCCCACAAGCGCCTCCCAGCACAAAACCACACAACTGAGCAGGTATTTTAAATCAAAAAGAGCTGGCCGGGCAAAGCCCGACCAGCTCACACACTTTCCCTCAGCCCTTTATCATCCGCACGGGAGAAAAGCCAGCAAGGATACCGCAGGGTCCGCCCGCCGGGAGGGGTTTCCTAAGGGCACATCCCGCAGCCGCAAAGCGGCGAGGACGTGCCCGTGGAAACCCCGCAGGCGGTCGGGCCCAGACAGGAACGCTACTCTTTTTCGACCGCGCGCATGATCGCCTTGTAGATCTCCATCAGCGGGATGATCAGGAAGGCCAGGCCCAGGGCGGCGATAACGCCCTTGAGTTCAAGCGTCACAGGGCCAAAGAACATCTCGGCAAGCGTCGGCTGCACGGTCACGATAACCGTCAGCACCAGCGCCAGCGCAGCCGAAGCCCAAAGCCACTTGTTCTGCTTCTTCATGCTAAACAGCGACGCACGACGGCTGCGCATATTGAAGCAGTGGAAAATCTCGACCATGTTGAGCGTTATGAACGCCATCATCACGCCTTCCTCGTCGGCATTGCCGGCGATCATATCGGCGATGTGGATGTAGCCCATGTCAAAGTACACGCCCACAAAGAAGCTCGCCAGCACCAGCACGGTGATGATCAGGCCCTGGACCACGCAGTCCAGGCCCATGTGACCGGCAAAGACGCCGTCCTTGGCGTTGCGCGGCTTGCGCTTCATGATGTCGCCCTCGGCATCCTCCATGCCCAGCGCGAGCGCGGGGAAGCAGTCGGTGACCAGGTTCACCCACAGCAGCTGCACCGGCTGGAAGATGGTAAAGCCGATGAGCGTGGCGATGAACACCGAGAAGACCTCGGCAAGGTTGGCCGAAAGCAGGAACTGGATGACCTTGCGGATGTTGTCGTAGATGCGACGGCCCTCTTCGCAGGCACCGATGATGGTAGCGAAGTTGTCGTCGGCAAGCACCATGTCGGCAACGTTCTTGGTGACGTCGGTGCCGGTGATGCCCATACCCACGCCGATGTCGGCGCGCTTGATGGACGGGGCGTCGTTGACGCCGTCGCCGGTCATGGCGACGATCTGGTCACGTGACTTCCAGGCCTCGACGATGCGTGTCTTGTGCTCGGGCTGGACGCGGGCGTACACGCCGTAGTCCTCGATGTGCGCGTCGAGCTCCTCGTCGCTCATGCGGTCGAGGTCGGCGCCGGTGATGGCCTGGCTGCGATCGGCGACGATGCCCAGCTGCTTGGCGATGGCCACGGCGGTGTCGATGTGGTCGCCCGTGATCATGACGGTGCGGATACCGGCATCGTGCGCCTCGCGGATAGCATCGGCCACCTCGGGACGGACCGGGTCGATCATGCCGGACAGGCCGCAGAAGACCAGGTCATGCTCGAGCGCAGCGGGGCTGCAGTCGCTCGGAACCTCGGTGTAGGTGCGGCTCGCCAGCGCCAGCACGCGCAGGGCCTCGTCGGCCATGGCCTTGTTGGCTGCCACGAGCTCGGCGCGACGCTCCTCGGTCAGGGGGACGACCTTATCGCCCTCGTAGATATGGGTGCACAGGCCGATCACCACGTCGGGCGCGCCCTTGGTGTACTGCTCGTACTCGCCGTCCAGGGTCTCGACGACCACGGACATCATCTTACGGCCCGAGTCGAACGGGGCCTCGCCCACGCGCGGGTGCTCGGCAGTCAGGCCGGTGAGGCCCGCCTTGCCGGCGTCGTTGACGAGCGCACACTCGGTCGGCTCGCCCACGGCCTCGCCCAGCTCCTCGTCCCACTGGGCATCGGAGCACAGCGCCATGCCGGCCAAGAACTTCTCCTTGGGCGCAGCGAGCTCGTGCTTGACGACGGTCATCTTGTTCTGGGTAAGGGTGCCGGTCTTGTCGGAGCAGATGGTCTGCGTGCAGCCGAGTGTCTCGACAGCAGAAAGCTTGCGGATGATCGCCTGGCGCTTGGCCATCTTGGTCACGCCGAGCGAAAGCACGATGGTCACGACGGCAACCAGGCCCTCGGGAATGGCGGCGACGGCAAGCGAGACGGCGACCATAAAGGTGTCGAGCAGGGCAGTCGGGTCGGTAAGGACGTTGCCCACGCCGTGACGGATGATGTCGACGCCAAAGATGACGACGCAGATGACGATAACCATAATGGTAAGGATGCGGCTGAGCTCGGCGAGCTTCACCTGCAACGGCGTGAGCTCTTCCTTGGCCTCGGCCAGGGCGCCGGCAATCTTGCCCATCTCGGTATCCATGCCGGTGCCGACCACGACGGCGCGACCGCGGCCGTACACCACGGTAGAGCCCATGTAGCACATGTTCTTGCGGTCGCCGAGCGGCACGTCGTCAGTGCCCGCGGCAAGCTCAATCACGTTGGTGTGCTTCTCGACCGGCACGGACTCGCCGGTCAGTGCGGCCTCTTCGATCTTCATCGTGGCGCTCTCGAGCACGCGGCAGTCGGCCGGGACGGAGTCGCCCGCCTCGAGCATGATTACGTCGCCGGGCACGAGCTCGGCGCTCGGCAGGTGCACGAGCTTGCCGTCGCGCAGCACCTTGGACTGCGCCGCGCTCATTTCCTGCAGGGCCTCGAGGGCCTCCTCGCTCTTGGCTTCCTGGACCACGCCCAGCACCGAGTTGACGATAACGACGAACATGATGATGGCGACGTCGGCAAAATCGGGCTCGCCCTTGACCATGCCCGTGAGTGCGCTGATAACGGCGGCAACGATCAGCATGATGACCATGGGGTCTGCCATCTGCTCAAAGAAGCGCTTCCACAGCGGCGTCTTCTCGGCTTCCTCAAGCTTGTTAGGGCCTGTCTTGGCGAGGCGCGACGACGCCTCGTCGTTGCTCAGGCCGAGGTTCTCATCGACACCCTGGTCGCTGAGCACCTCCGCCGCGGCGGACAGGTATTCCTTTTGCATATAGAGTCCCCTCCTGGGATTCGGGCCACTCAGCAGATTGATGCCCGATCATAATTCCCAGGAGAAGGGCAAGGGCTCATCAAGGCTGCCGTGCTGAGCGGCAGTTGATAGTGGAGCTATGGTACCCCAAAGCGACGCGTCTAGCCAAAACATTGCATCTGGAAACACGGCACAGGCGCAACGGTGCAGACAGTGTGATGCTCAAGATTGGTAAAACGTTTTTTCTTCGGCGCATCATCAAACTGAAATATCGCCCAGATAGCAGCGGTTAGAACGGTTGGTAAAGTTTTTGCATATACCGTTTTTTCGCAAAAAATGAACTTCTAATTCGGCATACGGTCGATTTTTTGGGGTATTCGGTCGGCATTTCGTTATAATCATCTCAGTTTTATTTCTTATGGTTTATCTATCAGCGCAAGACGATGTCAGATGGAGGTCTGAATGTACAAGCGCACCAAGATTGTATGCACCATGGGTCCCGCCTGCGATAGCGACGAGACCATCCGCGAGATGATCAAGGCGGGCATGAACGTCGCCCGTTTTAACTTCTCGCACGGATCCTACGACGAGCACCACGGTCGCATCGAGCGCGTCCGTCGTATTTCCAAGGAGCTCGGTATGCCCGTCGGCATCCTGCTCGACACCAAGGGCCCCGAGGTCCGCACCGGCCTTTTGGTCGACGGCAAGAAGGTTGCCGTCAAGACCGGCGACAAGATCGTCGTCACCGCTCAGCCCACGTCCGAGGATTTCCACGGCACCGCTGAGCACATCTCCCTCGACTACCTGGCTCTGCCCTCCGAGGTCGAGAAGGGCTCCCTCATCCTGATCGATGACGGCCTGGTTGCCCTCGAGGTCGAGTCCGTCGACGGCCAGGACATGACCTGCGTCGTTAAGAACGACGGCCTGATCGGCGAGCGCAAGGGCGTCAACATGCCCAACGTCAACATCTCGCTGCCCGCCATCACCGAGCGCGATCGTCAGGACATCCTCTTTGGCCTGACCGAGAACATCGACTACATCGCCGCTTCCTTCATCCGTGACGGCGAGTCCGTCCGCGGCATCCGCAAGCTTTGCCGCGAGAACGGTGGCGAGCACGTGACGATCTTCCCGAAAATCGAGTGCGCCCTGGGCGTCGAGAACTTCGACGAGATTCTCGAGGCTTCCGACGGCATCATGGTCGCCCGTGGCGACCTGGGCATCGAGATCAAGCCCGAGCTCGTTCCGCACATCCAGAAGGAGATCATCGCTAAGTGCAACGCGGCCTACAAGCCCGTTATCACCGCTACGCAGATGCTCGACTCCATGCAGCAGAACCCGCGCCCGACGCGCGCCGAGGTTGCCGACGTTGCTAACGCCATTTACGACGGCACCGACGCCGTTATGCTCTCTGGCGAGTCCGCTGCCGGTAAGTACCCGGTCGAGGCCGTTAAGATGCAGGCCAGCATTGCTCTCGAGACTGAGAAGTACCTCCCGGCTCACGCTCCGCTCGAGGTTCCGGCTGACGCTCACGGCACCCGCGTCGTCAACAACGTTGTGGGTATGTCCGCTGTGAACATGGCTACCACCGTTGGCGCCAAGTGCATCACCGTGCCGACGACCACCGGTCGTACCGCTCGCCTGATCTCGCACTTCCGTCCCAACATGCCGATCTGCGCGTTCTCCCGCCACGAGTGGGCCGTCCAGCAGATGATTATGTACTGGGGCGTTATCCCGCACCAGGCCGAGATCACCCAGGGCACCGTCAACGGCACGATCGTCAAGGCGATCGAGACCGCTAAGGAGCTCGGCTACGTCGAGACTGGCGACCTGACCGTCGCTACCGCCGGCGATCCCCGCATGAGCGTCCAGCTCGAGGACAAGGTCTCCTCGACCAACGTCGCTTACGTCGCTCAGGTGCGCTAAATCGCACTTGCAAGCAGACTTGCATTGCAAAGGGCCCGGAAGGCTTCGCCTTCCGGGCCCTTTTTCTGTGCGCTAAAGCCGGGGCACGGCAAAACACGCGCCCATTTCTTTACCAAAAGCGCGAAATCCGCCCTTCAAGGCCCAGAACTAGGACTCCTGGCTCCAAAAGTGTTCGCCCGGCGGCAAACCCACACCCCGTGCAGAGCTGCTATATCGTTTTAGCAAGGTCAAGATCAGCCACGTTTTCGGAAGTATGCGGCAAATTCTGAGACCTCCGAGCACACCCCGTTTTTTCGCAACAAAATGCCTGATAAACTAGCCTCAAAAGCCAGGTCTGCTCACAGGGTTCAGATTTTGCCGCATACTTCCGAATTGACGCTGGCACTCCTTAATCCATAGGCACGCTTTTCAGCCAGGAGGGCATCGTGGATCTGACGCTATGCGGCCAAACTGCTTTTAACTATCACCGCATCCCGCCGCAAATACTGGGTCTTTACCCTGCCATTAGCCTTGGCAATATGGATCGCAGATGTTGCGGCCTCAGAAGTCATGCGGTTGTAAAAGACCTGCTTCACGCACCGCTTCACAGGCTTGTATTCACCCGGGCACAATCCGGGTCGCGAAGCCTGTTTAAATCGCATCTCCTGACCCAAGAGCCACCTCCTGGGTCGTTTAGGCAGACTGAGCATGGATTTGATGTCACGTCGCCCGAGTTTACGCTGCTCAACCTTGCTGCGAAGGTCTCACGCAACCAGTTACTCATGGCTTGCTACGAGATGTGCGGCTCCTTTGCAGTGTTTAAGCCCTGCGAGCGAACGCAGCAACAACTCGATGAATCTATTTCGCTTAAGCTCATTCCACCCAACTGCGGCTGGGAGCGAGTTAACGACACCAAGGGCAATGACACCAACCTGTGGAAGCGCCAACCGCTCCTCAGCGCGGCGGATATCGCCGCGTTCGCTAAGCAGGCCGCAGGCCTGCGCGGCGTTAAGCAGCTCCGCTGGGCGGCCGAGCACATGACGGGGCAGACCGCCTCGCCTTTCGAAGTCCAAACATCCATACTCGTCTCACTCCCCCGTGACGAGGGCGGCCTGGGTATCGGCATCACCAACAACGTGCGCATCCCACTCAGCGACGCCGCGCGCTCGCTGTATGACAAAACCTGCTGCTACGCCGATATCCTCATCGAGAGCGCCACCGACAGCATGGGCGTCATTTTGGAATGCCAAGGCCGCTCCGCCCACGATGGCGAAGCCGCAAGCCTCTCCGATGCCGAACGCACCACCGCGCTCACCAGCATGGGCTACGATGTCATACAAATTACCTACGACCAGATCAAGGACAAGAAGAGCTTTAACAACATCGCCGAGCTCATTCATAAAAAGGCGGGGCTCCCCTACATCCCAAAGACCGATCAGGAACGTACCGCTGAAAATGCCCTGCGACGGGAGCTGTTGGTCGATTGGGTTGAACTGTTCACCGTTAAGCCGGCCGGCTAGCAGCTAGCGATCAGGGGGACTGCGGGAATGTCAGAAGCGGCAACGCGAGCCGCAAATCCTGCCTCGGTCAGCTCGATGACCTCGGTAAACGTTGCATCGAAAAACTCCTCGGTTAGCAGGCGATACGGCGGATGATCGGGCTCGCCGGGGTTTTCGCGCACGATCTCGTGCATAACGCCGATGGTCTTGAGCACATACTCCTTATGGATGGGATACTGCCCAAAACGTGCCGCAGCGGTATACAGGCGATCGGTCGCGCGCGGAATCGAAACAATGCCGAGCGTCTTGCCAAACCAGTCAAAGTCGCCTTGCTTTTTAATGCGGAATTCCTCGCACGGCTTGCCGCCGTGCGCCTCCAGGTACTGATTCACGCGTGTATTCCATACGGTATCGGCCACCAGATGCGACCAGACACCCAGTGTCAAATCAAGCAACGACTGCGCCACGTCCTCGGACGCAAGCGAGAACTCACGAGCGCTGGGACCGACAACCGGCTCGGCATCCTTGTAGCGCTGGGGATAGTGCACGCGGTTCAGTCGCTCGCGTTCCTCGATAATCGAGGTCGCCGCGGCTGGCGCACCGGTGGGCGAACTTTTAAGCAACGGTGCCACATAGGTATCCCAGAACTCATGCTCACGAGGCTTAGGGATAGGCTCGGGCTTTGCAAAGTGCGTAATGCGGTACGGGATGGGATCGGCGATGCCAGGGACCATATAGCCCACGAAGATATCCGGAACCACGCAGCCAAACAAAAAGGCATTGCGGTCGCGCACGCTATTGGCAAGCGCACCAGTGCGCTCCAGCAAACGCTCCGTCTGAGCGATATGAATGTTCCAGCTTGGCATAGCCACCCCCATAAAAAACCTGGATAACTATACCATCACGGCAAAGCCGCGCGGACGGCTACGCACGCTCTACGCAGCAACTAGTCCGTAGCACCGTTTTCAGTTCCATACGACGACGAAGACGCCTCGACCACATGGTGATATCGATCGATATAGATTGCACGGGCACCCAGGCGTCGCACCAAATCCTGGTGATGCGTGCTCATCAAGACCGTCTTACCCGCCGCGACGTAGGCCAGCAAGAAGTTGACCACGATGTCGCATGAATCCTCGTCGAGCCCATTGGTGGGCTCATCGAGCACCAGGATATCCGGGTTCATCGACACCACCGCAGCCAGCGCAACGCGCTTCTTTTGCCCGCCCGAGAGCTGATAGGGAGAGACGTCGACAAGGTCGGCAACCTGGAACAGCTCCATGGCATCGCGCACGCGGCGCTCGAGCTCGTCTGCCGGCAGCCCCATCTGCGCGGGACCAAAAGCAACTTCCTCGCCCACCGTAGCGCAGAACAGCTGGGCGTCGGCATTCTGGAACACAAAGCCCACGCGCTGATGAAAACGCTGAGCGGCCGCAGAATCCTTTAGAAACGCCGCATCGACCGCATGCCCGTCGAACAGGTACGCACCCGCGTCCGCAAGCTCAAGGCCGTTGATAAGACGCATAATCGTCGTCTTGCCGCAGCCGTTAGGACCAAGCAGAGCAACGAGCTCTCCACGGTTCACCTGCAATGAAACGCCATCGACCACCGTATGACCCGCATAGGAAAACACCACGTCGCGAAACTCGATGAGCGGCGTGACCTCGGCGCCGGCAGCACCGCTCGCACCCATCGCGTTATTCGTATCGTTTGCCAAAACGTCGCCCTTCCCTACTCACATCAACGGTTCGACCGTCCGCGCTACAGCACCGCGCACAACACGGCGAGCAACGCCACAACGGCCGCGTAAACCGCATCGTGCCAGCCAAAGCCGCTCCGTGCAAGCGCCGGATACACGCCGGCGAAGCCGCGACACAGCATGGCCTCGTCCATCGCGCGGCTGCATTCCATCGCCTTGATAAACGTCATGCCCATGATACCCGCCAGCGAATCGGTGCGCGAAAAACCCGCAGGCGCGGAACCGACGCTGCGCAGCATGACCGATTCGCACAGATCGTGCGCCGTGCGTCCCAGCACCTCAATATGCTTGAGCGCCATATCAAACGTAAAGATAACCTCGTCGGGCAGGTGCAGCATTTTGAGCGCCGCCGACATGCGGCTCCAGGTGAGCGTCCACGAAACACCCAGCACCAGCGACACATTAATAAACGTCTTGAGCGCGATCTTGAGCATGGCGCCCGCGGCAGAAGTGTCCAGCAGCAAGGCGAGCAGTACCAGAACCACCGCGAGCCCTGCAGCGCCAAGCGCCGGCACAAAGGTTGCCCGCAGCCCGCGTACGGGGCGCACGGCAACGAGCACCAGCGCGATAGCCGCCATCAACATGAGGTACAGAGGGCTCTGCGTCAGACACACGCACAGGACGCAAACGAACATCCCCACCAGGCGCACCGGAGCCGAAACGCAAGAAAGGGCGCGGTCGACCATCGACCCGCCCTCGTGCGCGCCTCCACCCAGGCGAACCCGCTCAAGCAGGCTCGCCAGGTGCAGGACATTCTTTTGCATCACACGATGCCGAGCCCCCACGGGCTCATATCGCTCCTCGGCCGCAAGCCAGCTAGGCAGCTCGGCTATTGCCATGAGCACCGCTTTCCTTAACCGTCAGCGAGATCAGGCGGAATGCGATGGTGAGCACCGCCACGCCAATCACGCCGGACAGGATATACATGGCAGCCTGACCGGCAAAGTCAAGGCCCTGCTCCTCGGAATAGGCCTGCAGATAATCGCCCGTGGGCAGGACATCGGCAAAGGTCGGAGTATCGAGGCCAACCGAAGTCTGCAGACTGTCGTCACCAGCCTCCTGAACGGCGGTCGCGGCGCCCTCGGCGTCCCACTCGCCCCATGCGTCACCCGTGGCCAGCAGGCCCAGCGGCGTGGCCACGACAAGCACGGCGACCAGGATGAGCGTGGGGACCAGCGAGGTCTTCTTGGCGGCTGCGCCCTCGGCAGTAAGCTGTCCATCGGCGGCTTCGGGGCCGACGATAACGCCCGGCGCCGTCTTCTTGATAAAGCCGTAGATCGCGGCAGTCGCCACGCCCTCGACCACACCGGCTACCAGCATGTGCGGAATCAACATGGCCGGAATGGAAACAGACAGCGGGAAGGGGCAGTATAGCGGGGCACCCGAGGCGTTGGTGAAGAGCATCGGCTGAATGCCGAACTCGATGGCAGCGCACAGGGCAGCCACGCACAAGCCGATCCAGCCGCTCACGATGGCAGAAACCGAAGTGCCCCAGCTCTTGTCGTGCAGGCGGCCGTTGAGCGCACGGAACACGATGGCTGCCACAAACGGCAGCACAAATGCCATGTTAAAGCAGTTGGCTCCAAAGGACAGGATGCCGCCGTCGCCAAACAGCAGCGCCTGCAGTGCCAGTGCGACCGAAACCGCAATGGCCGCGGCCTCGGGGCCCAGCAGCAGCGCGATGAGTGCACCGCCGACGGCGTGACCCGTGGTGCCGCCGGGCAGCGGCACGTTAAACATCATGAGCAAGAAGGAGAACGCAGCGCAGATGCCCAGGAAAGCCATGTGCTCGCGATCGAGCGTGGCGCGTACCTTTTTGATGCAATGGACCCAAACGGGCACCATCGCCACCGCCATAACGGCATCGGTCTGCGGGGACAGGTAGTTATCTGGAATGTGCATATACGCCTCCCGGTTATCGACGCACAGAATTGCAACGCCGCTTGAATCACCTTGTCAGTGTTACGCATTGTCAGATTCGTAACACGCCGCGGGCTATCATAGCAAAACGGCGCACTGCCGACAAAGCAGCACGCCGTTATGTAATGCGCGTGTCATATATGAAGGCTCAACGGTGCCTTATACCGAAAACAGCAGTCACGTAAGACTCGGCGGCAGCCGACGCTGGCCTATATCCGGCGCAGGACCTAGCCGCGGACCTCGCCGTTTACGCCCTTGCACACCTTGGTGACGATCTTCTGGTGCGCCTTTTCGACCTCTTCGCTGGTGAGCGTGTGGTCGTCGGAGCGATACGTAAGCGCAAAGGCCATGGATTTCTTGCCCTTGCCGATGCGGACCGGATCGCGGTAGACATCGAACAGGCGCACGCCCTCGAGCAGCTTGCCGCCGGCACTCGTAATACGACGCTCAAGATCCTCGCAGGTCACAGTGTTGTCAACCACGATAGCGAGGTCGTGCTCAACGGCCGGGTACTGCGAGAACTCACGGTAGTTCTCCTGGTTGCGGGCGCCCTTGATCAGCTTATCCAAGTCGAGCTCAAAGGCGACGACGACCTCGTCAATGCCCATAGCCTCGCGCGCCTCGGGGTGGATCTCGCCGACCCAACCCAGCACGGTGCCGCCGGACAGGACCTCGGCAGCACGACCCGGCTGCAGGAAGGCATAGCCCTCGCCCTCGACGGGACGGAAGCGAACCTTCTCGATGCGCAGCTGGGCGAGCAGCTCCTCGACGATGCCCTTGCCAAAGAAGAAACGCAGCTTGCGGTACTTCATGCTCCAAGACTGCTCGCTCCACTGGCCCGAGAGCACGCCCGCGACGGACTTGGTCTCCTTGGGCAGGCTGGCGTTCTCGCGGCCATGGAACAGGCTGCCGACCTCGTACAGGTGTACGTTGGGCGTACCGTGCGCCTCGTTATAGGCAACGGACTGCAGCAGACCCGGCAGCAGCGAGCGGCGCATCTCGGTCTGCTCGGCCACCAGCGGGTTCATGAGCACCACGGGGCAGCCGCGGCCCTCGGTGGACATGCCGATCTTCTCCAGGTCGCCCGGAGCGGCAAAGCCAAAGGTCGTGGTCTCGTTGAGGCCGCAGGCGCGCAGGATCTCGCCGACCTTGCGGGTGAGCTTCTGCTCGCGAGTCAGGCCGCCGATGTGGTTCTTGGCAGCCGGAATGGTCGCCGTGACGCGACCCATGCCCCACAGGCGCAGAACCTCCTCGATCAGGTCGATCTCACGCGGCAGGTCGGGACGGAAGCTCGGCGGCGTGACCATAAAGTCCTCGCCGTCGCGCTCGACGGTGCAGCCCAGGCGGGTGAGCGAGCGCTCGATAAAGTCGGGCTCGATGTCGGCACCGCAGATGGCGTGCACGCGGGCCAGGCGCAGCTTAATGCTGTCGATGGTCTTGGGCGCGGGGAAAACGTCGACATAGCCGGGAGCAACCTCGCCGCCGGCGATCTCCTCGATCAGCGCGCAGGTAACGTTGGCGACATCCACGCAGCCGGTCTCGTCGACCTGGCGCTCAAAGCGAATGGAGGCGTCGGAGATCAGCGAAAGGTCGCGGCTGGTGTGCGAGGTGCGGCCGGCATTGAAGCAGGCGCTCTCGACCATCACGTCAACGGTATCGTCCTCGATCTCGGAATCCATGCCACCCATAACACCGGCCAACGCCACGGGGCGCTCGCCGTCGGTGATGAGGCCCATGCCGGCGTCAAGCGTGCGCTCCTCGCCGTCGAGCGTCGTGAACTTCTCGTCCTGCTGGGCGGCGCGAACCACCACACGACGGTGGCCATCGCGCTCGGCAAAGGTGTCCAGGTCAAAGGCGTGCAGCGGCTGACCGGTGAGCATCATCACATAGTTGGTGATGTCGACGATGTTGTTGTGCGGGCGCACGCCCAAGGCGTTAAGGCGCTTGACCATCCAGTCGGGCGACGGGCCGACCTTGACGTTGCGCACGATGCGGGCAACGTAGCGGTCGCACAGGCCCTCGTCGGCAATCTCGACCGAAAGCTCGTCGTCGGTCGCGCGGCCGGTCTCGGCCTTGATGGCGGGCAGCTCAACGTGGAAATCGCGGTCGAAGATGGCGCCGGTCTCGCGGGCCATGCCGATCATGGACAGGCAATCGGGACGGTTGGGCGTGATCTCGCAGTCGAGCACGGTGTCGCTCGAGCCCACGTACTCGGCAAACGGCATGCCGCAGGGCGTATCCTCGGGCAGGATCATGATGCCGGAGTGGTCGCCGCCCAAGCCGAGCTCGCGCGCGGAGCAGTTCATGCCCATGGACACGACGCCGCGAAGCTTGCTCTTCTTGATCTTGACGCCGCCGGGCAGGACAGCGCCGATCATGGCCGCGACGATGTGGTCACCGGCCTCGAAGTTCTGCGCGCCGCAGACGATCTGCAGCGGAGCGGGGTTGCCGTCGGCGTCGAGGTTCTTGTCACCCACGTCGACCGAGCACACATACATGTGGTCGCTATCGGGGTGCGGGGTCTTGGTGAGCACCTGGGCGGTCACCACGTGGTCGAAGGACTCGCCCACGGTGTCGATCGCCTCGACCTCGGTGCCGGTACGGATATATTCGTCCGAAAGGGTCTTGGGATCCTCCGGAATATCGATCATGGTCTTGAGCCAGTCGTAAGAAACACGCATCTAGCTCTCCTTTCATACTGAAAGCCTGCGAAGAGATGCAGGTGGAAACTTCAACTTTGTGAACATTCCTTACAAAGCGAGGGTTGTCCAAGTGCGGCAGATCGGCCCGAAAGAGGAGCGCCGCGTACTTTGGTACGCAAGCGACGAATGAGCGCCGAGGTGTCGTGCTTGGGCAAGCCGCAGCCTAGAACTGATTCAAGAAGCGCATATCACCCGTCATGAGAGTTCTGAGGTCGGGCAGGTCGTAGCGCAGTGCCGCGACGCGCTCGGCGCCAATACCAAAGGCGAAGCCGGTGTACTTCTCGGGGTCGATGCCACAGTTGATCAGGACGTTGGGGTCGACCATGCCGCAGCCCAGAATCTCGATCCAGCCGCTGTGCTTGCAGAAGTTGCAGCCCTTGCCGCCGCACACGTGGCAGCTCACGTCCACCTCGCAGGAAGGCTCGGTGAAGGGGAAGAAGTGCGGGCGATAGCGCGTCTTGCGATCCTCACCAAACATGCACTTAACAAAGTAGTCGAGCGTGCCCTTAAGATCGCCAAAGGTGATACCCTCGTCGACGACCAGGCCTTCGATCTGGTTGAACTGCGGCAGGTGGCAGGCGTCGGCCGTGTCGGGACGATAGACGGTGCCCGGGCAGATCATGTAGATGGGCGGCTTTTGCGACTCCATGGTGTGGATCTGCACGCCCGAGGTCTGGGTGCGCAGCAGCACGTCGGACTCGCCGTGAGCGTGAGCCTCGGGATGCGCAACGCTGCCGGGGTTGTTGTCGACCACATAGAACGTGTCGCGAGCCGAGCGGCTCGGGTGATCCATGGGCGCGTTGAGCGCGGTGAAGTTGTAGTAGGAGGTATCGACCATGGGGCCGGACTCGACGGTGTAGCCGATGCCGCAGAAGATGTCCTCGGCCTCCTCGATGATCTGCTTGATCAGGTGCTGGTGACCGATCTGCGGACGGATACCCGGCAGCGTGATGTCGACGGCCTCGTGCTCGAGTGCGTGCTTGAGGGCGGCGGCCTTCATCTCGGTGGTGCGCTCGTCGAGCATGCCCTCGATCAGCTGGCGCATCTCGTTGGCGCGTTTGCCCATCATGGGACGATCCTCGGGGGCGAGCTTGCCCATCATGCGCATCAGGCCGGTGATGCGGCCCTTGCGGCCGAGCAGCTCAACGCGCGCGGCCTCGAGCTTGGCGGCGTCGTCGGCACCGGCGACGAGCTCCTTGGCCTCTTCCTCGAGTTTGACCAGATCATCAATCAGACTCATGTCTTCCCTTTCGTCTCTCGCGCTTTCCGCCTGCCGGGACGACTGTCGCCGTCTGGCACTGCGAAAACGCGGCCCGGTTCGGTAACAAAAAACCGCCCTCGGGCATGTGCATTGCCCAAGGACGGTTGAATTCCGCGGTACCACCTTGTTTGACCCGGCGGATGTCTGGCCCGCCGTGCCCACTCTGCGCCTCTTGTCGCGAGGCTCACGGCTTCCCTACTGGGGCTTTGCTGCCACTGGCCGCGCGCCCGTTGAGGTCGCTGCTCGGGAGTGAACGCTTGGCCCTTGCCACCGCAGGAAGGCTTGCAGCCCATGACCTTCCCTCTCTCGCCGGCGACGCGGCGGGCAAAACCCTCTCCGTCAACGCATTGGGCTATAGGATAACACATTTCGCGAGCGCATCGCCGCGTTCCGTTTTGTTCGCGCTGGGTACAAGGCAAGTAGCTGTGCAAACTGGCCGTGCACCCGC
This sequence comes from Collinsella sp., assembly GCA_018368055.1. Taxonomy (GTDB): domain Bacteria; phylum Actinomycetota; class Coriobacteriia; order Coriobacteriales; family Coriobacteriaceae; genus Collinsella. The sequence goes on along the minus strand of JAGZFB010000005.1, from coordinate 47,525 downwards.
CTGCGGCGCTCGGCCTGCGAGATTAAGGATATGGTATGGGAAAGAAGTACGATAAGAAGGCCAAGCCCGCAGCGGGCAAGACGCCCAAAGGCATGAAGGTCGATAAGGCCGTCAAAAAATTCCGCAAGCTCGAGGGCAAGCTGTGGACCCGCGAGTACCTGCTCAAGATTGCCGAGTTTGACGGCGCGACCATTGCTCCCGCCAACGGTGCCGCCGCCCGTGCCGACGCCATGGGCACCCTTGCCGGCGAGCACCATAAGCTCCTGACCAGCGAAAAGTCTGTCGAACTTGTACGTTCGCTGGCACGCGAGACCGTCACCGGCGGAAAGATCGACGACCCGCAGCTGCTTGACGAGATTCGCGTGCTCGGCCGCGACCAGCGCGAGGCAAGCGTCATCCCCACCGAGGAGGCCGAGGCCTGGACCAGGCTCACCTGCGAGGCCGACGCCGTGTGGCACAAGGCCAAAGCGGCCAACGACTGGGCGAGCTTTGAGCCCTATGTGGACAAAATCGTCAGCCAGCTCAAGCATCAGGCCGAGCTCATGGACCCCAAGCGCGACCCATACGACGTGTGGCTCGACCAGTACGAGCGCGGCCTTTCCACCGAGAGCTTCGATGCGTTTTGCGACGAGGTTAAGGCCACGGTCGTGCCGCTCGTGCACGCCATCGGCGAGCGCGGCCAGCAGCCCGCTGCAGACTTTTTGCACGCCCGCGTGCCCGAGGCCGCCCAGCGCGCCATGAGCTTCGATCTGATGAAGCTTGTCGGCCTGGACCTGGACGACACCACGCTTGCCTTTACCGAGCATCCGTTTAGCGAGGGCTTCTCGGTGGGCGACGCGCGCATCGCCACGCACATCTACGAGGACGATTGCATCTCCAACGTCTACAGCATCATCCACGAGGCCGGCCACGCCATGTACGAGCTGGGCGTGAACCCCGCCTACGCGCGCACGTGCCTGGAGGGCGGCACCTCCATGGGCATCCACGAGAGCCAGAGCCGCTTTTTCGAGAACACCGTGGGCCGCAGCCGCGCCTTTATGGGACCGCTGCTCGAGGTGCTGCGCCGCCACGCGCCCGAGGTCTACGGCAACGTGGACGAGGACACGCTCTACCGCGCCGTGAACATCGCTCAGCCGTCGCTGATCCGTACCGAGGCCGACGAGCTCACCTACCCGCTGCATATCATGGTGCGTTACGAGATTGAGCGCATGCTGTTTGCCGGCGAGGCCACGGCCAAGGACATCCCCGCGCTTTGGAATCGCTTTATGGACGAGTACCTGGGCATTCCCGTTCCCGACGACACACGCGGCTGCCTGCAAGATACGCACTGGAGCGGCGGCTCGTTTGGCTACTTCCCCACGTATGCGCTGGGTAGCGCCTACGATGCCATGTTTGTGCCGGCCATGTGCCGCGACGGCGTCGACCTTACCGGCGCCTGCGCGAGCGGCGACCTGACACCCGTCCGCGCCTGGCTGGGCGAGCACATTTGGCAGTGGGGCCGCGCCAAGGACGCGCCGGAGCTCATCAAGGGCGCGTGCGGCATGGCGTTCGATGCCCGCTACTACTGCAGCTACCTGCAGGACAAGTTCACCACGCTCTACGAGCTGTAAGGCATAACCGACACGTCAACGCAAAGGGGACGCCGCGGAACCAATCCGCGGCGCCCCCTTTCCACCTAGTTGTTTAAGAACGTCCCCAATGACTACCTTACAGAGCCTCGAGCGCGTTGGCGATGCGCTTCATGGCGGCATCGGCGGATGCTTGGTCGGGCGCCTCGGCCAGCACGCGGATAACCGACTCGGTTCCGCTCTTGCGCACGAGCACGCGGCCCTCGCCTGCCAGCGCAACCTCGGCCTCGGCGATGGCGTTCTGCACGCCCATGTTCTCGAGCGCGGCGTCCTTGTCCGCCACGCGCACGGCCACCTGCGCCTGCGGCAGCAGCTTGCACGGAGCCGTGAGCTGCGAGAGCGTCTCGCGCTCGGCACGAATCACTTCCATCACGCGCAGCGAGGTCATAATGCCGTCGCCCGTGCGCTCGATATCGCCAAAGATCGTATGGCCCGTCTGCTCGCCGCCCAGGCTGTAGCCGCCCTCGCGCATCTTGGCATACACGTGACGGTCGCCCACGCCGCTGGTCACGGCGCTCAGACCGGCAAGCTCCAACGACTTGATCAGGCCAAAGTTGCTGGCAATCGTCGGCACCACGGTACCGCCCGAAAGGCGACCGTGCTTGTTCAGATACACGCCGCACACGTACAGGATCTGGTCGCCGTCTACCACGCGACCGCGCTCATCCACGGCCAGGCAGCGGTCGGCATCGCCATCGTAGGCAAAACCCACGTCCAGGCCCTGCTCCACCACATGGCGCTGCAGACGCTCCATATGCGTGGAGCCGCAGTCGACGTTGATGTTAAAGCCATCGGGCGCGGCATTGATCACGCGCACGTCGGCACCGAGCGCGTCAAACACCGGCTTGGCCACCGAGGAAGCCGAGCCGTTGGCGCAGTCGATACCGATCTTGACGCCCTGCAGCGAAAAGTTCGCACTTGCAATGAGCGAAGCAATGTAGCGGTTGCGGCCCTGCATGTAGTCCACCGTGGCACCGATGTGGTTGCCCGTGGCCAACGGAACTTCGCTCTTGCCATCGATGTAGTCCTCGATGAGCTCCAGTACGTCCTCGTCCATCTTAAAACCGTCGCTATTGACGAGCTTAATGCCGTTATCGCAAAACGGGTTGTGGCTCGCGCTGATCATGATGCCGCAATCGAAGCAGCCCTCCACGGTCTGATGCGCCACGCCCGGCGTCGGGATCACGTGCAGCATATAGGCGTCCGCACCGCTCGCGACCAGACCGCTCACCAGCGCCGCCTCGAACATATAACTCGAGCGACGTGTGTCCTTGCCCACGATAACGCGCGCCTTGCGCTCGCGGTTGGCGCCGTAATACCAGCCCACAAAACGGCCAATCTTATAAGCGTGCTCTACCGTCAGCCCAACGTTGGCCTCGCCGCGAAAGCCGTCGGTGCCAAAGTACTTCATGCGCTCTCCTTACAAAATAGGGGCGAACAGATTGCCTGTCCGCCCCAAAATGGTACTCGATTATCTGCGCTACCAGAAAAACCCTACGCCGACGCGCTGTCGCGAGCCGCCTGGCATGTAGGAGTCTGACGCAGCGTAAGCGGCTTGTCCCCCGCCTCGGCCGACGTGGTCAGCGTATACGTGATCGTCGTCGTCTCGCCAGCATGCAGGTCAACGGTGCCCGAATAGAAGGGGATTCCATGCCACGTAGCGGCGCCGAGACCAAACTGGGTGCCCTCGACGGTCAGATCAGTAATGTTGCCGCCCGTCGGGGCAAACAGTGAGACATTCAGACGCTCGTCGTCACGCGCGGCATCGGGTGCGCTCGCCGCAACGTAGTCGGGCAGCTTGCCAGCCTCCTCCTGCGTCATGATGTTCGTCAGGGTAACGGTGATGCGATAGGAGCACGTGCCGTCACCGTTCTTGATGCCCTGGCCAATCTGCGTATCAGCGTTCAGGTACCAGTCGAGCTTGGAGAAGCTCAGGTTGTTAAAGTAAACGCCGGCAACAGGATCGGCACTCGGGTCATCCGGATTGGGCAGCGAAGCGTCAATGCCCGTCTCTTTGATGGCATTCTGCTCATCATCGTTTCTCATCCACGCGATCAGGCGGCCCTCTTCGGCACCGCGCTCAACGGCGCTGACAAGCTTCGTAACATCGACATCGCCGATACCGCCAAGGATCTTGTCGAAGGCAGCGCTGGCGACGGATGCAAAGATGCCGTCCGACTCCTCGACCGGATAGTTCCAGTACACATCGTGCATGAGGACCTTTGCGGCGTTGGTGCCGTCGACAACCGTTCCGTCGGGCAGCGAGACATTACCGACCAGGCCCAGCAGATACTGCAGGAACACCGGGTCGATACCGATGACGCCATCAACGTCCTGTCCATACTGGGACTTCCACAGCGCGGCGACACGCTGCGAGTTGCGGGGCCAATCAGGCGAATAGGTATTGCCCGAGTTGTACAGGTTACTGTGGTTGCCGAACAGCGCCTCATCCTCTTCGTCGACGCTCTCGACTGCCTCATCCTCGCTGAGTCCAATGCGGGGAATAAACTCGCCAATCGACATCTGGCCGTCGGTGACCGAAATCAGACCCTGCGAACCGCCAAAGCCGCCGCAGGCACGAATCTCGACGTTGTTCATGGCGTACATAAGGTAGTTGCGCGTCTGGCCGTTGGCGCCGAGCATCTGGGGAAGGACGGGGGCAACCTTCTCCGCCGCGTCAACCGCGCCGTTGAGGGTGGCAAAGCCGTCCTTGGCCTTATCGACCAGCTCGGTCACCTGGGAAATATGAGTATCGCCAATGCCCTGGACCTTCTCGTTGGCGCTCTTGAACACCTTCGAGCTGCTGGAAAGCGAATCGGCGACCGCCTGCAGCGCGGACACGTTAATCATGCCGTCCTGGAACAGCTTGCCGGGCGTAGCCTGCGAAAGGTTATCGGCCATGGGAACCAGCGCATCGCTCGAGACATCGGACAGGGCGTCAATCATGGTGCGGGCCGCATTGATATCGCTGCCATACACCGGGATAAACGAAGCCGCCGCCCACAGCGGGCTCGAGGTCTCCGCCTTCATGCTGTTGCAGAGCTCATCGATCTTCTTCGCGTCGTCAGGCAGCGTCGAAAAATCGCCCGACGTGACCTTGTCCTTAAGGCCACCGACGATCTCGACAGCCTCCTTCGCTTCGCTCTTTACGGTCTTTGCCGAGTTAAGCAGCATAAAGCCGCTTGCGCCAAGCGCAACGAGAAGCACCGCGACTACAGCGGCAATAATGGCGCCGGTGTGACGCTTTTTGTGCTCGCCCTTGCGATGGCGATGACGGACCAGACCGTCAGAGGTCGAACTCGACGAAGCGTCGCTACCGTAGTTCAAGCCAAAATCGTAATAATCTTCCTTGGAACCCGAGCCCGCAAACTCGGCACCGCTATCATCCAGGCGGGCGAACGTACCAGTCTCGGAGGCGCCGGTGTAGATCGTGCCAAGGTTACCCGTAAGCCCCGCGCCACCGGCAGAGGGAGTATTGTTGTCGGCCTTGCCGGCATTAACGTTGCCGGCGGCATTCGCGGCGTTGGCAGCACCTGCGTTGTTCGCAGGTACCGAAGGAGCCCCGCTCGGCTGCGACGTGGAGGTTGCACCGCCCGCAAAGACATTCCCTTTTGCACGGCCGGTCTTTTTTGCCTTTTGAGACTGCTCGTACAGAGCGGTAAACATCGCCGTCTCGCCCGGGGACACGCGCTTACCGGAACCGCCCTGTCCAGCGCCGCCCGGCATGCCGGCCTTACCAGCCCCGTTCGGACGCGGCGGAACTGCAGGACGGCCGCTATCGCTGCCCTTAAAGTGATTACCAGCCATAAAGAAATCCTCGCAATTGAGTCGCAATGAAAAAGTCCATAACGTTACTAGTTTATGGCATTTTGAGCATCGACAGCTAAACTCCAGACACGGACATCAATTGGCGAAAATGCGGCACAACACCTTTTCTGTCTTGGCGGCGGCGTCAACTACACCGTGAGGAACATCATCACGATGATCATGGCAAAGCCGATAAGGTCGGTCGGCAAAAACACCGTGCCCAGCATAACGGCGCTGGTGATGGTCGCCGAAACCGGCTCCACAGTTCCGATGAGGCTCGCGCGCACCGAGCCGATGTCCTTAACGCCCTGCATATAAAGCATGTAAGCAAAAAACGAGCCGATAACCACGAACACCGCGAGCGCCTCGATGCCGGCGGCATCGAGCGCCGGCATATGCGCCCAGGGCTGCACGAAGACACATGAGACCACGCCCGCCGTGAGCATTGCCGAGCCCGTGACGATGGGGCTACCGTATTCGGGCAGGATCTTGGCGGGAATCACCGCCATACACGCGGCGCTGACCGCACACATAAGACCTGCTGCCAGGCCAAGCGGCGAGATATTCAGGCTGGTGGGGTCGCCGCCGGTGGCGATTAAAAAGGTTCCACCCAGAGCCAGGCCAATGCCGATGACTTCGCGAGTACGCGGCATGCGGCGATCGGTCACGCAGGCGTAGCCCATGATGATAACGAGTTGCAGGCACTGGAGCACCGTCGCGGTTCCGGCGTTCGTCAGGCGCACGGCCGAAAGATAGCAAAACTGGTTGAACAGCAGGCCAAAGGCGGTAAAGAGCAGCAGCTGCTTGCGATCGGCGGGTGTGGTCCAGAGCTTAATCAGGCGCTCGCGGTCGCGCGTAACAACCACGGCCATAAAGAGTAGACCGGCGAGAATCTGACGCACGCTCATAAGCCACAAGGTGTCGACGTGGTAGATATCGAACAGAAAGCTCGCGCTGGTGCCCGAGAAGCCCCAAAACGAACCGCCCACCAGCGTAGCCAAGACGCCCGTGATCATCTTGCGCGACGACGCATCGTTAAGGCGCTCGCGCCAGGCGCGACGGGTGTTGCGGCTGAGCTCGTCGGTGCCCTCGGGCACATCAATGTTCGATATATCGGTCATCGGCACCGAAGCCCCTGTGCCTTCGACCTGCTCGACACACTCTTTGCTCATTCCACTCCCCCGAAACAGCTTGGAAACAATTCGGCTTACCTTACCACGGCGAAGGCACCAGCTGGAGGCTTGTCCGCTTATCGGTAGGACAATTCCGCAGGCGTCTTTCCATAGCTCGATACCGCAATGGCCTTGCATTATGCGACAGCCAAATCGCGGCAGCAGGCACTTTTGAGATGGCTATGACAAAGCCCCCGAATTCCACAATGTAAGCGATTTTTAAAAATGTTCTTGCCACCGAGTTCAGGCTCCGTTATATTATCCCTTGCGCGCTTGCGCACCCTTGATCGGGCGTTTAGCTCAGGGGGAGAGCGCTTCCCTGACACGGAAGAGGTCAGAAGTTCAAATCTTCTAACGCCCACCAAATGTTCGCAGCTCAGAGGCTTCGCCTCTGGGCTGTTTTGTTTTATGTCGCCAAATCAGCTGGCGGCTCCAACCGCCCAAACAACCACCCTGCCCATACACAAAACCGCGTCAGCGACCCAAGTGCCTATCCCGGCTGACTCCGCAGTCAATCAAAACCGCCCCAATAGTCACCGAGGCCGAGACCAACACGTCTCGAACCCATCCGCACCGCAGCTTCTCGGCAAAACGCCGCGATGTCTGCGCCCTGCGGTATCCTTGAGCCACTTGCACCTGCAGCACCAAGGAGCCGCCATGCGCACCGAGCTCGATGTCCCCTTTTCGCACAAAGAAGAAGCCAAGGCGCTGGGCGCCAAATGGGACCGGACCAAAAAGATCTGGTATGTACCCAGCGGCGTCAACCCCGAGCCCTTTGCCGAGTGGCTGCCCGGTGTTGACCGATCCGACCCCTCAGCACCGTATATATATCTAGTACTGGGCAAGCGCGAGTGCTGGAAGTGTCACAAAGAGACCTCGGTCGCGGCCTTCGGCATTCCCTATCGAGCCGATAACGACGAGAGCATCGCCATCGCGCACGCGCCCAACGAAGCCGGGCACATTGCCATCGACACGGCCAACGCCAACGCACTCGCCATCGTGCCCGCTCTTGGCTGCGTGCCGGGCGAGATCCGCGACTACCTTCATAAGCGCTGCGGCTACAAGCCCGTAGGCGCGCGAGCCTCCAAAGCCCCGTCGCTCGGCAACACGTGCACCAGTTGCGACGCGCTGCAAGGCAGCCGCTATCTGTTCGAGGAGCCCTCGTCCCCGTTTGCCCTCACTGCCATCAACAAGCTGCCGGCACTGGAGTTTATACGCGTCGAAGTTGCCGGCGTCTTTGGCGTCCCGGCCACGCGTACCGACTTTGACCAGGCGCTCTTTACCTGGGCACGCGACCATCACGCCGAGTTCCACAGGCAACTCGGTGAGGGGATTTATTTGTAGAGGCAAAAGACACTCACAGCCAACTCCTCCGCATCACCTATCCCTCGTCGCCGGCGTCGTACACGATATCGAGGCCACAAACAGGGCATTTCTCCGGATACACCGGCATATGAACGCCCGTGCGTTTCCTCACTTCGTCGCTGAACCTGTCGCGTGCATCGATGAACCGAATGTCGAGACACGGTATTTGCGAGCCGCAGCAAGGACAGGCGACAGCAAACGACCCGCAATCCACTTCTACGCCCGGAAACATATTGTTGTCGATAAGGGCACACGGCAGTTTTCCGTACTTCCCCATCGCAATATCGCCTCGCCAGCTCATACATGCCCCTTCTCGCTATACAAATCAGGAAGAGCATGCACCGGCGGGCGGGCGCGAGATTGCATCGCCACGCGATCCGATCAAACAACACGATCGTCAAAGAATGCCAAAGCCAAATACGCTAATACGGCAGAAGCCCCGCCTTTTCACGCTTCTTTTCCGAGCGATCGAACTCAATGCGATGGGCCTCAAGAAACACCGTATCGGGTCGCCACTGACGCTCATTCGGCTGCCTTAGCGTCGCACCCGCAAAGGAAGCGTAGTCGGTCTTATCCAGCAGGTACGATCCGCACAGCCGATATTCGCCGCAAACAGGCTCAAACGAAATCAGGTGAGCATCAAATAGGGAATGAAGATCGCGCCGAAGCAGAATGCCGTTGCTGGCAACCTGCGATTTGGGTCCCGAGTAATTCTCGATATGCGCAGCTTCCAGAGCCTCGCTGACGCCGCAGTCCGACACCGCGCAACGGCCATCATAGGCGGCAACGAGCTGCTTGCGGAACCATTGCTGCCCCAATCGCTCGCGCCTTAACGCATAGCGGACCTTTTCGTCGTCGGTCGTACCCTGTCCGGCAAACTCAATATCGACGGGCATGTGCTTCAGATAACTCATGTCGGGCGCAAAACGGGGGTCCGGTCCGCCTTTATGAACAGGACCGTGCAGAACAAACCATCCGTTTTCGGGCTCGAACCGCTCAACAAACGCAAGGCCGAGCACCTTGTAGCCTACCTCGGTTGCAAATATGACTCCGACTGGAACGCCACATTCCATGCAGTTGAGCATTTTACGGTTGTAATTCTGGTCTCGAAAACCAACGGTACCCGGCGCTTGAACCGAGTACTTAATGACCCACGTACCATCGTCCAAATAGAGCGGAGGCACATCGGTGTAGAAGCTCTTTTTAGAGTTATGGACCGAAAGCGCAAAGATCTTATTGGGATCTTGCTTCACCCGATCCTGGCCCGGCCAGAAGATCCCTGAATCCCGCGTTACGGGAAAGAAGTCCGAGCCAATTCTCAAACGATACTGATACTGAGGGCTATCTTCCTTGGTGTGGTGCGGAAGGCTGGTCCAAACGCCGCCGCGCTGTTCCTCACCCAGAAACCACTCCCATGCCTCAACGTATTCGGAAGGCACGAGACTGCAGGCACGGTCATAGCTTGGTCCATCCATCAACGGAACAGCAAGGTCAATGTCGTTCATCGCCAGCACCTACAACCATACGAACGCGAGTCATGCCCCTCAATAATATGGCCGAGAGTCAATTATTACGAGATCTCATTCCGCGATCGGCACATCGTTGATGCTCTCGGTTTGCCGCTGGCGCGCTTGTACCCCGCTGCCCCACTCCCCTGTATACTGATGTAGCACGTGTTTCATCCGGGCTTGTTGGGCCGGTTCGTTCATGGGAGGTTCTTGTGGCTGTTTCGAATCCGCCTAAGGGAAGCGTTTCTTCTTCGTCCATCAGGCCGGTTACGCGCAAGGCCGTGCGTTGCCAGCGCGAGGTCGCCTGGCTTATCACGCAGGCAGCGGGCAGGCTTGTGGCGACCACTCAGGACGTCAATGCGCCTACACCGAGCTTTGTGTTAGCGGCGGCGCTGGATTTTGTGCGCCAATTGGAGCTTGCCGAACAGGATGCCAGCGGCCACCTCGACTACCAGAATGTTATGGCGCCCGACCTGCAAACGTTCTGCCACATGGCCAAGTTGCCCGCCGCGCCCAATGCGCTTTCGGACGCAGGCTACATGTTTACGCTTTCGGGCGCGGACCTTATCCGCGACATCTATGCATACTGCAGCGAGCTCGCCGAGCGCAGCGTCTTTGGCACGGCTGAAGTCAAACCGGGAAATGTCATCAAGCTGGTTCTTAGGCTGTTCTTGATAGACGGGTTCGGGGCCATGCCGGCGTAAGCCGAGTCTTTAGCATTACCATCGACTGGGCAACAACCGCTTTACCTTAATGGACGTCAATCGAGGGTCGATTATTGGGTCGCCTCGTCCACTAACGCATCTATCCCACGCGCTCCGACAGTCGATACTTGCGGTTGCGGCTCGTCGCCGGCGCCGTGGGCTCAAGCTCGCCTTGAGCAATGAGCGCGTTGACGCGCGACCTAACCTGGGAAATTGTGAGCCCTGTGTGCTCTGCCAGCTCGCGCGTCCCCAGCTCGCCGTAGTGTTTGAGTGCCGTCACAATTAAGCCCCCGCCATGATCGACCGGCTCGATCTTTGAACGGTAAAGTACGACCTTGAACCGATCGAATCCCGGGCAGAACAGGGGATCGGCCAGACCATGCGCGCGCATGGCATCGATCATCATCGGGATGCCCGAGCCATTGCCCTCAGCCGGCGAACCTGCGCCATCCGGCAGCGGGACAATCGACATGAGCTTCACAAGCGTCGCGTTACGGCATCGGGAGCTGCCGTCAAACAAGTTCTCGCGAGTCTTTCCCCCGTAAAGGCCGCCAGGATTCGTCACCTCGACACGATCGTCAAAGACGTCGACGGCGATCGATTGTCCACAGAACCGATCCCCGTATTCTCGATGGATTACGGCATTGGCGATTGCCTCGCGCAGAACCTCCTCGGGAATCTCAAGCGAGTCGACACGCGAGACGCCTTGGACGGTCGAGGTTCGCCGCAAATTCTTGGCGACGGCTGCGACGGCATCCGAGATCATCTCGCCCAACGTTCCCTCACAGATTGTGCGGTCCATGAACCTCAGCGACCCCGCCATGCCCTTCTGAGTTCCCGCATGGACAGCCACGTCAATGAAGAGCTTGGGATAGAACTGCTGAGGGTAAACGCCCGCGGCAAGGAGGCCGGCCTTGGTAACATTGCCCTGGAAGTCGAGGAAATTCAGACGCTCCATCTTTGTCTTCTTGTCCGCCGCACCGCGCATCGCTCGAGGCGTCAACGAATAGGCACGCTCTATCGTGCGGTCGACCAGCGACTCGTCGAGATCGCCCACACTCGTGCCGGGCACCGCGTCGCGATCGCTAGGACTCGTCCGCTCATATGACGGCAGTGCCAAAACCTCGGTCGACGAAAGCGGGACATCTTTGTCATCGATGCGTTTGTAGCTGCCACCTTGAGCGCCCCGCTCTATGACATAGCAAGGCTTGCTCGACGGGTCGAGCTCCTCAATCGTGATGACCAGAACCACGGTGCCCTGGAGCTCCACGCGCTCGATCGCGTATTTGGGCGGATTGGCCAGCTTTCCGCGACCGCCCGCATCGCCCATGCCCGCCACGAATTGGTTGAGCACTTTCTCGGTCTCAAAGTTTGCAACTGGGACAAAACCCGCGCGCTCGCTCGCTCCGAGTACGATGATGCCGCCGGCGGTGTTTGCGAAAGCGCTGACCGTTTCCCATACGTCGCGGGAAAGCGTCGTGGCGCTCTCCTTGACCTCGACGTTAAAATCGTCCGAGCCCATGCGCCTTAAAGACTCGAGCAGACCGGTCAGTTCGTTTTCGTTCATCTGCACGTCCTTTCGCTCGGTTCTGCGGAGAATGCCGCGAATAAATTTCCTTCGTCTCTCAGTTATCTCTTGTAATTATCTCTCATCTTTCTGTTATCTCTCATATTAGAGACGAATGAGATATGAGAGATGTGTGGGCGGCGGATGAGCGTGGATTTTGGACGGTCGGAAAATGAGGGTGGATATTTGGACGGTTTTTGGGCGTTTTGAGGCTGATTCCGTCCGAAAATCCACTCTCATTCGATAGGCGTCCAAGTTTCCACGCTCGCGCGGCGGTCACGCGGGGCCTTTGCCCAATCCGCCAGCATCGTCTTCAGTTCGCCGCAGAGCCGCGGCCCCATATGGGTATACTCTCGGGGATTCGACTCGATTCGCCCCCGCTGGGGCGTCAAAGGAGACTGCATATGTCCACCACCTCAACCGACCCGCGCGCCGCTGCTGCCGCACTGCTGGTGCCCGGTACCATCTGTCACGGTTTTGCCGTCGAGCGCTGCGAGACCGTGCCCGAGCTCGACTCGGACGCTTACGTGCTGCGCCACACCGCCTCGGGCGCTCGCCTGCTGTACCTGGCGTGCGACGACGAAAACAAGGCCTTCGCCATTGGCTTTAAGACGCCGCCGGCCGATTCCACCGGCGTGTTCCATATTCTTGAGCACTCGGTGCTGTGCGGATCGGCCAAGTTTCCCGTCAAGGAGCCATTTGTCGACCTGATCAAGAGCTCCATGCAGACGTTCCTCAACGCCATGACCTACCCCGACAAGACCATCTACCCCGTTGCCACCACCAACGAGCAGGATCTGTACAACCTGATGGACGTGTATCTGGACGCGGTGTTCAACCCGGCCATCTATACCAAACCCACCATTTTTCAGCAGGAGGGCTGGCACTACGAGCTGGACCTGCCGGAGAGCGCCGAGGGCGAGGGCGACGGCAGCTCCGCGAGCCTGCGCGAGGGTACGCTGCGCTATAACGGCGTGGTGTTCAACGAAATGAAGGGCGCGCTGTCCGACCCCATGAGCGTGCTGGACGACGCCGTCAACGCCGCGCTCTATCCCGACACCGCCTATGCGCACGAGAGCGGCGGCGACCCGCGCGCGATTCCCGCGCTCACCTACGAGCAGTTCCTGGACACGCACGCGCGCCACTACAATCCTTCCAACTCCTACATCACGCTCTACGGCGACCTGGACGTGGACCGCGCGCTGGCCTTTTTGGACGAGCGCTATCTGTCGCAGCCGAGCGCCGCGAGCCGCCGCATGGACGCTGCCGTCGCCGCCGGCGAGGACCCGTCCACGCTGGCACCCAATCCGCTGGGCGTGCAGGCGCCCGTGACCTGCGAGTATAAGCGCGTCGAGATGGCCACCACGCCCGAGAACGCCCTGGTGGGCCTGGGCCTTGTGCTGGGCAGCGCGCTCGACCGCAAGCGCACGATCGCGGCGGATATCCTGTTCGAGGCGCTACTAGGCTCCAACGAAGCGCCGGTTAAGAAGGCCATTCTGGCCGCCGGCCTGGGCGGCAACGTGGTGAGCTACACCGCGGCCGAGAGCCTGCAGCCCTACGAGCTCATCATGCTGCAAAACGCGCAGCCCGACGTGGCGCGCGAGCTGCGTCGCGTATTCCAGGACGCCTGCCGCGACCTGTGCGAGCACGGCGTTCCGCGCGAGCGCCTGGAAGCCATCATCAGCAGCAACGAATACGACCTGCGCCAGCGCGACTACGGTATCGCCGACGGCGTGGCCATTGCGTGCGACGCGCTGAGTACCTGGCTCTACGATGACGACGCCGCGACGCTGGCGCTCAAGTATGGCCCGGTGTACGAGGAACTGCGCGGCGAGCTGGACGGCAGCTATTTTGAGGACCTGCTGCGCGAGCTGGTGCTGCAGAACGATCACATGGCCCTGGTCGAGCTGGTGCCGGTGGACGCCGCCGAGGGTTCGGAGGGTGCCGAGGCCGCCGAACTGGCAGCCAAGCGCGATGCCATGACCGATGCCGAGCTGGCCGACGTGGTCGAGCGCACGGCCGCGCTGCGTGCCGCGCAGGAGGCGGAAGACACGCCCGAGGCCAAGGCCACGCTGCCGCGCCTACGCGTGTCCGACATTGGCGAGGCGCGCCCCGAGCCGCCGCTGATCGTGGACACGACCGCACCCATCCCCTGCCTGCGCCACGGCATCCCCACCAACCGTCTGGCCTACGCCATGCAGTATTTCGACCTGAGCTGCGTCGCGTTTGAGGATCTGCCCTATGCGACACTGCTCTGCCGCCTGTTTAAGCAGCTGCCCACGCGCGAGCACTCGGCCGAAGAACTCGACAACTTGCTCGCTGGCAAGCTCGGCTTTTTGAGCTTTACGACCGAAGTCATGACGCAGCCCGAAGTGGACGGCGTACGCCCCTACCTGCTGGTGAGCGCCGGCGCCCTGTCCGAGAAGATCGATGCGCTGGCGAGCCTGCCGCGCGAGGTATGGTCGAGCACGCTTTTGGCAGATGCCGACGCCGACCGCGTGCGCGACGTGCTCACGCAGATTCGTATTGGGCTTGAGCAGGGCTTTATCAACAACGGCCACTCGGCGGCGCTCGGTCGCGCGATGAGCTACAGCTCGCCTTCGGCCGTGGTGCGTGAGCAGCTCTCGGGCGTAGACTTCTACCTGTTCCTGCGCGATTTGCTCGAGCACTTTGACGAGCGCGTGGACGGGCTGCGTACCAAGCTTGCCGAGCTGGCGGAGCGCATCTTTGTGGCCGATGGCTGCATGGCGAGCTTTACCGGCAGCGACGAGGACTTTGACGCATACTGGGATGCCGCGGGCGACCTGGGGCTGGACGCTGGCGACGGCGCCGATGCCGGCCGCGACGCGCTCGTGGTGCCGGCGCCGTGCGACCGCCACGAGGCTTTCGTGATCCCCAGCGACATCTGCTTTGCCGCGTGTGCGTGCGATCCGCGTCGCTTGGGCATTGACGTGACAGGCGCTTGGGCCGTGGCTGCCAACGCACTCTCCTACGACTTCCTGTGGAACGAGATTCGCGTGAAGGGCGGTGCGTACGGCTGCGGATTCCGCGCAGCCGGCGAGCGTCAGGCGGCGTTCTACACCTACCGCGACCCGGCAATCGATCCTTCGATTGAGCGCGTGGAGCGCGCAGGCGAATGGCTCGGCAGCTTTGAGCCCGACGAGGCCGCCTTTGAGGGCTTTATCGTGAGCTGCGTGAGCGGCATGGACGCACCGGTGAAGCCGTACGCGCTCACCAAGCGCCGCAACACGACCTACCTGGCCGGGCTCGATCCGCACGCACGCGAGGAGCGCCGCGCCCAGATGCTCGCCGCCACGCCCGGTGAGCTCCGCTCGCTCGGCGCCGACGTGACGCGCATCGCAGCCGAGTCGCCCACCTGCGTCTTTGGCGGCCGCGAAGTCATCGCCAAGAGCAACGCCGACTTTAACGTCGTCGACCTGATGGGCTAACGCACGGCAAAGGTAGATTTTTGGGACATGTCTGAAAATCTACCTTTTTTCTGCGGTTTGAGCGGGGTGGCGCAGCCCACCGCGGCGGTTTGTCTCAATCTGCAACATCTAGGTCCAATTTTGCCGAGTTACTGTTACAGATTGAGACAAACCGCCGCAGACGCCCACTCCACAGCACAGACCACCACAAAGGTGCCTGTCTCCTTCCTCAGTTGTGATTCGAACACTTGTTCTATACGCACACATGTTCTATAGTAGAGGTGCTTGCATCAAACTGAAATTGCAACTAGAATATAGTTGCAGAATGTGAGGCGGGATGACTCGATCCGATAAACTCATCGCCCAGCTGCTTAGCTGTCCTTCAACGTATAGATTCGCTGACTTTCTTAAAGTTATGGCTTCATATGGCTTTGAAATGGACAACAAAGGCAAGACATCCGGATCGCGCGTTCGCTTCTACAGGCCATCAGATGGCAGGATGTTCGTAATGCACGCGCCACATCCATCTGACGAATTGACAGCGGGGACCATTCGAAACATCGTTCGATTTCTGCAAGATGTCGGAGGTAGTCATGAGTAACGTTTTGGCATACAAGGGTTATTTCGCCCCAGTCGAGTTCGATGCCGAACAGCATGTGCTAACAGGTATGGTCACCGGCATTAGGGATGCAATTGTGTTTGAAGGCTCTACGGTTAAAGAAGTGGAACAATGCTTCCACGACGCCGTCGACGATTACCTTGAGTTTTGCGCCGAGAAGGGCAAGGAACCCGAGCGGGCTTTTAAGGGGTCGTTCAACGTAAGAACGGGCTCTGAGCTCCACAAGCAAGCAGCGCTGGCAGCGGCAAAGAAGGGTGAGTCACTCAATAAGTTTGTGACTGAGGCGATTGCTGCGGCGTTATAGCATTAACGCACAGGCCCAAACAACCACAAAGGGCGCAGTTCACAGGCATATTTGCGGTGACTTTACTGCCCATATCGCGTTTGCCCAGATAAAACCTGCCAAAATAAACCTGTCCCTTTTTGGTAGGTTTGGGAGATGAGGCTGGGATGGATAAGGCCGAGTTGCGGCGGGCGGTGATTGCCCGGCGCGATGCTCTTGATTTGGATGTTCAGGCGGCGAAGTCTGCTGTTGTATGCGCGCGGCTTGTTGAGCTGCTGGATCGCTTGGATGCCGCGGCGCCGCGCACCGTTGCCGTCTATGCCGCGATGGGTTCCGAGGTCGACCCAGCCGCGTTTGCCGCTGCGGCCGCCGCGCGCGGCTGGCGTGTAGCCTATCCATGCATGCTCTCGGCAACAGACGCCATGGCTTATGGCCAGCGCATGTGCATGCGGGCAGCCTCTGCCGGCAATACGTCCGAGGCCCCGTTTATCGCCCACCCTACGCGGGCCTTCGCAGCCACGGACATCGACGGCAGCCGCTTCCCCACCGTGCCTGCCGTGGCTCTCGACATGATTATCGTGCCACTCGTAGCCTTCGACCGCACCGGCGCGCGCCTGGGCTACGGCGGCGGCTGCTATGACCGCTACCTGCCCACGCTCTCGCCCGCATGCCAAATCATCGGCATCGCCTTTGACGAGCAGCGTGTCGACCACGTTCCCACCGACGCCCACGACCTGCCGCTACCCCACATCGTCAGCGCCTAGCCGCCGCTGTATCGCACCCGCAAGATGAGCGTGGAAAATCTCCCACTTTGAGCCCCCTTACGAGCTAAAAACGGGAGATTATCCACGCTCATTCAACAAGCGTCCGAAAATCCACGCTCGTCCGTCCGATTTTCCACGCTTGTGCAGCCAAACGCTCTGCAACTGCCTCAGCACGCACGCGGCACGCCGGCGACCTTGAGCTTGCGATCGAACTTTGTCGGATCCCTTAGATCATCCCAGCACAAGCGCACGATCTTGCAGTTATCAAGCAGCGAAAGCCTCGACTCGCGCTGGCGCTCATCGAACTGCGTCTTCGCGAGCTTGCCCTCCTCCGCTGCCTTCTCGCTTTTAACAAATCCGTCGAACTCCCCGATAATCAGCCGGTCGCCCACGCGCCACAAGTAGTCGACGCGATACGGTCGTCCCGGCTCAACCGGGTCGAACAGCTCAACTTGCAACTCCGGCGTCTGCCAGCCGCGCTCGATCATCAGGGCACGCGCCTTGGACTCGCCGCCGCTTTCCGACAGCCCATCGGCACATCGTGCAACCCTGCGCGCCGTCACAACACCGCGACGATTCAGGCCAAGCTTGTCGACAGTCTCAACGAGATGCTCCTTCGACAAAAGTTGCTCATGGAGCGCCGAATCCGCGATGATCAGTCCCTCGACAAACGATGCATCGACCAAGCAATCCGTAATCGTTTGATCGATATCGGTTACGGCGATATCCATCTGGGTGGCCCGTGTTTGACGAGCATAGCGATGACGAATGACCTGAGAGCCCGGCGTCGTCGATTGGGGCGGCATCGCGGCGATATGGATGTGCGTCAAATTGGCATGCGAAACCGAAAGGCCATAGATAACAGCCGCCGTATAGGAGCAAAATGTCCAGTCGGGGTGCTTTTGCGCAAGCGCCCGCACCCGATGCAGATAACGCTGCCGAAACTTGAGCTCGGACCAGTATTCCGGACGCGCATACAGCCCCGGCATGACCGCTTCGAGACTTCCCGCCTCCGCCCGCCGCTGAATCTGCTTTGCCTCCGCCGCCGTGCGCGCGTACACGCAGCTCATCTGCTGTTCGCATGCTTTAATGTGACTTGCAAGCCTTTGATTCGCCGTCATGTTTCCCATGTCGCCTCCCAAATCTTGGAACGGCGCAAACGTACCAGACGGTTTCATGCGAAGTCTGACCAAATACCGTCCAGGCGCTGACCAAATGCTTGACGGTTTTGGACGTTTTAGGCTGATGTCTTATATCTGCAGGTAGGGCGGTTGTCGAGAGGTCCCTGTCTCCACATTTTGAGGCCTTGGTCCATCGGATTATCAGAAAGAAAAACCCGTCGAGATTCAAGACTACGCCAAATGCGACTTTGCCTCTGCACGCACCGTCGCTTAGCCGAGCCATCGGCATCTACATGCCTAAAAAATGAGCGTGGATAATCTCCCGTTTTGAGCCTAGTTTCAAGCCAAAAGTGGGAGATTATCCACGCTCGATTTGTAAATGTCCGAAAATCCACGCTCGTCCGTCCGGATATCCACGCTCGTCACGCCGCCGGCACAGCAACAGCCGTAGCCTAGTGCTCCTCGCCGGCGCGGGCCAGGTCGTAAGGCGTGGTCTGGTAGACGTAGTAGTTGAGCCAGTTGGTGTAGAGCAGCTGAGCCTGGCTGCGCCAGACGTTGCGCGGCTCGGCGGCGGGGTCGTCACCTGGGAAGTAATGCGCCGGCACCTGGGGGTTGAGCCCACGCTTCACGTCGCGCTCGTACTCCAGGCGCAACGTGTCGGTGTCGTACTCGGGATGGCCAAAGACAAAGAAGCGGCGGCTGTCGGTCGACTTGACGATGTACAAGCCCACCTCGTCGGACACGGCCACGACCTCAAGCTGCGGCTCGGCCTCCACGTCCTCGCGGCGCACATCGGTGTTGCGCGAATGCACGGCAAAGAAACGGTCGTCGAAGCCGCGGACCAGCGGGCTTTGCGGCTTCACCAGATAATGCTCGAACACGCCGCTCGCCTTTGCCGGCAGGTCGTGCTTCTGGATACCGTAATGATGGTAGAGCCCCGCCTGCGCGCCCCAACAAATGTGCAGCGTAGAGTGCACATGCGTGGTGGACCAATCCATGATCTGGCAGAGCTCGGGCCAGTAGTCGACCTCTTCGAACGGCATCTGCTCCACCGGCGCGCCCGTGATGATCAGGCCGTCATAGTGGATGTCGCGGATGTCGTCGAACGTGCGGTAGAACGTCTCCAGGTGGCCGGCGCTTACGTGCGTGGCCTCGTGCGTCTTGGTGCGCAGCAGGTCCACCTCCACCTGCAGCGGCGTGTTGGAGAGCTTGCGCATGATCTGCGTCTCGGTGGCGATCTTGGTGGGCATGAGGTTGAGGATGAGCACGCGCAGCGGGCGGATGTCCTGGTGCAGCGCGCGGTACTCGGTCATGACAAAGATGTTCTCGCTCTCGAGCTGCGCGGCGGCAGGGAGGGCGTCGGGAATGCGAATGGGCATGGATGCTCCTTACGAGTCAGTTGCAGCTATGGTACAACGACCGGCCCCATCCGAGCGAGCACATCACCCAGCGATGCCGTCAGCGGCCCAAATCACCCCAAAAGTAGAGATTAGGGCATGTCCCAAAAATCTACGGCGCTTTAGTCTAGCAAAGTGGCAGCTGGACGCTACAATGGTTCGACGCGAAAAACTCGGCCGAAAGGATACTCATATGTACCAGACGCGTAAGATCGGTGTGGTCGGCCAGGGCCACGTAGGAGCACATGTCGCCAACAGCCTGCTTATGCAGGGCATTGCCGACGAGCTGTACCTGTGCGATATCAACGAGGCCAAGGTGACGTCCGAGGTCCAGGACCTGCGCGACTCCCTTTCGTTTGTCCCGTATAACACCAAGATCGTCAACTGCTACGACCACTACGAGGAGCTGGCCTGCTGCGACGTCATCGTCAACGCCGCCGGTAAGGTCGCGCTGGCCGCTGGCAACCGCGACGGCGAGCTGTTCTTTACCACCGACGCCGCCCGCTCCTTTGCCAAGCGCATCGTCGACGCCGGCTTCGACGGCATCTTCGTGAGCATCTCCAACCCCTGCGACGTCGTGTGCACCGAGCTGTGGCACCTGACCGGCTACGATCCCAAGAAGATCATCGGCTCGGGCTGCGGTCTGGATTCCGCCCGCCTGCGCACCGAGATCTCCAAGAAGGTCGGCGTGAGCCCCAAGTCCATCGACGCCTACATGATTGGCGAGCACGGCTTTAGCCAGCTGGCTGCCTTTAAGGCCGCGACCATCGCCGGCAAGAGCCTCAACGAGCTTCAGGCCGAGAACCCCGACAAGTACGCCTTTGACCACATGGAGGTCGAGGAGCTCGCGCGCAAGGGCGGCTATGTGACCTACCAGGGCAAGCAGTGCACCGAGTACGCCGTCGCCAACTCCGCCGCGCGCGTCTGCGCCGCCGTGCTGCACAACGAGCACGCCGTGCTTTCCGCCTCCACGCTCATGACCGGCCAGTATGGCGAGGAGGGCATCTTCACATCCCTGCCGTGCGTGATCGGCGCCGAGGGCGTCGAGGAGGTCTACACGCTCGACCTGTCCGAGTACGAGCTCGAGGGCTTCCACAAGAGCTGCCAGCACATCCGCGACAACATTGCCCAGCTCGACTGGTGGGACGCCGAGGCCTACGACGCAAAGTAGGCCGCTGGCTGCCGCAACCTTGCGAATCTAAGCGCGATACCAAGCGGGCCGCGCCGGAAATCCCCGGCGCGGCCCGCCTTTTTGACTCACGCAGTGCCCTTGCGAAAACGAATCCGGCCGCCACAACGCAAAACGGGGCCCGCGCACAGCGCAGACCCCGTCGTGAGAGGTTATTCCCGGTATATTAGTACTGCTCGATGCCCATGTAGCGACGAACCTCGGGGCTGTGGTCGAAGACCTTGCCGCGGGCGGCGCGCAGCTCGCAGCTCATGTTGTAGAAGAAGATCGGCTCTAGGTACGAACGCACGCTGGCGGGCACGTCGCCCACGCCGTACTCAAGCGCGTCGAGCACCATAATCGTATCGGTGTGCGTGTTGAGGAACGCAAGGGCGCGCTCCTCCATGGGGCGGCACTCGCCCGCGCCAAGCTGCACAAAGTAGAACACGCCGGGCTCGGTGGCCTCGAAGGGGCCGTGGAAATACTCGCCGGAGTGGATATAGCAGCAGTGCTGCCACTGCATCTCCATGAGCGAGCAGATGGCCATGGCGTAGGTCTGGCTAAAGTTGGGGCCGGAGCCCAGGATATAGAAGAACTTGTGCTGCTGGCAGAGCTCGGCAAAGCGGGCGCCCAGCTCGGCGTTGACCTTCTCGCGAGCGGCGGGCAGCAGCGCATCCATCTGTTTAAGGCCGGCGTACATGTCGGCGAGTGCCTCGTAGCCTTCCTGCTGGTCGAGCAGCTCGGCGGCGATCAGAGCGCCGATACCCTGAGGCACCTCGGCCTGCGGCACGCCCTCGCCCCAGGGGTAGACCCAGGTGGTCCACTTGCCGTTGTCGATCTTGGAGCCCTCGCAGTCGGTCATGGCGACGACCTCGGCACCGGCGGCCAGCGCCATCTCGCAGCCGTCGACGACCTCCTGCGTGTTGCCGCTGTGGCTGCAGGCGATGACGAGCGACTTCGGCCCTAGGCTCTTGGGGGCCATCAGGCAAAACTCGCGTGCCGTGTAGACCGCCGAGGTAAACGTGGTGGCTTCGCGCTTGAGCAGCTCGTTGGCCGGCATCAGGTCGATCATCGAACCGCCACAAGCGATCCAAAAGACGTTCTTGATCCTGCCTTTGCGCTCGATGATTTCCTGAACCAGATCATGTGCGTTCATCCTGATGTTCCTCCTTGTGGGGCGGCCTTGAGCGACGGCAGCTCGTACCTGCTGTCGTTCTATGTTGTCCTATTTATAACACGTGCAACAACGCCCGTGAAGTCATCTTAGCAAAGTTGTTCTATGTTGTTCTATCTGTGGACGTTAGATGTCGAAGACGTAGCGCGAGCCCACGATCTTTTGGCGGCCGAGCAGTAGAGGGCGCCCACCGGCGTCGGTAAAGTAGGCCTCCATATAGAAGAGCGGCTCACCGACCGGCACCTCCAGCAGCGGGGCCGTCTGAGCATCGGCAAGCGCAATCTCCACGGTGCAGGGGTCGGACTTGAGCGGCGCGCGACCCGAATGCTCGGCAACGAGCGCAAAGATGGAATTGTCCGTGAGGTCCTTGTCGGCAAGCGTCTGCAGGTAGGGATGGTCGGCGAGCACAAAGGCGTTGTTCTCGAGCATGACAGGGATGCCGTCGGCTGTGCGCACGCGTTCGACCACGATAAGCTCGCAGCCGGGCTCCACGCCAAAGAACGCCGCATCCTCGTGCGTCGCCGCGACCACCGTGCGCGACACCAGACGCGCACCCGGCACCATGTCGTTGGCAGCACAACCCTCAGTAAAGCTCTGGACGTCACCCTTCTGGCGAATCTTGCGCTTGAGCTTGGGCGCACACACAAAGGTGCCCCTCCCCTGCTGGCGGTTGAGATACCCCGCACGCGACAGCTCCTCGATGGCGCGACGCACGGTGACGCGTCCCACGCCATAGGACTTCGCGAGCTCCATCTCGGAAGGAATGCGCGAGCCGGCAGGGTACACACCGCGCGCGATCTCGCCCTTTAGGTCGTCCATGACCTGCTGGTACAGCGGTACGGCGGACACGTCAGTACGGTCGGTCTTGCTATCGGCTACCATCGTTACGCTCCATCCCGCGCATGCTCGGACTCAAACTCTTCAATTGCCGCCATAAACTGCTCGCCAAAGGCGTCGGCCTTTTTCTCGCCAATGCCGTTGACCTGGATCAGCTCGTCGCGCGTCTGCGGGCGCAGGCGGCACAGGCCGCGCAGGGCCTTGTCGGAAAAGACCATGTACGGCGCCATCTCCAGCTCGGTCGAAATCTCCTTGCGGAGGGCACGCAGGCGCTCGAACAGCTCGGCATCGTCGCCCACGCGCGGGCGCTGATCCAGCTCGGCCTCCTCGCGCAGCAGATCGACGGCGCGGCGGGCGCGGGCCGAGGCCTTGCGCTTGGACGCGCGACGCTTAACGGTAAAGGCAAACGCCTCATCCTCGACCTCGGCGGCACGCGGGCCCAGCCCCACGACCGGGTATTGCCCCTGCGAAGTGGCCAAATAACCGCGGCCGCACAGCTGGCCGATGATGTCCTTGATGCGCCCGACCGATTCACTCGGCAGCTCACCGTAGCCGCGGTCCTCGTCCAGATGCATCTGGCGAATGCGCTCGGTGTTGCCGCCGTGGAGCACATCGGCGATCAGCGACTTGCCAAAGCGCATGGGACGCGTGGCCACATAGCGCACAGCGGCGCGAGCCATATCGGTGACGTCCTCGACCTCGAACTGTGTGAGGCAGTTGCTGCAGTTGCCGCAGCCCTCGGCGTCGTCCGTGGCGGTGGCGCCCGCACCAGCCGCAGCAGCATGCTCGGCCGCGGCCTCATCGCCAAAGTAGCGCAGCATGTATTCGCGCAGACAGCCGGTGGTATTACAGTAGCCCTCCATCTGGCTGAGCAGGCGATAACGGTTCTGGAGCGCCCACGCGCGCTGCTCTTCGTCGAGTGCCTCATCGGCAGCATCGCCGCGGTCGATCAAAAAGCGGCGCATGCGAAAATCGTTGCCGTTCCACAGCAAGTAACAGCTGGCCGGATCGCCATCGCGGCCAGCGCGGCCCGCCTCTTGGTAGTATGCCTCGATGCTCTCGGGCACGTTGTTGTGGATCACGTAGCGCACGTTGGGCTTGTCGATGCCCATGCCAAAGGCGTTGGTGGCAACCATCACCTGAATGTCGTCGTCGATAAAGGCACGCTGGCTCTGGCGGCGGGCGTCGTTGCCCATGCCGGCATGGTAACGGCCCACGCGAATGCCGCTGGGTCCCAGCGCCTCGGCAAGCTCGCCCGCCAGCGCATCGACCGTCTTGCGAGTCGAGCAATACACGATGCCGCTCTCGCTCGAATGCGCAATCACGTAGTCGCGCACCCAGGCAGTCTTGGCCTTGTCGCCCATCTCCTCGCAACCAAAGTAGAGGTTCTTGCGATCGAAGCCCGTCACCACCGTCGCGGGGTTTTGCAGGCCGAGCATCTGCTGAATGTCCGCGCGCACGCGCTCGGTCGCCGTGGCGGTAAACGCCGCCACGATCGGGCGCCGCGGCAGCGAATCGATAAACTCACGAATCTGCAGGTAGGCGGGACGAAAATCCTGGCCCCACTGGCTCACGCAGTGGGCCTCGTCAATGGCCACGAGCGGCACGCCAATGCCACCGTCCGCCGCGGCTTCCTGCGCAAAGGCTAAAAAGCGCGGCTCGAGCAGACGCTCGGGTGCCACATACATAAGCTGATAGCGGCCCTCGCGCGCCCGCTTGAGCACGGTATTTTGCTGGGCCGGAGTAAGACTGGAGTTGAGATAGCTGGGGCGCGCACCCGCCGCGAGCAGCGCGCGGGTCTGGTCCTCCATAAGCGACAGCAACGGACTCACCACAAAGGTGATGCCGGGCAGCATGAGCGCGGGCACCTGGTAGCAGATAGACTTGCCGGCGCCTGTGGGCATAACGCCGAGCGCATCGCGGCCAGCAAGAATCGCATCCACCATGCGGTCCTGCCCCGGGCGAAACGAGGTGTAGCCAAAATAGGCGCCGAGCGTGTCGAGCGCCATCTGCTGCATGCTATCGGTCATGGTTTCCTAACGTCTAAGTCATCTGCCGCCGATTATACGCCGCCACGCGGACCGGCGTCGCCCGGCTGTCAGCCACGCTCATTCTGCGGGTAGTCATTGGGGACGTTCTTGAATGACCAGTCGTTTAAGAACGTCCCCAACGACTAGTCTCTTGACAAGCGCGGAAATCCCGCAGGTTGAGCAAAAGTCAGCGAAAACGCCCCTAAGCGAGCAAGGTGACGTGAAAGAGGAGGGAAGCGTACTTTGGTACGCGACCGACGATTGAACGTCAGATTGCCGCTTAGGGGCGTTTGCAGCGTCGAGCCGTTACGCGGTTTGGCAAAACCGCGTAACTTACATCACCATAACGTAGCGCGATCCCACGTAGTACTGCTTACCCATCAGAACCGGCTCGCCATTGGGACCGGTAAAGCTGGCACGCAGGTTGAGCAGCGGATCGTGCGGAGCAATGCCCAACTCGGCCGCCTGCTCGGTATTGGCACGAACGGCCTCGACCGTGCGGTAGCCAACCGAGACAATCGGCGTTCCGCCAACACGCTCGACCTCGGCAAAAATCGACTTGTCCTCAAGATCGGCCGTCAACAGCTCACGGTAAGCGTCAAACGGCACAAAGATGTTCTCCTCAAAGATGGGCTCGCCGTCGGCCGTACGCACGCGCTTGATGTGCAACAGCAGCGCGTCCTTCTGCAGGCCAAAGAACTCCATCTCGTTTTGACGTGCCGGCACAATCTGGCGATCGACCACATGTGCGCCCGCCTTCATGCCGTTGTCGGCACACAGCGCGGTAAACGTCTGCAGCGTCGAGGCGTGGAACTGGCGGTTGATGTGCGGCGTGGAAACAAAGGTGCCACGGCCCTGCTGCTTAACCAGGTAGCCATCGGAACACAGCTCCTCGACGGCGCGGCGCACCGTAATGCGGCTCACGTCGTACTGCTCGGCTAGCTCAAGCTCGGACGGAATACGCTCCTTGGGTGCATAAACACCTTTCTCGATCGCGTCCTTGATTTCGTCGTAAATCTGCTGGTAAAGCGGTGCATTTTTGGGCGCAGGCATATCTAATCACTCTTATCGGAATATCGAAATAACTAATACGTATATAACGTCTAGTTTCATGTTACCTCATATTGATAAAACGATACACCCTCCCTACCAAAAAGCGACAGCTTCTTTTTGGTAGGTTTTATCTGGGCAAACGAGAGCCTCCCGAAAGCAGCGAGGCTTTCGGGAGGCTCAAGCGGACAGGATTGCGCCAGGCCAGCAAAATGCCAAAACCCTACTTGCCGTCGTCCTGCTGCAGGCTGTCCTGCTCGCTGAGGCGCGCCTGCCTGCTGGCCATGCGTGCGGGCTTGTCGGGATCGGGAACGGCCGTGGGCATGGGCTCGTCGACATGACCGCCCCACCAGCCGCCCACAAAGTTGAGCGTGTGGAACACATTGATCACGGCGCCGGGATCAATGTCGCACACCAGCTTGATAATGTCCTGGCTCTCGTAGGTCGATACAACGGCGTGCAGCAGGTACATCTTTTCACGGCTGTATCCGCCGATGACCTCAGCGCAGCTAATGCCATGCTGAAAATGGTCAACATAGGCGGTCATGACCTCGTCCGCCTTACGCGTCGTGATCTGCAGCGTCACGCGGTCGTAGCGACGATAGAAGCTGTCGATGGTCTTGGTCGAAATAAACTGGAACACGATGGAGTACGCCGCCTTGTCCCAGCCAAACATAAAGCCAAAGATCGCTAGGATAAAGCAGTTAAAGCCAAAGATGACGCCCCAGATGGTCTTGCCCGTGTGGTTGGAAACCCACAGCGCGATAAAGTCGGTACCGCCGGTGGATGCGCCGGACTTAAGCGCGATGGCAGCGCCCAGACCCGAGACCACGCCGCCAAAAATGATGAGCATAATCTTGTCGCCCAAAAACGGTGCGAAGTGAAAGACGTTGAGGAACAGCGATGAGAGCACGACCTGCATCATCGAGAAGATGACGAAGCGCTTGCTAATGCCGCTCCAGCATAGGAGCGCCACGGGAATGTTGAGCGCGAGCATACCGAGCGAGATGTCGATGTGAACGCCGCCGAGCGAGGTAACGCGGTCGAGCAGGACCGCGACGCCGGTGAGGCCGCTCGGAAGCAGGTCGGCGGGCTGAATGAATGCCTGGATCAGAAACGTTTGAAGAATGGCAGATATGGTGACCGCCACGGCAGTGATGGCGCGGCGGACGATGGTAAGGCGGCCGAGCACGAGCACGCGGTCCGTGAGCTGATCGATGGCGTTCGCCACGGAGGCTCCTTTCGAAGGCAGATCTAGTTGTGAGGCATGCCCGCGATTGTAGCATGGAGCGTGCGGGGGCGCTTCAATTCACCCTCTCCCGACAACCAAAGCGAGACCAGCAACCCCACGACCAAAGGCCCAAATTACAAGTGAGTAGACTTTACGCGACCTGCAGAGCACACCCAAAACCGCCACCCCTGTGACCTGCGGTTTTACAAAGGAAGATATGCATTGTGCTCGGCCTGCGCCAAAAAGTCTACTCACTTAGTCCGAATCGAAGCCAAACGGATCAAAATCTAAACCAAATTGAGCCAGTCCACCGCAAAAAACGTTTGAACCCGTGCTTCTCGCGGCGGATTGACACTACAAAGCGGCCAAAATGTCGGTCAGATTATCAATAACGGCATCGGCTCGCGATTGATCGAGGTTGACGCCCTCGTGCGGACGCAGCGCCAGGACGCGGGCGCCGGAGCGCTTGCCAGCCTCGATCCCCATCGGCGAATCCTCGATAACCAGGCACTCGGCAGGCTCCACCCCCAGCGCCTCCATGGCGCGCAGGTAGATCTCGGGATCGGGCTTAAACGCACTGCACTCGTGGCCGCTGATGGTGTAGTCCAGCACGTCGGCGATACCGGCAATCTCCACCAGCTCGTCGATCAGCTCGCGATAGGACGAGCTCGCGATGGCACACTTCACGCCACGCTCGTGCAGCTTGCGCATCACCGGCTCCGTCTGCTCGTTGAGCAGCTCGGCATACGGAACGGGGTGGACCGGGCTGTAGACTTGCTTGTACTCCACGCGCAGACGCTCGCGCAGCTCAACATCGTCGGGCACCAGCGCCTCCCAAATGGCCGGCTCGTTAGACCCCGAAAGATCGGGGATCTCGTCAAAGTGGAACCCCTTCTCTTCCATAAACGCCACGCGACGACGGTTGTAGAACCACTCGGTATCAACCAGCACGCCGTCCATATCAAACAGCACTGCCTTGATCATACGCATCTCCTCCCACCTGCCAAAAAGGGACAGGTTTATTTTGGTAGGTTTTATCTGGGGTTTTGCGACGCGACGGATTCGCCCTCCCCAAAGCAAAAAGGGGACGGGGCGCAAACCCCATCCCCTCTCAATCAACCCGTAAGGTCTACTTACTTGTGATTAGTAGGAAAGCTTCCACATGTAGCGACGCATGGTCAGCGGGTGCTGACGGGCCTCGGCGATCTGGTTGCCGTACTCGCGCATAACGGCGAGGTGCAGCAGCGGGTTGAAGTAGGTGACGACGCTCGCGGGCACAGCGTCAGCCAGGCCGTAGTCCTTGGAGTCGATCAGAGCGACCTTGGCGCCCATGCGCTTAAGGAAGGTGAGGGCGCGGGCGTCCATCGGACGGGTAGCGCCATCGGACATGAAGAAGACGTAGGGCTTACCCTCGGTGGAAACCTCGAACGGGCCGTGGAAGTACTCGCCGGTGTTGTAGGCGGCGGCGTCGATCCACTGCATCTCGGTGAACAGGAAGGCGGCGTGAGAATAAGCCATCTTCTCGGAGGCACCGGAAGCCATGAAGTAGATCATCTTGTCGTCCTTGAAGTCCTCGGCGAACTTCTTGGCGAGCTTCTTGCAGGACTGAGCGGCGTTCTCGCAGAGCTCGAAGACGTTGGTGAGGCCGGTGATCATGTCCTCGTAGTGGTCATAACCCTCGGTCTGCTGAAGGATCTCGACAGCAAGAGCGATGGCGTAGCCGGGCTTCTCGCACTTGGCAGCGAAGTTGGCATGGAAGCCGTGAACGATGACGTAGTCAGCGTCGACGGTCAGAGCGGAGCCAGCCTTGTTGGTGAGGGAGACGACCGGGCAGTTGTGCTTCTTGGCGGTCTTGTTGGCCTCGACGGTCTCGGGCGTGGAGCCACCGAGGGAGCAGGTGATCACGAAGGTGTGCTCGTTGACCCAGGAAGGCGTGTCGTAGTTGAACTCGTTAGCGGTGAAGATCTGAACGTTCAGCTTGTCCGTGTTGTTGGCCAGGAAGTACTTGGCGGGGTAAAGGTCGGACATGGAGGCACCGCAGCCGACGAAGGCGACGCTGCGGATCTCGTGGTTGGACAGGACGTCAGCGACGATCTGCTTAGGGAGGTTAAGGTCGATCTCGTACATCTGACACATTCCTTTCAATTTTTGCGGCGCCACATTGCCGGGCGCTCGCAGGGTTACCGTGGTTTGGACCGAGTCGCCGGCCCGTTGAGGATGCGACAAAGGGACTGTCCCATTGTCGCATTTTGGGGATGGAAGCCTGCCTGGGGTATGGGATGCCAGGCAGGCCCCCGGGGGAAAGCGGTTAGGCGCTTAGTCGCGACTAAGCCAGGATGCCGACCGCGGAGAGGGCGATGCCGCCCACAATGGCGATCACGAGAAGCCAACCGGTGTTGACGTTCTTCTTGATGAGCCAGTACATAAGGCCGGTGAGGCCAAGGGAGATCATCTGGGGCATCATGCTGTCCAGGATGTCCTGGATAACGACGGTGCCGTCAGCGAACTGCAGCGGGGTGGTGGCGCCGATCAGCGTGGCGATCATGCCGCCCACGGACATAAGACCCACGATGCCGCAGACATACATGAGCTTCTCCATGAGGTCGCCGCCCTGAAGCTTGCTCAGGTACTCGTGGCCGCCCTGATAGCCCATCTTGGCTGCGAACCAAGTAATCAGCACGGAGGGGACGATGGAGATGAGAAGGGCCAGGATCGGGCCCATGATGGAGCCCTGCTGAGCCAGCTGAGCGCCCAAGCCAAAGGCGATAACGCGGATGGTGCCCTGGAAGAAGGAGTCACCGATGCCGGAAAGCGGGCCCATAAGGGAGGTCTTGACCGCGTTAATCGAATCGGGGTTGAAGTTCTCGGGATCCTTGGCGTACTCCTCCTCCATGGAGGCGGCGAGGCCCAGGATGAAAGCGCTCGTCTGCGGGGTGCAGTTGTAGAACGCCATGTGACGGTGGTAAGCCTCTTTCTTAGCAGCAAGCTGCTTGGGGTCGGACTCGTCCGGATAGAGGCGATCGAGCGTGGGAACCATACCGTAGAGGAAGCCCATGTTCATCTGACGCTCGTAGTTCCAAGAGGCCTGGATGGCCCAGGAGCGCCAGAAGAACTGGCTGACCTTCTTGTTCAGGGACACGTCCTTGGTTGCGGTTGCCATAGTGTGTTCCTCCTTAGTCTTCGTCGTCTTCGAGCGGATCGTAGTCGGAATCGACACCGGCGGCTGCATGGGAACCGTTGAACTTGAAGCCCATGAAGACGACAGCCAGGCACACACCGATCAGAGCGACCGCGATGACGGACAGGTTGAGGTAAGCGGCGAGCAGGAAACCGATGAACAGGAACGGAGTCATACCCTTCTTGATCATCATGGTGAGCAGCAGAGCCAAGCCGTAGGCGGTCATGATCTTGGTCGAAACGTTAAGACCAGTGGACAGCCACTCGGGAACCATGTTGACGATGGCCTGAACCAGGTCGGTGCCAACAAAGACGGCGAGGAAAATCGGCAGGAAGTACATGATGGCGTACAAACCGGAGCCGGCGCAGATGTGCATACGGTAGGCGGTCTTGAACTTTCCGTTATCGATCGCGTTATCTGCCACATGGGTGAGGACGGCGATGATGGAACGGAACACGATGCCGAGGAGCTGACCCAGGACGGCGACCGGGATGGCGATCGTCATGGCGGTCTCGGCGGAAGCGTCGGTCAGGCACGCAAAGGCAGCGGCCACGATGCCGCCCAGGACCATATCGGGCGGAACGGCGGCGCCGACCTGCACCAGGCCCATGGACACGAGCTCGACGGCGGCACCGACGGCAAGGCCGGTGGGCACATCGCCCAGCAGCAGACCGACGAGCGTAGCGCCAACGAGGGGCTGCTCGAAGTTAAGACGACCGAGCAGGCGGGAGTCCCACATGCAGAACACGCCGACGAGGCCGACGAGCACCGCACTGATGAACGTATTCATACCCTTCTCCTTTCAGTCAGGCAAAAGCCTGGTTGATTACAGCTTGGCGTCGATGTCGACGCTCTGATACGTAGGGGTCTGCTGGACATAGAGCTTGATGCCCATGTCGAGCAGCTGGTTGACGTCGGCCTTCTGGGTGGCGTCGAGGAAGACGGAGCTGTCCTTGCCGCCAATCTGATCGGCACCGTCGTGGTTGGCGGTGGCGCCCAGGTTGATGGCGTCGAGCTTGTAGCCCTGGCAGAACTGCAGCATCTCGGCCGTGTTGCCAAAGACGAACATGACGCGCTCGCCGAGGGTGTTGAGCTTGTCCATCTTGGCGAGGGCACGCTCGACGGTGAAGACGTTCAGGCGCACGCCCTGGGGCTTGGCCAGCTTAAGAGCGCCCTTCTTGATGTCATCGTTGGCGGCAGCGTTGTCGACGACGATGATGCGCTCGGCCTGAACCTTGGTGGTCCAGGTAAAGACGACCTGGCCGTGCAGCAGACGGTAGTCAAGACGTGCGAGGACGATCTTGGCGGGACCGGAGCTGTGACGGGGCGCCTTGGCCTTCTTGGCGGGAGCCGCGGCAGCCTCGACCGGTGCGTTGGGGTTGGTCAGACCGGTGCGGGCCTCGTTGATGAGGGCCGCGAGCTCGGCGCCCTTGACGGGGACGGGGCTCATAGCGAGCGTCAGTGCCAACGGAATGTTGAAACCGCTGACAACCGTGAACTTCGTGCCGTTCTTGGAAAGCTCGACCATGTTGTTGTTGACCGAGCTGCCGAGCATATCGGTCAGCACATAGACGGTGTCGTCCGCGTTGAACGTGGCGATCATAGCCTCAACCTTATTGGTGATGGGCTCCTTGTCGTCACGAGCAAGCGACACGACGTGGACGTTCGACACGTCGCCGAGAACCATCTCGAGCGTGTCTTTGGCGCCTGCGGCCAGGCCGCCATGAGATGCGAGAATGATCTGATTCATCTTGCCTCCTCCTTTTCGTTATGGTCATTATAACGTCTTATACGTTGCCTATATTGCTAATTAGTATAAAGACCGTTCGCGGGTGAAAATCGACCGTTGACGGGTTTAACGTACTTGAAACGTTGGGGCTGGATAGGCCGGCGCTGGCTGGATAACCCCAGGTCAGACGCCGCACACAATCCTCTATCGCACGAAGTACCAGGGGCTTTCCTGCACGGTGGGTTCCAGCGCGATGCCGGTGCGTTCCTTAAACAGATCCATGTCCTGAGATTTTTCGGTCCACCACGCGTTGGGCTTAAAGGTCATGCTCTCAATGACATGACCGACAAACACACTGTTGCGCAGCTTGGAGAAGTCGGTGTTCATGATCAGGATGGATGCGAGCACAAGCACAATGCCCAGAACCTTGATCGCGCCGGCGGACTCGGCATAGACACCAATGCCCACCAGTACGGTGACGACCGTCTCGAATGACATTACGACGGGAACTTTCGACGTCTCGAGCCCCATGGACAGACCCTGCATATATAAGATGTAGGCCACGGCTGTGGGGATGAGTCCAAAGCCAAGGAACAACAACAACAGCTGTGGCGACATTGCCGCAGCGACATCCGGCCACGGAGCCGCGATGGCCGCCATAACCGCACCGCCAAAAACAAAACCCCAAAACGTGACAGCCAGGGGGTGGACCGTCTTGGTTGCTATTCGGCTAAACACCGCGAGCGACGCACCACAAAGGCCTGCAATCACGCCCGACGTGACGCCCCAAACCGAAAAATGGAAACCGGAAAGGTCGCCATTGGTCACTGCAAGTACACAGCCAACGATGTTAAAGACAATGGCAACGAGCTTGTTGGGGGTCACGTCCTCGCGATAAAGCACGCGGCCGAGCACGACGCCAAACACCGGCGAGGTATAGAGCAGCACCGAGGCCGTGGACATGCCCACCTCGCCCATGCACTCGTAATAGCAGGTGTTGGCGGCGGCCAAACCGACGATACCGACAAGCGCGCAGGGAACAAGCTCTTTAGGGCTTGCCTTGAACAGGGCCAGCGGACCCTGAGCCACGGTAGACCCCTCACCCGGACGGCAGCCCATAAACATCAGGACCGGTGCCAAGATAAGCGCTCCGACCAACAAGCGAAAGGCGGCCATGCTCTGGGACGAAACGCCCATGGCCGAGATGCCGTTTACAAAGATTCCGATGCTGCCCCACATAAGCGCGGCGATCAGCACCAGCACATAGCCCAGATTGCTTTTCTTCAACGCAGCCTCCTCGGTATTGTTTCCAATATGTTTCACACTACGTTATAGTCGTTATATACATTTTTCAAGACACAAATCGGCGAGCGGGAAAATCCGCTCGCCCACACACTCATTGGGTACTCATTAGGGACGTACTTAAATGAGTAGTCGTTGGGGACGTCCTTGGATGACTAGTCATTTAAGAACGTCCAACGACTAGGACTGTCCCCAAGTGCCACATCTGGACCAAGGCGACGCCGATGCTTTGGCAACGCCAGCGAAAACCCACCTGAGCGAGCAAGGTGCCTTGAAGCGAAGCGGCATTGACCTTCTGGTCATGCCGCTGAAGCTGAAAGGCAGATTGCCGCTCAGGTGGGTTTGCAGCGTCGGCCCGTTACGCGGTTTGGTAAAACCGCGTAGCTCTTAGTAGTCCAGCTTCCACATGTAGCGGCGCGTCATGTAGTCCTTGTGGGTGACGGCAGAGAGCGCGCGCATGTACACGTTGTTGAGGATCGGGGCAAAGATCAGGTGGTTGAAGTACTCGCTCACGCTGTCCTTGATGTCGTTAAGGCCGAGCTCCTTGGCGTCGAGCTGATAGACGCGCTCGCCACCGTACTGGTTGACGAAGCGGATGCCGCGCTCGTCGTTGCAGCGGCTGCGGCCGACGCTGATGAGCTGGAACAGCGAGGTGCGCTTGTCCAGGATCTCGAAGGGGCCATGGAAGAAATCGCAGGTGTTGATGGTGCAAGAGTCGATCTGCAGCATCTCCTGCACGTTGCAGATGCTAAAGACGTAGGCGGCACCAAAGAGCGGGCCCTGGGCCATGACGTTGATGCAGGGCTTGTCGGCGTTCTGCTCGGCCCACTTGGCAGCGAGCGGACGGGTGTACTCGACGGCCTTACGATAGATGGGGTCGACCAAGTCAAACGCGGCCATAGCGGTCTCGTACTCGGCATAGCCCTCGGTCTGCTGCGTGAGCTCCATGGCGATCATGGTCACGACGGCGGAGTTGGTGCGACCCATGCAGGACTCGTCGACGGCCAGGCTGTCGTACTGGATCTTGTAGTCGCAGACCTCGGTGAGGCCGGACTCGTCAACATAGATGGCGATGGTGCTGGCGCCGTGGTCCTTGGCGACCTGGGCGGCAACGATGGTCTCCTTGGTGCCGCGCATGGACACGACGACGGCCAGGGTGTTCTCGTTGACGTAGGCCGGGGTGGCGTGCACGAACTCGTTGCTGGTGTAGCTGGAGCTCACGACCTGCGTGGCCTCGTGCTCCATAAAATACTGAGCAGGATAGTTGCCACCGTTGGATCCGCCAGCGCCAATCCACACGACGCGCTTGATGCCGCCCTTGTCTGCCTTGTCAGCCAAAACCTGGGAGACGACGTCCTTAACCTGTTCCTGAGTAGTCATCGTGCATCAGCCTTTCTTCTCGTTTGATGCTCTCGATGGCATACAAGTTACATACATGTTTTAACGATGTCGACTAGTTGTATGCTATATTTGACTTAGAAATTTTGCTGCTGTGGTTTTCGATTGCTCGTTACCAGCGGTTTTGTTGTTGTATTAAATACATGCTTGCTTAGATAGGCATACAAGTTAGATATAGGTTGGCAATATGAGCGTCTCATCTAAAAAGAAACTGAGCCAATACGAGCGCTTGGCGGGCATGTTGCGTGACCGCATCGCCGCCGGCATCTACGCACGCGGAGACAAGCTGCCGTCCGAGATGGAACTCATGGACGAATCGGGGCTGTCGCGCAGCACCGTGCGCCACGCCCTTAAGGTTCTCGTTGATGAGGGCCTGGTGCGCACCGAGCGCGGGCGTGGCGCCTTTGTGGCCGACACGCCCGCGCTCCACGAGAACAACCTAGTGTTTTCGAGCTATACCAAGCAGGTCGAAGGTCAGGGCATGAAGCCCACCACGCGCACCGTGGACTCGGGCTTTGCCAAGGCGGCCGGCAGCATAGCTAAGTTCTTTGACGCCGCCGTGGGCAGCAAGCTCGTCAAACTTGTCCGTCTGCGCTACCTGGACGACGTGCCGCTGTGCCTGGAGACCACCTACCTGCCGCCAAGCTTCGAGACGCTCATCGATCGCGATATCAACGGTTCGCTCTACGCGACGCTGCGCCAAGAATTCCATCGCGCGCCGGCACAGGGGCATAAGACCTTTGAGGTGTGCTACGCCTCGCAAAACGAGGCGTTTTTGCTCAACGTCGAGCGCGGGCAGGCACTAATCCTGATCACCGACTACGTCTACGACACCGACGGCCGCCCGCTCCATGTCTCCAAGCGCATCCAACGCACCGACCGTGCCAAATACACCGAACCCATCGGCTAACCAACACCAAAACCACCACAAAGGGGACAGGCACCTTTGTGGTGGTTTTAGGCGAGGAGGTCGGGGAACCAGGTTGGCTTAGGTTGGTTAGGGACGCGCTCGGCCAGGACCAGCTCCATCCAGCACATGTCGTACCAGCGGCCGAACTTTTGGGCGCAGCGGTCGAAGGCGCCCACCAGGCGATATCCCATATGGGCATGGAAATCCTGGCTGTTGTGCGTCAGGTACTCGTCGTCCTTGTCGTGCGGCACGGCAATGAGCGCGCACATGTTGGTGATGCCCATCGCGATCAGACATTGCTTGAGCGCGTCGTGCAGCTTGCGGCCCAGCCCGCCGTGGCGCACATCGCGCGCCAGGTAGATCGATGTCTCGACCGACCAGTCGTACGCCTCGCGGCTGTTAAGCGAACTCACGTAGGCATAGCCTACCGGACGCCCGTCCAACTCCATCACCAAATATGGATAGCGCTTGAGCGTACGCTCGATGCGCCCAGCGAACTCCTCAACGCTCGGCACCTCGTATTCGCAGGTAATCGCCGTCTGGCGCACATACGGCTCATAGATGGCAAGCAACGCCGGCGCATCATCGGGCGTCGCCAGGCGAATCGTCGGCTCGGACATCTCGGTCATACAACCCTTCTCCCCAAAAGCAAAGGCCGCCCTGCGCCAAGCTCAGGCGCAGGGCGGCCCCTTGTCATTACATCAGGCTACAGGACAGCCGCCAACGCGTCGATATCCTCCTGCGTCGTGGCCCAGCTGGTGCAAAAGCGCACCACCGTGTGAGTATCGTCGTACTTTTCCCAGTAC
The DNA here is from genome assembly GCA_018368055.1 of Collinsella sp. Taxonomy (GTDB): domain Bacteria; phylum Actinomycetota; class Coriobacteriia; order Coriobacteriales; family Coriobacteriaceae; genus Collinsella. The sequence goes on along the minus strand of JAGZFB010000005.1, from coordinate 11,349 downwards.
TCGATCGAGGCATGCTCGCGAATGCGGGCCATGTCCTCGTTGGGCAGAATCACAAACTGCTGGTTGGTCGGCGTCTCCAAGAAGAACTGGTAGCCGCGCTCGTGCAGCACGCGACGCAGCGCCTGAGCGGTCTCAATCGCCTGGCGACCAATCTCAAAATACAGGCCATCGGTAAAAAGGGCCTCGAACTGCACACCCGTCAGGCGGCCCTTGGCAAGCAGCGCGCCGTGCTGCTTAATACGCGGAATGGGATGCGCCGGGGTGTGCATGCCGCAAAACACCACAGCCTCGCCGCACAGAGCGCCGCACTTGGTGCCGCCGATGTAGAACACGTCGCACAGCTGCGCCAGCTCGGGCAGGGTAATGTCGCACTCATCGGCCGCCAGCGCATAGGCCAGGCGGGCACCGTCCACAAACAGCGGAATCTCGCGCTTCTGGCACACTGCGTGAATCGCCGCGAGCTCGGCCTTGGAGTACAGCGTGCCGTACTCGGTCGATAGGCTCACGTACACGGCGCCCGGGAACACCGTGTGCTCGTAGCTCTCGTTTTCGTAGAACACCTGGATATAGTTCTCCAGATCCTCGGCGTGCATCTTGCCCTCGTAGCCGGGGATGGTGAGCACCTTGTGACCGCCAAACTCGATGGCGCCCGCCTCGTGGCAGGCGACGTGGCCGGTCTCGGCAGCAACGACGCCCTCGTACGGCGCGAGCAGCATGTCAATCACCGTCGCGTTGGCCTGCGTGCCGCCCACCAGAAAAAACACGTCGGCATCGGGGGCCTGACAGGCCTCGCGGATAAGCTGCTTGGCACGCTCGGTGTGCGCATCGGTACCGTAGCCGGGCTGCGGCTCCATATTGGTGTCGACGAGCGCCTGCAGCACTGCCGGATGTGCGCCGTGGGAATAATCGTTGTTAAACGCGAGCATGGCAATCCTCTCTTACCGGGTATCGGCCAGATGATTCAAACGGAGCTATTGTACGCCGTTGGGATAGGCAATGCGTGCGGCAAGGCACTCAAGTGCCAGTACCAGGGCAAAACCGCAGCTCACGTCACTCAAAAAGTGCGCTCCAATCACGATGCGCCCAAAGGCGACGAGCGCCGCGATCACAGCCGCCGCCCAAAAGATCACGCGGCGACGCGAAGGTTTTTCCTTAAAGGCTGCCGCGGGAAGCCCGGCGAGCATAAGGCCAATCGCCGCATGCGCCGTGTGTCCGCTCGCAAACGACTTGAACCCGTCCTTAATCACGCCGGCGGCGATATAGGCCCACTTGTCGGGGTTGCCGATCACCCACCACGGCTGAAAATTGAGCCCCGGCGTGACCTCGATCACGCGCATGCGCGGGCGCGACCATAACGGCTTAACAATGACGTTGAGGATGATGGCCTGAGCGACCCACACGGCCAGCACCATCAACGCCCAGCGCGTAAGCTCGTCGGGCTCGGTCGTGCGCGTGAGGCGGTAGGCGATGAAGTTGGCTGCGATGACCAGCACAAACGTCAGTACAAGCTGAAACGCAATAAGCTTGCCGCCGACGCGCAGCGATCCGATAATCTCGTAGCCGACCAGACCCACGTTGATCAAAACGCCCAGCGCAGCGAGCCACTTGCTCGCCTTGGAATCGGGGCGTGCCGAGCGCACGAGCATAACGCCCGCGATGCTCGCCGTCAGCTCGAAAGGCAGCTCGCCGGCCGCCTCGATAAAGCGGCCGTACATGCTGCCGATGTTGAACAGCGCGCTCGAGATCTGATAATCGAAGAAACTGCCCACGCCCAGACAAAGACACAGGACAACCGCGATAATGGCGACATCTTTCTTATAGATGTATCCGGACATGCTTTCCTTTCGATGGGGTCAGAATCAACCTGCGAGGCGGCGGGGCAAAGAGCAGCTGATAGCTCCGTCCCGCCACGCCCCTACTTGTTAGTCGTCGTCGCTGGCACCCAGCTGCTGCAGCAGCATGAGCGCGGCCGCCACCGGGCCGGTGCCGTCGCTGGCGTCGAGGCCGCGGCCCAGGCCGCAGCCCGCGCCGGCGCCCGCCTTGTAGGGCACCGACAGCTTGCGACTCTTGGGGAAGTTCACCGCGCCATAGCGGGTCTTTAGTTCAAAGGCCACCTTCTTGGGTACGTCGACGCCCAAAAACGTGATGCGTCCGCCGCTGAGCGTGACGCTCTCGAGCCCCAGGCGCTCGCCGCGAATACGAATGCGAGCGCGGTTGAACAAGTTGAGCCCCGCCAACGGCAGCTCACCGTGCGCCGCCTCGGTCTCCTCCTGCACCTCGTCGATGCTCTCCAGGTCCTCAGCCGCCGCGAGCTTGCGGTACACGAGCACGCGCTGGTCCACCGCCGGCATGTACTCCTCGGACAAGAAGTAGTCGGCCGGCAGGTTGATGCCCACGCTCGCCGCCTCCACGCCGGCATCGTCATCGCCGCGCGCCTCGGCCACGGCCTGGCCCAGCATCTGCGTAAACAGGTCGAAGCCCACGCTCGACAGGTTGCCGTGCTGCTCGGCGCCCATGAGCGAACCGGCACCGCGGATCTCCAGGTCGCGCATGGCGATGCGCATGCCGCTGCCGAGGTCCTGGAACTCAGAAAGCGCGGTCAGGCGCGCCGTGGCCTCCTCGGTGAGCGGTAGCTCACCCGGGAACATAAAGTACGCGTATGCCTGCGTGGCCGAGCGGCCCACGCGGCCCTTGAGCTGGTAGAGCTGCGCCAGGCCCAGGCGCTGCGAGTCCTCGATGATGAGCGTGTTGGCGGTCGCGTTGTCGATACCGCTCTCCACGATGGTCGTGGCGATAAGCACGTCAATCTTTTTGGTCGCGAACTCGATCATCACGTCCTCGACCTCGCGCGGGCTCATCTTGCCGTGTGCCACGCCCACGCGCGCCTCGGGCGCGGCCTCGTGCACGCGCGCCACGGCATCGTCGATGGTCTTGACGCGGTTGGACACGTAATACACCTGACCGCCGCGGCCCACCTCCAGGCGAATCGCCGCACTCACCACGTCGGGGTCGTACTCCCCCACGTGCACGATCACGGGACGACGCCCGGTCGGCGGCGTGGTAATCAGGCTCATGTCGCGCACGCCGCTCGTGGCCATCTGCATGGTTCGCGGAATCGGCGTTGCCGAGAGCGTGAGCACGTCGATTTGCTCGCGCAGGTTTTTGAGCTGCTCCTTGTGCTGCACACCAAAGCGCTGCTCCTCGTCGATGATCACCATGCCCAGGTTCTTGGGGTTCACATCGGCAGAAAGCAAGCGGTGCGTGCCGATGAGCACATCAATCGTGCCCTCGGCAAACGCCTTGAGCGCGCGCTTTTGCTGCGCCGGGGTACGGAAGCGGCTGAGCACTTCGACCTCGAGGCCAAACGGGGCAAAGCGCTCAAAGAATGTCTCGTAGTGCTGTTGGGCCAGAATGGTCGTGGGGCAGAGCACCATGACCTGGCGGCCGGAGTCCACGCACTTAAACGCCGCGCGCAGGGCGACCTCGGTCTTGCCAAAGCCCACGTCGCCGCACAGCAGACGGTCCATGGGCTTGGGCGCCTCCATGTCGGCCTTGATGTCGGCGATAGCCTCCAGCTGGTCGCGTGTCTCGTCGTAGGGGAAGCTCTCCTCCATCTCGATCTGCTCGGGCGTATCGGGCGGACAAGCGATACCGGTAATCGACGAGCGGCGCGTATACAGGTCGACCAGGTCAAACGCCAGCTTTTTGGCGTTCTTGCGCGCCTTGTTGGTGGCACGCGTCCAGTCGGCGGTGTTGAGCCTGGTCAGGCGCGGCTTGTCGCCGTCGGGGCCAACATAGCGCGTGATGCGGTCGACCTGCTCGAGCGGCACGTAGAGCTTGTCGCCATCGGCATATTCCAGCAAAAAGTAGTCGCGCTCCTTGCCGCCCACTTCTTGGCGCGCGATCTCGCTAAAGAGCGCGATGCCGTGAGTGGCGTGCACCACGTAGTCGCCCGGCTTAAACGGGAAGGTGATCTGCGTAATGTCCACCTTGCGGCGGCTGCGCGCGCGGTTGGCGTCCATGCGGGCATTGAGGTCGGCGATCGAGAACACGGCCAGGTTGGCATCGGGCACCACCACGCCCTGCGGCAGGGCAGCGTCCACAAAGGTCACGCGCCCGCGCGAGATGGTGGGCACGGCGGCGCCGGCGGCAGCCTGCGCGGCGCCCGCCTCGAGCGAGCGGGCGTTGAGCGCATCGGCGCGACGCTCGCGAATGGAAGCACGGGCCTCCTGGCGGGCGGCACGGTCGGCAGAATCCGCCGCTGCCACGCGCACGCGGTCGCCGATAGCGCCGGTATTTTCGGGCGCCGCGGTCAGCGACTCCTCAAAGGTAATGCCCTCGTCGCCAAAGGTAAGCTCCATCGACTCGCGCGCACCGCGGTCGGGGATGGCAAACACGCAGGCATAGCGCTTACCCACGACCTCCTGGATGCGCGTCATAAAACGGTTGTCCGAGCCTGCGATGGCCGGCTGCTCAATCTTGAGCTCGGCCGTCACCGCACCGCCGGCACGGATGAGGCTCACGTAGTTCAGGCGCTGCTGGGCACCAAAGTCGAGCTGTTGGGCGCGCACGTACAAGCCGTCCAGGCGATCGACCCCCGCCTCGCCGGCACGGGCCTCGATATCCTCGTAGGCGCGCAGGCAATCGTCGAACAGCGAGCGCGGCTCGGACAGCACCACGAGCGCCTTGCCGCTCACGTGCGACAGCGGGCTTACGGTCTGGCCGTACATCACCGGCAAAAAGCGATCGAGCTCAGGCGTGACGATGCGCGCATCCACCATCTCGAGCAATGCGGCCAGTTTGCTGTCGTCCTGGCTGGCACGATAGAGCGCCACATGCATGTTGTGGACGGCCTCGTCGGTAAGCGCCAGCTCACGGCAGGGGAAGATCTCGATGCTGTCTTCGTTGCCGATGGTCTGGCCCGTTGAGCTCACCATACGGCGGATGCGATCGATCTCGTCGCCGAAAAACTCAATGCGCACGGGCGCTTTTTCCTGCGCGGGGAACACCTCGACGGTGTCGCCGTGCACACGGAACAGGCCGGGCGCGTCGGCGGCACCGGCATTGGTGTAGCCCATGCCCACCAAGCGCTGTGGCACCTCGTCAAAAGGAATCTCCTCGCCCACCGCAAAAGTAGTGGACTCCCAGTAGCGGCTCTCGACTGGCGGCACGCAACGCAGCAGCGCACGGGCCGAGGCGACCATGATGCAGTTGTCCCCGCGCACGATGCGCCCGAGCGCCTCGCAGCGCTGGGCAACCACGGCATCGTCAGGCGCCTGCTCGCGCCACGGATAGTCCTTGCGCTCGGGAAAACGGCACACGTGCGCCAGGCCCACATAAGCAGCAAGGCTGCGCGCGGCGCGATCGGCCGCGTCCTCGCCGCTCACAATGTAGACCGTGGGGCGCGGACGGCGCGCAAACTGGGCTGCCGCCATAAGCGTGCGACCCGATTGCGACACGGCCAGCGTCACGTCCTCGCCGGCATCGAGTCCGGCCTCGACGGTCTGCAGCGCCTCGGCAGTGTAGAGCTGCGCGGCTATACGGTGAATGAGCATGCTGTTCCTCCGGCATTGCAACGCCAAAAGCCCGCCGGGGCAAGCTCGGCGGGTCGTACGTCAAAAATCATTGCCTGTCATGGTAGCGCATGGAGAGGACTCCTGCTCAAGCGTACGCCCAGCCCCGCAACAAAAACGCCAGATAGAACTGGACTCACCGGCTTCGCCAAAATTTCCCCGTCACGTCGAACGCCGCAACCACGGAAGGTGCCCCAAGAAACGGCTATTCCTCAAAAAAGCTCGCAACGTTTAAGCGGCTCGTCCACTCGCCTATGGTGTTGGCAAAACCGACGCGTGTATACACGCCCGCAAAACGGCCGCGATACAGGTACAGGCCTTCCATATTAGAAGCGGGCGCAAAACCAAGATCATCCACAAGTCCTTTAGGCGCCTCTCCTCGATGCGGCCCATCGACAAGCGTTCCGCGCAAGCAGGGAGTCTGATACTGCTGAGCATACTCCTGTACAATCGCCCCAGCGGCCGCAGCGCGAGCTAGCACCTGGGACCATTCCTGTTCCGTGACATCCAAACCAGCGACAACGCCAACCGCATTGTAGCCGCCGCACGGCTTGACGATCCATCGATCCTTTTCGACAAATCTCAACAACTGGGTGCTTTCGTCCAAAATCTCGGTATAGGGCACATGCTCCCGTACAAACGATTGCTCCTCCGAGCTCAACAAGGACTGACCGGCCCGAGACCACAAAAACGCAAATACGGTCTTAGTCGCACACGGCCACGTTCTAAAACCACCAACGATACATGCAAGCCCTTCTTGGGCAGCCTCGATTAAGGCCGAGCGTCCGTCGCACGGCTTATCCCACAGCTCGCCGGTCACCGCGCGCCGCCAAACGCAATCAATGGGACCAGCGGCATCGCACAGGCGCCTAGCACCGCCCTCTTCTTCGGCAATCCGCAGGTCGCGCACGTCCGCAAAGCGTGCGACTACACCCCGCCGCCTCATAAGGTCGGCAAAATGAGCCGCATCTTCCAAGTCGATGCTTTCCGAATAGTCGACGATTGCCACCGAAGCGGGATAGATCTTTGATTGCGGTGCATGGGGTCCCTCGTCAACGCGGACCCCGTCGTCCGATCGCGCACTATCCTCGGTGCGGCGAGGATGGGCCAGTTCCCACTCTGCATAGGTCTCAAACAATGCATCTATCCAGCTACCGCACAAATCGTACTGCCGAAAGCCGGGATGGTCTGATGCAAACTCCTCAAAGGAAGGCGTCATTCGCACTGCCTGGCAGACCGCATCGGTCACTACCATTCCGGCACTGCCGTCGGTATTGAGCTCGCAAAACGTATACGAACCGGTGTCCTCGTCAAGAAAGATATCAACGCGCGCAAGGGGAATCTGGCAATCATAGCCGGCATCCATAGCGCACAGGTCAGCAAAAGCCGGATCCATGCGAAACCACGCACGCACGGAGGTATCGGAACAAAACGCCCGCGTCACCTTGTCCATAATGCCGTACATGCGCTCGGCGGCCTCCTTAAGAATCGCCGTCATATCCTTGTCGAATATCTTTGGCGTCAGAGCCCAAGGCGCAGGGTCGCCATGGTAGAGCGCATGGGTTTGAGACAAGTATTCGTCGCCTTTACGCCGACCAGGTAGGTCGCCTTCGCGCGTGCGCACGATGCGCTCAAAGTCATCCTCGAGCTCTCGCGTCTTCGATGTTGCCACGTTACCCTCCATTGCTTGATTTTTTGCTCATGCTACGCCAGCACGCCATGACTTCGGCGCGCTTGAATAGGCTTCTAAATTAGCAACACATTTTTGCATGGGACAACGAATGATCGACGCGAACTTCCCAATCGCGCAACGTTAAACGTTAAAAGCGCCAGGCGGGCCACCAACTTAGCGTTCTAAATCAATCATATCGAGCTCAGGCGAATGCGTTAGTCGTAATTGATGCTTTGCAGAGTGAAAGAAGGAGCGCCGTCGTCAGCGGTAACCTTTACCACGGCGGTCCCGGACATCATAGGTGTAGAGTCAGCCCCAATCGTCGACTTCAGTTGATCGGCAGGCAGTCCATAAACGCTCTCAGGAACATCCGAGATCAAAGGAGAAGAGATGCCGTTATAGCTCAGCGCGACATAAGCCTCAAATGTAAGGCAGTACGTGTTGTCGCCCAGGTCTTCCGCGCCCGAAACGATTGCCGGAATAGGCGAGCCGGCAAAGCCGTGCATCTCGTTAAAGTACAGGTAGCCGTCCTGAACCGTAACCCTCGTTGCCAGATTGTCAGGCAATCCGCCATCAGCGTCGATATACATCTCGTCATCGGATAACGTTACGCCAAACAGTCGGTTCATCTCGCGCTTCATGGAATCAACGGGGACCTTGCTTGCATAGGATTTGCCGTCCACATCCCCGCCCCTTTCCACGCGATTCGTAGTGTTTTCGAGCAGGTGGTTAAAGACGAAAATCGTCATGCCCCGTTTTTCCTCTGCAGAAAGACCGTCCGCCGCATCAAACGAGGCTAACCCGCCTGCCCCGTCACGCGCAAACTGTTCCTCCGTAAAGTTCGACAGGAACAGATTCGCGGCGGCATAGGTTGCCTGGTCATTGAGGTCGACTTTTACGCTGCTGCCGGTCTGCTCAGGCTCATCCGCCTCATCCTCGTCGGCGGCAGGCTTCTCCTTGGCGCTTCCCTCGTCCTTGTGCTCGGCCGAGCCCTCGTCGGACCCGAGCACCGTGATCTGCGATGAATTGCCCTGCCCAAGCGGACCCAGCACGCCGGTCAGCGCCAGAGCGCCACCGCCGGCAACGAGCACGCCCACCACGCACATGCCGACAATCACCGCGCGCTTATGTGACTTCTTCTGCACGAGAGGCATCCCTGCCGCCGGCATCGATGCGGGCTCAGCAGGCGCGGCCGCCGGAGAGGCAGCGCCCATGCGCGCCCCGCAGTTCGTGCAAAAATCGGTTCCGTCGGGCATCTCGAATCCACACTTGGTGCAAAACATATTCGGGCATCCCCTCACAACAAACGGTATCTGCCGCCATCATATTGAGCCTTCGCAGCCCAAATGTGTTGCGCAACATTGGTCGCCGTCTTCGGGTGCCGATAAAACGTGCCGGGCCCTACCCCGTCACACGCACGCTGGGGCAAAGGTCTGCCAGCGGGCACTCGTCGCACTTGGGTTTGCGGGCGTCGCAGATTTCGCGGCCAAAGGTGATCCACTGGTGATTGACCGACTCCCAATACTCGTGCGGCAAGATCTTGAGCAGATCCTGCTCGGTCTTGAGCGGCTCTTTGGCATGCGCCTTGGGACTCAGCATCAGGCGATGCGCGATACGGTTGACGTGCGTATCCACCGCGATGCCTTCCACGATGCCATACCCCACGTTGAGCACGATGTTCGCCGTCTTGCGCCCCACACCCGGCAGTTTGACGAGCTCCTTCATATCCGCCGGCACTACACCGCCGTAATCGGCAACGATCATCTGCGCGGCCTCCACGGCATGTTTGGCCTTACTCTTATAAAAGCCGAGCGACTTAATGGTGTCCGCCACGTCGGTCACACTCGCCCCGGCCATGGCCTCGGGCGTGGGCCACTGGGCAAACAGTTGGGGCGTCACCTTGTTGACCTGCGCGTCGGTCGTCTGAGCCGAGAGCAGCACTGCGATGAGCAGCCTAAAGGGATTCTCGTGGTCCAAGAAGCACTCGACCGGGCCATAGCGACGGTTAAGGCGCTCGCACACCTCGATGGCGCGCTCGCGTTTGGCGGCATTGGTCTCGCGTGGCATAACGACTCCTCGGCTCGGCAGAAACATAACTTCACGAAAACGATTGTCCCACGTACGGGGGCCTTAAGCCTCCAAAAATGCGCCGGTCTGGCGGCTCCACAGGCTTGCGTATTCGCCGTCCGCCTCGACGAGCTGAGCATGCGTGCCATCTTCGACAATCTCGCCGTCGGCCAACACCACGATGCGATCGAGCGCTGCCACGGTGGACAGGCGATGCGCCACCACAATGGAGGTGCGCCCGCGCATCAGGTTCTCGAGCGCTTCCTGCACCAGCGCCTCGGACTCGCTGTCGAGGGCAGACGTCGCCTCGTCGAGCACCAGAATCGGCGCGTCAGTGAGAATGGCACGGGCGATGGCCACGCGCTGGCGCTGGCCGCCCGAAAGCTTAACGCCGCGCTCGCCCACCATGGTGTCAAAGCCACGGGGCAGGCGGTCGATAAACTCAGTCGCGTTGGCCAGGCGCGCAGCCTCGCGAATCTGCTCGTCGGTAGCGTCGGGGCGGCCGTAGGCGATATTTTCGCGGATAGAGCGGTGGAACAGCAGCGCCTCTTGCGGCACGTAGGCAACCTGACGGCGCAGGCTCTGCTGCGTGCAGCGCGAGACATCCTGACCATCCACGAGCACGCAGCCTCCCTGCACGTCGTCCAAGCGTAGCAACAGCTTGGTGAGTGTTGTCTTGCCCGAGCCCGATTTGCCCACCAGGCCCACGCGCTGGCCCGCCGCCACATGGAGCGTCAGGTCGTCGAACACGCTCTCGCCCGCCGCGGCATCACGGTATGCAAAGCTCAAGTGCTCAAAATCAATCGCGCCCTCGCTCACCTTGAGCTCGGGGGCGTTCTCGTCGTCTGCCACCAGACACGGCTCGTCCAGCACGCGCGTCATCTCGGCCGCATCGCCCAGCGCGCGGTTGATGCGCTGCATCATGGAGCTCACGTAGTTCAGACGCATGGTGAGGTTGTACGTATAGGTAAAGATCATGACGAGCGCGCCGGCAGAGATGCCAAACCACGCGTTGCCGCCCGCGACGAACACACTCACCACGGCCATGGTGATAACGATAAGGCCCGAGGTCGTAAAGTTGCGTTGCATCATGGCGTGCATCGATACCGTTTCGGCATCGCGCGCAGCGCGGTCGGCGGCATCGAACAGGTCGCGCTCAAAGTCCTCGCGCCCACAGGTCTTGACGGCCAGGATATTCGTGACCGCATCGGACAGCACGCCCGACAGCTTGTTCTGCGCGGCGGACGTCGCGGCCGAAAGCGGCATGATGCGCTTGTACATAAGCCAGACAAACGCGATGTAGACGACCATGATGCCCACCAGGATCACGGTAAACGTCGGCACCACCGGGGCGAGTGCTGCCACCGTGCAGACAACCGAGGTGATAGTGGGAATGAGCGAATACACCGTCACGTCCACCAGCCCCGTGTAGCCGCTCATAAAACGGCTCGTCTGGCTCACAAGCGATCCGCCAAAACGGCTGGTGTGGAATGTCATGGATTGATTGGAGAGCGTGTCGAAGCACAGGCGTGCCAGGTGATAGTTGCCCGCAATCTCGAGCTTGTAGACGGTGTAGTCCTGCAGCTTGGAGAGGATTTGGCCCACTAGGTTAACGAGCACGAGTGCCAGAATGTAGGGACCAAAGACCTCAAACACCTGGTCGCCCGCCACGGGGCCGGCCTGGACGCGGTCGACGATAAGGGCCATCACGTAGGTGTTGGCAAACGTAAGCAAAAAGATATAGCCCGCCGACGAGAACACCGAGAGAAAAACAATCAACGGCTGTGTGCGCGTGACGTCCCAAAAACGCTGCAGCGTGCGACGTACGGTGGAGCGTTTGAGCGGACTGGTGCTTCTCTGAGACATGGGCTTCCTTTCGCGTCTGATAGGGCGAAACGCCATTGTTGCACATTGAAGCGCACTTCAGGCAAGCACAATGCAATCAGAACCACCCTTAAAAAGGGTGGTTTGCTCTTAGGGTATAACCCACGGGCCCCGGGCTCGCGTCTAAAGGCGCGGGCCCGGACTTCGTCCAGG